>NZ_BNBS01000001.1 GCF_014656075.1 Streptomyces hydrogenans
GTCCGCGCCGACGCGTACACCGCCGCCGCCCGCGCCGCGCTCGCCGGGCCGGGCGACCAGATCGACCCGGAGCACTGGCACGCGCTCGCCGCGGCCCACGGCCGCACCGCCGTGCTCACCTGGTCGGCGGACGGCCCGGACCTGCTGGACGTGCTCTTCCCGGCCGCCGACGGCCCGCGGGCCCTGGACGGCGTGTACCTCGACCGGGGCACCACCGGCTCCGCCCCGCTCACCAACGACCCGATCGCCACCCGCCGCCGCGGGCTGCTCGTCGCGGCGCTGCGGGACTGGTCCAAGGAGCGCCTGCCGTCCTCCCTGGTGCCCTCCGCGTTCGTGGTGCTCGACGCGCTGCCGCTCACCGCGAGCGGCAAGCTGGACCGGCGGGCGCTGCCCGCACCCGACTTCCGCGGCCACGCGACCGGCCGGGCGCCGCGCGACGCCCGGGAGAAGCTGCTCTGCGAGCTCGCCGCCGAACTCCTCGACCGGCCCGCGATCGGCATCGACGACGACTTCTTCGACCTCGGCGGACACTCGCTCCTCGCCACCCGCCTGCTCAACCGGATCCGGGGTGCCTTCGGCGTCCGGCTCGAACTCGACGCGCTCTTCACCACGCCCACCGTCGCCGGTCTCGCCGCCACCCTCGCCGGGACCGCCGGGCAGGAGGCGCCGGTCCTGGCCGCGGCCCCGCGACCGGACCGCGTCCCGCTGTCCTGGGCCCAGCAGCGCCTGTGGTTCGTCAACCGCATGGACCCCCTCGGCTGGACGTACAATCTGCCGGTGGTGCTGCGCCTGGCGGGACCGCTGGACCGGACGGCGCTCGCCGCCGCCGTCGAGGACCTGACGGCGCGGCACGAGCCGCTGCGCACCGTCTTCGACGAGCGGGACGGGCGTCCGTACCAGCGGGTCCTGCCCGGGGTGCCGGCGGACGGCCTGATCCGGGTCCTCGACGTGGACGAGGCCGGCCTGGACGAGGCCGTGCGCGCCGCCTGCCGGGAGCCCTTCGACATCACCGCGGACGTCCCCGTGCGGGTACGGCTGCTGCGCACCGCGCCGGAGCGGCACGTGCTGGTGCTGGTGCTGCACCACATCGCGGGCGACGGCTGGTCGATGCGCCCGCTGGCCCAGGACCTGTCCGCCGCGTACGCGGCGCGGACCGCCGGCACCGCCCCGGCGTGGAGCCCCCTCCCGGTGCAGTACGCCGACTACGCGCTCTGGCAGCGGGACCTGCTCACCACCGCCCACCAGGAGCGGATGACCGACTTCTGGCGCGACCACCTGGCGGGGCTCCCCGAGGAGCTGGCCCTGCCCTACGACCGTCCCCGCCCCAGCGGCGCCGACCACGACGGCGCGCTGCTCCCGCTGCGGATCCCCGCCTCCCTCCACGCCGACCTGGTCGCCCTGGCGCAGCGGAGCCGGACGACGCTCTTCATGGTGCTGCACGCGGCGCTGGCCGCGCTCTTCACCCGGCTCGGCGCGGGCACCGACATCCCCATCGGCACCGTGGTCGCCGGGCGCGGCGACGACCAGCTCGACGATCTGGTCGGCTTCTTCGTCAACAACCTGGTGCTGCGCACCGACACGGCGGGCGACCCGACCTTCCGCGAGCTCCTGGAGCGGGTCAGGACCGACGACGTGGCCGCCCTGAGCCATCAGGAGCTGCCCTTCGACCGGCTCGTCGAGGCGCTCAACCCGGTGCGCGCGCTCGGCCGCCACCCGCTGTTCCAGACCATGCTGGTGCTGCAGAACAACGCGGACGCCGGCTTCGCCCTGTCGGGCCTGGACACCGAGGTGGTGCGGTCGACGCCGTCCGCCGCCCAGCTCGACCTGTTCGTGAACCTCACCGACACCTACCGGGCGGACGGCGGGGCCGACGGGATGGCCGGCGAGATCGTCTACCGCACCGGGCTGTTCGACGCGGAGACGGTACGGACCCTGGCCGACCGGTTCCTCCGGGTGCTGCGGGCCGTGGCCGCCGACCCCGACCGGCGGCTGGGCGGCCTGGACGTGCTCGGCGACGGCGAACGCGACACCGTCCTGCGGTCCTGGAACGCCACGGAACGCCCGCTGACGGACGCCTCGCTGCCCCGGCTCCTCGCCGCGCGGGCGGCGGCCGCCCCGGACGCCGTCGCGGTCACCGGCCCCGTCACGCTCACCTACGCCGAACTCGACCGGCGCGCCAACCACCTGGCGCACCGTCTGGTCGCGGCCGGCGCGGCCCCGGACCGGCCGGTGGCGCTGCTCCAGCGCCGTTCGGCCGACCTCGTGGTGTCCATGCTGGCGGTCCTCAAGGCCGGCGCCGCCTACCTGCCGCTGCCGTCGGCGGCCCCCCGGGACCGGCTGCGCCTGATGGCCGAACAGGCCGGCGCCACGCTCCTCGTCACCGACGACCCGGCCGGGGCGTGGGCGGGCCCGACCGTGCTGACCCCCGGGGACGGCGAGTCCCCCGAGGCGCCCGGTCCGGACCCGCACCCGGACCAGGCCGCGTACGTGATGTTCACCAGCGGCTCGACCGGCCGCCCCAAGGCCGTCGTCCTGACGCACCGGAACACCGCCGGGTTCGTCCGCGACCGGCTCTGGCGGGCGGGCGGCACGGTGCTGATGCACTCCGCCACCGGCTTCGACGCCTCGGTGCACGAGATCTGGACGCCGCTGCTGACCGGCGGCACGGTCGTGGTGGCTCCCGGGGAGAACCTCGACGGCGCCGCCCTGGCCGACGCGGTGGCCTCGTACGGGGTGGACCGGATCTGGCTCACCTCGGGCCTGTTCGGGGCCCTCGCCGAGGATCCCGAGTGCTTCGCCGGCGTCCGGGAGGTCCTCACCGGCGGCGACGTCGTGCCGCCCGCCGCCGTCACCCGGCTCCTGGAGCGCCACCCCGACCTGACGGTCCGGGCCCTGTACGGCCCGACCGAGACGACCACCTGCTCCACCCGGTTCTCGATGTCCGGCGCGCACGCGGTGCCCGTCCGGGTGCCGATCGGCACCGCGATGGACAACACCCGGCTGTACGTGCTCGACGAGCGGCTCCAGCCGGTGCCCGTCGGGGTGCCGGGCGAGCTGTACATCGCCGGCTCGGGCCTGTCGCGCGGCTACGCGGGACAGCCCGGCCTGACCGCCGAGCGGTTCACCGCCGCGCCGTGGGGTCCGCCCGGCGGCCGGATGTACCGCACCGGGGACGTCGTCCGCTGGCGCGGTGACGGCACCCTGGACTTCCTCGGCCGCGCCGACGCCCAGGTGAAGATCCGCGGCTTCCGGGTCGAGCCCGCGGAGGTCGAGGCCGCGCTCACCGCCCTGCCCGAGATCGGGCAGGCGTTCGTCACCGCCCACGAGGACCGCGGCGGCGAACGCCGCCTCGTCGCCTACCTGGTGCCCCAGGGCTCCGACCCGGACCCGGCCGCCGTGCGGGACCGGCTCGCCTCGGCGCTGCCCGACTACATGGTGCCCGGCGCGTACGTCGTCCTCGACGCGCTGCCGCTCACCGGCAACGGGAAGGTCGACCGGCGGGCGCTGCCGGAGCCCGTGTTCGAGACCGGCGCCGGATACACGCCGCCGCGGACCCCGGCCGAGGAGATCCTCGTCGCGCTCATGGGCGAACTCCTCGGCAGGCCCCGGGTCGGCGCCCACGACAACTTCTTCGACCTGGGCGGCCACTCGCTCCTCGCCACCCGCCTGGTCAACCGGATCCGCACCCATCTGGGAGCGGAGCTCGGCGTCGCGGACCTCTTCGAGGCCCCGACCGCCGCGTCGCTGGCCGCCCGGATCGGCACCGGCGACGGCACGGACCCCGCCCGCCCGGCCCTGCTGCCGGCCGTACGGCCGACACCGCTGCCCCTGTCGTACGCCCAGCAGCGGCTGTGGTTCCTGTCGCGCTGGAACGGGCTCGGATGGCCGCTGGTGCTGCACCTGGACGGCCCCCTGGACACCGGCGCGCTGCGCGCGGCGGTGGGCGACCTCCTCGCGCGGCACGAGACGCTGCGCACCCGCTTCCCCGAGACGGACGGCACGCCCCGCCAGCACATCGCGGCGGAGACCGACCCGGACGAGGTGCTGCGGACCGCCGCCGTGGACCCGGCCGACCTGGACCGGGAGCTGACGGCCGCCGCGCTCCACCGCTTCGACCTCACCACCGACCTCGCGCTGCGGCTGCGCCTGTTCACCACCGGCCCGGACCGGCACACCCTGCTGCTGCTGATGCACCACATCGCCGGCGACGGCTGGTCGCTGGCCCCGCTGACCCGGGACCTCGCCCAGGCGTACGCCGCCCGGGTGCGGGGGGACGCGCCGGTCTGGCGTCCGCTGCCGGTGCAGTACGCCGACTACGCGCTGTGGCAGCGGGAGCTGCTCGACGGTCCGGACGGCAAGCGCCTCTCCGCCTACTGGACCGGGCGGCTCGCCGGGCTCCCGAGCGAGCTGGCGCTGCCCTACGACCGGCCCCGGCCCGACTCCTCGGACCTGCGGGGCGAGCTGCTGCCGGTCACCCTGCCCGCGCCGCTGCACGCCGGTCTCCAGGAGCTGGCCCGGGCCACCCACACCACGCTCTTCATGGTGCTGCACGCCGCGCTCGCGGCGCTGTACACCCGGCTCGGCGCGGGCACCGACATCCCGATCGGCACGACGGTCGCCGGGCGGAGCGACGAGGGCCTCGACCCTCTGATCGGCTGCTTCGTCAACAGCCTGGTGCTGCGGACCGACACCGCGGGGGACCCGAGCTTCCGCGAACTGCTGGCGCGGGTGCGGGAACTGGACCTGGCCGCGTACGCCCACCAGGAGCTGCCCTTCGACCGCGTCGTCGACGCGCTCAACCCGGCCCGCTCGCTCAGCCGGCACCCGCTCTTCCAGACCATGCTGGTGCTCCAGAACAACGCCGAGTCCTCGTTCACGCTGTCCGGCGTGGACGTGGCGCCGGCCCCGGCCGAGGGCGCGGTGGAGGCGATCCGGGTGGGTCCGGTGGACTTCGACCTCAACCTCAGCTTCGTCGAGCACCACGGCGAGGGCCGGGTGCCCGAGGGCGTCACCGGCGAGGTGCGCTACCGCACCGACCTGTTCGACCGGGACACCGTGACCGCCCTGACGGACCGGCTGGTACGGCTCCTGGGCGCGGCGGTCGCGGACCCCGACGCCCCGATCGGACGGCTCGACCTGCTGTCCGACGCCGAGCGGCGGGTCGCGCTGGCCGACCCGCGCGACACCGCCCGGCCGGTCGTCGACGAGGACCTGGCCGTGCTGTTCGCCCGGCAGGCCGCCGCCACCCCGGACGCGGTCGCGGCGGTGGAGGGCGACCGGTCGATCACCTACCGGGACCTCGACCGGCGGGCCAACCACCTGGCGCACGCGCTGGTGGCGGCGGGCTGCGCGCCCGACGACCCGGTGGCCGTGCGGCAGCCGCGCGGCATCGACTACCTCGTGACGGTCCTGGCCGTCACCAAGGCCGGCGGCGGCTGCCTGCCCCTGCCCGGCGCGGCCCCGCTCGCCCGCCGACAGCACATGGTGGACCACATGCGGGCCACGCTGCTGGTCACCGACGGGCCCACCGACCTGGCCGGGGTCACGGTGGTCACGCCCACCCCCGGCGCGGCGGAGCACGGGCCGGTGACGGTCACGCACCCGGACCGCGCCGCGTACACGATGTTCACCAGTGGTTCGACGGGCACGCCCAAGGCGGTCGTCGTCTCGCACCGCAGCGTCGCCGAGTTCGTCACCGACCGCGCCTGGGCGGGACTGCGGCGGGCCGACGCGCTGATGCACTCGCCGACCTCGTTCGACCCGTCGGTCTACGAGATCTGGCTGCCGCTGCTCACCGGCGGCCGGGTGGTGATCGCGCCCGAGGGCGAGCTGGACACCGAGGTGCTGGCCCGCACCATCGTCGAGGGACGGGCCACCACCGCGGTCTTCACCTCCGCGCTGTTCAACCTGATGGTGGCCGAGGCGGGACCGGCGCTGGCCGCGCTGGACCTCGTCTGGATGGCCGGTGACGTGGTGTCGCCCGCGTCGGTCGCGGAGCTGACGGCCCTCGCCCCGGACACGGCGGTCGCGGCCGCCTGGGGCACCACGGAGACCACCGTCATCTCCTCCTGGCACCCGATCGCCTCGGTACCGGCCCGTACGGTGCCGATCGGCCGCCCCATGGACAACACCGGGCTGTACCTCCTCGACCAGCGGCTGCGGCCGGTCCCGCCCGGCGTCCCCGGCGAGGTGTACGTGACGGGAACGGGCCTGGCCCGCGGCTACGCCCACCAGCCGGACGTGACGGCCGGGCGGTTCGTGGCCGATCCGTACGGTCCGGCGGGCGGGCGGATGTACCGCACCGGCGACCTGGCCCGCTACCGGCCGGACGGGGTGCTGGAGTTCGACGGCCGGGTGGACGCGCAGCTGAAGGTCCGCGGCTTCCGGATCGAGCCCGCCGAGGTCGAGGCGGTGCTGACCGGCCACCCGGACGTGACGCACGCGACGGTCACGGGGGACGGCGAACGGCTGGTCGGCTACCTGGTGCCGGCGGACGTGGACGCGGCCGCCGTGCGGGCGCACGCCGCCCGGACGCTCCCGGACCACATGGTGCCGAGCGTCTTCGTCACGCTGGACCGGCTGCCGCTCACCGGCAACGGCAAGGTCGACCGGAAGGCCCTGCCCGCCCCGGACCCGAGCGCGGCCCGGGTGGAGTACGTGGCGCCGCGGGACGAGCGGGAGACCGCGCTGTGCGCGCTGTTCGCGGAGGTCCTGAAGGCGCCGCGGGTCGGCGTGCACGACAACTTCTTCGATCTCGGCGGCCATTCGCTCCTCGCCACCCGTCTGCTCAACCGGGTGCGCACCCGCTTCGGCGCGAGCCTGAGCGTGGCCACCCTCTTCGACTCCCCGACGGTCGCCGCGCTCGCCGCGCGACTCGGCGGGGCCGCGCCCCGGAGCCGTCCGAAGCTCCGCAGGCGTACGGGTTCCGCCGGAGCGGACGCGGATTCCCGATGAGACGGGCGGAGACCCCGCCCGACCGAAAGACCGGCGCGGCACCGACGGTGCCGCGCCCGCCGGCCGGGAACCGCACCGGACCGGCCCCGTGGAACCCGAGATGATCGTCGAATTGGAGTGGGAGAGCGCGATGTCACCCATCAGTACCCCTGAGACCGCGGCCGACCTCGCCGCCGTCGCCGCCCTGCTGGAGATGGCCGACCGGCTGGGCATCGTGCCCCTGCTGGAGCGCGGCGAGCCGGTGACCACGGCGCAGCTGGCGGCCGCGGCGGACGTGCCGGAGGAGGGCATGGCCGGCTTCGTGGCCACCCTGGTCGCCGCGGCGCTGCTGGAGCCGGCCGGCGTCAAGGAGTTCCGGGTCGCGGACGACTTCGCCGACCGGATCCACGCGTCCGGCTACCTCTACTGGTCGCTGCGGGCCAACCAGCCGTACGTCGAGCACCCCGCGGAGTTCCTGCGCGACCCGGCCGGCGCCGCCGCGCTGTACCGGCGCGACGGCCGTGAGGTGGCGGTCAGTTCGCGCTGGATCGGCAGCCAGGGCTTCTACCCGGCGGCCACCGAGGCGATCCTCGCCGCCCGGCCGCGGCGGATCGCCGACCTCGGCGCGGGCGCGGCGGGGCTCCTCATCGACCTGCTGGGCCGGCTGCCCGAGAGCACCGGCGTGGCGCTGGACATGAGCGCCGGCGCCTGCCGGGAGGCGAGCCGCGCGGCGCGGGCGGCGGGCGTGGGCGACCGCCTGGAGGTGGTGGAGCGGCCGATCCAGTCCCTCGCCGACGACCCCGCGCCGGTGGCCGGCGCCGACGTCATCCACGCCGGCTTCGTCTTCCACGACATCGTGCGCGAGGGCGACGTCTTCGACCGGGTGCTGCGCAGATGCCGGGAGGCGCTGCGGCCGGGCGGCATCATGGCGATCACGGACGCGGTGCCGTACGCGCCGGACGGGCGCGAGCGCCGGTTCAGCGCGCTCTTCACCTATCTGCACGCCGGGTTCATGGACGTGGAGCTGCCTCCGGAGGAGGAGTGGCTGGAGCGCTTCCGGCAGGCCGGCTTCGACCAGGCCCGCTGCGTGCCGCACCGCTTCCCCGGCGGCCGGCTCTTCATCGCCCCCAAGTGACGTGCGGGGGAAGCCCGTAGCCCGTGTCGGGTGAGGCGTCCCCCGCACCCCGAGAGTCCGTGAGGACGAAGCGCCGCCCGTGTGGACCCACACGGGCGGCGCTTCCGTCTTCTCCGCCCCCTACGGCGCCGCCGGCTCCTCCGCGGGGTCCTTCGGCGCCCAGAACATCATCAGGAACTCGACCGGCACCACGGCCTTCTCCTCGTCGTCGGGACGGTTGAACTCCTCCATCAGCGCGGCCAGTCGGGACCGGAACTCGGTGGCCCGCTCCGGGGTCAGCCGGCGGTCCAGCGCCACCACCATCGGGCCGAGCGGGTCCGGCTTCGCCCCGGCCTCGGGCTCCGGCTGGAAGCGCCCGCTGATGATGTCCCGGACGAGCCGGTCCCGGAAGTCGTTCAGCGTCGCGGCGAACGCGTCGGCCAGGTCGCCCGCGTTGCCCGGCGCGGCCAGCAGGTCGCGGCTCAGCCGCAGGGCGAACTGCGCCACCTGGTACTGGCTCTCCTGGATCCCGGAGACCATCCGGGTCTGCGCCACCTTGATCAGGCCCGCCGCCTCCAGCACCTTGATGTGCCGGTAGAGCCGGGTGGGCGGCTGGTCCAGCAGCCTCGCGATGTCCTTGACCCGGTGGCCCGCGCGGACGTCGCTCATCATCGTGCGCAGGATCGCCAACCTCAGCGGGTCGGAGAGGGCCTTCAGCGTCTCCACGTCGTCGACCTCGCGGACGACCGTCACCGCGTCGGCATCGTCAGCCATGAACCCATCCCCATTTCCTCGTAGCGAACCATTCAGTCGCATGCTACCGTTCACGCATGAGTGAACGCTTACGTCAGAGTGATAGCGAAGCTCCCGCCCCATCCATACCCCTGCGCCGCAACCGACGCTTCCAGATTCTCTGGATCGGCGCGGCCTCCGCCAACCTCGGCCTCGAAACGGTGGAGGTCGCGTACCCCCTGCTGATCATGTCGCTGACCGGATCGCCCGCGCTCGCCGGCCTCTTCGGGTTCGCGCAGATCGGCACCGCCCTCCTGGTCGGACTCCCGGCCGGCGCGGTCGTCGACCGGTGGGACCGGCGCCGGATCCTGCTGATCTCCGAAGCGGTCCGCGCGCTCACCCTGGCGTTCATCGTCGTCGGTCTGACGACGGGCCGGGCGAACTACGGCCTGCTGATCGTGGCCGCGGTCGTCCTCGGCGCCGGTACGGCCTTCGGCGCGCCGGCCCGGATGCTGCTCGTCCGGGCGGTCGTGCCGGACCATCAGCTGACCGCGGCGCTCAGCCAGGACGAGGCGCGCAGCGGAGCCGCCGCCCTGGCCGGACCGCCCCTCGGCGGCTGGCTCTACCTGCTCTCCCGCACCTTCCCCTTCGTCGCGGCCACCGCCGGGTTCGTCATCTCGTTCCTCTGCGCCCTCGCCGTCAAGGTCCCGAAGACCGAACCGGCCGCCGAACCGGCGGGCGGCGAGCGGAAGAGCGCGCTCGGCCCGCTGGCCGACGTCTTCTCGGGCCTGGTCGAACTCCTCGGCGACCGGCTGCTGCGGTCCGCGCTGCTCCTGATCAGCGTCTTCTACTTCAGCGTCACCGCCGCCATCCTGATGGTGATGGTGACCCTCCAGGACCGGCACCACTCCCCCGGCACCATCGGCCTCGCCCTCTCCGGCACCGCCGTCGGCATGCTCGCCGGCTCGGCGCTGGTCCCGCGGCTCAACCGGCTGCTCAGCCCCGGCGCGCTGCTCCTGGCCGCGTCCACGCTGACCACGGTCGCGGTGGCCCTGCTGGCGCTGCCGTTCGGACCGGTCTGGGTCTTCGCCCTGCTGACCCTGGCGGCCCTCGGCCTGCCGGCCCTGAAGATCCTCGTCGACATCATGATCTTCCGTCAGACCCCGGACCACCGGCGGGGCCGCGCCATCGCCGCGACCATCACGCTCATCGGCGCCGGCTCCCCGCTCGGCTCCCTGGCCGGCGGTCTGGCCCTGGAGTTCCTCGGCGTCACCGGCGCCCTCGTCCTGATCGCCGGCGTCCAGGCCCTGATCACCGCCGCAGGACTCGCCAACCGGCACGTCAGGTCCGCCCGCTGGCCCGCCTGACCCCCGGTCGGCGCTTCGTCCTCCGGGACCGCCCGAGCACGCACGCCGGTACCCCCTGCCCCGGCACCGCCCCGCGCGCCGCGTCCCCTCCGCCCGAGAACCCGCCTCTTCACGAAAGCGAGCTCCGCCATGCTCAAGCAGCCCATCTTCATCGTCGGCCACCCCCGCTCCGGCACCAGTCTGGTCCGCAGTCTGATCGAGCGCAGCGAGCACGTCTGGAGCATCGGCCGCGAGGGCAAGCCGATCTGGGAACGCGGCAGCCTGCACCCGAGCCGGCGCGACTGGCACTCCAACGCCCTGGACGCCTCCGACGCGACCCCCGAGGTGGCGGCCCGCCTGAACGAGGACCTGCTCGCCGCCGCCCGCCGGCCCGGCGCGGAGTGGTCCGTCGCCGACAAGCTCGACCACCTCGACTTCATCCGCGCCCAGGGACTCCAGCCGTACTACTACGACGTGCCGCTGAAGGCCCTCCAGGAGCGCTTCCCCGGCGAGCTGCCGGAAGGCCCGCCCACCACGCGCGACGGCGGCGAGCTCGACGAGATCACCCCGTTCTGCTTCCCGCCGCGCGGCCCGCGCCCCACCGAGGCCGAACTCGCCGACGGCATCCGGCTGGTCGAGAAGAGCATCCAGTCCTGCTTCCGGATCCCGTTCCTCCAGGCCCTCTACCCCGACGCCACCTACGTCTTCGTCGTCCGCGACCCGCGCACCAGCATCGGCTCCCTGATGGACGCCTGGCTCAACCCCCGGATGTTCTTCTCCTACCCGGTGCCGGAGCCCCTGCGGATCAAGGGCTACTCGGACGTCTTCCCGTGGGGCAAGCAGTGGTGGAACCTCAGCCTGCCGCCCGGCTGGCGCGACTGGGTGGACCTGAGCCTGGCCGAGGTCTGCGCCCGCAACTGGGTGGCCCACAACCGGGCCGTCCTGGACGCCGCCCGCGCCCTGGCCCCCACCGGCAACTCCGTCCTGGTCCGCTACGAGGACGTCAAGTCCGACCCGGTCGCCACCATGGAGGCCGTGGCCGACGCGGTGAAGCTGCCCTTCTCGGACGCCTGGGGCCGCCGCGACCTCCCCGTCGTGATGACCCAGACCGTGCCCGACCCCGACAAGTGGCGCCGCCACGAGTCCGAGATCCGCCGGGTCCTGCCGCTCGTGAACGACCTCGCCGAAGAGGCCGGCTATGACCTCCGGTGAATCCCCGGACTCCCCGCGGACGGTGGCCGGGCCCCGTACGATCCCGGCCATGAAAGCCATCCAGGTCAGCCGGGCCGGCGGGCCCGAGGTGCTCGAACTCGTCGACGTGCCCCGGCCGGTGCCGGGGCCCGGCGAGGCGCTCGTGCGGCTTGCCGCCGCCGGCGTCAACTACGTCGACGTCTACTTCCGCTCCGGCCTGTACCCGCAGGACCTGCCCTACGTGCCCGGGCAGGAGGGCGCCGGCACGGTCGTCGAGGTCGGGCCGGGGGTGCGGGAGGTCGCCGTCGGCTCCGTGGTGGCCTGGGCGAACCTGCCGGGGGCCTACGCGGAGTACGCCCTGCTGAGCGCCGACCGGCTGGTGCCGGTCCCGGACGGGCTCTCCGCCGAACTGGCCGCGGCCACCCTGCTCCAGGGCATGACCGCGCACTACCTCTGCCACGACACCTACCAGGTCCGGGCCGGCGACACCGTCGTGGTGCACGCCGCGGCGGGCGGCGTCGGCATGCTGCTGACCCAGCTCGTCCGGCTCCGCGGCGGCACCGTGATCGGTACCGCGTCCACCGGGGCCAAGGCGGAGGCGGCGCGCGCCGCCGGCGCCGTCGAGGCGGGCGGCCACCGGCCGGGCGCGCTGTCGGAGGCGGTGCGCCGGCACACCGGCGGTCGCGGCGCCGCCGCCGTGTACGACGGGATCGGCGGCCCGACCTTCGACGAGAGCCTCGCCGTGCTCCGCCCGCGCGGCGTCCTGGCGCTCTACGGGCAGGCCGGCGGAGCGGTGCCGCCCTTCGACCTCCAGCGCCTCAACGCCGCCGGATCCCTGTACGTCACCCGCCCGAACCTCACCCACCACATCCAGGACCGGGCCGAACTGCTCCGCCGGGGAGGGGCCGTGCTCGACATGGTCCGCGACGGACGGCTGCGCGTCCGCGTCGGGCAGCGGTTCGCGCTGCCCGACGCGGCGGACGCCCACACGGCGCTCGAAGCGCGCGGCACCATCGCCAAGACGGTGCTCACCTGCTCCTGACCCGCCCGGGCGGAGGGTCAGGCCGCGGGGTCGCCGTACCCGCCGTCGGGCCCGTGCCCACCGCCGTGGCCGTCCTCCAGGAGGGCGCAGACGAAACGCTCCTCGGTCGCGCGCAGGCGGGCGAGCAGCGCGGGGTCGAGGGTGACCTGGCTGGTGACGGAGACGGTGACGGTCCGCCGGCCGTCGGGGGTGGCGGCGGCGAACTGGGTGTAGCCCGGGGTGTTGCCGGTGTGGCCGAGGACGGTGCCGCAGCGGGTCTCGTACCGGAAGACGCCCAGTCCGGCGGCGTTCACCCCCGGCCCGGCGGGCTCGGACGCGCCGGGGACGAACCGGCGCTGCGCGTGCCGGGTCCGCGGCGACAGCAGCGTGGGTCCGACGTAGCCGCCGATGAAGGTGCCGAGGTCGGCCGGGGTGGAGACGATGCCGCCCGACGCCCACGCGCCGGAGGCGCTGATCGCCTCGCTGACGTCCTCGGGCGCCTCGCCGGGGGCCGTGGCGTAACCGTGGAGGAAGGGGCGGGGCAGCCGGAAGCCGGAGGGGAGGCTGGTGTCGCGGAGGTCGAGCGGGCGGTACACCCGTTCGCGCAGCAGGTCCTCGTAGCGGCGTCCGGTGGCCTGCTCGGCCATCAGGGCGACGGCGATGTTGTCCGAGTTGGAGTAGCCGTAGCGGCTGCCGGGCGGGAAGAGGAGGTCCGGGGCGGCGAACTCCAGCAGGCGCCGGGAGACGAAGCGGTGGCGGGGGTCGGCGCGGACGATCGCCTGGAAGCGCGGGCTCCTGCTGTAGTCGGGCAGGCCGCTGGTGTGCTGGAGGAGCTGGCGCAGGGTCACCGCGTGCCAGGCTTCGGGGAGGTGCGGCAGGCGCTGTCCCAGGGTGTCGTCCAGGCCGAGCGCGCCGCGGTCCACCAGGCTGAGGGCCACCGCGCCGCTGAACGCCTTGGCGGCGCTCGCGATCCGCATGTGGTCGTCCGGGCGCGGCGGCCGTCCGCTCTCCGTGTCGGCGGTCCCGGCGCGGTAGACGCGGGGGACGCCGTCGCGGGTGAGGACGGCGATCGCGCCGGGCGGTCCGCCGGGGGCGGCGACGAGCTCGGCGAGCGCCCGGCGCAGCTCCTTCTCCGAGCCGCCGCCCCGTGCCCCCGCGTCCCGGGCGGGCCGCTCCCCGGCGGTGGCGTGGGGCAGCGCGGGCCCGGTCAGCGCGGCGACGAGGAGCAGGGCGGTGGCCGCGGCCCGGCGGGGCCAGGACGCGTGCGGGGCGGATCGGGGCATGCGGGACCTCCTGGACGGGCCGGCGGCCGGGTGCGCCGACCCGTCCAGCTTCCGCGCGCGGGCCGGGGGGCGTCGGCCGGAGCGCGCGATCCTGCGCCACCCGGCCCTGTCGAACCCCCCGGCAGAAGGTTCCGCGCCTCCCGCCCCTCGGCCGATCGGGTGAGCCGCGCCGGAGGTTCCGCGCCTCCCGCGCCTCGGCCGGTCGGGAGCCCCGTCACGGGAAGTACAGGGCGGCCTTCCTCAGGACGTGGCCGGTGAACATGCCGCCCAGGGCGACCCGTCCCCGGTACATCGAGGTGCGGACCCCGTCCGGCGCGGTCTCGACGGCGAGCGGGCGGCTGATCAGGGTCGTACCGAGGATCCGGGCGTCCTCGGCCGCCCACCGGGCCGCCTCCGGCCGGACGCGCGCGCTCACCAGGGCCGGCAGCACGAAGGCCGCGTTGCGGGCTCCGGGTATGCCGCGCCGCAGGCTCTTGGCGTGGCTCATGGCCCAGACGGTGAACTCCCCCAGGGCGGTCTCGTCGACCTCGGGGACGGCGGCCGCGAAGACGAACAGCTCGACCTTCGTGCCGAACCAGCGGACCTTGCGGTCGGCGCGGTGCGCGGCGACCACCCGGTGCTCGTGCCACGACGGGAGGGTCACCGCGCAGCCGTCGGCCGTCAGCCGCTCGTGGAGCGCGGCGAGGTAGGTGGCCGCCGCGTCGGCGGTCGGGTCGGTCGCATGCGGAGTCATGCCCGGATCCTCCAACACCCTTGAGACGCAAGGGAAGAGGCGATCTCGGAGCGACCGCCGGAGGGGGCGGCGCCCGGACTCAGAGCAGCGCCGCCCCCACCGCGGCCGCCGCTCCGCACACGAGCGTCACCAGGACGTTGACCAGCACGTCCAGATCCTGGCCGCGGCGCTCGGCGGCCGGGTCGAGCGTGAACCTCGCCGGGTCGGAAGGATGATGATGGACCGTCACCTCCCGGCCGTACGCGCCCGCCGGGTCCGGGAGGTGCTCCGTGCAGTGGGCCGTGACGGCGGCACCCGCGCGGGTCGTGAAGGAGACCACCGGGGTGAACCTGGTCCAGGTGTGGCCGTCCTCCTGGTCGACACTGACGTCCTTGAGGACCGCGACGACCCGCCCGGGCACGGCGTCCATGGTGGCGAGGTCGGCCAGGCGGGCGGTCCTGGCCCGGACCGTGCCCGGCAGGTGGACGGCGGCGTAGAGCGCACCCGGGCCGCCGGCGCCGACGAGGGCCCACGGCCAGCCCCACTCGATCGCGGCGAGGGCCACCAGCCCGGCGTAGACCAGGAAGACCGCGCAGCCCGGCTTGGCCAGCCCCCGGCCGGGCGGCTCGGGGCGGGGCGAGAACCGGAGGGCGTGCGGCCGGCCCCGCGGGTGGCCGACCCCGATCTCGCGGCCCTCCCACGCCGCGGTGATCACCTCGCCGTGCTCCCCGTCGTTCGTCGCGGTGACGTCCCGCCCGGTGACCGGGTCGCGGTAGGAGACGACCACCGGTATCCCGCCATGGCGCGACCCGCCGTGCCGGGGCGGCCGGACGCGCACGATCCGACCGGTGAGCCGGACCGTGCGTTGCACCTTGGTCAGCCCGGCCAGGGAGAGGGCGAAGCCGACGAGCGCCGCCGCGCCCCAGGCCGCGCACCACAGCCGCAGGAAGGGGACCCATCCGGGGAGGTCCGGCAAGGAGCCGTTCTCCCGGGAGCCGAACAGGTCGGCACGCAGCAGCCAGAGGGCGGCGGCCGTGCCGAGCAGCAGGCCGAAGAGGGTGAGGTAGCCGCCGGCCCGGCCCGGCTCGGGGTCGCTCAGCAGGACGGGTCCCGGTGCGGCGTCAAGGCGCGCCACGGCCGCCCGCGCCTCCCACTCCGGTGTGGGCCGCCGCACGATCCGCGTCTTCCACGGCCGGTCGGGCGGGTACGTGACGACCACGACGCCGCCCGGTCGGACGTCGGCGAGCTCGGAGACGTGGACCTCCTGCCGGAGGGCCACCCGGAACGCGGGCGCGTCGTCCGGCACGACGGACAGCTCGCACCGCACGGGCACGTCGGTGGGCACGCCCTGCTCCATCTCCCGGTCCTCGACCCTCGCGAGGGCCGTGCGCGGGACGGACGCCGCCTTGCGGAGGCGGCGCGGCAGCCCGGCGAGGAGGAGGGCGAGCCCGTGGGCGGCGGGCAGGGCCACTCCCGTGACGATGAGCAGCGGCCGCTCGACGACGCATCCGCCGATGAACGAGGTGAGCGACACCCCGATCACCCCGCCCGTCAGGAAGCCGAGGACGAGTTCGGGAGGCGAGTCGTTCGGCGGCCCGCTCGCGGTGATCGTCATGGGCCCGATTCTGCCCGCCGGGGCGAGCCGCCGACAGCCCCGCGCGGGCACCGGGCCGGGGCGGCGCCCGGGCGGCGCGCGGCGGTGTCCGGGCTTCGGATAGCGTCGGCGGGACGCCGGCCCGGCCGGACACCCCCCTGCGAAAGGCGAGCACCATGCCCCTCACCGGTAGCTACGAGCCCAGCACGAACGAGCTGGTCCGCGCCCAGGTCGAGCTGTACGAGTCGTCCGGCGGCACCGAGGGCACCACGATGCGGGGCATGCCGGTCGTCATCGTCACCAGCGTCGGCGCCCGCAGCGGCCGGCTCCGCAAGACGCCCCTGATGCGGGTGGAGCACGAGGGCGCCTACGCGCTCGTCGCCTCGAACGGCGGCGCGGTGAAGCACCCGGTCTGGTACCACAACCTCGTCGCCCAGCCCCTCGTCGAGCTGCGCGACGGCCCCCGGGTCTGGGACATGAAGGCCCGGCTCGTGCTCGGCGAGGAGCGCCGGATCTGGTGGGACCGCGCGGTGGCGGCCTTCGCCGACTACGCCGACTACCAGGTGCGGACCGACCGGGAGATCCCCCTCTTCGTGGTCGAGCGCGTCGGCTGACCCGGCCCGGCCCCCGCATCTGGCGGGGGACGGTACCCCTGCGCCCCAACGGCCTTGACTCATATCGCCGTTGGGGCGGTCTATACGCGTAGACAGATCATGCCCCATCATGGTCGGGCTCCACCCCCGCACCATCGCACCGGCCGCACACCCACGGCCGGTTCCCGGCATGCCCCGACACCCCGGGGCACCGGCCGACTCCGATGGAGGATGTCTTGTCCGTCAGAAAGCAGCTCCGCACGGCCGCGTGCGGTCTCGCCCTCACCGGCGTCCTGGTCGCCACCGCCCAGGGGCCCGCCACCGCGACGCCCGCCGCGTCCGGCCCGGCGGAGGTCTCGCCGATCGCCGCCGCCGAGGACGCGGCCGCCCGCGCCCTGGCCCGTTCGCTCGCGGACACCGCCTGGCGGGCCGAGGCCGGGCGGGCCGTCGTGCGCGGCGGCGAGACCGGACTGGCGGCGCTGGCCGACGGGGCGCGCAGCCGGGCCGCCGCCCTGCTGGCCGCCGAGGCCGCCGCCGCGGACCGTTCCGTGCTCGCCGCCAAGGGGCTGGGCGCCGGCACCGGGGGGCTCCTGACCGTGTCACTGACCGGGGACGTGGACTCCCGCCGGGCGCCGCTGGTGGCCGTCGCCCCGTCCGACGACGAGGCCGGCGCCGTCACCGCGTACGACACGGCGGGCCGCCTGCACACGCTGTCCGCCACCGAGGCGCCCGAGGTGCCGGTGTACGTCGTCGGGGTCGACGGGGAGAAGGCGGTCGAGGCGGGCATGGCGGTCCTGGAGCGCGAGCTGGCCGCCGCCGGGGTCTCCACGGCCGCGGCGCCCGCCCCGGCCGCCGCCGCGGCGGGGACCGCGGCCACCGGCTTCTGGACCTCCCGCATCACGTCGGTGCGCCTCGCCGACGACAAGGAGACCTGGATCAAGGGCGACGCCGAGATCTTCAGCATCGTCAGCGGCTTCGGGCTCGACGGCAAGGTGCGCGTCGACACGGTCACCCATCCGTATCTGAACGACGCGGGGACCACGTACTACCCGAACCAGATCCTGGTGAACTGGTCGCAGTACAAGTACAACCTGGCCGACACCGTGATGATGGAGGACGACGGGGACACCAACTACTCGGCCCTCGCCAAGGCCATCGCCGCGGCGCTGCTGACCATCGCCGACCTCGGCGCGTACGTCCCGCTCGTCGACCCGGTCGTCGACGCGATCCCGTCGTCCTTCTGGACCGACGACGCCGACTTCGTGGACGCCTGGTACACCCTGGCCCGGGAGACCACCGGCACCCGCGACGGAGCGGGTGGCAACGGCCGCTTCACCTTCGACCGCTACTGGGTGTCCGCCCTCTGACGGACGCCCGGCGTGGGACGCGTCCCCGGCGTCGCGCGACGCCGGGGACGCGCGGTCGGGTCACGCGGTGCCGGGCACCGGGCCGCACAGCTGGTTCCCCGGTTCGGCCGGGTCGTCGCTGATCCAGAACTGGATCCACAGTTCGGTGAACTCGGGGCGGCTGAGGTGCCCGTCCCCGTCCCGGTCGAGGCGGTCGAAGACGTCGGCGACGTCGACGCTCTCGCCGTGCCAGGTGTCGACGAGCCGCCGGTGCTCGGAGGGCGAGATGCGGCCGTCGCCGTTCTCGTCGACGGCGTCGAAGACGGTCTCGGCGGTCGCGGCGACGACCTCGCGCAGGGTGGGCAGCAGATCCACCATGGCGAGGAGCTCGTCCAGGTCGACCCTGCCGTCGCCGTTCGTGTCCACGTGCGCCGCGAGCAGGTCCCACCAGCCCAGCATGAGCGCGTCCACGCGCCCGGCCAGTTCGGATCCCGGCCGCACCCGGGGCAGGCCCCGCCAACGGGCCGCGAGGGCCTGGAAGTCCCGCTGGTCGAGGTAGCCGTTGTCGTCGGCGTCGAAGGCGCGGAACATGCTGACGAGCTTGGCGCGCTGGAAGTCACTTGCCACGGTCGGCCTCTCTGTCGGATCTCCGGCGATCCTGCCCACCCGGCGGCCGTGCCCGAACGGCGCGCGGTGGCGCGGAGGGGCGTGCGACAGGGCGCGCGGCGCGGTCGGCGGCTCCCGGGGCTCCGCGCCCGACGGTCTCACCCGGCCTTCGGGGCGAAGGGGCCGTCCAGCGCCGCCCATTGCAGCAGCAGGATCGTCTTGCCGTCGACGATGCGGCCGTCGCGGGTCATGGCCAGGGCCTCCGCGAAGGGCACTTCGAGGACCTCGATGTCCTCGCCCTCCGACGCGAGGCCGCCACCGGCGCCGGTGCGGTCGGCGGCGGTGTAGGGGGCGGCGTAGAAGTGCAGGCGTTCGGTGACCGAGCCCGGGCTCATGTAGGCGTCGAGCACGTGGGCGACCGGGCCGAGCGTGACGCCGAGCTCCTCGGCGGCCTCGCGCCGGACGGCGGCGAGCGGGGCGTCGCCGTCGAGCAGTCCGGCGGCGACCTCGACGAGCATGCCGTCCGGGTGGTCGTTGACGTAGGCGGGGTAGCGGAACTGGCGGGTGAGCAGCACGCGACCGCGCTCGCGGTCGTACGGCAGGACCGCCGCGCCGTTGCCCCGGTCGTACGTCTCGCGCTGCTGGGACTCCCAGCGCCCGTCGCGCCGGCGGTAGTCGAAGGTCGTGCGGCGCAGGACGTGCCAGCCCCGGGAGGTGAGCTCCACGTCGCGGACGACGACGTCGGCGTTGCGGTCCAGGTCGCGTCCGGCCCGGTCGAGACCGGTGCGGCCCCGGTGGTCGGGGGTGTCGGTGCCGGGCAGGGCGTCGGGGGTGCGGACGGGCACGGGGTTCGGCTGGTCGGTCATGGCGCGCTACGATACAGCCCACTGGACATAAACGTGCAAGACTGTGAAGGAGTACGCATGCTGGCCGCCCAACGGCGCGCGCACCTGCTGGACCTGCTCGCCCGGCAGGGGAAGATCGTGGCCAAGGACGTCGCCGCGGACCTGGGGATCTCCGAGGACAGCGTGCGCCGCGACCTGCGCGACCTCGCGTCCGAGGGGCTCTGCCAGCGCGTCTACGGCGGGGCGCTGCCGGTCTCCCCGGCCGTGGCGGACTACGCCGCCCGGCAGTCCGTCGCCCCGGAGGGCAAGCGGCGGATCGCCCTGGCCGCCGCCGCGCTCGTGCGGCCCGGCAGCGCCCTGATCCTGGACGGCGGCACCACCGCCCTCGCCGTGGCCCGCGCCCTGGCGCCGGAGCTGGACTGCACCGTGATCACCCACAGCCCGACCGTCGCGACCGCGCTGCTGGACCATCCGAAGGCCGAGGTCTTCCTGCTCGGGGGCCGTCTCTTCAAGCACTCCGCGGTCACCTGCGGCGCGGCCGCCGCCGAGGCCGCCCAGAACGTCTCGGCCGACCTGTTCCTGCTGGGCGTCACCGGCGTCCACCCGGACGCGGGCCTCACCACAGGCGACGCCGAGGAGGCGGCGATGAAGCGGGCCCTGGCCGCGCGGGCCGCCGACACGTACGTCCTCGCCTCCTCCGAGAAGATCGGCGCGGCCTCGCGCTTCCGCGTGCTCCCCTGGGAGGGCGTCACCGGCCTGCTCACCGACGCCGACCCCCACCACCCGGTCCTGCGCTCGCTCGCGGCGCGGGGGGTCGAGGTCCTGGCGGCCTGACGACGGCCGGCGGCGCGGCGCATGGCCCGCCGTCCGATGGGTAGCCGCCGGGGCGACGAGCTGTCCGGGCCGAAGGAGGGCACGGTGCCGTTCCCCACGCGACGTCACATCGACATCGAAGGCCCCCACGCGGTGCGGCGGGCCAGGGAAGAGGTCCGCCGTCTCGTCCGGGAGACGGCGGGCGGCGACGTGCCGCCGCGCCGGACCGCCGAGGACGACGCGGCGCTGGTGGTGAGCGAGGTCGTGACGAACGCCGTCCGGCACGGCGGCGGGGTCTGCGCGCTGGACCTGGCGGTGGGGCCCGACGGGCTCGACATCGCCGTCACGGACCGCAGCACCCGCCTCCCGTACCTCCGGCAACCGTCCCTGACCGGCGAGGGCGGTCTCGGCCTGGGCATCGTCGCCCGGCTCGCGGACGCCGTGACGACCTGTGCCGCGGCGGGACCGGGCGAGGGGAAGGCCGTCCACGTCCACCTGCGGCTCTCCTGACGGCGCCGCGCCCCCAGCGATACACGAAACAACTTTCACGTAAATATTGACGTATAACCGTCGAGAGGCAGACACTCGGGGTGAGGCCCCTCCACCCGGGAGGAAACATGACCCCACCACCGGCGGACCCGACCCCCTCACTGTTCCCGGACGCCCCCGACGACCCCCGGATCCGGGTCGAGGCCGAACCGACCACGACCGGGACCCTGCTCCGACTCGGCGGCGAGATCGACATGGACACCGCCCACCAGCTGGACACGGCACTCAGGCGCGCCCTGTCCGACGGCGGCGGGCGGCGCCTCCTCTCCCTCGACCTGTCAGAGGTGACGTTCTGCGACTCCACGGGCCTGAACACACTGCTGCGCGCACGCCAGCGGGCCCTGGACCGGCACGTCTCCCTGTCCATCACCGCGGTGAGCGAGCAGGTGGCGCACCTGCTCGACATCACGCGGACCGCGCCCCTCTTCGGGCTCCCGCCCTCCCGGGCCCGCCGGAGCTCCGACGTGCCGCGGCCCCGACCCTGAGGCCCCGCGCACGGCCGTCGGTCAGCAGCGCACGTCGGCGTCCGGGCGCTCCCCCGTCAGCAGGAACCGGGTGACGGTGCGGTCCCCGCAGGCGTTGCCGGCCCCGCCGGCGGCGGTCAGGTACACGCCGTGGCCACCCCGGTCGACCGAGACGAGCCGGGCCCGCTCGCCGAGCGCCGCGCGCATCCTCAGCCCGGAGGCGTGCGGGGTCGCCGGGTCCCGCAGGTTCTGGATCATCAGGATGTTCGACGGCCCGTCGTCGGTGAGCCGGACCGGCTTCTCGACCGCCCCGCCCTTCCAGAAGGCGCAGGGCGTGACGTTGGCGGGCATGCCGCCGGTGAGCGGGTACCGGGCCCGGTCGGCGGCGACCGCCCGGGCGTAGGCCGGTACGGAACGGGGCCAGTCGACGTCGTTGCAGATCACGCCGACGGTGACGGCGGCCGCCTCGTCGGGCATCGCCCCGGACAGCTCGGGCGGCAGCACCGGCGACGCCTCCGGGTCGAGGACCTGGTCGACGAGGAGCGCGAAGGCGGGGAAGGCGGCGTCGGAGTAGAGGGCGAGCTGGAGCGCCTGCCGGAAGGAGGCGCCGTCGAGCACCGCTCCCGGCACGGTGGTGGCGCGGGGCGCGCGGTCGAGCCGCGCGGCCAGGTCGAGCACGAGCGTCCGTACGCCCTCCGGGGTGTCGGCCAGCCGCAGCCCGTCGCCGGCGCGGTCCGGGTGGGAGGCCCAGGCGGCGAAGTCCGGGAAGCGGTCCTCGGCCCCCTTCGCCATGTCGGCGAGCCAGCCGTACGCGACCCGGCGCGGGTCCGGGTCGGCGCTGCTGTCCAGGACCCACCGGTCGGTCCGCCCCGGGTGTTCCTGCGCGTACCGGGCGGCGACGTAGGTGCCGTACGAGGTGGCCCACGCGGACACCTTCTCCTCGCCGAGCGCCTGCCGCAGGAGTTCCATGTCCCGCACCTGGTTGGCGGTGGTGAGGCCGCGCAGCACGGCGCCGCCGTTGCGGGCGCAGGCGTCGGCGATCCGCCGGGCCCGCTCCGCGTTGGCCGCGATCGACCCGTCGGCGGCGGGCCAGGAGCGCACGGTCACCATCCACCGGTCCTCCGCCGCCAGCCCGCACCGCGCCTTGGTGGAGCCGCCGACCCCGCGCGGGTCGAAGGCCACCAGGTCGTAGGCCCCGCCCGTCTCCTTCGCGAGCGCCGCGCCCTTCTGCGCGAGCCGCTGCACGCCGGAACCGCCCGGCCCGCCCGGGATCACGATCAGCGTCCCGCGCCGCGCCTCCGGCCGGGCGGAGGCCAGCCGGGAGACCGCCAGCTCGATCCGGGGCCCGGTGGGGTCGGCGTGGTCGAGCGGCACCGAGAGGACGGCGCACCGCTGCCCGTCGGCCGCCTTCACCGAGGCGGCGCAGTCGCCCCACGACAGGGCGCCCCCGGCGGCGGCGCTCGCGGCGGCGGGGGCATCGGCATGGGCCGCGCCTCCGACGGCGACGAGTCCCGCCGAGGCGAGCACGGCGGCGGAGAGGGCGGAGGCGGCAAGTGACGTACGAACACGAGGAGTTGTCATGCCCTCACCCTGCCGTCCGGGGGCCCGGCGGCCCATCCGGGCACCCGGCCCGTCGGAGGTGGGGCCACCCCCCTCCCGGTACGGCCCAGTGGGGCAAAGAGTGCGCCTGAAACTTGCTGCAAGAGTTTGCATCAGAGAGGGAACAGCCATGCCGGGATTCGCCCCTCCCGTCTCCGACGAGCGCTCGGCGCTCACCGCCTACCTCGCCCACCAGCGGCGCGCGCTGCGGGTCACCGCCCACGGCCTGACGGACGCCCAGGCCCGCAGCGCGGCCTCCGCGGGGGAGCTGAGCGTCGGCGGGCTGATCAAGCACGCGGCGCGCTGCGAGACGTTCTGGACGGATCTGATCGTCCACGGCGACCGGGGGCCGCGGCGCGCGGCGGACGAGTCGGACGCCGACGAGTTCCACCTCGCTCCGCACGAGAGCCTGGCCTGGGCCCTGGCCGAGCACGCCGCGGCGGCCGAACGCACCGACGCGGTGATCGCGGGCGTCGCGGACCTCGGTCAGGCCGTCCCGGTGCCGCGGGGGCTGCCCTGGTTCCCCGCCGAGGTCGGGGAATGGTCGGTGCGCTGGGTCCTGCTCCACCTCATCGAGGAGACGGCCCGGCACGGAGGCCACGCCGACGTCATCCGCGAGGCCGTCGACGGCGCCACCCACTACCCGCTGCTCGCCGCGGCCGAGGCGTGGCCCGACCCCTGGTTCCGGCCGTGGGAGCCCCCGCCGGCACCGGCCGGCCCACCCCCGCGCCCGACTCCCCCGGCCTGTCGGGCGGCGCGGGTGCGGCCGCCGGTGGCAGAGTGGCGGCATGTGCGGCCGATACGCTTCCACCCGCAGCCCCCAGGAGCTGACCCGGCTCTTCCAGGTGACCGACTGGCGGCCGGAGGAGACCCTGGAACCCAGCTGGAACGTCGCGCCCACCGACCTCGTGTACGCCGTCCTGGAGCGCGCGGACCGGGACGGCGACGACCGGGTCCGCCGCGAACTGCGGGCGCTGCGGTGGGGCCTGGTGCCCTCGTGGTCCAAGGACCCCGGAGCGGGCGCCCGGATGATCAACGCCCGGGTCGAGACGGCGCACGAGAAGCCCGCCTACCGCAGCGCCTTCGCCCGGCGCCGCTGCCTCCTGCCCGCCGACGGCTTCTACGAGTGGGAGCGGGTGAAGGACGAGGCGACGGGAAAGCCCCGCAAGCAGCCCTACTTCATCCACCCGGCCGACGGCGAGCCGATGGCCATGGCGGGCCTGTACGAGTACTGGCGCGACCCCGCCGTCACCGACGACGACGATCCGGCCGCCTGGCTGACCACCTGCACGATCCTCACCACCGAGGCGACCGACGCGGCCGGCCGGGTCCACCCCCGGATGCCGCTCGCCCTCTCCCCCGACCACTACGCCGACTGGCTCGACCCCCACCACCACGACACCGCCGACCTCCGCGCCCTGCTCGGGCGGCCCGCCCACGGACGTCTCGACGTCCGGGCCGTCTCCCCGGCCGTGAACAACGTGCGCAACAACGGCCCCCACCTCCTCGACGCCCCGGCCTGAACCGGGCCGGGCCGCCCCGCGCGCTCAGGCGGGGGGGCAGGTCGGCGACGCGGTAGCCGACCCCGGGCGTCGTCGTGATGACCGGCGGGTCGCCCAGTTTCCGGCGCAGCCGGCCGACCGTGACCGTCACGGTGTGGGTGAACGGGTCGGCGTTCTCGTCCCAGACCTGCTCCAGGAGCTCCTCGGTGCTGAGGAACCCCGGGGCCGCGCGCAGCAGCGCCTCCAGGACGGCGAACTCCTTGACGGACAGGTCCAGGGGCCGTCCGTCGCGCAGGACGGTGCGGCGCACCGGGTCGAGTTCGAGTCCGGCGGCGCGCAGGGTGCGGGCCCGGGCGGTCGGCCTGCGGCGGGCCAGGGAACGGACGCGGAGGATCAGCTCCGGGAAGTGGAAGGGCTTCGCGAGGTAGTCGTCGGCGCCGAGGGTCAGGCCGCTGACCCGGTCGCCGGGAGCCCCGGCCGCGGTCAGCATCAGCACCATGGGCCGGTCGTCCCGCTCGGTGATCATCTGGCAGAGGGCGTCGCCGTGGATGCCGGGCAGGTCCCGGTCGAGGAGCACGACGTCGTACGCGTTCAGGTCGAGCCGCTCGGCCGCGGCCAGGCCGTCGTGCGCGACGTCGACGGCCATGCCCTGGTCCCGCAGCCCCTCGGCGACCACCTCGGCGAGGGACCGCGCGTCCTCCACCACCAGCACCCTCACCCGTCAGCCCTCCGTACCGGCCGCCGCCGGCAGCTCCACCGTGACGCGCAGGCCGCCGGCCGGCCGGGCCAGCAGGACCAGCCGGCCGCCGTGCGCCGCGACGATCGCGGCGACGATCGACAGTCCCAGGCCCGAACTCCCCTCCGAGCCCGTCCGGTCGGCGCCGAGCCGCTCGAAGGGCTCCGTCAGCCGGTCCACCCGCTCCTGGTCGAGGACGGGGCCGCCGGTCTCGACGACCAGGCGCGCCCCGCCCGCGTCGTGCGCGGTGGCGAGCCGGATCGTGCCGCCGTCCTCGTTGTGCGCGATCGCGTTGTCGACCAGGTTCTCCACCATGCGGGACAGCAGCGGCCGGCTGCCGCGCGTCCGGGCCCCGGCCCGGGTGTCGTCGTCGACGGTCAGTTCCTTCGGGGCGAGGTCGGCGGCGCGGGCGGCCAGCGCCTCCCGGGCCAGCTCGTCGAGCGCCACGGGGGCCGGGTCGCCGAGGGCGCCGTGCTGGGCCCGGGCGAGCAGCAGGAAGCCGTCGAGCAGGTGGTCGACCCGGTCGAGCTCGGTCCGGAGCCGGCCGGCGAGCGCCACGGTCTGCGCGGAGGGTTCCGGTTTGGCGACGGCGACGTCCAGCGACGCCCGCATCGTCGCCAGCGGCGTGCGCAGTTCGTGCGAGGCGTTGCCGACGAACCGCCGCTGGGCGACGAACGAGGCCTCCAGGCGTTCCAGGAGGCCGTCGACGGTGTCGGCGAGCTCCTTGACCTCGTCGACGGGACCGGCCACGGCCAGCCGCTCGTCCAGGTTCTCCGCCGAGATCCGCCGGGTCGCCGCGGTGATCAGACGCAGCGGCCGCAGGACCCGGCCCGCGAGGATCCGGCCGAGGAGGAGCGAGAGGCCCGCCATCACCACCAGCGCCACGAGCGAGCCGACCAGCCACTGCCGGCTCGTCTGGGCGTGGACCTCGGCGAGCTGCCGCCGCACCTCCGCGACCTGCTGCGCGGTGGCGCCGGCGGACGGGTCGGCCGGTGCCTGTCCGGGGGCGACGTCGGTGATCCGCCCGCCGGACATCAGGTAGGTGAGGGCGAGGAGGACGATCCCGGAGCCGAGGAACCCCGCGGCGTACAGGAGGGTGAAGCGCCGTCCGACGGTACCGCTGCGCAACCTGCTCATGCTCCTCTTCCCGCCGTCGGCGTCCTGCCCGGGCCCCAGCATGCCCCGTCGGACCTCACAGCGGTGTAACAGGGACCGTTCGGGCCGCGTGAGGGCCCGGTCCGTAGACAGGTCCCATGACGACGACCCACGAACGACTCCGCGGGGAGTGGACCAGGTTCCGGCGCCCGGGCCGGCTGATCGCGATGGGGGCGGCGGCGCTGGCCGTCGTGCTCCTCGGACTGCTGTACGCCTCCGGCAACCGCGCGTCCTGCGACGGCACCTGTCCCCCCGCGCCGACCGCCCGCGACGGCTCCCGCGTCAACGACCAGTTCGCCCTCTACCACCGCGACCTCGGCGAGAACGGCAGCATCACGGTCCGGATGACGTCCATGACCGGCACGATCACCTACCCGCCGCCCGGCCACGACCGGATCGTCCCGGGCCTGGTGCCCTGGGCGAAGGCCGGGATCATCATCAAGGACGGGCTCCGCCAGGGTTCCCCGTACGCGGCGCTGATGCTCACCGGGAGCCACGGCGTGCGGATGCAGTACGACTACCGGCACGACATCGCGGGGAGCGCGGGCGGGGTCTCCGCCGCGTCGCCGCGCTGGCTGCGGCTGACGCGGTCGGGGGACACGGTCACCGGCTACGAGTCCGCCGACGGCACGCGCTGGACGCGGGTCGGCTCCGCCCGGCTGTCCGGTCTGCCCGGGG
Source organism: Streptomyces hydrogenans (assembly GCF_014656075.1). Taxonomy (GTDB): domain Bacteria; phylum Actinomycetota; class Actinomycetes; order Streptomycetales; family Streptomycetaceae; genus Streptomyces; species Streptomyces hydrogenans. The sequence continues at coordinate 26,813 of NZ_BNBS01000001.1, forward strand.
CCGTGCGCGTGGGCCTCTTCGCCACCTCCCCGGGGGATCTGACGCTGCGGCGGGCCGGCCTCGGCGGCGCCACGGAGCAGGTGCGCTTCACCCAGGCGGGAGGCGTCTTCGACCGCGTCGAGGTCCGGGGCGGGGCCTCCTCCGCGGGCTGGCGCGCGGACATCGTCGGCACGATGAACGAGACCGAGTGGGAGCGGGACCACCGGGCGTCCGGGGCGGTGGAGAAGGACGGCACGGTCACCGTCACCGGCGTCGGCGACATCGGGCCGGGCGGCACGGAGAACGGCAACCGTCCGGTGGAGGGCACGCTGGGCGGCCTGTCCCTCGCCCTGCTCGTCGTGCTGGTGGTGGCGGTGCGCTTCGCGACCGCCGGCGGCGGCGCGGGGCTCACCCGCCCGGAGCTCGCGGCCCGGGCGGCCGTCGTCGGCGCCGTGACCTTCGTGACCGGTCTCCTCGCCGTGGGGATCACGGTCCCGGCCGGTGCGGCGATCCTGAAGGGGAACGGGATTCCCGTCCTCGCCGTCCCGGCGCCCACCACCGTGCGCGTCGTCGTCGGCACGGCCGCCGCGCTCGCCCTCGCCGCCGTGCTCGCCGTCGCGCTCGGCTCCCTGCTGCGGCGGGCCCGGTTCGCGCTTCCCGTCGCCGTCCTGGCGATCGCGGTGCCCTACGTCGTGACGTCCGTTCCGCTGCTCGCCGACGGGCTCGCGCGGTGGCTGCTGCGGGTCACGCCGGCGGCCGGTTTCGGCACCCGGCAGACCCTGGTCCCGTATCCGCAGGTCACGGCCCACTACGCGCCGTCGGCCGGATACTTCCCGCTGCCGTGGTGGGCCGGTCTCGCCGTGCTGTGCGGGTACGTGGTGGTGCTGCTGGGGTGGGCTCTGACCCGGCTGCCGCGGGCCGACGGGGACGCGGCGGTCGCGGAGCCGGCCGCCGCGTGGAGGTGACGGCGACGCCCCGTGGCGCGGGGCGCGTGCCGTCCCGGATCAGCTGACGAACTCCTCGTCGCCGTACCGCACTTCGGTCGTGTTCCAGTCGACGCCCAGGTCCTGGGTGAACTTCCGGGCGAGCGCGAGGTCCGCGAGCGGGGCGACGAGGACCAGCTGCCCGTCGAGGGTGGTCGAGCCCCCGCCGAGCCGTTCGCGGGCCTCGGGGTCGGCGACGAGCGCGTCGTGCAGCCGGGTCGGGCTGACGCCCTCGGCCCGGATCCGGACCGCGTCCGTCTCCGGCGAGGTCCTCGGCAGGCAGCGGAAGGTGAGGACCGACTCCTGCCGGTACCGCTTGGCGATGACGCCGGCGATGTGGTGGAGGCCGTCGCGGCCGACCCGGTCGACCTCGAACTCGCGGGAGCGCTCGTAGGTGGCCCGCTGGAGGTCGGAGGACCAGAAGACGCCCTCCAGGAGGGTGGAGGGGCCGGACTCCGCGCCGTGGGCGCGGATGATCCGGCGCACCTCGTGGCCGAAGCGGACGAGCCGGGTCCGGAGGCGGGGGTCGTCCGGGTCCGTGATGATCGCGGTGTTGTCGGTGGCGAAGATCTCCGCCTCGGACGGACAGGTCCCGCGGTCCGGGCCCGGCGCGTCCTCCCCCGCGTGCGCCACGCCCGACAGGCTCAGGGTGAGCGCGGTGACCAGGACCGCGGCGGACAGCCGTCCGCGCATGAGGGTGTCGTTCACGCCGCGCTCAACGAGCCGGGGCCCGGATGGTGACACGACGCTCCGCGAAACCGGTGAACCTGCGGAGAGGGTCCCCCGGACGGCGGCCCGTCGCGCGACGCGACCGGCCGAGAGGGCCGTCGGCCTCCGCGACGACCCGTCGCCCCGGGCCCGGACCGGCCCGCCGCCCGCGCTCACCCGGCCGCACCACCGCCCCGGCGGCTTCGAAGCCACCCGGCGCGGACCGGGGTCACGGCAACGCGCGGGTGAGCCAGGCCACTTCGCCGTTCTCCTCGACGGAGAGGCGGTCCCGCTCGAAGCCGAGCTTCTCCAGGACGCGCAGGGACGGGGCGTTCCAGGTGCCGACGGTCGACCAGAGGCGCGTCCGCCCGGTCGCGGCCGCGGCCCGCAGCACGGCGCCGGCCGCCTCCGTGGCGTAACCGCGGCCGTGCGCGTGGCGGAAGAGCTCGTAGGCGATCTCGGGCTCGTCCAGCGAGGCGCGCCCGACGATCAGCCCGCAGTAGCCGATGAAGTCGCCCTCCTCCCGGCGCTGGATCGGCAGCAGGGCGATGCCGGTGGTCTCGGTCGCCGCGAGGAGTTCGACGATCCCCTTCCGGCTCTTCTCGACCGTGGGCGATCCCTTCTCGCGCTCGGAGAGCAGCGCGCAGAAGTCCTCCGCGTCCGACTCGGCCCACGGGCGCAGGATCAGCCGCTCGGTCTCCAGGTGATACGCCATCGTCTCGTACGTCGTCATGCCCTCACTCTGCCTCACCCCCGTCCGGGCGGTCCGGGCACGTCGCGCAGGGCCGAAGGGATCGGGACATAATGGACGGTGGCCATGCAGTGGGAGGCCGGCGGCCGATCAGGCGAAGGCCGGGCCTCGCATCGGACCCAGACGCGCCCAGGCGCGGAGGAAGCCATGCCCCCACCCCCACCCGGGCCCGGGGAGCCGGCCGAGTCGGTGGAACCGGCTCGCGACCGGGCCGCCCACAAGGGCCGTGTCCTGGCGATCGGCTACGCCGCCGTCGCCGCCGTCGCCACCGTCGTGTACCTCAACGTGCCGGAGCGGCACACCACCACCTGGGCGATCATGGGTCTCGGCAGCGTCGCCATGATGCTCACCGGGGTCCACCTCTACCGGCCCGCGCACCGCTGGCCCTGGTGGGTGCTCGCCTGCGCCAACTTCACCTTCGTGGCCGGGGACTCGACGTACAACATCATCGAGTCGTACCTGGAGCAGCCCAACCCCTTCCCGTCCCTGGCCGACGTCTTCTACCTCGCGACGTACCCGCTCTTCGCGGCCGGCATCTTCGGGTTCCTGAAGTACCGCTACCAGGGGCACGACCTCTCCGCGCTCCTCGACGCGCTGCTGCTGACCACCGGACTCGCCGTGCTGTCCTGGGTGTTCCTCATCAGCCCGCTGGGCATGTCGGACGGACTGACCTGGGTGGAGCGGGCCATCTCCATCGCCTATCCCCTCGGCGACATCCTGGTCCTCGCCATGCTGACCCGCTTCGTCCTCGGCGGGCTGCGGGACCGGGCCGTCCAATTGCTCGCCCTCGGTGCCGTCGGGCTGCTCGCCTCGGACGTGCTGTACGGGTACCTCCAGCTCCAGAACACCTGGCAGGTCGGCACCCCCATGGACCTCGGGTGGGTGCTGTACTTCACCGCCTGGGGGTTCGCGGCCCTGCACCCCTCCATGGTGCGGCTGACCGAGCCTCGGTCGGAGCCGCCGCGCGTCCGGATCCGCCGACGCCTCGCCGTGCTCGCCCTCGCCGCGCTGGTCGCCCCCGCCGTGCTCCTCGCGCAGGCCCTGAACGGCTCCGTCCGGGACGCCCCCGTCATCGCCGCCGTCTCCGCCGGCATGTTCCTGCTGGTGCTGCTGCGCCTGTGGCTGCTGGTCGTCGAGAACCGCAAGACGCTGGCCCGCGAGCGGAGCCTCCAGGTCGCCGCCGCCCTGCTGGTCTCGGCCCGCACCCGTGGGGAGGTCGCCACCGCCATCACCCGGGCCGCCGACGCGCTCTTCGGCTCGACGGAGCACGTCTCCCGGCTCCTCGTGCTCGACCGCGCGCGGGGCCTGCGCTCCGTGCCCGCCCCCAGCGAGAACGGGTCGTGGCTCCTGGACGACGGGGCCCGCCCCGCCACCGGGCCCACCGGGCCGGAGATCCGGCACCTGCCGGTCGCCCAGCTGGGGCCCGACGCCCGGGCGGCGCTCCGGCCCTTCCCCACCGCCCTGTTGTGCCCGCTGCTGCCGGGAGGACCGGGCGCGTCGACCCGGCCGCCGCTCGGCGCCCTGGTCCTCGCGGCGCCCGCCCCCGCGCTGCGGCAGGTCCAGGACCCGATGCGGTCCCTCGCCTTCCAGACGGCGCTCGCCCTCGAACGCGTCGGGCTCAGCGAGGAGATCACCAAGCGCGACAGCGAGGCGTACTTCCGGGCCCTGGTGCACAACGCCTCGGACGTGATCCTCATCCTGGGCGACGACGACAGCGTGCAGTACGCCAGCCCCGCCGCGGAGACCATGCTGGGTGCCGTCCCACCGGCCGACGCCCCGCTGAGCGACCTCGTCCACCCGAAGGACCGGATGAGGGCGGCAGGCGCCCTCACTCGGGCCCGCAGCCCGCACGACGGCCAGGTCCTGGACAACTGGAGCATGCTCGGTCCGAACGGCTCCACCCCGGAGGTCGAGGTGCGCTGCAGCGACCTGCGCGACGACCCCACCGTGGGCGGCATCGTCCTCACGCTGCGTGACGTCACCCAGCAGCGGACGCTGGAACGGGAGCTGATGCACCGGGCGTTCCACGACGCCCTGACCGGCCTCCCCAACCGGATCCTCCTGGTGGAACGCATCGGGCAGGCGCTGCTGCGGGACCGCCGCAAGTCCGCCGTGACCAGCGTGCTCTTCATCGACCTCGACGACTTCAAGCTGGTCAACGACATGATGGGGCACTCCGTCGGCGACGAGCTGCTCGTCGCCGTGGCCCGCCGGCTCAGCTCCACCCTGCGCCGCAGCGACACCGCGGCCCGGATCGGCGGCGACGAGTTCGCGCTGCTGGTCGAGGGGGCCAGGGAGCCGCGCGACGCCGACGCCCTCGCCGAACAGGTCGTGCAGGCGCTCGGCCGGCCCTTCCCGCTCTCCAACGGATCCGCCGGCATCTCGGCCTGCGTCGGGGTGGCCACCGCGACCGGCGCCGACGACGCGGAGTCGCTGATCGGGCACGCGGACCTCGCCCTGTACGCGGCGAAGTCCGCGGGCAAGCGGCAGTGGCAGAGCTACCGGCCGGCCCTGCACGCCCGGATGGAGGCCCGCCACGACCTCCAGGCCGGTCTCTACGACGCCATCGCCGAGGAGGGCTTCGAGCTGCGCTACCAGCCCATCGTGGAGATCGGCAGCGGGAACGTCACCGGCTTCGAGGCGCTGGTGCGGTGGCCGCGCCGGCGCGGCATGGTCCCGCCCGAACAGTTCATCGCCCTGGCCGAGGAGACCGGCCAGATCCTCCAGCTCGGCACCTGGGTGCTCAACCAGGCCGCGCGGGACGCCGCCCGCTGGCGGCACACCCGGCCCGAGGCGGAGCGGCTGCGGATCAACGTCAACGTGTCCGCGCGCCAGTTCCGCGACACCGGGTTCGTCGGCAACGTCCGCCACGTCCTGGACCGCTTCGGGCTCGGCGCGGGCTCGCTCACCCTGGAGCTCACCGAGTCGGTGCTGATGCGGCGCGACGAGCAGATCCGGGACACCATGCGGTCCCTCAAGGAACTCGGCGCCTCCATAGCCATCGACGACTTCGGGACGGGCTTCTCGTCGCTGAGCTACCTGCGGGAGTTCCCGCTCGACATCCTGAAGGTCGACAAGTCGTTCATCGACCAGATCGTCACCGACGGCCAGCAGGTGGCCATCGTGGAGGGCATCGTGCGCCTCGCCGACGTGCTGGGCCTCCAGGTCATCGCCGAGGGCATCGAGACCAAGGCGCAGCGGGACCTGCTGACCGCCATGGGCTGCGGCTACGGGCAGGGCTTCCTCTTCGCCGAGCCGATGACCGCGGACGAGGCGGAGGACTTCCTGGCGGTCCCGCCGGGGCGGACGCACCCCGCGCCGGTCCTCGGCCCGCTCACCCGGCGCGCCTCGGTCCCGGTCCGGCGCCACCGGCAGCGCTGGGAGGACCTCGGCCGGCTCCAGCACACCGCGCGGATGTGCGACGCCGTCATCGACCAGGTGGAGGGCCGCCGCATCCGCAGCGGCGGGCAGTGGCTCACCGACTTCGCGTCCTGCAACTACCTCGGCCTGGACCTCGACCCGGAGATCATGGACTCCATCGATCCGCAGGTCCGCGCGTGGGGGACCCACCCCAGCTGGTCCCGGCTGATCGGCAACCCCCGGCTGTACCCGGAGATCGAGGAGCGGCTCACCGAACTGCTCGGCGCGCCCGACTCCCTGCTGCTCCCGACCATCACCCTGATCCACACCTCGGTGATCCCGGTGCTCGCCGAGGGCGGGCACCTCTTCGTCGAACACCGCGCGCACCGCACGGTGTACGACGGCTGCCTCGTCGCCCGGGCGAACGGCGCGGCCCTGCGGCGCTTCCGGGCGGAGAGCCCCGACGAGCTGGAGACGCTGCTGCGGGCGACGCCCCGCTGGGGGCCGCGGCTGGTGTGCCTCGACGGCGTCAACAGCATGACGGGCAATCTGCCGGACCTCCGGGAGCTGGTACGGATCTGCGCCGAGCACGACGCGACGCTGTACGTGGACGACGCCCACGGGTTCGGCGTCATCGGCGAGCGCCGGTCCGACGAGAGCTCGCCGTACGGCAGCCGGGGCAACAGCATCGTGCGGCACCTGGACCTCGACTACGACCGCACCGTCCTGGTCGGCGGCTTCTCCAAGGCGTACTCCTCCCTGCTGGCCTTCCTCACCGCCCCCACCGAGGTGAAGGAGCACCTGAAGGTCGCCGCCGGCCCGTACCTGTACTCCGGCCCCTCCCCCACGGCCTCGCTGGCCACGGCGCTCGCCGGACTCGACGTCAACGACCGGCGGGGCGACGCGATCCGCGCCGACCTGTACCGCAAGACCGACCGGGTGCTGCGCCACGTGCGGCGGCTGGGGGCCGCCACGCCGAACACCGACGGCCTGCCCATCGTCGAGCTGCCCCTGGAACGCGCCGAGGACCTGAACGGCGTCGCCGAGTACCTGTGGGACCAGGGCGTCTACGTCACGCTCGCCGCGTATCCGCTGGTCCCCCGCGACCAGGTGGGGTTCCGGATCCAGATCACGGCGGCGAACTCGGACGAGGAGATCGACGACCTGCTGCGGACCCTCACCGGCCTCGACGAACGCTTCCCGCTGAAGAAGCGGGCGGCGAGCGGGGCGGGACGGCGGTGACGACGCCCCGGCGCAACGCCGACGCCGACTGGGACGCCTGGCCCGTCGAGGAGTACCTGGCGGAGAACTACCGGGCGCTGCACCCCTGCGACGTCGCCGTGATCCGGCACCACGCGGCCCTCTACCGGCGCCTCGGACCGGGCAGTGTGGAACGGTCCGTCGAGTTCGGCGCCGGACCCAACCTGTACCCGCTCATGCCCGCCGCCACCGCGTGCCGGGCCGTCGACGCGCTGGAGCCCGGCGCGGCCGGCCACGCCTACCTCCGCGCGCAGCTGCGGAAGGGTCCCGACCCGAGCTGGCAGCCGTTCTACGCCCTGTGCCGACGCCTCGACCCGGCCCTGCCGCGCACCCTGGCGGCGGCGCTGCGGGGGGTGACCGCGGTGCGGGGCGACGTGCGGGCCGTGCGGCGGAACGCGTACGGCCTCGGCTCGATGTCCTTCGTCGCCGAGAGCGTCACCGAGGACCACGCCGAGTTCGCCCGGTTCTGCGGGGACTTCGCCCGCTGCGTGCGGCCGGGCGGGCACCTGCTGGCCGCGTTCATGGAGAACATGCCGAGCTACCGGATCGGCACCGGCCCGCTCTGGCCGGCCTGCCCGGTCGACGCCGGGGTGGTCCGCGAGGCGTTCGCCCCGCACACCCGGCGGCTGGAGATCCGGCGGGTCGAGAAGGACCCCACCCTGCCCGACTACGGCGACACCGGCATCCTGTTGCTGCACGCCGTGCGCGCGGACCGCTGACCCCGCGCGCCGGCGCGGATGTCGTCGAGCACGAAGGCCGTGTTGACGACGGCGACGTGGCTGAACGCCTGCGGCGTGTTGCCCAGCTGACGCCGCCCCACCGGGTCCCACTCCTCCGAGAGGAGGCCGACGTCGTTGCGGACGGACAGCACGCGGTCGAAGACGTCGCGCGCCTCGTCGCCGCGCCCGACGAGGGACAGGGCGTCCGCGTACCACAGGGAGCAGGCGAGGAAGGCCCCTTCGCCGCCGGGCAGGCCGTCCACCTCGTGGACCGCGCCGCCGCGGGCCTCCTCGACCTCGTACCGGCGCAGGAAGCCGCCGTGGTCGAGCCGGCGCACCGCCTCGACGGTGTCGCGCACCCGCCGGTCGCCGGGCGGCAGGAAGCCCAGTTTGGGCAGGAGCAGGGCGGAGGCGTCGATCCGGCGGGAGCCGTAGTACTGCACGAAGGAGCGCCGGCCCTCGTCCCAGCCCCGCTCGCACACCTCGCGCCGGACGAGGTCCCGCATCCGCCGCCAGCGCGGTTCGCGCGAGCGCAGCCCCATCACGCGGGCCAAGCGCAGGGCGCGGTCGGCGGCGACCCAGGACATCACCTTGGAGTGCACGAAGTGGCGGGGCGGGCCCCGGACCTCCCACAGCCCCTCGTCGGGGTCCTGCCAGCGCTTCTCCACGTGGTCCATGAACGAGACGATCAGGCTGCGCATCCGGGCGTCGAGGGTCACTCCGGAACGCAGCGCCGAGTAGAGGGTGTTCATCACCTCGCCGTAGACGTCGAGCTGCACCTGGTCGGCGGCGGCGTTGCCGATGCGGACCGGCGAGGAGTCCTCGTACCCGGGCAGCCACGGGGCGGACCGCTCGCCCAGCCGCCGCTCCCCGCAGATCCCGTACACCGGCTGGAGGTCGGAGGGTTCGCCGGCGATGGTGCGGATCAGCCACGCGTTCCAGGCGGTCGCCTCCTCGCGGTAGCCGCTGCGCATCAGGCAGGAGAGGGTGAAGGCGGAGTCGCGGAGCCAGCAGAACCGGTAGTCCCAGTTGCGTTCGCCACCGGGGTGTTCCGGGAGGGAGCAGGTGGCCGCGGCGACGATGCCGCCCGTCGGCGCGTACGTCAGCGCCTTCAGGGTGATGAGCGAGCGGATCACCGCCTCGCGGGCGGGCCCCTCGTAGCGGCACTTCGCCGACCAGGCGAGCCAGAAGCGGAGGGTCTCGTCGAGGGCCGCCCGGGAGTCGGGGACGGGCACGTCGGTGTCGGCGAGGTGCGAGGGGGTCCAGCGCAGGACGAACCCGAGGCGCTGGCCGGCCGACACGGAGAACCGGAGCGACGCCCCGGTCTCCGTGACGGACATGTCCACCGGCTGCTCGCAGAGCAGCGACATGGCGTCGGGCCCGGCCACGGAGCGCATCGCGCGCTCCCCGGCCTCCCAGTTGCGCGGCACGACCCGGCCGTGGTCGAAGCGCGGGCCGAACTCACCGCGCATCTGGACGTGCCCCGAGATGCCCTCCACGATCCTGATGACGCACGGGAACTGACGCCGCGGCGGCATGAAGTCCGTCAGCCTGACGGCGCCTCCGACGGTCTCCCACACGGTGTCGAGGACGAGCGTCTCCCCGCGGTACGACCGCCGGCCGGCGGTCGGACGATCGGCCGGGCCCATCCACCACTGTCCGTGGGACTCGGTGCCGAGCAGCGCCGCGAAGCTGGCGGGCGAGTCGAAACGGGGCACGCACAACCAGTCGATCGCCCCGTCCCTGCCGACGAGTGCAGCCGTCTCGAGATCACCGATCAGGGCGTAATCCTCGATCTTTCCGGCCATGATGGAGATTCTAGTACCGATTCGCGTGACGGCCAGGGTCGACGGTTCCGCGATCATTCCTTTCCGGTGCGCGGGATTTCCCTCTCATTGACCACCGGGCGGCCGGAGAAGCATCATGGAATGTCCCCGCTCCTCGGGGCCGGAGGTGTTCCGATTGGTCACTCATCCGTTGCGCCGGTCCACGGACCGTGGCGGGTCGCCGGGGCGTGACACCGTGAGCCTGGTGGTCCTCGTCGATCCCGGCGATCCCGATCCCGGCCGTTTCCTCGACCGGCTCCCGGGCTCCGTGGACGAGGTGGTGACGGTCGAGGCGCCCGGCCCGGGCCGGCCCCACCGCTGGCCGGACATCGCGTGGGGGGACCGCATCGTCCTGATCCAGGCCGACGGCAGCATGTCCCCCGACGACATCCCGCATTTCCTGTACTACCTCGACCACGGCTTCGACTTCGTCAAGGGTTCCCGTTTCATCGCGGGCGGCGAATGCACCGCGTATCCGCCGCTCCGCAGAATGGGACACCGCTTTCTGCTCGTCACGGCCCGATGTCTCTACGGTCAGCAACTGACCGACGTGTGGTACGGATTCTGCGCCTTCCGCCGGGAATTCCTGCCCCTCCTGGAGGAACAGCCGGAACCCCCCGAGCTGGTGGGCCCCGAGATCGTCGTCCACGCCCTGCACTACGGCCTGCGGATCGCCGAGGTGCCGAGCCGGGAGGCACCGGGCCCCGCCCGGAAGACGACCGCCAGGACCTTCCACGAGGGGCGGCGCATCCTGCGCGTCCTGTGGCGGGAACGCCCCCGGAACGCGCTGCTCAGACTCGTCGCCCGGCACCGGCGCGGTTGACGCCCGGAGGAACGTGCCTAGAGTGGAGAGAACAGGCAGCAGCACGAAGACGATCCGGAAGAGGCCCTCGGTGTCCTCACTCCAGGAACCCCGTTTCGCGTCGCCCGCCCCGCATCCGCTGCGACGAGCGACCGACTGGCCTTCGTGCGGCCCCCGCCCCGGCGGTCCCGTCGGAGGAGCCCGCCGCCCCGGCCGCCGTCGCTCCGACCGCGTGCTGCGGGCCGCGCCCGTCGTCCGCCCCCTGACCGGCCGCCGCCGGATCGCACCGCGCCGCCGCAGGCGCTCCCGCTCCACGGGCAACCGCTCGGGAGCCCGCCGCCACTCGTCGGGCTCGGGCGCCGCCGACGGCCCGCCGGCCGCCGATCCCCCGCTTCCGCCGCTCTCGCCCCCACCCCGCCGTCCGCGCGGTGAGGCGTCCCCGCGTGCCCGCTTCCGGCCACCGCCGGCCCGCCCCCGCGCGGTCACGGCCGACCGGTCCCGTCCGCCTCTGCCGCGCGAGGTGACGTCGTGACCGCCAGGAACCTGTCCCAGCTCGCCCGGGCCCAGGTGCTCCTGCTCAACCGACGGGACCCCTGGCATCCGCAGGCGGGCGGAGCGGAGGTCTACTGCTTCGCGCTCGCCCGCCGGCTCGCCGCCGCGGGCGCCGAGGTCACGCTGTTCACCGCCCGGTACCCCGGCTCCGCCCCGCTCGGCGTGGCCGACGGGGTGCGGATCGTGCGCGTCGGCGGCCCCTACGGCGTCTACCCGGCGGCCGCCCGCCATCTGCTGCGCCACCGGCACGGCTACGACGCGGTCGTCGACTTCCAGAACGCGATCCCGTTCTTCTCGCCGCTCTTCACCGGCCGCCGCACCGCCACCGTGCGCGTCATCCACCACATCCACCGGCAGCGGTTCGACGACCACTTCCGCTGGCCCCTCAGCAGCCTCGGCCGGCTCCTGGAGAAGCACGCCGGCCGCGTGGTCTACCGCGGCCGGCCCGTGGTCGTGTCCTCGCCGTCGACCCGCGAGGACACCCGGCGCGAACTGCGCCTGGCCGATCCGGTGTACGTCGTCCCGAACGGCGGCCCCGCTCCCCCGGCGCACCCGGTCGCGCCCCGCGCCGACACCCCGACCCTCACCGTCGTGAGCCGGCTGGTCCCGCACAAGCGGGTCGAGCTGGTGATCCGGGCGGTGCCCGCGCTGCTCCCGCGCTTCCCCGAACTCCGGGTGCACGTCTGCGGGGACGGCTCCGAACGGGACCGGCTGCGCGCCCTCGCCGCCGCCACGGGAGCGGACGGCGCCGTCACGTTCCACGGGCACGTGGACGAGCGGCGCAAGCAGGAGCTGCTGGCGCGGGCGTGGCTGACCGTCGTCCCCTCCTCGGCCGAGGGCTGGGGCCTCACCGTCATCGAGGCCAACGCCGTCGGCACCCCCGCCGTCGCGTACGACGTGCCGGGGCCGCGCGACGCGGTGCAGCACCGGCGCAACGGCTGGCTGCTGGCACCCGGCGCCGACCTCGCCGAGGGCGTCGCGGACGCCTTGGAGGAGCTGGCGGACCCGGCGCTGCGCGAACGGTACGGGGCGGGCTGCCGCGCCTGGGCCGCCCGCTTCTCCTGGGACGCCAGTGCCGAGCGGCTGGCCGCCGTGGTGCTGGAGGAGAGCCGTCGGCTCCGCAGGCACCGCAGGTCGCGGCGGCGGCCGAACGACCTCACGGCGGCCGGCCGCTTCCGGGTCGCCGACGGGGACGCGATGGAACGCGCCATCCGGCGGACGCTGCGCCAGACCGACGACTACGCCCGCCGCGGCGACGACTTCCGGCTGCTCCTGCACGGCTGCGACGAGGCGCGCGCCGCCCGGGCGCTGCGCCGGCTCGGGGTCCACGACGGCGCGGTCACCCTCGCCTCCCGGCGGGACCTGCTGATCGGCAGCGGCGAGGGGCGTCCGTCATGACCTCCGTACGACGGACCGCCGCCGCGCGGCGCACCGGACCCGGGACGTCCGCCGGGGCCCTCCCCCTGTCGGACGACCGCCGCTCCGTGCCGCCGCCGCGCGGGCGGGCCTCCGCGGACCGGCCGAGGAGGGCCGTCCCGTGACCGGGGCCGCGGACCCGTTCGTCGTCGTCGTGTCGGGCCCCGGGGGCGTGGGGAAGTCCGCCCTCGTCCGCCGGCTCGCCCCGATGCTCCGGGAGGACGGCTTCACCGTGGAGATCGCTCACAGCCACGGGTGCGTGCTGTGCCGACGGCACGCCCCGACCCCGGGCCCGGAGGACCCCGGGAAGCCCCGGGCCCGTGCGGGCCGCTCCGGCCGGGCGTTCCTGGAGCGCGCGCACGGCTTCGTGGACGCCGCCGAGCTGTCCGCGCGGCTGGCGGCGGCGCGGCGCCGGGCGGCCCGGAACGCCCGGGGGCGGCGGCCCTCGCTCGTGCTCGCGGACCGGGGCCCGCTCGACGGGCTGGTCGCGTACGACCCCGCCCCGGACGGCCTCCCGGCACGCCGGTTCCTGAGGTCGGCGGGCCGGTGCGACCTCGCCCTGCTCCTGGAGGCCGAGCCGGACGTGCTGCTGGCCCGCGATCCCGACCACACGCGCGCGGGACTGGAGGAGACCGGGCGGCGGTACCGGCGCTGGGCCGGCGCGCCGGGGCCGCCCCTGGTCCGGCTGCGCTCCGGTCCGGCGCCCCGGTCGACGGCCGACGACGCCCTGCGGCTGGTGCGGGAGCGTCTGCCCGGCCCCGGCCCGGTGACCGCCCGCCCTCGGGTGGTGCTGTCGGTCTTCGACGACCCGGGCGACGCGGAGCACCGGGGCGGCCACGCGGTGGTCGTCGGGAAGGTCGCCCGACGGCTGGCGGAGGAGTGCGACGTCACCGTCGTCACGGCGGGCTCCCGCCGGTCGGCGCCGGTCGACGGCCGGGTGATCCGCCGCCGGCTCCCGGTGCACCGCGCCGGCCACCGGGCGGGCCGGCTGCTGTTCCGGGCGCTGCTGCCGCTCGCCGCCCGCCGCGTCCCGCACGACCTGTGGCTGGAGAGCCTCGCCCCGCCGTTCCCCGGCGGCCTCCTGCCGCTGTTCACCCGGGCCCCGGTGGTCGGCATCGGCCCGGGCCGCGGCGGCGCCCCGGGGCGCGGCTGCCGCCCGCCGTTCTCCCTCGTGGAGCGGATCGGCCTGCGCCGGTACCGCGCCCTGGTGGTCCCCGACGACGCCGGCGCGGCGGCCGTGCGGAGCCTCGGCCGCCGGACGGACGTCGAGGTGATCCCCGCCGGGGTGGCCCCGCGGCCGCCCGGCGAGCGGCCCCACGACGACGGCTTCGTCCTCTTCCTCGGGCGCCCGGACATCCGGCGCAAGGGCCTCGACCTGCTCCTGGAGGCCCACGCCCGCGCGAACCCGGCGATGCCGCTGCTGATCGCCGGCGGCGGCACGAGGGCCGAGGAGCGCGCGCTCGACCGGCTCCTCGCGCGGGAGGCGCGCGGCGGGGACGTCCGCCGGCTCGGGCACGTCACCGAGGAGCACAAGGAGCGGCTCCTCGCCGACTGCTGCTTCGTCGTGATGCCGTCGCGGCACGCGGCCTTCGGCCTGGTGGCCCTGGAGGCCATGGCCCACGGCAAGCCCGTCCTCCACTTCGACCTGCCGGGGCTGCGCTGGACCGGGGCCGGCGGCGGCGTGGCCGTCCCGGCGTTCGAGGTCGAGGCGCTGGCGGAGGCCATGCGCCGGCTGGCCTCGGACTCGCCCTGGCGCCGACGGCTCGGCCACGACGCGCTCGCCACGTCCCGGGCCCGCCCCTGGTCCCTGACGACCGACCGCTATCTGTCGCTGACCCGCCGGCTGCTCGACGGCGCGCCGCCCTCCCCCGTCCCTCGCCCGCCGTGGCGCGAGGTGAGCCCGCCATGACCGGCGCCCACCCGCGCTCCTCCTCCCCCGAGGCGTCGCCGGCCTCCACCGCCCGCAGGCCGCCGCGCGGCGGGCCCGCGCGGCCCGCGACCGGGAGCGCGTGATGGTCCCGGCGACCCGGCGGCCCCGTGTCCTCCTCGTCACCCCCGGCCCGCTGGACGGCCGGGACGGTACGGACATCGCGCTGGCCTCGGCGGTCGCCGAGGTGATGACGGAGGCGGACTTCGTGTGGTTCGCGCGCCGGCCGAGGCGGTCGGGGCCCTCCCCCGTCGTGGGCGGCCGGCCCGTCCCCGTGTACTCCCGGGACGGCCTGGCGCACGGGCGGCAGCGGCTCCAGGTGGCCCTGCGCAGCGTGCCGCTGGCCCGGGGGGCGGACCTCGCGCACGTCGTGATGACGATCGGGCCCGGCTACCCGCGCTTCTCGCGCGTCTGGCCCCGGCTGATCGGCGGCACCCCGGTGCTGCACACCGTGCCCGGGGTGGCGGAGCCCGACCTGCTGCACCGGGCCCGTCCGCTGGGGACGACGGTGGCCCTCTCCGACGTCACGGCGCGCCAGCTGGGCGGCGCGGGCTTCGGCGACGTGGCCGTCGTGCTGCCGATGATCCGGCTGGACCGGTGGCCGCTGGTGCCCCGGCCGGTCGACGGACCGCCCACCGTCCTGGTGACCGGGCACCACGACCCGCTGGGCGGCGCGTCCGACGCGATCCGGGCCGCCGCCGTGGCCGTACGGGCCGGGGCGCGGATGCGGCTGCTCCTCGCGCTGCGGGGGCGGCCCGGCCAGGACGTGCCCGCGCTGGAGCGGGGGCTGCGGGAACGGGCCGCGCGGGAAGGGCTGTTCGGGACGGACGTCCTCGGCCGGGTCGACGACGTGCAGGGGCTGCTGGCCGCCTCCGACGTCCTGCTCTTCCTCCCCCGCGACCTCGGCGGGAAGGCGGACATCCCGCTGACCGTCCTGGAGGCGCTGGCCACGGGGCGGCCGGTCATCCTCAGCGACCTGCCGGAGTTCGCCGTCCTGCGGGACGCCGTGCTGCGCACCCCGCCGGGCGACGCCCACCGCGCGGGCCATCTGCTGCGCCAGCTGCTCGACCGCCCGTGGTGGTGGCAGAGCCTCGCCGAGCAGGGCCGGGCCACTGTGCGGCGCGACTTCACGCCCGAGCGCTTCCGGGCCCGGTACGCGGCCCTGTACCGGCGGCTGCTGCCCTGACCCGCCCGAGCGGCGTCCCGGGCCGTCTCAGCTCCGCAGCAGCGCCAGCTGGTGCGCGACGGCTGCGCTGACGCGCCGCTCGTCGTCCGTGGCGAGGAGATCGAGCAGGGCGCCCCGCAGGACGGCGAGGGCGAGGGTACGACGGACGGCGCCGGCCTCGCCGTCGCGCTCGGACGGCGGCTGGCAGTCGGCCAGGGCGGCGAGCCAGTCCTCGACGGTCGCCCGGGCGAACCCGGCCCAGGCCCCGTCCGGTTCGACGAGGGAGCGCGTGTACGCCTCCGCCCACAGCCGCAGCAGCGGCCGGTGCTCCTCCGCCGCGAGCCACGCCCAGACCCGCTCGACGGCCGGCACCAGCCCGACCGGGGCCTCGGGCTCCCTGGCCCGGCCGAGCAGCGCCACCTCGTCCGCCCGGGCCCGCGCCAGCAGGGCGCGGACCAGGCCGTCCTTGCTCCCGAAGAGGAAGAGCAGGACCCGGGGGCTGGAGCCGATGGCCTCGGCGAGCGGGCGCAGCGACAGGTCGGCCAGGCCGTGGGCGAGGGCGTACGCGTACGCCGCCTCCAGCAGCTCGGTCTGCCGGGCGGACGGGGTTGGCGTTCTCTGGGGCACGTGGCTAGCCTAACGTAACTGAAACGACTGTTTCAGTGCCGCGCCGCAGAGTGCGGGGCGAGAACCACGGGTCCGGGAGAACAGCCCATGACACAGCAGGACGAGACGCGGATCGCCGTGCGCCGCGCCACCCACCCCGGCGACCTGGGGTGGGTCGTGATGACCCACGGCGAGGAGTACCACCGGCAGTTCGGCTGGGACACCGACTTCGAGGCGCTGGTCGCCGGGATCGTCGCCGACTACGCCGGCGGGCACGACCCGGCCCGTGAGGCGGCCTGGATCGCGGAGCTGGACGGCCGCCGCGTGGGCTGCGTCTTCCTGGTCGGCGGCGACCGGCCGGCCCAGGCCAGGCTGCGGCTCCTCCTGGTCACCCCGGAGGGCCGGGGCCTGCGCCTCGGGACCCGCCTGGTCGCGGAGTGCCTGGCCTTCGCCCGCGCGGCCGGATACGAGCAGGTGACCCTGTGGACGAACGACGTCCTGGTGGCGGCCCGCGGGATCTACCAGGGCTTCGGCTTCACCCTCGCCGACGAGGAACCCCACCACAGCTTCGGCCACGACCTGATCGGCCAGAACTGGACGCTGGACCTGGGGCCGGAGGGAGACCGGTCCGGGCCCCGCTGACGGTCCGGGGCGACGCAGCGGGCTGACGGGCCATCGGATACGGTCCCGTCATGGACCCGCCGACTCCCGAAGACCCCGGCCGCATAGGCCCGTTCCGTCCTTCGAGGAGGCCCTCGGCATCGCCTGGACCGACAACGTGCGCCCGCACGCGGTCGTCATCACGGTGCTGGGCGCGCTCGTCGCCGTACCGTGGAGGCCACGCGGACGCCCCAGCCTCGCCGTCCACCTGACGGTGGCGTCGGCGGTCGCCGCGGCCCGCAACGTCCTCATGCTCATCCGGCACCTCCAGCTCCCGACGGGCCGAGACCGCCTCCCCGCCGCCCCCTCACGCCCCGAAGGCACCCCATGCCCCTGCGCCCCGCCACCGCCCGCGACGCCGCCCTCCTCTGGAACGTGCTGCTGGAGGCGTACAACTGGACCGGCGAGCAGCGCTTCACCGTCGAGCGGCTCGCCGCCGACCCGCACGCCGCCCGCTACCTCTCCGGCTGGCCCCGCGAGGACGACTTCGGCGTCGTCGCCGAGACGGAGACCGGCGAACCGGTCGGAGCGGCCTGGGCGCGCCGCCTCCCGGAGGACGCGCCCGGCTACGGCTTCGTGGCGCCGGACGTCCCCGAACTGACCCTGGCGGTCCTGCCCGCCCACCGCGGCCGCGGCCACGGCCGCGCCCTCATGGCGGCCCTCATCCGCTCCGCCGCCGACCGCTCCACCACCCGCCTCAGCCTCAGCGTCGAGGACGGCAACCCCGCCGTCCACCTCTACACGTCCCTCGGCTTCACGCCCGTGGGCCGCAACGGCGGCTCGGACACGATGCTCCTCACCCTGTGACGGGCGCCGGACCGACCGCCGGGCCACCGGCGCGCCCCCCGGTACCGCGTCTCCGGCACGTCCACCGCGCGCGTACCCCCGGGACGGCTCCCGCCGGGTTCTCAGGCGGTGCGCCGGCCCGCGCCGGTCGCCGCGGTCGCGGCGTGCTCGCGGCGGGCGGCCTGGAGGAGCCCGGCCCAGTCCCGTACGGTGGGGCGGCGCTTCAGCAGGGCGCGGCGCTCGCGCTCCGTCATGCCGCCCCAGACGCCGTGCTCGATCCGCCGGTCCAGCGCGTACGCCAGGCACTCGGCGCGCACGGTGCAGCCGACGCACAGCTCCTTGGCCTGGTTCTGGGCCGCCCCCTCCACGAACAGGTCCTCGGCGTCCGCCTCCCGGCACCGACCCGACGCCATCCAACTACCGTCCACACGATCCCCCTTGACCCGCATGCCACTCCTCCGACGATCAGTGGCGTTCATTGATCAGGCACGCTACGTAGGCATGTGCTGCGGGTCTACACCTCGCCCCACCCTTCGCTCCATCGGGTGACATCCGCACGCATTTCCGGCCACTTTTCGTGACCATCCGTCAGCGCCGGACGCGCGGGGAACACGACCGCGACCCCGATGGCCTCCTCGCCGACGCGCACCGACCGGCCCGTAGTTCAGGCTCGCCGGCCGCCCGTCCTGCCCACCGAGGACCGCCGCCCGAGGACCGCCGCCGGTCACGGCGGTCCGGTCGGCTCAGACGTGCAGGTCGAAGTGGCCGGTGGCGCGGACGAGGCCGTTCACCTGGATGTCGACGGTGTGCTTGCCGGGGTAGTAGCGGCGGGTCCGCACCTCCCGGATCGCGTGGGCCTTCTCCACGGACCGGCGCTCGCCCGGGCCGAGTTCGAGGGTGGCCAGTTTGAAGACCTTGGGAAGCGCGCGCCCGTTGCCGCGCACGTGGTGCACCACGTAGTCGACGGTGACGCGGTGCGGCCGGGTGTCGGTGTTCTCCACGTCGAAGCCGATCGCGAGGGTGTCCCCGAGGGTCACCGTCCCGGGAGTCACCGTCAGCCGGGGCACCCGGACGTGCTCGCCGCCCGTGGCTCCCAGCAGGGCCAGGGCCTGCTGGTCGCCCTTCTTCACCAGGGTCCGCAGGCCGTGCCGGACGATCCAGGCGGTCTCGGGCGTCGGGCTCTCCTCCAGCCACCGCGTCGCGGTGGCGAGGGCGAGGTCCGGGGAGTCCTTGGAGATGTCGTTCAGGTTGTTGCCGACGGACGTGCGCACGTACGGGGAGGGGTCGGCGCGCAGCGGTTCGAGGAGGGCGAGGACCGGCCGCGGGTCCTCGACGAACCGGGTCAGCGTCCGCGCCCACGGCAGCCGGGGGCGCACCCCCTCGCTCGCGAGGCGCCGCACGTTGTGGCTCGGGCTCAGCGCCCAGTCGGCGACGCGGTCCATCGTGAGGGCGTGGTGCCGCTCGACGTAGGGGCGGACCGCGTACTCGCCGGTGTGCCGCCGGGTGATCGCCTCGATGGCGTCCAGCGACACCTCGGGGTGGTCGAGACCGTACTCCTCGACGAACCGGGCGACCGGCATGAGGAACCAGCTGGTGGTGAACATCCCCTGCCCCTCGGCGAGTTCGTCACCCAGTACGGACAGCAGGACGGGTACGGCCTCCGGGTACGCGGCGGGCAGCCGGGTGCGCAGCCCCTCCGCCAGCACGAGGACCCGGTCCTTCAGTTCCTTCCCGACGACCCGCGCCTCGACCTCGGCCGCGTATCCGTCCACGTCGAACGCCGGCCGGACGACCCGGACCCTCTCCCCGACCAGACGTGCCGCCTCCCCGTCGAAGTACCGCTTCAGGCCGTACTCACCCGCCATGCCCCAGAACCCGCCTTCGTCTCGTCCGCTACGGAGAAAACCCTTCCCCGCAGCCTACGTTCGAGCCCGGCGGGTATCCGGCCTCCGCGGCCGAGAGGGCCGAGAGAGCCGGGCCGGCGGAGGATCGGCCGCGCCCGACACCCCCGGGCGACGGTGTGCGCGGTCCTCAGGCGTCGGGGAACCAGTCCTGGCCCCGGGACCAGTGGGTGACCCAGCCGGTGAAGCCGGGGATGCCGGGCATCGGGGGGTCGGCGACGTGGGAGCCGAAGGGGAGCGCGCCCTCGCCGGCGATCTGCCAGACGTGGCCGCGCTGCGGGCCCGTGACGACGAGGTGCCAGTACATGCCGCAGCCGTCGGTGCCGAGCAGGAGCGAACCGTGGTCGAAGACGGCGCTCGTCCAGGCCTCGAACTCCTCCTCCGGCAGGGCCGGGTCCTCGTCGTCCTCCCAGACCCATGCCTCCGTGAGCGGGAAGGGCTCGGCGAGGCGGCGTTCGGGGCGGCCCGCCCCCCAGTCGGGCGGCGTCTGCGCGAGGGGCAGCAGACCGTAGTACGGCGGTCCCGCGCGCAGTCCGTCGCCGACCTCCGCGACGAAGGTGCGGTACGGCTCCGGGAGGACGACGCCGTGCTCCGCCTCGAAGGACCGCACCGCCTCCCAGCCGGCCGGCGGCGCCGCGTCGGGGTGGGAGGCGAGGAGCTCGCGGAGGGCGGCCAGCTCGGCCGGGTCGCAGGTTTCCGTGTTCATTCCGCCATCATGCAAGAGTCGGCGGGCGCACCGCGGGGCGGGCGGGCAGCCGCTGGATCGGGGCCCGTTCCACCAGGTCGGAGGGCCTGTCCAGGTCGGGGGGCCTGTTCCAGGTCGGGGGCGTGAAGGCGACGGCGGCCACGGAGTCGCTCACGGGCGGCTGGATCCCCCCTCGGGCGGGGGCTCCGTCCGGCTGGTGGCCCGGTGGACGCTGGGCCGGCGTCCCGTGTGGCGGGTGAAGATGCCGGCGAAGGTCCCCGGGTCGCGGTAGCCGACGTCGGCGGCGATGGCGGCGACGGTGCGGTCGGTCGTCTCCAGGAGGTGAACGGCCCTGCGTACGCGCGCGCCGTGCAGGTACGCGAGCGGCGTCCGGCCCGTCTCCGCGCCGAAGCGGCGCAGCAGGGTCCTGGTGCTGACGCCGAACTCCCGGGCGAGGGCCGGCAGGTCGTAGCGGGCGGCGAGGTTCTGGTCGAGCCGGCGCATGACGGTCGCGGCGAAGGCGTGCCCGGTGGCCGGCAGGAGGTTCGTGTCGACGTACGGGGACTGGGTGGACCGGGTGTCGTCCAGGAGGGCGACGCGCGCGGTGGCCCGGGCGGCGCGGGGGCCGTCGTGGTCGCGGACGAACCGCAGCGCGAAGTCGTACATGGCGCTGAACGCCGCGGTGGTCGTCACTCCCCGGTCGGTCACCACGAGGCTCTCGGCACGGACCCGGACGTCCGGGTGGCGACGGGCGAGGCGGTCCGCGTACAGCCAGGACGTGGTCGCCTCGCGGCCCTGGAGCATTCCGGCCTCCGCCAGGAGGAAGGCGCCGACGCAGATCGACACCACGGCGCTCCCCTCGGCCGCCCGGTCGCGGATCACGGCGAGTTCGGGGGCGAGTCCCGCGAGCGCCGTGTCCGGGTCGAGCGTGGGCGGCAGGTCGAAGCCGGGCACGATCAGGACGTCGGCGGGGCGGACCGCGGAGACGTCGACGCGGGCGCCGCCGACGGCGTGCACGCGCCTGCGCGGGGAGACCACGGAGGTCTCGTACGACGGCTCCGTCCGCCCCTGCGCGGCGGTGACGTGCGCGGCCATGGTCAGGAGGTCGGGCACGCCGTACACCTCCGACGCGAAGCAGCCGGGGTAGGCCAGGACGCTCACGCGCAGGGGGCTCATACGGGTCTCCGAGGGGACGGGGCGAGGGCAGCCGAGGGGGACGGGGGGCGAGGGCAGCCGGTGGGCGGGGCGCCCGGGCTCGCGAGGGGCGGGTGTCGGGGGTGGCGGCTGTCAGGGGTGGCGGGTGTCGGGAATGGTGGATGTCGGGAATGGTGGATGTCGGGAATGGTGGATGTCGGAGGTGGTGGGTGTCGGGGGTGGCGGGATTCCCGGTGATCTCGGGTGGAGCGGTTCCCCGGTGATGGCGGGTGGCGGGATTCCCCGGCGATGCGGCGATATCGCCGGTTCACCGGGGGACAGCTTCTCGCCATGCTTCCCGTCATGGCAACCAAGCGGACGCAGGGGCGGGACGACGACCCGCTGGACGACTTCGAGCGCAGGGAGGTCGAGGTGGAGGGGGTGAGCAAGCGCGTGTACGTCTCCGGGGCGGGGCCCGCGGTCGTGCTGATGCCGGAGATGCCGGGGATCAGTCCCGACGTCGCCCGGTTCGCGCGGTGGATCAGGGACGCGGGGCTCTCGGTGTACGTGCCGTCCCTGTTCGGCGTCGACGGGGCCTATCCGCCGGCCGACGCGGCCGGGACGGTCATGCGGCGCGCCTGTGTCAGCGCCGAGTTCCGGGCGTTCGCGGGCGGCGGCACCAGCCCCGTGGTCGGGTGGCTGCGGGGGCTGGCGCGGGCGGCGCACGCCGAGCGGGGCGGGCCGGGGGTGGGAGCCGTCGGGCTGTGCTTCACCGGCAACTTCGCGCTCTCGATGACGCTGGAGCCGGCGGTCGTCGCGCCCGTGGTCAACCATCCGTCGCTGCCGCTCGACGACCCCGGCGGGCTCGAACTGGGCGAGGGGGACGCCGCGGCCGTGGCCGAGCGCGTCCGGCGCGAGGGTCTGAAGGTGCTCGCCTACCGCTTCGAGGACGACCGCTGGTGCACGGGCCGCAGGTTCGCCGCCTACCGCGCGCTGCTCGGGGACGCCTTCGACGGCCGCGTGCTGCCCGCCGGCGTGGCGAACACCGATCCGCCGCCCTTCTTCCGCGAGGTCGTCGGCTGCGCCCACAGCGTCGTCACGGCACATCTGGTGGACGCCGCCGGTCACCCCACGGTGCGGGCCCGGGACGAGATCATCGCCTTCCTGGCGGAGCGGCTCGGGGTCTCGCGGGAGGCCGCGACAGCGGAGTGACCCGCGACGGGCGGCGCCCCGCCGGCGCGGGCGCCCCGCGCGAGCGGGGGCCGCGGCCGGACGGGGCGGGGCCGGGAGGGTGGTCCTCCGGGTAGGGCGGTGGGTCAGGACACCAGGCGGGTCTCCAGTTCCCTCAGCTTGACGGTGCACAGGCCGCCGCGTTCGGCCTTCACGTCGGTGACCTCCAGCTGGGTGCCCGGGGCGAGGATGTACTCCTCCTCGCCCGTGAAGGCGGAGAAGCTGCGGATGCCCACGGCGCGGGCGGGGGTCACCTCGAAGAGGGTCCGCTTGCCCCGGCTGCCGAGGAAGGAGCGGGCGACGCCCAGTTCCGAGGTGCAGGAGGAGACGCCCCACCAGGTGACCGTCGAGCCCAGGGGGTACTGGCCGCGGAGGTCCAGGGCGACGCCGCGCCACAGCGGCTCGGTGCGGACCGGGAGGGACTCGACCGCGGAGAACAGCAGGCGGAGGTAGGGCAGGTAGGGGACGGCGCGGGCGCGGTCGGGCGAGCGCAGGACGGCGTTGATGGTGCGGTAGAAGCCGGACTCGCAGGTGTAGAGGAAGAGGGCGGCGACGGCGTCGGCGGAGAGCCCGGCGCCGGCCGGTTCGTCGGCGCGCCGCTTGCCGAACTCGCGGGAGCGGTCGATGTGCCCGGTGAGGCCCCGCAGGACCCGGGCGACCGGGGCGACGGCCTCCTCGAAGGACATCAGCGGGGTGTCGAACACGCCGGTGAGCGGGGGCAGGACGTGCCCCTCGTCGCGGACGCTGGTGAGCCGCTCCAGGTACAGCTGGTGGAGCTCCATCGTCGACGCGATGAAGGCGCCCATGCGGGCGGCGACGTCCTCGCCCGGGGCGGATCCGGCACCCGGGGCGGAGCCTGCCGGGGGCTTGTTCCAGCCCTTGCTCGGCAGCCAGTCGACGGCTTCGGCGCCGAGGGACATCAGGGCGTCGTTCACGGTGGCGAGGTGGTCGCCGTCGCAGAAGATGTCGCCCTGGGCGGCCGGGTTGGCGTGGTCGAGGTGCCGGACCTCGACACCGGGGTACTTCTTCTCCAGGCGCTGCACGGTCTTCTTGAGGCTGCGGGCGTGCGCGCCCCACCAGGCGAAGACGACGCCCCGGTCCTCCGGATCCTCGGCGTCCTGCTTGGCGCGCAGGATCTCCTCGACGATCCGCTCGGCGACGGGCCGCCAGAAGGCGGTGTGCTGGTCGGTGGCCATCGCGCCGTCGCCGCTCGCGGTCAGCGAGGCGTTCAGGAGCAGGACGCCCTGCGTGAGCATGGCCTGGAACCACTCGGGCGGCTGGACCGTGTCCCGCTCCTTCAGCAGGGCGCGGACCTCGGCGATCGGGGTCTTCTTGACGATGCCGTACTTCCACATCGCGGCCGCCTTGATCAGGCAGCGGATGCTGACGACCCGTCCGAACTGGCTGTCCTTCCAGTCGTTGAAGGTGTTGTCGAACATGGCGATGCCGGTGGCGCTCTCCGGCCGCGGGTAGGGGTTCTGTCCGAAGACGACGACCTTCCACTTGTGCGCCGGGTGGGGCTTGAGCGCCTGGAAGGTCAGCTCGCGGACCGGGACCACCTGCGGGCTGCGGCCCGGACCGATGAACCGGTCGGCGTCCGCGCGGGCCTCGATGACGGGCTTCAGGACGGGCAGCCACGGCTCGCCGCCGCCCGTGAACAGCTCGGCCAGGGCGAGCGGGTCGTTCGGGTCGGGCTGCGGCGCGGACGGGGTGGCTTCGCTCATGGCGGGGGAACTCCCGGGGGTCGTGGCTGCGGGGTGGACGGTGCCGTCGGCCGGCACCGGCGAGTCGGCCGGAGCGGCCTCGTCAGCGGCGAAAGGGATGCCCTTCGGCGTGTGCTCCTTCGGCAGCGCCCCCTTTGGCGCCTGCTCCTTTGGCAGCGGCTCCTTTGGCAGCGCCCCCTTTGGCCGGCGCGCCGGTCGCCGGCGTCCCGCCCGGCGGCACGATGCGGACGCGGGTCGTGTGCGGCGCCTGGTCGATGCCGGCGAGCTGGGCGGTGATGGTGGCGCGCAGCTCGTCGTCGTCCTGGAACCAGTGGTCGTGGAAGAGCGTGTAGCCCGTCCACATCAGGTTGGCGCAGACCCGGGCCGGGACGCGGCCGGTGCGGGCGCCCATGCCGACGAGCGCCACGGAGCGGATGCTGCCGGGTGCCTTCCGGTTCTGCCGGTGCACGGCCTGGAAGGCGGCGGCGCAGGCCATGGCCACGTTCAGGGTCTCGCTCACGTTCTGCGAGGAGGACACCATCGTCGGCGTCGAGATGACGAAGCGCGGCACGGTGGCGCCCGACGGGACGCACACCGCGCTGCCGACCGGCATGCTCCCGCCGAAGCGGTCCTCGATCGCCCGCCGCACCCGCAGCTGGATGCCGGCGCCCAGATGACGCTTGATCACGGCGTCGACGCCGCCGTCCATCCGGCCCGCCGCGTTCGTCGGCGTGACCCACGCGTCGACGTCCTCGTCGAGGATCGAACCCCGCCGGATCTCGATTCCGGGCACGTCCGCGAAGGCGGCGCGCCATGCCTCCACCACTCCCGCGTTGACATCCGTCAGCACCACCCGCAGCGCGGTGTCCACCCAGCCGTCGGTCATCGAAGCCCCCTGTAGGAACGGTCTCTTGCAACACCTCCGAACCTAGTGGGCACCACTGACAACGCCCCTGTTCAGCCGGGACGCCGGGGCCGTCAGGAGGGAGGGTCCGGGTGCGCGCTCCCCGGTTCCGCCGGGGAGCGGCCCGACCGTCGTCATGGGGGCGCCGAACGGCGCGAAATGACGCACCGTCCTATGCCCGGGGCATCGTCTTGTGCCGAAAGCCCCTCATTCCCCGTCCGGGTGGTGTCTAGTGGGGGTCGTCCGCGATCACCACCCGGTCCGGGGCGTGACGTCCGGCCGGGGCCGTCTTGAACCAAGGGAGCACTACTGATGGCGAGTGTGGAAACGTCTCTGAAGGAGGCGATGACCTCCATCGAGGGCAGTGTGGGAGCCGCGCTGGTCGACTACACGAGCGGCATGGCCCTCGGGACGCTGGGCGGGGGCAAGGACCTCGACCTGACCGTCGCCGCGGCCGGGAACACCGATGTCGTCCGGGCGAAGCTCCGGACGATGGAGATGCTGGGCATCGAGGACGGCATCGAGGACATGCTGATCACCCTCGGCAGCCAGTACCACCTGATCCGGCTGATCAAGGGGCGGGGCGGCAACGGCCTGTTCCTGTACATAGTCCTGGACAAGGGCCGGGCCAACCTGGCCATGGCCAGGCACCAGCTCAGGCGCATCGAGGCGGACCTGGAGCTGTGACACGTCTCCCGTGAACCGGTTTCGCACGCCCTCTACTTGAAGAAATCTTCAACTCGGCACATCTGAAAGTGATCAGTTGAGGGCGTGCGGAAGCCGGGACGCGGGAGAATGACCGTCAGCCGTGGATCAAGGTTCCGGCAGGTCCGGCCGTCGGCGTCCGGACCTGCCGGCCCGGGGGGAGAGTCGTCGCATGCAGGTGCCGCTGTACCAGGCCAAGGCGGAGTTCTTTCGCATGCTCGGGCACCCCGTCCGGATCCGTGTCCTGGAGCTGTTGCAGCACGGACCCCTCCCCGTACGCGAACTGCTCAAGGACATCGACATAGAGCCGTCCAATCTCAGCCAGCAGCTCGCGGTCCTGCGCCGGTCCGGGATCGTGATCTCCATCCGCGACGGCGCCACCGTCAGCTACGCCCTGGCCGGCGGGGACGTGGCCGATCTCCTCAAGGCCGCGCGGCGCATCCTGACGGAGCTCCTGGTCGGCCAGAGCGAGCTCCTGGAGGAACTCCGCCACGCGGACGGGGCGCGCCCGGAGTAGTCCCCGGCCCGCCGCACCCGCCCCGACGTCCCCGGTCCGCGAGGCTCGCTCCGGCGCGGGGGATTTTCCCGGGTGTACAGCGGGAAGTCACGGGACGGTCGTGGTCCGGTGGTTCGCGGACGCTCTTCTTGGGGCGCCCTGCGCCGGTCCCCGGCCGGCGTTCCGTTCCCGTCCGCTCGTACCCCGGAGGACTACTCCCCCATGGCCGACCTCGATCGTCGCCGGTTCCTTCAGCTCGCCGGTGGCGCCGTCGCCTTCAGCGCGCTCTCCGAGTCCATCGCCCGTGCCGCCGCCATCCCCGCGCAGGGGTCGACCGGCACGCTCCAGGACGTCGAGCACATCGTCGTCCTGATGCAGGAGAACCGTTCCTTCGACCACTATTTCGGGGCGATGAAGGGCGTCCGCGGGTTCGGCGACCCCCGTCCCGTCATGCTGCCGAGCGGCAAGTCCGTCTGGAACCAGTCGGACGGCTCGAAGGTGACCCTGCCCTTCCGGCCGGAGAGCGCGAAGCTGGGCATGGAGTTCCTCCAGGGCCTCAACCACGACTGGGCGGGCGGCCAGAGCGCCTTCAACAAGGGCAGGTACGACAACTGGATACCCGCCAAGACCAAGGCGACGATGGCGCACCTCACCCGTGAGGACATCCCCTTCCACTACGCGCTCGCCGACGCGTTCACCGTCTGCGACGCCTACCACTGCTCCTTCATCGGCTCGACCGACCCGAACCGCTACTACCTGTGGTCGGGACACACCGGCAACGACGGCACCGGCGGCGGCCCGGTCCTCAACAACGCCGAGGCCGGCTACGGCTGGAAGACGTACCCCGAGCGCCTGGAGGCGGCCGGGGTCTCCTGGCGGATCTACCAGGACGTCGGCGACGGGCTGAACGCGGCCGGCTCCTGGGGCTGGATCAACGACGCCTACCGCGGCAACTACGGCGACAACTCGCTGCTCTACTTCAACGCCTACCGCAACGCCCAGCCCGGCAACCCCCTGTACGACAAGGCCCGCACCGGCACCGACGCCAAGGCGGGCGAGGGCTACTTCGACCGGCTGCGCGCCGACGTACGGGCCGGCACGCTGCCGCAGGTCTCCTGGATCGCCGCGCCCGAGGCCTTCTCCGAGCACTCCAACTGGCCGTCGAACTACGGCGCCTGGTACATCGCGCAGGTCCTGGACGCGCTGACCTCCAACCCGGACGTGTGGGCCCGTACCGCGCTGTTCATCACCTACGACGAGAACGACGGCTTCTTCGACCACGTCGTCCCGCCCTACGTCCCGGCCTCGGCCGCGCAGGGCCTGTCGACCGTCCCCACCACCCTCGACCACTTCCCGGGCAGGACCGGCTACGTCGCCGGGCCCTACGGCCTGGGGCCCCGGGTGCCGATGCTCGTCGTCTCCCCCTGGTCCACCGGCGGCTACACCTGCTCCGAGACCTTCGACCACACCTCGGTGATCCGGTTCATCGAGCGCCGCTTCGGCGTCCAGGAGCCGCAGATCTCCCCGTGGCGGCGGGCCGTCTGCGGCGATCTGACCTCGGCCTTCGACTTCGGCCGCGCGCAGCCTCAGCCGGTCGCCCTGCCGTCCACCGCCGGGTACTACCCGCCGGACCGCGACCGGCACCCCGACTTCCCGGCCACCGCGCCGGCCGTCGGCTCGATGCCGCGGCAGGAGCCGGGCTCCAAGCCCACCCGCCCGCTGAAGTACGCCCCGTACGTGGACGGCTCCGCCGACACCGCGGCCGGCACCTTCCGGCTGGCGTTCAGCGGCGGCCCGTCCGCCGGCGCCCAGTTCTACGTGACCTCGGCCAACCGCACCGACGCGCCCTGGACGTACACGACGGCGGCCGGCACCTCGATCGCGGACACCTGGAACACCAAGTACTCCAAGGGCACCACGGACCTCACCGTGCACGGCCCCAACGGCTTCCTGCGCCGCTTCCGCTCCCCCGGCAAGACCGCCGTCCCCGAGGTCACCGCCCGCCACAACGCCGCCACCGGCGCCCTGGACCTCAGCTTCACCAACGCCGGCGCCACCACGACCGTGACCGTCACCCACGCCTACGCGGGCGGCCCGCAGACGCTGACGGTGGCCCGGGGCGCGACCGTCACCCACTCGGTGCCGCTGTCCGCCTCCGGCCGGTGGTACGACGTCACGATCACCTCTCCCGCGCACACCGACTACGTGCGCCGGCTCGCCGGACACGTGGAGACGGGCGCGGAGGGCGTCACCGACCCGGGCATCCTGACGTACTGACCCCGGATCACGGGGCCTCGGGCAGCGCCGCCGCACGGGTGCGGAAGGTGCGGCGGTAGCTGTCCGGGGGCACGCCCAGGGTGCGGTGGAAGTGCCGGCGCAGGGTGGTGGCGGTGCCCATGCCCGTCGCCGTCGCGATGGCGTCGACGCCGTCGTCGGTCCGCTCCAGGAGTTCCTGGGCGCGGCGGACGCGCTGGGTCAGCAGCCACCGCAGGGGCGTGGTGCCGGTCGCCGCGCGGAAGTGGCGGGTCAGGTGGCGCGAGCTCATGCCCGCCCGGCGGGCGAGGTCCTCCACGGTGAGCGGCCGGTCGAGGCGCTCCAGGGCCCAGGGGAACAGCGCGGTGAGCGGGTGGTCGTCCTGCGCGGGCACGGGCGCGGTGACGAACTGCGCCTGGCCGCCCGACCGGTGCGGGGGGACGACCAGCCGGCGGGCGACGGTGTTGGCGACCGAGGAGCCGTGGTCGAGGCGGACCAGGTGCAGGCACAGGTCGAGCGCGGCGGCCTTGCCGGCGGAGGTGAGGACGGTGCCCTCGTCGACGTAGAGCACGTCCGGGTCGACCTCCACCGCCGGATGGCGGGCGGCGAGGACGCCGGTGTGCGCCCAGTGGGTCGTGGCGCGCCTGCCGTCGAGCAGTCCGGCGGCGGCGAGGACGAACGCCCCGGTGCAGAGCGAGACGACCCGGGCTCCGGCCTCGTGGGCGGCGCGCACCGCGTCGACCAGCGCGGCGGGCGGAGCCGCGTCGACGTCGGCCCAGCCGGGGACGATCACGGTGTCGGCGTCCCGGAGCCGGTCGAGGCCGTGGTCGGGTTCCAGGCGGAACGGGCCGAAGGGCACGGTGCCGGGACCGCAGACCGTCAGGTCGTACCAGGGGACGGCGACCGCGTCCGGCGCGGAGCCGAACACCTCGTGGGCGACGGAGAGTTCGAAGTGCAGCATGCCGTCGGTGACGGCCAGCGCGACGGAGGTCATGTCCGGAAGTGTACGGGGCACGTCGTTTCCGACACTCACGGTTGCCCGTTCAACCATTCCAGGATGGGGGCAGTCGATCGGACGCGGCACGGACAAGGGAGAGACCTCATGGCGGCGGGGCAGACGGTGGCGGTGTACGGCGCGTACGGGCACACGGGCCGGTTCGTGGTGGCGCACCTGCGCGAGCGGGGCTTCGTCCCCGTGGCGGCCGGGCGGGACGCGGAGAAGCTCGCGGCGCTGGCGCGGGAGCACCCGGGGCTCGACGCGCGGCCGGCGCCGGTCGACGACCCGGCGGCGCTCGACCGGGCGCTGGCAGGCGCGGACGCCGTCGTCAACTGCGCGGGACCGTTCGCGACGACGGCCGGCCCGGTGATCGAGGCGGCGCTGCGGGCCGGCATCCCGTACGTCGACGTGGCGGCCGAGATCGAGGCCAACGCCGACACCTTCGCGCGGTACGCGGACCGGGCTCGCGCGCAGGGCGCGGTGATCGTGCCCGCGATGGCCTTCTACGGCGGCCTCGGCGACCTGCTGGCCACGGCCGCGATGGGCGACTGGACCTCGGCGGACGAGGCGCACGTCGCGTACGGGCTGAGCGGCTGGGCGCCCACGGCGGGGACACGGCTCGCCGGGAAGGTCTCCGCCGAGCGGCGCGGCGGCCGGCGGGTCCGCTTCGCCGGCGGGCGGCTGGAGTACCACACCGACGAACTGCCCGTGCTGACCTGGCCGTTCCCGGAGCCGATGGGGCCGCGGTCCGTCGTCGGCGAGTTCACGATGGCCGACGTCGTCACGCTCCCCAGCCATCTGGCCGTCCCCTCGGTGCGCACCTACATGTCGACCGAGGCGGCGAGCGGGATCGCCGGCGCGGACACCGCGGGCCCGACGGCGGTGGACGCGCGCGGACGGTCCGCGCAGACCTTCCTCGTCGACGTCGTCGTCCGCTCCGGCGGAGCCGAGCGGCGCGCCGTGGCGACCGGCCGGGACATCTACGCCGTGACCGCTCCCCTCGCGGTCGAGGCGGTGCACCGCGTCCTCACCGGCCGGACCCGCACCGTCGGCGTCGCCTCCGCCGGGGAGCTCTTCGACCCGGCCGACTTCCTGGACGCGCTCGCCCCGCACGTCACCTGGGAGGCGCACGGAGCGACGGGGGCGTGACGGCCGGGGGACGGCACCGGCGTTCAGCGGCCGTCGCGGAGCCGGCGGAGGTAGCCGGCCGTCAGGGCCACGGCGGGGTCCGGGTCGTGCGTGAGGTCGGCGAGGGCGCGGCGGGCGACGGGGCCGGGGATGTCGGCCAGGGCCTGGGTGAGGCGGCCCCGGGCGGGCGGTGCGGTGGCGGCGTCGGCGAGGTGGGCGACCAGGCCGGCCGCGATCCCGTCGGCCGTGGCCGCGTCGGCGGCCAGGGTGCCGAGGGCGTCGGCCGCGTCGGTGTCGTTCCTGCCGTCCACGACCATCTCGACGAGCGTCGGGATCGCCTCGGACTCCCCCCGGGCGCCCAGGGCCAGGGCCGCCCGGCCCCGGACCACGGGGTCGGGATGGGCCAGGGCGGTCCGCAGCAGGGAGACGGGCTCCTCGCCGGGGAGTCCGGCGAGGGTGCGGACGGCCCGTTCGCGGACCTCCGCCGCCGGGGAGTCGAGGCCCCGGGCCAGGAGGGCGGTCCCGCCGCCGCCGGAGCGGGCCAGCGCCCACCGGAGGGCCCCGGCGACATTGGGCTCCGTCTCGCTCAGGGCGGCCTCGACCAGGGCCTCCACCGGTACGGGGACCTCGTCGGCCGAGGAGAGGGCGGCGCGCTGCCGGGCGTCCTCGCTCGGCGAGCCGAGGGCCTGGAGGAGCGCGACGACCCGGAGGGCCTCGTCCCAGCTGGCGGGTTCGGTGGCGTCGATCCGGCGCAGCCGGGTGAGCAGTTCGGTCTCGGCCTCGATGCGGGCGCGGGTCTGCTCGATGAGGTCGCCGACGAGCTGCGCCGGGGTGAAGCCGGGGTCGTCGAGCGCGCGGCCGATCTCCCTCAGCGAGAGGCCCATGGAGCGGAGGCTCTCGATGTGGAAGATCCGCCGGATGTCCTCGTCGCGGTACTCGCGGTAGCCGGAGCCGGTGCGGCCCGAGGGCCGCAGCAGTCCGAGCGACTCGTAGTGCCTGAGCATGCGCGCGCTGACGCCGGAGCGCCGCGCCACCTCACCGATCAACACGCCCTAGTCTCCCTCCCCCGGGGCCCCGTCGAGCGCCACGACGCGCTTCGCCTCCTCGATCGCGTACTCGAATCCGGTGTCGGGGTCGCGCAGGATCCGCCGGGTGGCGAGCGCGTGGGCGCGCACGCGGGGGTCGGGGTGTCCGGCCGCGGTCTCCAGGGCCGGGAGGATCACGTCACCGAGCCCGGTCAGGGCCCGGCTGAGGCTGAGCTGCGTCTCGCGGTCGCCGCGCCCCAGCCGGCCGGCGAGCACGGCGGCCAGCGCGGGCTCCTCCCCCTCCGGCACGAGCAGGACCGCCGTCCGCCAGGCGGCCCGGGCCACCTCGTCGTCGGGGTCGGTCAGATGGGCGTGCGTGATCGCCGGCCAGGCCCGCCGGTCGCCGATCTTGGACAGCGTGTGCAGGGCCTGGCTGCGCGCCTGCGGCCGCTCCGAGTCGAGCTCGACCAGCACCCTGGGCAGCGTCAGGCCCTCCGGGTGGCGGGTCAGCGCCCAGGTCAGCATGTCGCGGACGAAGAACTCCGGCTCCACCGCGCACCGCTCGACGAGCGGGTCGACGAACCGGTCGTCGGGCGTCGTGCCCACCGCCAGGGCCGCCTTGAGCCGCACCGAAGCCCGCGCGTCGGTCAGGGCCCGCAGCGCGCGCCGTACGTCCTCGTCCTGATGGGTCAGGGTCATCGGGACCACCTCCTGGGCAGGCAGTCAAAGGCTTGTCACCGTGTCAAGGTCAAGCAAGGACGGCGGGCCCGGGCTCCGGCGGGGCCTCCGCGATCCGGGCGGCGGCCGCTTCCCACGGCATCGGGACCGGCGCCGCGGCGCCCTCGTCGTCGTGCGCGTCCTCGCGGTACCACCCGGTTCCGCCGAGCCAGGTCTCCAGCCACCCGGCGAGGTCTCCGGCGTCGACGAACCAGGCGTCGGCGCCGTCGTCGTCCAGGGCGTTCGGGTCGAAGAGGAGCACGGTGCCGCTCTCCTCGCGGCAGTCGACGGCCGCGTACATCCCGCAGCCCCAGTCGAGGACGGGCAGGACGCCCGCCGGCCAGTAGGGGGTCTCCCCCTCGGCGGAGGCGGCCCGCTCCGAGGCGTACTCCCCCAGCACCGTGCGTCCCTGGCCGGTGAGCGGCAGGAGGAGGTAGTCGGGCCCGAAGCCGCCGTCGGCCACCTCGCGGTAGAGCCGGGCCAGCAGGGGCGGCAGGGCGAAGCCGAGGACGCGCTCCGCCTCGGCCACCGCCCCGGCGCTCGCGGGCGGCGGCAGCGGGCCGGAGGAGGCGGCCGCCTTCGCCGCCACCCGGGTGAGGAGGTCGTTCACGTCGGTCATGGGCGCGATGCTGTCAGGCGCCACTGACAGCGCAGGGCCCGCGCCCCGTCCCACCGCGGCGGCGGGCGGTCGTCGGCGTCCGGTCCCGGCCCGGCGGCGACGCGTCTGACACTCCCCTGACGCGGCGTTGGCCGGGCCCTGACGTTTCCGTGGGACGGCGCGGGAAGCTCACCGAGTCCTGGACCGGGGCGTCTTGAGGCGGTGGGCCGGCGGTGCCGATGCTGGTGGGGTCGGATCGTCGGTGGTGGTGGGTGGGGGGGAGGGCGGATGGCCGTCGTGTCGTCGCGGGTGTCTCCGGGGGTGCGTCGGGTGACGCTCGGGACCGGCCGGGAAGCACCCGTGACGGGGCTGCTGGCCGAGCCGGAGCCCGGGGCCGGACCCGCGCGTGCGCTGGTGGTCGCGCTGCACGGCGGCGGGATGAGCGCGGGGTACTTCGACGGACAGGCCCACCCGGACGTGTCGCTGCTCGCGCTCGGGAGCCGGCTCGGCTACGCGGTCCTGGCGCTCGACCGCCCGGGCTACGGTCCGTACGCCGGTCTGGTGCCGGACGGACGGGGCGTCGGCGAGCAGGCCCGGGTGCTGGGGCGGGCCCTGGAGGGCTTCACCGACGGGGCCGTCCTGCTCCTCGGGCACTCCTTCGGCGGCAAGGTCGCCCTCGCCCTCGCCGCCGAGGAGCGGCCGCACGGGCTGGTCGGGGTGGACGTGTCGGGGGTGGGGCACCGGCCGGCGGTGCCGGTCGGGCGTGCCGCGCGCCGCGCGGGCTTCGCCTCACGGCGGCTCGACTGGGGCCCGAGCTTCGGGCTCTATCCTCCGGGCACGTTTCGCGCCAGCCGATCGGTGGTGGCGCCGATGCCGAGGCGGGAGTGGGAGTCGGTGGGCGGTTGGGCGGCCGGTGGGGCCGAGGTCCTCGGGCGGGTGCGGGTGCCAGTGCGGTTCACCTTCGCCGAGCACGAGGCGTGGTGGCGGCACGGACCCGAGGACGTGGACGACCTGACGGGCCGGCTGGCCCTGGCACCGCGGGTCCAGGTGGACCGGCTGCCGGGGGCCGGGCACAACGTGAGCCTGGGCTGGGCCGCCCGCGCCTACCACCTGCGGGTCCTGGCGTTCCTGGAGGAGTGCCTGGCGGCGGGCGGCGAGCGGGCGGTGCCGGAGTCGTGAGCGCTGCCGTGGGCGGGGTCTTCCGGTCCCTGCGCGTCCGGGACTTCCGCTTGTTCGTGCTCGGCCAGATCGTGTCGGTGGCCGGCACGTGGATGATGGTCGTCGCCCAGGACTGGCTCGTGCTCGGCCTCACCGGCGGGTCGGCGAGCGCCCTGGGGACGGTGACGGCCCTGCAGTTCGCGCCCGTCCTGCTGCTGACGCTGTACGGCGGCCGGCTCGCCGACCGGTACGACAAGCGGGCCCTGCTGACCGCGGCGAATGTGCTGTCGTGCGGGCTGGCGCTCGCGCTCGCGGTGCTCGTGGTGACGGGCGGGGTCCGGCTCTGGCACGTGTACGTGTTCGCCTGCGCGCTGGGCGTGGTGAACTCGTTCGAGGTCCCGGCGCGGATGGCGTTCGTCGGCGAGCTCGTGGGCTCCGACCTGCTGCCCAACGCCTCGGCCCTCAGCGCCGCGTACTTCAACGTCGCCCGGGTGGTGGGCCCTGCCCTGTCCGGGCTGCTGATCTCGGCGGCCGGCGTCGGCCGGGTGATGCTGCTGAACGCGGCGAGCTACGCCGCCACCGTCGTCGCCCTCCGGCTGATGCGCGGCCGGACCGGGCCGGAGCACAAGCGCGGCGACCGGGTGCGGATCAGGGACGGCCTGCGGGCGGCGGGCCGGTTCGACCTGGTGGTGCCCCTGACCCTGGTGGCGGTGATCGGCCTCTTCGGGCTCAACTTCCAGTTGACGCTGCCGCTGCTCGCCACCCAGGTGCACCACGCCGGGGCCTCGACCTTCGGTGTGGTGACGGCGGTGTTCGCGGCGGGCTCGCTGGTCGCGGCGCTGGCGACGACGGTACGGAGCGGGCGCCCCTCGGCCCGGCTGGTGGCCGGCGGGGCCGTCGCCTTCGGCGTCCTGGAGACGGCGGTCGGGGTCGCGTCGTCGTACCCGCTCTCCCTGGTGCTGCTCTTCCTCACCGGCGGGGCGACGATCTTCTTCGTGCAGGCCGCCAACCACCGCGTCCAGCTGGGCGTGCCGCCCGAACTGCGCGGCCGGGTCCTGGCCCTGTACACGCTGATCCTCCAGGGGTCGACGCCGCTCGGGGCACTGCTCGTGGGCGCGCTCGCCGACCACTGGGGCGTGCGGTGGGGCTTCGTGATCGGCGGTCTGGTGTCGCTGGCCGCGGGCGTGGGGGCGGCCGTCGCCGGGCGCCGGGCCGGGGCCGTGGCCGTACCGGTCGACGACGGGCCCCGGGAGCGGGACCGGGAGCCTTCCGGGGAGCGGGCCCGGCCGTGAGGCGGACGCCCGGGCCCGGGGCCGTGGAGGTGTGGCTGCTGCCGGTCCCCGGCGGGCCGGGCGGGGTGCCCCCGGAGGCGTACGCCGTCCTCGACGCCGCCGAGCGGCGCCGGGCCCGCGGCTTCGCGACCGAGGAGGGGCGGAGCCGGTACGTGTGGGCGCATCTGGCGCTGCGCCGGGTGCTGGCCCGGTACGCCGGGGCGGACCCGGCCGGTCTGCGCTTCGGTCGGGAGGGACGGTACGGACGGCCGGTGCTGCGGGGTGTCGACGGGCCGCCCGGTTTCTCCCTGTCGCACAGTCACGGGCTGGTGGCCGTCGCCGTGGCGGCGGGTGTCGTGGGGGTGGACGTGCAGCGGGAGTGCCCGCCGGAGACGGTGGAGGCGTGCCTGCCGCGGCTGCACCCGTGGGAGCGGGCGGAGCTGGAGCGCCTGGACCCGGCGCGGCGGGTGGAGGCGTTCACCCGCCTGTGGGCGCGCAAGGAGGCGTACCTCAAGGGCCTGGGGACGGGGCTCGCGCGTGCGCCGCGCGCCGACTACCTGGGGGACGCGGAGCCGGCGGCGCGGCCGGCGGGGTGGAGCGTGTGCGGGGTGCCCGTCGCCGCCGGGTACGCGGCGGCCGTGGCGGTGCCCGCCGGGGAGGCGCCGGAGGTCACCGTGCGGACGGTGACGGCGGCGGAGGTCCTCCCGGCGGCGGGCGGGGGCGGGCGGGCCGCCGTGTCAGTCGTCGGCCGGGGCTGACCGTCCCCGGCCGGGGACGGCGTCCAGGAGGGCGCGGGTCCACGCCTCCCGGGGCTCGGTGAAGACGGTCTCGACGGGGCCCGTCTCCACGATCCGCCCGTGGCGCATGACGGCGACGCGGTGCGCGATCCGGCGGACGACGGCCAGGTCGTGGGTGATGAAGAGGTAGCTCAGGCCGTCCTCGCTCTGGAGTTCGGCGAGGACGTCGAGGACGTGGGCCTGCGCGGAGACGTCGAGGGCGGAGACGGGTTCGTCGCAGACCACGAGGTCGGGGCGGAGGGCCAGGGCTCGGGCGATGGCGACGCGCTGGCGCTGCCCGCCGGAGAGTTCGGCGGGGCGGCGGCGCGCCACGTCCGCGGGCAGGTGGACGCGGTCGAGGAGTACGGCCACCCGCCGGGTCCGTTCGGCGCGGCCGGCGACCCGGAAGGCGCGCAGCGGCTCCGCGACGATCTCGGCGACCGGCAGCCGGGGGTCGAGGGAGGTGTAGGGGTTCTGGTAGACGATCTGGAGGCGGCGGCGCAGGGCGCGCAGGGCGGCGCCCCTGAGCCGGGTGACGTCCTGGCCGTCGAAGGTGATCCGGCCGGCGGTGGGGTCGGTGAGGCGCAGCAGCAGCCGGGCCGTCGTGGACTTGCCGGAGCCCGACTCGCCGACCAGGGCGAGGGTCTCGCCGCGCGCGACGCGGAGGCTGACGCCGTCGACCGCCGGGGGCGGCGGGGTGTGCCGGCCGGTGCGGCGGTGCGGGTACTCCTTGACGAGGTTCTCG
This sequence comes from Streptomyces hydrogenans, assembly GCF_014656075.1. Lineage (GTDB taxonomy): Bacteria > Actinomycetota > Actinomycetes > Streptomycetales > Streptomycetaceae > Streptomyces > Streptomyces hydrogenans. Next base: position 63,739 of record NZ_BNBS01000001.1, read on the forward strand.
GCGGTGAGCAGGTCGGCGGGGGCGGGCGCGGGGGTTCCTCCGTCCCGGGCCTCCGCCGTTCCCGACGGGGTGCGGCGGGCGGGGGCGAAGGCGGGCGCGGCGGCCAGGAGGGCCTTGGTGTAGGGGTGCCGGGGCGAGGTCAGGACCTCGTCGGTGGGGCCGGTCTCGACGACGCGGCCGCGGGCCATGACGGCGACGCGCCCGGCGCGGTCGGCGGCCACGCCGAGGTCGTGGGTGATGAGCAGGACGGCGGTCTCCGAGGTGCGCGTGAGCGTGTCGAGGTGGTCGAGGATGGTGCGCTGGACGGTGACGTCGAGGGCGCTGGTGGGCTCGTCGGCGACGAGGAGGCGGGGGCGGGCGGCGAGGGCGATGGCGATGAGGACGCGCTGCCGCATGCCGCCGGAGAGTTCGTGGGGGTACTGGCGGGCGCGGTCCCGGGGCCGGTCGAGCCCGGCCTCGCCGAGGAGTTCGGCGGCCCGGGCGTGGGCGGTGTCGCGGTCGGCCGCCAGGCCGTGCAGGAGGAGGACCTCGGCGACCTGGCTCCCGACGCGCTGGACGGGGTTGAGGGAGACGGCCGGGTCCTGCGGGACGAGTCCGATGGCGCGGCCCCGGTGGGCGCGCAGGACGGACTCGTCGGCGGCGGCCAGGTCGGTCCCGGCGTACCGGATCGTCCCGCCGTCGACGCGGGCGCCCGGCGGGAGGAGGCCGAGGACGGCGTGGGCGGTGGTGCTCTTGCCGGAGCCGGACTCGCCGACGAGGGCGAGGACCTCTCCGGGGCGGACGGTGAGGTCGACGCCCCGGACGGCGGGGACGGGGCCGGCTCGGGTGGCGTAGGTGATGGTGAGGTCCCGGACGGCGAGGAGGGCTTCCGGCTCGGAGGAGGTCGGGGGCGTGGTCATGGGGTCTCCCTCGCCTCGCCGTCGAGGGCGCGGGCGATGCGGTTGGCGGCCAGGACGGTGGCCGCGATGGTGAGTCCGGGCAGGGTGGTGAGCCACCAGGCCGGGGCGAGGTAGTCGCGTCCCGAGGCGACGAGGGCGCCCCATTCCGGCTGGGGCGGGCGGGCTCCGTAGCCGAGGAAGGAGAGGGAGGACACCTGGAGGACGACCGCGCCGAAGTCGACGGCCGCGTAGACGAGGACGGGCGCGGCGGCGTTCGGCAGGACGTGGCGCAGCAGCACCGTGTACCAGCGGACGCCGGCGGCCCGCGCGGCCTCCACGTACGGGGTGCGGGCGACGCGCTGGACCTCGGTGCGCATGATGCGGGCGAACATGGCGACGCTGGTGACGCCGACGGCGACGGCGACCTCGACGGTGCCGAAGCCGAGGGCGGTCACCAGGGCGAGGGAGAGCAGCAGTCCGGGGACGGCGAGCAGGACGTCGGCGAGGCGCATCAGGGCGTCGTCGGCGCGTCCGCCGAGGTATCCGGCGAGCAGGCCGACGAGCGAGCCGGCGACGAGTCCGACGGCGACGGCGAGGCCGGTCGCGCGCAGGGTGAGGGCGCTGCCGTGGACGACCCGGGCGTACAGGTCGCGGCCGAGCTGGTCGGTGCCGAAGGGGTGGTCGGCGCCCGGGGGCAGGAGCCGTTCGCCGGGGATGCCGGCGAGCGGGTCGCGTGAGGTGAGGAGGGCGGGGAAGAGGGCCGCGAGCAGGACGAGGGCGAGCAGCGCGGCGGAGAGCAGGAGCCCGGGTCTGCCCAGCCAGAAGGCGAGGGCCCGGCGTGCGCGCGAGGGGGTGCCGGGCCGGGGCGCGGCGGGTTTCGCGGTCGCGGGGTCCTCGGGGGTGGCCGCCCGGGTGCGGGGCGGGGTGGTGAGTTCGGTCATGTGGTCACCGCCGGGCGTTCCGTGGCCGCGATGCGGGGGTCGAGGAGGGGGTGGAGGAGGTCGACGACGAGGTGGGTGGTGACGTAGACGCAGGCGCCGAGGACCACGAGCCCCTGGACGACGGGGATGTCCTGGGTGGTGACCGCGGTCGCCGTGAGCCGGCCGACGCCGGTGCGGGCGAAGACGGTCTCGACCACCACGGAGCCGGCCAGGACCCCGCCGGTGAGGACGCCGGCGACGGTGAGCGGCGGGGCGAGGGCGTTGCGGGCGGCGTGCCGGAGGTGGACGCGGGCGCGGCCCGCGCCCTTGGCGCGCGCGGTGTCGATGTACGGCTCCGCCAGCGCGGTCCGCAGGCTCTTGGCGAAGACCTGGGCGACGAGTCCGGCGGCGGGCAGGGCCAGGGTGACCGAGGGCAGGACGAGCGAGCTCCAGCCGTCGTTGCCGAAGGCGGGCAGCAGGCCCCAGCGGAACGAGACCAGTTGCACGAGCAGCAGTCCGACCCAGAAGGTGGGCGCCGACACGCCGGCGGCGGGCAGCGACAGCAGGAGCTGGCGGAGCCAGCGGCGCCGGGTGTAGGTGCCGAGGAGGGCGACGGCGCCGCCGAGCGGCAGGGCCAGCAGGAGGGTGGCGCCGGCGAGCTGGAGGGTGGCGGGGAGGGCGTCGGCGATGAGCCGGGTCACCGGCTGCCCGCCGTGCACCGAGGTGCCGAGGTCGCCGCGTACGGCGTTCCAGAGCGCGGTCGCGTACTGCTCGGGGACGGGTCGGTCGAGGCCGTAGCGGGCGCGGAGTTCGGCGATCTGCTCCGGGCTGACCGAGCTCGCGTCGCCGCCGCCCGCGGCCATGATCGTCACCGGGTCGCCGGGCAGCAGGTAGAGCACGGCGAAGGAGACGGTGTACGCGGCCCAGAGGACGAACAGTGCCTGGGCCAGGGTGCGCGGGAGGCGGCGCTTCACCGGTGTGCCTCCGTGTCGGTGGGCCGCGGGGGCCGGTGGCGGGCGGTCACGAGAGCCACGTGTCGTGGAACTGGAGGCGGGAGGAGGCGTCGAAGGTGATGTCGTGCACCTTCTTGGAGAGCGCGAAGACGGTCGTCATCTCGAAGACCGGGATCTGGTAGCCCTGTTCGAGGATGCGGCGCTGCGCGGTGGCGACGTGGGCGGCGCGGCGGGCGGGGTCGGTGGCGGCGGCCTGGGCGTCGAGTTCCCGCTGGAGGGCGGGGTCGCTGATGCGGGAGAGGTTGAGGAGCTTGGAGGAGAAGGCGGTGCGCAGGATGTCGGGGTCGGTGCGGGTGCCGTTGCCCCACGCCAGGTCGTAGTCGCCGGCGCCCCTGGCCTTCTGGTAGTCGGCGATGGACAGGACGCTGAGGTCCAGCTGGATCCCGGCCTTCCTGACCTGCTGCTGGATCAGTTCGAGGGCGGACTGGTTGGGGCCGAAGTTGGTGCCGAGGATGACCTTGAGCCGCAGCGGGCGCCCGTCCTTGACGCGGATGCCGTCGGCGCCTGGCCGCCAGCCGGCCTCGTCCAGGAGGGTCCGGGCGCGGGCGGGGTCGTGGGCGAGGAGGGGGCTGTTGTCGCGGTAGGCGTCGGTGGTCTCGGCGAGGGAGCTGGTGGCGGGGCGGTAGCTGGAGCTGAGGACGGTGTCGACGACCTCGTCGCGGTCGACGGCGGCCTGGAGGGCGCGGCGGACGGCGGGGTCCTTGGCGACGGGGCTCGCGGTGTTGGCGCTGAGGGCGACCGGGACGCCGGGGTTGGCGCGGCCGACGACGGAGACCTTCTGTCCCTTGAGGAGGGTCTCGTCCTGGGGGGCGACGCCGGCGATGGCGTCGACCTGGCCGGAGGTGAGGCTGCCGGAGCGGACGCCGGACTCGGGGACGACCCGGAAGGTGATGGCTTCGAGGCGGGCCGCGTCGGGGCTCTTCCAGAGGGGGGAGCCCCAGGCGTAGTCGTCGCGCCGGTTCAGCTCGACGGAGGTGTCCGGGGTGTAGCCCGCGAGGGTGAAGGGGCCCGAGCCGGCGAGCGGGCCGGCGCACCGTTCCTCGGCGGCGCGGCGGAGCGAGGCGGGGCTGAGGAGGCCCAGGGTGGGGGTGGACGTGGCCTGGAGGAACTGCGCGTTGGGGCCGTCGAAGGCCACCTCGACGGTGTGGGCGTCGACCACCTCGGTGCCTCGGTAGCCCTGGAGGAAGCCGGAGCCGAGGATGGAGCGGGCGCCCAGGTCGTGGACGGCGTCGAAGTTGGCCTTGACGGCCTTCGCGTCGACGGGGGCGCCGTCGCTGAAGGTGGCGTCGGTGCGCAGCCGGAAGGTGAAGCGGGAGGCGTTCGCGGCGATCTCCCAGGAGGTCGCGAGCCAGGGCACGATCCGTCCGGTCCTGGGGTCCTGGTCGGTGAGGGAGTCGACGATGCCGCGGGTGACGTACATGGCGTCGTTGGTGGCCGCCTGGTGCGGATCGACGCAGGTGGGGTCGGAGGAGAGGGCGAAGGTGAGGCGCCCGCCGGAGCGCGGCCCGGTCGTCTGGCCGTCGGAACCGGCGGCGGAGCAGGCCGTCAGCGGGACGGCGAGGAGGAGGGGTGCGGCGAGGACGGCGAGGCGTCTGCGGTCCCCGGGGGTGCGGGGACGTGCGGGGGTGCGGGTGGCGCGCATGGCGGGGTGACTCCTGTCGTGCGTTCGGTGATCCGGGGCCTGGTGGTCCGGGGCCCGGGGCGGTGCGTGGGGGGGGTGGGGTGGTGGGGGCGGCGGCCGGCGGGCCGGGCCGTCGGGTGCCGCGTAGGGCGGCGGGCGGGAGGGCGTGCGTCAGGTGCGGCCGAAGCGGAAGCCGACGCCGCGCACGGTGACGATCCAGTCGGGGGCGCCCAACTTGGTGCGGATGGCGCTGACGTGGGTGTCGATCGTGCGGCTGGCCCGTGCGTCGGGGGCGTAGCCCTCGCGGTAGCCCCACAGGTCGGCCATGAGGCGGGCGCGGGAGTGGACGGTGTGCGGTTCGGCGGCGAGGCGGTGCAGCAGGTCGAACTCCTTGCGGGTGAGCTTGATCAGCCGTCCGTTGAGCCGCACCTCCCGGGTCGCGGGGTCGATGCACAGCGAGCCTCGGGCCAGCACGGCCGGGGTCCGGCGGGTGGCCGCCCGGGCCGGTCGGGCCCGGCGGAGCACCGCCTCGATGCGGGCGATGAGTTCGCGCGGGCCGTAGGGCTTGGCGAGGCAGTCGTCCGCGCCCGCCTGGAGGCAGAGGACGCGGTCGAGTCCGCGGTCGGCGGAGGCGAAGGCGATCAGCGGGATGTCGCTCGTGGCGCGTACCGCCCGGCACACCTCCAGGCCGTCGATGTCGGGTAACCGCAGGTCGAGCAGGAGCAGATCGAATTCTTCGTGCATATCCAGCGCTTCGGCTCCCGTCACGCATTTCATCGCGTCGAATCCATGGCGTTTCAGCTCGTCACTGATCAATGAGCTTTCGGCCGGGTCGGCATCGACCACCAGTGCATGCATCAATTCCCCCGGTTTTTCATGCCGCGGCCGTACGACTTTGCAGCCTGGCAGTGCCCCGCATGTCGTCACAACCCCGGGCCCGGACAATTCACAAGCCTGTAAAGAGGGCGGGGAGCGACGCCGGCGGCGCTCTGCCACCCGATGGGGCACAGGTCCTGAGGCTAGGCGCGCCTTGGGGTTCTGGCAGTGACCGGGGTCACAGGCCAGTGGATCACGACCCACCGGCGGGGGTCGGTTCGGTGGATTTGCAGTTCCTCTGACATTCGCTTGTAGATTTCTTTACGGGACCGGTCGCTTTGACGGTCGCCACACACGTCCTTTTGCCGGTCCTGGGATTCGCGGGTTGAAAACCCCGGACGAGTCGGCCGACGATATTCATGGCCATCCGGCAGGGCTGTCAGCACAATGCGGCGGCTCGCGGGGAAGGGCCGGTAATTCCGTGAACGGTCGCCCCGGGCGTTGTGAGAGGAGAAGCCGTATGGACGTGTCCGTCGTCATCGTGGGAGCGGGACCGGCCGGTCTGGCGCTCGCCGGAGAGCTGCGGCTGGCCGGCGTCGGCGTGGTCGTGCTGGAGCGGCTGGCCGCGCCCACCGGCGAGTCCCGCGGGCTGGGACTGACGATCCGCACGATGGAGACGTTCGACCAGCGCGGGCTGCTCCCCCGCTTCGGCGATCCGGAGACCAGCCCGCAGGGCCACTTCGGCGGCATCCCGCTCGACTTCGGGGTGCTGGACGGCGCGCACCGGGCGGCCAAGGCGGTCCCCCAGTCGCTGACGGAGGGCGTGCTGGAGTCCTGGGCCCGCGGGCTGGGCGCGGACCTCCGCCGCGGTCACGCCTTCCTGGGCTTCGAGGAGGACGCCGACGGGGTCCTGGTCCGGGCCGAGGGGCCGAACGGGCCGCTGGAGCTGACGGCGCGGTACCTCGTCGGCGCGGACGGCGGCCGCAGCGCGGTGCGCAAGGCCGCCGGGTTCGACTTCCCCGGTACGGAGGCGACCACGGAGCTGCTGCTCGCCGACGTCCGGGGGGTGGAGGTGCCGGCGCGGGGCATCGGGGAGCTGGTCCCCGGCGGCATGGTCATGTCCGCGCCGCTGGGCGACGGCGTGCACCGGCTGATCGTCGGGGAGCGCGGAACGCCGCCCCGGCGCCGTACGGCTCCGCCCCGCTTCGAGGAGGTCGCCGACACCTACAAGCGCCTGACCGGCCACGACATCGCGCACGGCCGGCCGGTGTGGGTCAGCGCCTTCACGGACGCCGCCCGGCTGGTCACCGAGTACCGGCGGGGCCGGGTGCTGCTGACCGGCGACGCGGCCCACATCCATCTGCCGGCCGGCGGACAGGGCATGAACACCGGCATCCAGGACTCGGTGAACCTGGGCTGGAAACTCGCCGCCGTCCTGCGCGGGAGGGCGCCCGCCGCCCTCCTCGACACCTACCACTCCGAGCGGCACGCGGTCGGCCGGCGGCTGCTCGCCAACACCCAGGCGCAGAGCCTGCTGATCCTCGGCGGCGCCGAGGTGGGCCCGCTGCGCGAGGTGCTGGGCGAACTCGTCGCGTACGAGGAGGTGGCCCGGCACCTCGCCGCGAAGGTGAGCGGGGTGGAGATCCGCTACGACGTCGGCGCGGGCACCCACCCGCTGCTGGGCGCCCGGCTGCCCGCGCTGCCGCTGACGGTGGCCGGCCGGTCCACCGGCAGCGCCGCGCTGCTGCACCGGGGCCGGGGCGTCCTCCTCGACCTCGACGACAACCCGTGGCTGCGCCGCCGCGCCGCCCCCTGGAGCGACCGGGTCGACGTGGTGACCGCCGCCCCCGAGGCCCCGGTCCCGCACGACAGCGCCGCCGTGCTGCTGCGCCCCGACGGCTACGTGGCGTGGGCGGCACCCGGCAGCCACGACGACCTTCCCACGGCCCTGGACCGCTGGTTCGGGCCGCCCCGGGACTGACCCGAGGCACCCTCCGCACCCGTTGCCGTTCCTCCACCGACCCCACCGCCACCCCCACCCGTTCCCGAGAGAGGTCACGATGCACAGCACCCTGATCGTCGCCCGGATCGCCGCCGGTTCGGACGACGAAGTCGCCCGGCTCTTCGGCGCGTTCGACGCGACCGAGATGCCGCACCTGATGGGCACCCGCAGGCGCCAGCTCTTCGCCTACCGCGGCCTGTACTTCCACCTCCAGGACTTCGACGACACCGACGGCGGCACCCGCATCGAGGGCGCCAAGAGCGACCCGCGGTTCGTCGCCATCAGCGACGACCTGAAGCCGCACATCGAGGCGTACGACCCCGCCACCTGGCGCTCGCCCGCCGACGCCATGGCCCGCCGCTTCTACCACTGGAGCGCCCGGTGAGCCGCCCCGACGACCGCCGGGTCGTGATCACCGGGATCGGGGTGACGGCACCCGGCGCGATCGGCACCAAGAACTTCTGGCAGCTGCTCACCGACGGCCGCACCGCCACCCGCCGGATCTCCTTCTTCGACCCCTCGCCGTTCCGCTCCCAGATCGCCGCCGAGGTCGACTTCGACGCCGAACTCGCCGGACTGACCCCGCAGGAGATCCGGCGCACCGACCGGGCCGCGCAGTTCGCGATCGTCACCGCCCGGGAGGCCGTGGAGGACAGCGGGCTCGACCTCGGCGCCCTCGACCCGGCCCGCACCGGCGTCACCATCGGCAGCGCCGTCGGCGCCACCACCGGCCTCGACCAGGAGTACCGCACGGTCAGCGACGGCGGCCGGCTCGACGTCGTGGACGGCACCTACGCGGTGCCGCACCTGTACAACTTCCTGGTCCCCAGCTCCTTCGCCACCGAGGTCGCCTGGGCGGTCGGCGCCGAAGGCCCCAGCACGGTGGTCTCCACCGGCTGCACCTCCGGGCTCGACGCCGTCGGCTACGCCGCCGAGGTCATCCGCGACGGCCTCGCCGACGTGATGGTGGCCGGCGCGACCGACGCCCCCATCTCCCCCATCACCGTGGCCTGCTTCGACGCCATCAAGGCCACCACCGCCCGCAACGACGACCCCGAGCACGCCTCACGGCCCTTCGACGCCAGCCGCAACGGCTTCGTCCTGGGCGAGGGCTGCGCCGTCTTCGTCCTGGAACGCCTCGACCACGCCCGCGCCCGCGGCGCCCACGTCTACGCCGAGGTCGCCGGCTACGCCACCCGCTCCAACGCCTTCCACATGACGGGCCTGCGCCCCGACGGCCGGGAGATGGCCGAGGCGATCCGGGTCGCCCTCGACGAGGCCCGCCTCGACGCGGACAGGGTCGACTACGTCAACGCGCACGGCTCCGGCACCAAGCAGAACGACCGGCACGAGACCGCCGCCTTCAAGGCGAGCCTCGGCGAGCACGCGTACCGCACGCCCGTCAGCTCCATCAAGTCGATGGTCGGGCACTCGCTCGGCGCCATCGGCTCCATCGAGATCGCCGCCTCGGCGCTGGCCATGGAGCACCACGTCGTGCCGCCCACCGCGAACCTCCACACCCCCGACCCCGAGTGCGACCTGGACTACGTCCCGCTCACCGCGCGCGACCAGCTCGTCGACGCGGTCCTGTCGGTCGGCAGCGGCTTCGGCGGCTTCCAGAGCGCCGTGGTGCTCGCCCGCCCCGAGCGGAGCGTCCGATGAGCGCCCGCGCGGTGGTGACCGGCCTCGGCGTCGTCTCCCCCAACGGCCTGGGCCTGGAGGAGTACTGGCGCAACACCCTCGCCGGACGCAGCGCCGTCCGGGAGGTCACCCGCTTCGACGCCTCCTCCTACCCGTCCCGGCTCGCCGGCGAGATCGACGGCTTCGAGGCAGGGGAGCACCTGCCGGGCCGGCTGCTGCCGCAGACCGACCGGATGACCCGGCTGGCCCTGGTGAGCGCCGACTGGGCGCTCGCCGACGCCGGGGTGGAGCCGGACGACCTGCCCGACTACGCCGCGGGCGTGATCACCGCCAGTCACTCGGGCGGCTTCGAGTTCGGCCAGCACGAGCTGAAGGCGCTGTGGAGCAAGGGCGGGCAGTACGTGTCGGCGTACCAGTCCTTCGCCTGGTTCTACGCCGTCAACAGCGGCCAGATCTCCATCCGGAACAAGCTGCGCGGTCCGAGCAGCGTCGTCGTCAGCGACCAGGCCGGCGGCCTCGACGCCGTGGCCCAGGCCCGCCGCCAGGTCCGCAAGGGCACCTCGCTCGTGGTGTCCGGCGGCGTCGACGCCTCCCTCTGCTCCTGGGGCTGGGTCGCGCAGCAGGCCGGCGGTCGGCTCACCACCCGCCACGACCCGGAACGGGCCTATGTGCCCTTCGACGCCGAGGCGTCCGGACACGTGCCGGGCGAGGGCGGCGCGCTGCTCGTCGTCGAGGACGCGGAGCACGCCCGGCGCCGGGGCGCGCCCCGGGTGTACGGCGAGATCGCCGGGCACGCGGCGACGATGGACCCCCGGCCCGGCAGCGACCGCGCCCCGGGGCTGCGGCGCGCCGTCGAACTGGCCCTGGCCGACGCGGGGGCGGCGCCGGGCGACGTCGACGTCGTCTTCGCGGACGCCGCCGCCGTCCCCGAACTGGACCGGATCGAGGCCGAGACGCTGGCCGAGGTGTTCGGCCCGCGCGGCGTGCCGGTCACCGCGCCCAAGACGATGACCGGCCGGCTCTACTCCGGGGCCGCGCCGCTCGACCTGGCGGCCGCCCTGCTGGCCCTGCGCGACGGCGTCATCCCGCCGACCGTGGCCACCCGGCCCGCCCCCTCCCACGCCCTCGACCTGGTCACCGGCGCGCCCCGCCCGGCACGCCTGCGCACCGCCCTCGTGCTGGCCCGCGGCCAGGGCGGCTTCAACTCCGCGCTGGTGGTCCGCGCGGCGGAGGACTGACGCTCCCCGCCGGACCCGTCCCCACGACCGCCCCAGAGGCACCCCCGTACGCGGTGGGCCCTCCGCCTCCCGCACCCTCCGATCCCTCACCGAAAGGCCGCCCCATGTCCTCCACCCTCCCCCCCTTCACCCTCGACGACCTGCGCCGCGTGCTGCGCGAGGCGGCCGGCGCCGACGAGGGCGTCGACCTCGACGGCGACATCCGCGACGCCGACTTCGACGCGCTCGGCTACGAGTCGCTGGCCCTGCTGGAGACCGCCGGCCGGATCGAACGCGAGTGGGGCATCACGCTCGACGACGACACCCTCGGCGAGGCCCGCACCCCGGGCGCGCTCGTCGACGCGGTCAACGCCCACCTGTCCGCCGCCCGGGCCGCCTGAGGGAGCCGGAGATGACCCAGCCGACCACCACCCCCCGCGTCGCCCTCGTGACCGGCGCGACCAGCGGCATCGGGCTCGCCGTCGCCCGGCTGCTCGCCGCGCAGGGCCACCGCGTCTTCATCGGCGCGCGCGGCGCCGAGAACGTCACGGCCACCGTGAAGGAACTGCGCGCCGAGGGCCTCGACGTCGACGGCACCGTCCTCGACGTGCGCTCCGCCGAGGACGTGCGGGAGTTCGTGCGCGCCGCGGTCGAGCGCTTCGGCCCCGTCGACGTCCTGGTCAACAACGCCGGCCGCAGCGGCGGCGGGGTGACCGCCGACCTGGCCGACGAGCTGTGGGACGACGTCATCGAGACCAACCTCACCAGCGTCTTCCGCGTCACCCGCGAGGTGCTGAACGCAGGCGGTCTGCGCGCCAAGGACCGCGGCCGCATCATCAACATCGCCTCCACCGCGGGCAAGCAGGGCGTCGTCCTCGCCGCCCCGTACTCCGCCTCCAAGCACGGCGTCGTCGGCTTCACCAAGGCGCTCGGCAACGAGCTCGCGCCGACCGGCATCACCGTCAACGCCGTCTGCCCCGGCTACGTCGAGACGCCGATGGCGCAGCGCGTCCGCCAGGGCTACGCCGCCGTCTACGAGACCACCGAGGACGCCGTCCTGGAGAAGTTCCGGGCCAAGATCCCGCTCGGCCGCTACTCCACCCCGGAGGAGGTCGCCGGACTCGTCGGCTACCTCGCCTCGGACACCGCCGCGTCCATCACCGCGCAGGCGCTCAACGTCTGCGGCGGCCTCGGCAACTTCTGATCACCCACCCACCCCTGCTTCCCGGGAGTCCACCATGACCGTTCGCGAGGTCGAACACGAGATCACCGTGCGGGCCCAGGCCACCGAGGTGTACCGGCTGCTGGCCGACGTGGAGAGCTGGCCGCGCCTCTTCCCGCCCTCCGTCCACGTCGACCGCCTGGAGGCGCACGGCGACGAGGAGCGGATCCGGATCTGGGCCACCGCCAACGGCGAGGCCAAGAACTGGACGTCCCGCCGGGTCCTCGACCCCGCGGGGCTGCGCATCCGCTTCTGGCAGGAGGTCTCCTCGCCGCCGATCGCCGAGATGACCGGCACCTGGATCCTGGAGCCCGCCGGCGACGACGGGACCCGGGTCCGGCTGCTGCACACCTACCGCGCGATCGGGGACGACCCCGACGCGCTGGCCTGGATCGACGAGGCCGTCGACCGCAACAGCCGGGCCGAGCTGCCCGCCCTCAAGGAGAACCTGGAACGCGCCTCGCACGGCGACGAGCTGACCTTCTCCTTCGAGGACAGCGTCCGCGTCGAGGGCGCGGCCAAGGACGTCTTCGACTTCCTCAACGAGGCCGACCGGTGGACCGAGCGGCTCCCGCACGTCGCCTCCGTCACGTTCACGGAGACCACGCCCGGCCTGCAGACCCTGCGGATGGAGACCCGTACCAAGGACGGCTCCACCCACACCACCGAGTCGGTCCGGGTCGCCTTCCCCCACCACCGGATCGTCTACAAGCAGACCACCCTGCCGGCCCTGCTGGCGCTGCACACCGGCTACTGGCAGCTCACCGAGGACGCCGACGGCACCACCACCGCCACCTCCCAGCACACCGTGATCCTCAACGCCGACGCCATCCCCCGGGTCCTCGGCCCGGACGCCGGCGTCGCCGAGGCCCGGGTCCTCGTCCGCGAGGCGCTCGGCGGGAACAGCCGCGCCACGCTCGGCCTGGCCAAGCGGTACGCGGAAGAGCGGCGCTGACCATGGCCCCGCTCTCCCGCCCCGCCCCGGCGTACGCGGGCGCGCCCGAACGGACCGACGTGATCGTGGTCGGCGCCGGGCCGGTCGGCCTGCTGCTCGCCGGCGACCTGCGCCGGGCCGGCGTCCGGGTCACCGTCCTGGAACAGCTCACGGCGCCGGCCACCGCGTCACGGGCCTCGACGCTGCACACCCGCACCATGGAACTCCTCGCCGAGCGCGGGCTGCTCGCGCGGCTCGGCCCGCTGCCGCCCGGCGGCCCCGGCCACTTCGGGGGGCTCCCGCTCGACCTGCGGGCCGCCGCCCCCGGCCATCCGTACGCGGGCCAGTTCAAGTGCCCGCAGCCGCGCCTGGAAGCGGCCCTGCACGCGTGGGCGACGGGCCTCGGCGCCCGGGTCCGGCGCGGGCACGCGGTGACCGGGCTGCGTCAGTACGCGGACCGGGTGGTCGTCAGCGGGATCGAACTCGGCTCCGGACCGCGGCGGTTCGCCGCCTCGTACGTCGTGGGCTGCGACGGCGAGCGCAGCACCGTGCGCCAGCTGGCCGGCTTCGACTTCCCCGGCGACGACCCGTCGCTGGAGATGCTGCGCGCCGACGTGGCGGGCATCGGGGTGCCCAACCGGCGCTTCGAGCGCCGCCCGAACGGGCTGGCGACGGCCCACCGCTGGCCCGACGGGACGACCCGGATCATGGTGCACGTGCACGGCTCGGTGCCCGTGCCCCGGACCGGGCCGCCGTCCTTCGACGAGGTCGTCGCCGCGTGGGCGAAGGTCACCGGCGAGTCCATCGGCCACGGCACCCCCGTCTGGCTCGACGCCTTCGACGACACCAGCCGCCAGGCCGCCCGGTACGTCAAGGGCCGGGTGATCCTCGCGGGCGACGCGGCGCACACGCAGATGCCGGTCGGCGGCCAGGCCCTCAACCTCGGCCTCCAGGACGCCGCCGCCCTCGGGCACCGGCTCGCCGACCGGGTCACCGGCCGCGCGGCGGACGCGGGCCTGGAGGAGTACGAGCGGCTGCGCCACCGCGTCGGCGCCCGCACCCTCACCGGCATCCGCGCCCAGTCCCGGCTGCTGCTGGGCGGGCCGGAGGTGGAGGGCCTGCGCACGGTCATGGCCGAACTGCTCGACCTCGACTCGGCGGCCGGCTACCTCGCCCGCATCATCAGCGGCGTCGACCACGAGCCCGACACCACCACCTCACCGACCCCCCTCCCCCACGAAGGAGTTGCCGCATGACCCGGCTCACCGGCAAGACCGCGCTCGTCACCGGATCCAGTCGCGGCATCGGCCGTGCCGTCGCGGTGCGCCTCGCCCGCGAGGGCGCGCTCGTGGCCGTGCACTACGCGGGCAACGACGCCGCCGCCGAGGAGACCCTCCGGCTCATCGAGAAGGACGGCGGGCGCGGCTTCACCGTGCGGGCCGAGCTCGGTGTGCCGGGGGACGTGCACGAGCTGTTCCTCGCCCTGGAGACGGGCCTCAAGGAGCGGACCGGCACGACGACGCTGGACATCGTCGTCAACAACGCCGGCGAGACCAGCCAGAGCGGCATCGCCTTCGAGGACCTCACCCCGGAGCGGTTCGACCGGTTCTTCGCCGTCAACGCCCGCGCCCCGTACTTCCTCCTCCAGCGGGCGCTGCCGCAGATACCGGAGGGCGGACGGGTCGTGAACATCTCGTCCGGCCTCACCCGCGTCGCCAACCCCGACCAGGTCGCCTACGCGATGACGAAGGGCGCCATCGAGCAGCTGACCCTGCACCTGGCCCGGCTGCTGGCGCCGCGCGGGATCACCATCAACAGCGTGGCGCCCGGGATCACCGACAACGGCGGGGCGGTGTTCGACATCCCCGAGGCCGTGGAGCAGATGGCGGCGCTCTCCGCCTTCCGCCGGGTCGGCCGGGCCGGTGACGTCGCCGACGTGGTGACCTTCCTCGCGACCGACGAGGCCCGCTGGATCACCGGGTCCTTCGTCGACGCCAGCGGCGGGACCCTCCTCGGATGACGCCGCCGACCCCGCCCGCACCGGAGGAGCGGCACCCCGTGGACGTCGGTCTCCTCTTCGACCTGCGCAATCCCGATGCCTGGCACCGTCCCTGGGCCGACCACTACGCGCACACCCTGGAGCTGTGCGAGGAGGCCGACCGGCGCGGTGTCGGCGGACTCTGGTTCACCGAGCACCACCTCTTCGAGGACGGCTACCTCCCGCAGCCGCTGACCTTCGCCGCCGCCGTCGCGGCCCGCACCCGGCGCGCGCGGATCGGCACGTCCGTGGTGCTGCCCGCGCTGCACCACCCGGTCGACCTGGCCGAACAGGCCGCCCTGGTCGACCTGATCAGCGGCGGCCGGCTCGAACTCGGCCTCGGCGCGGGCTACCGCCGCCCCGAGTACGCCCTGTTCGGGGCGGAGTTCGGGCGCCGCTTCCAGCACACCGAGCGGAACATCGCCGAGATCCTGCGGCTGTGGCGGGAGCGGGAGGTCACCCCGGCCCCGATCCAGGACCCGCCGCCGGTGTGGGGCGGGTTCTACGGCCCGCGCGGCGCCCGCATCGCCGGACGGCTCGGACTCGGCCTGCTGCACATCGACCGCACCGTCCACGAGCACTACCTGAAGGGGCTGGCGGAGGGCGGGCACGCCCCGGAGACGGCCCGCGTCTCCGACCTGCTGCCGATCATCCTGTCGAACGATCCCGAGGCGGCCTGGCAGCGCGTCGGCCCGCACCTGCTGCACCAGCTGAACTCGTACCGGCAGGGCGCCCTCCAGGGGACCGGTCTGGAGGGGCCGCCGCCGCTGACCCTGGAGGACCTGCGCGACCCCGACGCCGAGGACACCCGCGGCCTCCTCGACATCCTCACGCCCGAGGACGCCGCCGTCCGGATCGGGGAGCTGACCGCGGGGCTGCCCGTGCGCCACCTCATCTTCTGGGCGAGCATCGCGGGCATGCCCGACGACCTGGTCGCCGAGAACATCGAGCTGGTCACGGAGAGGCTGCCGCCGCTGCTCGCCGCCGGGCCCGCGGCCGGCCCCGCCCCCCGGTGAGCGGGGGCGCCACGGCGCGGGCCACCGGGACTCCCCCGGCGCACGGCGGCTGGGACGTGCGGCACCGGGCGGTCCTGCTGGTGCTGTCCGCCAACATGATCCTCGACGCGATCGAGGTCTCGTTGGTCCTGGTGGCCCTGCCGGACGTCCGTGCCGAGCTGGGCCTGTCGCCGCTGGCCGTGCAGTGGCTGATGAGCGGCTTCGCGCTGGGCTTCGCCGTCGCCCTGCTGACGGGGGCGCGGCTGGTGGCGCGGCTCGGCACCCGGCGGGTGTACCTGGCGGCGATGCTCGGCTTCGCCGTGGCGTCCGTGGCCGGCGGGTTCGCCGACGATCCCGTCACGCTCGTCGCCACCCGGGTGGTGAAGGGCCTGTGCGCGGCGCTCACCGCCCCGGCGGGCCTGGCCATCATCGCCGACGCGTTCCCCGAGGGCCCGGGCCGGCGGCGGGCCGTGTCCGTGTACGCGCTCTGCGGGGCGGCCGGGTTCACGGCGGGGCTGCTCCTGTCCGGGGCGCTGCTCCAGGCCGGCTGGCGCTGGACCCTGTGGTTCCCGGCGCCGCTGGCGCTGCTCGTCCTGGTGCCCGCGCTGCGGGTGCTGCCGCGCGACCGGCCGCGGGGGGCTCCGGCGGCTCCGGCCGTTCGCGTCCCGTCGGCGGCCCGGGCGCTGCGTGACGGGGTGCTGGTCCGTACGGCGGTGGGGGCGGCGGCGCTGAACGGCACGTACCACAGCGTGCTGTTCCTGGTGACCCTGCACGTCCAGGAGAGGCAGGGCTGGCCTCCGTGGCTGAACGCCCTCGCGCTGCTGCCCGCGTGCGTGCCGCTCGCGGTCACGGTGCCGTTCGCCGGGCGGATGACCGCGCGGTGGGGCGTCGGACGGCTGATCGCGCTGGGCGCGGCTGCGCCCCTGGCCGGGTACGCGCTGCTGCTGGCCCGGCCGCGGCTCGCCCCGTACGCGACCGGCGTCCTGCCGGTGCTGCTGCTCGTGGGCGCCGGGTTCGTCCTGTCGTTCGCCGCGCTCAACATGCGGGCCGCCGCCACGGGGGCGGCCGAGGACCGGCCCGCCGCCCTCCGCGTCTACCAGGCGGCCGTGCAGCTCGGCGCCGTGGTGCTCCTGCCGGTGACGGGCGCGCTGCTGTCCGCCGGGCACGGCGGACGGCCGGCCTTCGCCCTGCTCGCCGTCGCCGCGGCCGTCGGCCTGGCGGCGGCCGTCGCTCCCTTCCCCTCCCGCTCCGCCCCTTCTCCTTCCGCTTCGCCCTCCCCTTCCCGAAAGGACCGAGCATGACCACACCGCACCCCGATCTGTCCGTGGCCGTCATCACGGCCAGCGTCCGCGACGGGCGGCTCGGCCCGGCCGTCGCCGACTGGTTCACCGCCCGCGCGCTGACGCATCCCGGCCTGAGCGTCCGGACCGTCGACCTGCGGGAGACGCCGCTTCCCCTGACGCTGCCCGAACCGGGGCAGGAGCCGCCGGCCGAGGTGGCCGGGGTCAGGGACCGGCTGCGCGACGTGCTGGCCGACGCCGACGCGTTCGTGGTGGTGACGCCCGAGTACAACCACAGCTTCCCGGCCTCGCTCAAGAACGTGCTGGACTGGTTCCTCTCCGAATGGGCCGCCAAGCCCGTCGGGTTCGTCTCCTACGGCGGCCTGGCCGGCGGGCTGCGCGCGGTCGAGCAGCTGCGCCCGGTCTTCGCCGAGCTGCACGCCGTGACCGTGCGCGAGTCGGTGAGCTTCCACACCGCGTGGGAGCGCCTGGACGCCGAGGGGCGGGTCCTCGGCGACAAGGCGGCCGACGCCGCGGCGACCGCCCTCCTCGACCAGCTCACCTGGTGGGGGCGGGCCCTGCGGACGGCCCGGCGGGAGCACCCCTATGGGACGTGACGCGCTCCCGGCGCCCGCCGGGCCGGACCCGGGCCGTCCGGACGCGCGGGCCGTGTTCGTGACGCAGTGGTACGTGCCGGGGCGCGCGGCGGGGACACGGCTGCTCGACGAGCTGGCCGGCCGGTGGCGCGCCGCCCCTCCGCCGGACGGGCTGCTCTCCTTCCACGCGTACCTGAGCACGGACGACGACACGGTCCTCGTCTACGTGCAGGCGCGGGACCCGGAGGCGTACCGGCCCTTCGTCCGGTCGCTGGACGGGGCGGCCCGCGCCGAGCCGGTCGAGTACCGGCCGCGGCGCGGCGTCGTCCTCGCGTCCTCGCCCCGGCCGCCGGGGAGCGTGGTGGTGGCGAGCTTCGACGTGGACGGCGCCGAGCGCCAGGACCGCATCATCGAGTCCGTCCTCGGCGCGCTCGACGCGGCCCCCGCCGACCAGCACCGGGGCATGCTCAGCGCCCACTTCCACGCCAGCACCGACGGCAGCCGGGTCCTCAACTACGCGCGGTGGACGAGCGACGAGGCCCACGAGGCGTTCCTGGCGGGCGCCACCCGGCGGGCGACCCTGGGCGCGACCGGCGCCACCCCCGGCGTACGGCCCATCGGTTTCAAGCGGTACCACCTGCACCACGCCCTCGACCTCCACCCCGTTCTCGATCCCCCTCTCGACAGGAGCAGCTCATGACCGTTCTGGTGACCGGAGTACGCGGCCGGGTGGGAGGTGCCGTGTGGCGCGGGCTGCGCGAGGCCGGAGTGGCCGTGCGCGCCGCCAGCGGCGCGCCGGAGACGGCCGGAGCGCCGGCCGGGGAGCCGCCGGTGCGCCTCGACCTGGGCGAGCCGGGCGGCTTCGCCCCGGCGCTCGACGGGGTCCGGAAGGTCTTCCTGTACGCGCGGGCCGACACGGCCGAGTCGTTCGCCCGGCAGGCGCTGGCCGCCGGGGTGGAGCACGTGGTGCTGTTCTCGTCGCTGGCGATCGACGAGGACGGGGCCGAGGACAACCCGATCGCCCGTCTGCACCAGGGGGCGGAGGACGCGCTGCGCGCCTCGGGTCCGGCCTGGACGTTCCTGCGGGCGGGCGCGCTGGCCTCGAACGCGCTCCAGTGGGCGGAAGGGATCCGCGCGGGGCGGGGCGTCCGGGTCGCCTACCCGGACACGTACAGCGAGCCCGTCCACGAGGACGACGTCGCCGAGGTCGCGGTCCGCGCCCTGCTGGGGGACGCCCATCGCGGGGAGGTGCTGCGGATCACCGGTCCCGAGTCCCTGTCGGCGCGGCGGCAGGCGGAGCTGATCGCCGCGGCGGCCGGGGTCCCCGTCCCCGTGGAGCGCATCGAACGGGCCGAGCACCGGGACCAGTTGACAGGTCACCTGCCGGAGCCGATCGCGGACTTCCTGCTGGACTTCCAGCGGAAGCGGGACGGTCTGCCGGGGAGCCCGCTGCCCGACACGGAGCGGGTTCTGGGCCGGGGCGCGGCACCGTTCGCGCAGTGGGCGCGGGAGCACGCGGCGGCGTTCCGCTGACGACCGGCCGTACGGCGCGCGGCACGACGACGGCGCGGCCCCCTCGTGCGGGAGGGGGCCGCGCCGTCGTCCGTGCCGGGGGTCACCACTTCACGGGGAGTTCCTTCACGCCGCGCATGACCCGGTTGCTCTGCCAGACGACCTCGTCCACCGGCACCGCCAGGCGCAGGCCGGGGAGCCGGCGCACCAGGGTCGCGACGGCGGTGCGCAGTTCGAGGCGCGCGAGGGGCGCGGCGGGGCAGTGGTGGGCGCCGTGCCCGAAGGCGAGGTGCGGGTTGACGGCGCGGGTGAAGTCGATCTCCTCGGGCCGTTCGAAGACCGTCCCGTCGCGGTTGGCCGAGTCGTTCTGGGCCACGACGGCGTCGCCCGCGCGGACGAGCGCGCCGCCGATCTCCAGGTCCTCGACGGCGATCCGGGAGAAGGGCGCGACGCTGGTGGCGAGCGGGGTGACCCGGAGCAGTTCCTCGACGGCTCCCGGCACCAGAGCGGGCTCCTCGACCAGGCTGTCCCAGAGGGCGGGCCGGGACAGCAGGGTGTAGAGGAAGTTGCCGGTCTGGTTGGCGGTGGTCTCGTGTCCCGCGGTGAGCAGGTCCACGGCGAAGATGGCGAGTTCGGCCTCGGTGAGCCGGTCCCGTCCGTCGCGGGCCGTGACGAGGCGACTGAGCAGGTCGTCGCCGGGGTCGGCGATGCGACG
Organism: Streptomyces hydrogenans; assembly: GCF_014656075.1. Classification (GTDB taxonomy): domain Bacteria; phylum Actinomycetota; class Actinomycetes; order Streptomycetales; family Streptomycetaceae; genus Streptomyces; species Streptomyces hydrogenans. The sequence continues at coordinate 83,139 of NZ_BNBS01000001.1, forward strand.
GGCTATCAGGTCACGGAGGTAGGCGTCGAGTTCGGCCCGCGCGGCCTGGATCCCGGTGGGGTCGGCCACGGTGAGGGCCATCATCGTGTCGGTCCAGGCCCGGAAGGCGGCCCGGTCCTCCTCGGGGACGCCGAAGGTCTCGCAGATGACGGTGATGCCCATGGGCCAGGCGAGGCCGCCGGCGAGGTCGGCGGGCGAGCCGGTCTCCTCCAGGGCGTCGACGAGTCCGTCGACGATGGCCTGGACCCGGGGGCGTACGGCCTCGACCTGGCGCACGCTGAACGCCTTGGCGGCCAGGCGGCGCAGCCGGGTGTGTTCCGGGGGGTCCATGCTGAGCAGCGACTCGGGGTGCTGGATCAGCGGGCTGGAGCGGGGCACGTCCTTGCCGACGGTCGCCGCGCGGCTGAGCCGCGGGTCCGCGAGGGCCGCGCGGACGTCGTCGTAGCGGGTGACCAGCCAGGCGTCGCCGCCGTGGGGCATGGTGACCCGGCTGACGGGCTGTTCGTCCCGCAGCCGGGCGTAGACCGGGTCGAGGTCGAGCCGTCGGGAGGTGAAGTCGGAGGCGAGGTAGGGGCAGGAGGACGCCGGGGAAAGGGAATCGGGCTTCGGGGGTTCGGGGACGCGGGATGCGGAAGCCAGAGAATCGGGGATGAGGAATTCGGGTGAGGTCATGAGGCCGTCTCCGTCGCTGAATCGGGCGGGCGCTGACCTTTCGACTCTAGGCCGCGAAGGGGTGGTCGATCGTCAGAGGAGCGACCACTTCTTCACAATTCGACGTCAAGCGTTCGGCCGGAGTTCCGGGGCGTCATCCGGCGCCGAGCCGGAAGCCGACGCCGCGCACGGTGCGGATCCATCCGCTGTCCCCGAGTTTGCTGCGCAGGGAGCTGACGTGGGTGTCGACGGTGCGGCTGGCCCGGGCGCCGATCGCCTCACCCCTCGGGTCGCCCCATATCTCCTTCATCAGCTGGTGCCGGCTGACGACTTTCCCGGAGTTCTGGGCGAGGTAGTAGAGGAGGTCGAATTCCTTGCGGGTGAGTTCCACGAGCCGTCCGCCCACGAGGACTTCGCGGGATTCCGCGTCGACTCTGAGGCGCCCTATGGAGACGACCGTGAGGGATTCGCGCACGGGTTCCCGGGGGCGGGTCCGGCGGGTGACGGCCTCGATGCGGGCGACGAGTTCGCGGAATTCGTAGGGCTTGTCGAGGCAGTCGTCGGCGCCGGCCCAGAGGCCGAGCACCCGGTCGAGTTCGGTGCCGCTGTCGGTGAAGGCGATGACCGGGACCGGGCCGCCGGCGCGGATGCGCCGGCACAGCTCCAGGCCGTCGATGTCCGGCAGGTCCAGGTCGAGCAGGACCAGGTCCGCCTCCTGGTGGAGGGCGAGGGCCTCGGCTCCGGTGGCGGCACAGGTGACGTCGTGTCCGAGCCGTTCCAGCCGGGCGGCCGGTGAGCCGGAGCCGTCCTCCGGCGTCCCCACGACCAAGACGTGCACGCTGCCTCCTACCACCGCTGCCAACTGCCGTTCTCCGCTTGATGATTCACCAGATCCGACGCGGCGGCGGAGTGCGGGGCGCGCCTTAAAGGAGCGTTCACCCGCGTTCACAAAAAGGTTCAGGCCACCGGTCCGTACGCCGCCAGGAAGGTGCGGACGGCGGACCCGCCCACGGCCCGGAGTTCTGCCTCGGGAACCCGCCGGGTGCCCAGGCGCGAGCGGGCCTCCATGGGTCCGGTCAGCAGGGCGAGGAGCTGTTCCGCCGCCTCGGCGGGGTCGCAGGGGCGCAGGTGCCCGGCGAGGGAGAGGCGGGCGAGCCGGTCGGCGAGGGACTGCTTGAGCCGGCCCGCGCCGCGCCCCCAGACGACCTCCAGCAGGTCGGGGAAGCGGGCGACCTCGGCGTACAGCAGGCGGCGGAGGGACCAGGAGCGCTCGTCGCAACATCGCAGCAGGAGCTGGTGGGCGACCGCGTCGAGGGTCGCGCGCAACGCGTCCGGGCCGAAGGGGGTGTCGTGCCCCTCGGCGGTCAGCCGCTCGACGACGGCGAGGTTCTCGGCCATGACGGTGTCGGCCGCCGCCTCCAGCGCGCTGCGGAAGACGTTCTCCTTGTCGCCGAGGTGGTTGTACACGGTGTGCTTGGCGACGCCCGCGACCTCGGCGATCTCCTCCATGCACGCGCGGGCGTAGCCGCGGTGGGCGAACACCGTGAACGCGGCGCCGAGGATGGCCTCCCGCTTGTCGATCCGGCCGCGGGACGCGCCCCGCCGGGCCGCCCTCGCGCCTCCCGCGGACTCGCCCGCACCGGCCTCCTCGGCCGTCTTCGTCGCCTTCGTCGCTGCACTGGTTCCGGTCACCGCGTCATCGTACCGCCCCGACCCAACTACTGCACCAGTGAGTGCAATTGAGCGCACACCCGGTTGCAGTCGAACCAGCGAGCCCCATAAAGTGCACCAGCCAGTGCAGTTCACTGGGACAGATCGTCGACGCCCGGGGCCGACCCGCCCCCTCCGCTCGCGACCGCTCCCGTCCGGCACACCGCTCGACCTTCGGAAGAGAGAGTCATGGCACACACGTCCGACGGACGCCTCGATCCCGCCCTGCGGCGACTGATCGGCGTCATCCTGCTCGGCGGGATCATGGGGATCCTCGACAGCTCGATGATCGCCGCCGCGGCCGACACCCTGGCCCAGGACCTCGACACCTCACTGGCCACGGTCAGTTGGGTCTCGACCAGCTATCTGCTGGCCCTCACCGTCTCCATCCCGGTCACCACCTGGGCCGTCGACCGCTTCGGCGGCCGGCGGCTGTGGCTGGTCGGCCTCGTCGTCTTCCTCGCCGGATCGATCGGCTCCGGCCTCGCCTGGGACGCGCCGAGCCTCATCGTCTTCCGCGTCGTCCAAGGCCTGGGAGCGGGCCTCCTCGACCCGCTGATGCTCACCCTCCTCGCCCGCGCCTCCGGCCCCGAGCGGGCCGGCCGCGTCATGGGTCTCATGGGGGTGGTCGGCTCCAGCGGACCCGTGCTCGGACCGGTCGTCGGCGGCATCATCCTCCAGGGCCTCTCCTGGCGTTGGATGTTCCTGGTCAACATCCCGATCGGGATCGTCGCCCTGGTCCTCGCCCTGCGGACCGTGCCGAAGGACGCGCCCGGCTCCGACGCCCCCGTCGCGCGCCTCGACATCACCGGCATCGCCCTGATCGGCCCCGGCGTCGCCGCCGGCGTCCTCGCCCTCTCGCAGGCGGCCGAGCGCGCGGCCTTCGCCACGTGGCAGGTCCTCGTCCCGCTGGCCGCCGCCGTCCTGCTGCTCGGCGGGTACGCGGTGCACGCGCTCGGCGCCCGGCGCACGGCCCCCCTCATCGACCTGCGGCTCTTCACCCGCCGCAGCTTCTCGGCCAGCGTCACGGTCGGCGCGCTCGTCGGCCTCGCCACCTTCGCCTTCCTCTTCGCGCTGCCCCTCTACTACCAGCAGGCGCGCGGGCACGGCGCCTTCGCGTCGGCCCTGCTGCTCGCCCCGCTCGGCGTCGGCTCCGCCCTCTCCATGCCCCTCACCGGGCGGCTCTCCGACCGGCTCGGCTCCCGGCCCCTGGTGCTGGCCGGCGGTGTCGTCGCCGCGCTGAGCGCCCTGGCGTTCACCCGGGCCGGCGCGGACACCCCCGAGGCCCTGACCGCCCTCGCCGCGTTCACCCTCGGTCTCGGGCTCGGCTCCGTCGGCGCCCCGACGATCGCCTCCCTCTACCGCACGCTGCCGTCCGCGCTGGTCCCGCAGGGCAGCTCCGTCCTCTACATGCTCAACCAGCTGGGCGCCTCGGTCGGCATCGCGACCGTCGCCCTCGTCGTACAGACCGCCGGCGACGGCGACGCCGTCCGCGGCTTCCGCGCGGCCGCCTGGACGGTGGCGATCGCCCTCGTCGTCACCCTGGCCGCCGCCACCCAGCTCCCGGGCCGGCCCGAGCCGCGTCGGGAAGCGCCCGACACCTCCGCCGACACCGGGACCGACGCCCCGGACGCGCCCCTCTCCGAGACCACCCCGTCCGCCGTCGCCACACGGGGGGACCAGCAGTGAGCACCCTCGTCATCGCGGGCGGCACCGACGGCATCGGCAAGGCCCTCGCCGAGCGCCACCTCGACCGGGGCGACACCGTCCTCGTCATCGGCCGCGACCCCGCCAAGGGCCGTACCTACCTGGAGCGGGCCCGGGCCCGCGGCGCCGGCGACCGGGCGCGCTTCGTCCGCGCCGACCTCAGCCTGCTCGCGGACACCGAGGCCGCGATCGAGCGGATCACCGCGGAAGCGCCGGCCCTCGACGCCCTGGTCCTCTGCGCCCGCCACTACCGCTCCCGCCGCACGGTGACGCCGGAGGGGTACGAGGAGAACTTCGCGCTCTTCTACCTCAGCCGCTATCTCCTCGGCCACGGTCTGGTCCCGGTCCTCCGCAAGGCCGAGCGGCCCGTCGTCGTGAACGTCGCCGGCCCCGGCGCCCCCCTCGACGTGGTCCGCTGGGACGACCTGCAGCTCCGCCACGGCTACCACGGCGGCGCGGCCCTCGGCCACGGCGGCAAGCTGAACGACCTCCTCGCCGTCGCCTTCGCCGACCGGTACGCCGCCACCACGGGCATCCGGTACGTCCTCATCCACCCCGGCGTCACCGCGACCGGCTTCTCCGGCGAGTACGACGCCGAGACCCTCCGGCACATCCGGTCGATGCAGCAGCGCGCGAAACCCGTCTCGGCGGCCCTGCCCCCCATCGTGGACGCCCTCGACGACCCGCCCGCCGCACCCCTCAGCGCCTTCGTCGAGGGCCACCGCCTGCGGGTCGACACCTCCGACTTCGACCGGGCGGCCGCCCTCCGCCTGGAGCGGATCACGAAGCTGCTCCTGGAGCGGAGTTGACGACTCCGTCACGTCGGGGCCGGGACCGCGCCGCGTCCCCGGATCCCTGACGAAGTTCTGACGAAGTCCTGAAACGGCGGCACTTGGGCACCCCCGCCCGGCGCACGGAGACTTGATCCGTCCCGATCCCCCACTCCCGCTCCGGAGGCTCCCGTGCCGCACCCGCAGACCCCCGCCACCGCCCGCCCGGTCCTGGACAGCCCGGGGAGCGCCGCCGCGCTCGTCACCACCGTGCCCGTCGACGGACCCGGCCGTCCCCGGGCCGTCGCCGAGGCGGTTGCCCGCCTCGGCGCCGACCCGGCGGCGTGGCCCGAGGGCCTGACCTCGTTCACCGTCTACGTCGACGACACCGGCGCCACCGTCCTCACGTACACGCAGTGGACGTCGGAGGAGGCGCTCGCCGGGGCCCGGAAGGGCACCGGCGGCACCTGGCCGGCCGGTCTCGGCGCCGTCCCCGGCACGGGAGCCCCGGCGGCGGCGCCCTTCCGTCACTACCGCGCGGTCCTGGGCAGCGTCCCGTCGGATCCCGCGGTCCTCCCCGAGTCGTTCCCCGTCGCGTTCTTCGACACCGAGGACGAGGCGGCGGCCCGGAAGTGGCTCGACGGGCTGCTGGCCTCGGAGGAGAGCACGGAGGGAGCGGACCGCGCCTACCCGGGCGCGGTGGCCGCGCACCTGCACATCAGCCTGGACGGCACCCGGGTCCTCAGCTTCTCCGAGTGGCTCTCGGAGGAGCAGGCGGTGGCCCACATCGAGGCCGTGTGGGCGCCGGTGCTCGCACGCTTCGGGGGCACGGGCTCCCTCTACCGGCACGTCGCCACGTACCTGCGGCCCTGACGCGGCGCCGGCGAAGAAGCGCAGCTCAGCGCGTTCCTTCCGCGTCCCACGGTCCGTCATGGACGCTTCTCCACAAGGGCGTTGACGCCCCCGAGCACGCGTCCGTGCGCCGTTCCGCGCCGGTCGCACCTCAGGGTGGGACAACCGCGGCGCGCGCTCGCGCGAACCGGTGAATCCGGCCCCCGGTATGTGGGGCCGACACGTGCGCCGGGCACGTTCCCGCCAGCGGTACTCGCCGTTGAGAGGGATGGGCATGACGCTTCACGCCACGGAAGCCGTACCGGAAGCCGTACTGGAAGACCTCCTCCACCGAGCACTGGGCGCCACGGACACGGGCGAGCGGTGGACGACCGAGTCGGACGACATGTGGTGCCGGGTGGCACCCACGTCCGGGGAGCGGCGCCGGCAGGGATGGAAACTGCACCTGTCGGCGACCGCCGCCTCCGCGCCCGCGGTCCTCGCCAAGGCCCTGGACGTCCTGCTGCGGGACGCGTCCGGGTTCAAGTTCGCCCGGTCGCTGGAGCGGGTGGGCGCGCTCAACTCCCGTGCGACGCCCCGCGGAAGCTCCGGCAAGTTCCTGACGGTGTACCCGCGCTCGGACGCCGACGCGGCCCGGATCGCCGGGGAGCTGCACCGGGCGACGGCGGGGCTCACCGGCCCGCGGATCCTCTCCGACCAGCAGTACGCGGCGGACAGCCTGGTCCACTACCGGTACGGCGCCTTCGTCGGCCTGCGGCGACTGTCCGAGGACGGACTGCTGGTCTGGTACTTCGAGGACCCCGAAGGCAATCCGGTGGAGGACCGGCGGACCGGGCGGTACACCCCGCCGGCGTGGGCCGTCAGCCCCTTCCCCGCCCCGCCCGCGGCGCCGGCTCCCGCCACGCCCCGCCCGGTGGTGGTCGGCGGCCGGTTCTCGGTGCGGGAGGCGATCCGGCACACCAACAAGGGCGGCGTCTACCGGGGCAGCGACGTCCGCACGGGCGCCCCGGTCGTCATCAAGGAGACCCGCCCGCACGTGGAGGCGGACGCCTCCGGCGGCGACGTCCGCGACTGGCTGCGCGCCGAGGCGCGGACCCTGGAGAAGCTGCGCGGCACGGGCCTCGCGCCGGAGCCGCTCGCGCTCTTCGAGCACGGCGGGCACCTGTTCCTCGCGCAGGAGGAGGTGCCGGGCGTGCCGCTGCGGACCTGGGTCGCCGAACGGTTCCGCGACGCCGGCGGCGAGCGGTACGCCGCCGAGGCGGCGGAGCAGGCCGGGCGGCTCGTGGACCTGGTCGCGGCGGCCCACGCCCGCGGCTGTGTGCTGCGGGACTTCACGCCGGGGAACGTGATGGTCCGTCCGGACGGGGAGCTGCGCCTCATCGACCTGGAGCTCGCCGTCCTGGACGACGACGCCGCGCTCCCGACCCGGGTCGGCACGCCCGGGTTCAGCGCCCCCGAGCGGCTGGCGGACGCGCCGGTCTCCCCGACCGCCGACTACTACAGCCTCGGCGCCACCGTGTGCTTCGTGCTGACGGGCAAGGTGCCGAACCTGCTGGCCGAGGAGCCGGCCGACCGGCCCGCGGAGGAGCGGCTCGCCGACTGGCTGGACGCCTGCGCGGTCTCCGTACGGCTCCCGGACGGGGCGCGGGAGTCGGTGCTCGGGCTCATGCGGGACGATCCGGCCCGGCGCTGGGACCCGGCCAGGGCCCGCAGGGCCCTCGGGGGGACGGACGCGGACCGCCCCCCGGCCTCCGGTGCCGCCCCGGCGGGACGCGGCGCGCGGGAGGCGACCGAGACCGCCGTCGCCGGGATCGTCCGGCACCTCGTCGACACGATGACGCCCGGGGACGAGCGGCGGCTGTGGCCGGTCTCCACGACGGCCGGCGAGACCGACCCGTGCACCGTGCAGCAGGGCGCGGCCGGCGTCCTCTCGGTGCTGACGCGGTACTTCGAGCTCACCGGCGATCCCCGCCTGCCCGGCCTGCTCGCCACCGCGGGCCGCTGGATCGCCGCCCGCGCCGACACCCGCGCCGGCCGGCCCGGCCTGCACTTCGGGACCCGGGGCACCGCCTGGGCGCTGTACGACGCCGGGCGCGCCGTCGGCGACCGGACGCTCATGGACCACGCCGTGGCCCTCGCGCTGGCGCCGCTGGAGCCGACGCCCAGCCACGACATCACCCACGGCACCGCGGGCGCCGGCCTGGCCGCCGTCCACCTGTGGCGGCGCACCGGCGATCCCCGCCTCGCGGCGCTGGTCACCGACGCGGCGGACCGGCTGGCCGCCGCCGCGCGCCGCGAGCCGGCCGGGGCGAGCTGGCCGGTGCCGGCGGAGGCCGTCGCGTCGGAGGCGGGCAAGCGCTACCTCGGCTTCGCCCACGGCACCTCCGGCATCGGCTGCTTCCTGCTGGCCGCCGCGTCCGTCACCGGCCGTCCGGCGGACCGGGAGCTGGCCGTGGCGGCGGGCGAACTCCTGGTCGCCCACGCCGTGGACGTGGGCGGGGCCGCCCAGTGGCCGGCGCAGGCCGGTGACGTGCCCACGGCCCCGTACTGGTGCCACGGCTCGGCCGGCATCGGCTCGTTCCTGGTGCGGCTGTGGCGGGCGACCGGCGACGACCGGTTCGGCGAGCTCGCCCGGCGCGCGGGCCGGGCGGTCGTCGAGCGGGCCTCGCGCGCCGCGCTCACCCAGTGCCACGGCCTCGCGGGCAACGGCGACTTCCTGCTCGACCTGGCCGAGGCCACGGGCGACCCGGCGCCCCGCGCCCGGGCCGAGGACCTGGCCCGCCTCATCGTCTCCGAACGGTCCCACCGCGGAGGTCACGTCGTCTTTCCCAACGAGTACGGGGACGTCACGACGGGCTGGAGCGACGGATCCGCCGGAATCCTGGCGTTCCTCCTGCGGGTGCGCCACCAAGAACCCCGGCACTGGATGGACCAGCGGCCGGTGTGAGCGGCGGACGGCCCGCCGCCACGGTACGAGGAACGGCGCGAAGGACAACGGCACGGACAACACCACCGAGAAGGAGAACACCATGGAGAACCAGGACCTCGACCTGCTCGCCCGCCTGCACGCCCTTCCGGAGACCGACCCGGTCGGCATCGACGGAGCGCCCTTCGCCGGCACCTGCGAGTGCGTCGGCCTGCTCACGCTCCTCAACACCGTCTGTATCGGTGTGAGCTGCGCGTAGCCCCCACCGCCTCCTCCGGCCGCCGGCTGCCCCGGGGCAGCCGGCGGCCGGGGGAGGCCCCAGCGACGAGGACCAGACGCATGCCGCTGCACACCGGTGACCACGCATCCCCCCGCACCGCCGCACCGCACCCGGGCGACACCCCGCCCGCGCCCGCACCCGCGATCAGCACGCGGGGCCTGGTCAAGAGCTACCGGGGCCCGGACGGCACCACCACGCACGCGGTGCGCGGCCTCGACCTGGACGTGCGCCAGGGCGAGACGTTCGCCTTCCTCGGCCCCAACGGCGCCGGGAAGTCCACCACCATCGCGATGCTCTGCGCCCTCACCCGGCCCACGTCCGGTCACGCGACCGTGGCGGGCGCCGACGTCCTGACCGAACCCGACCGGGTACGCCGCCGGGTCGGCCTCCTCTTCCAGCACAGCGCCCTCGACCCGGACCTGACGGCCGAGCAGAACCTCCGCGTCCACGCCCGCCTGTACGGGCTCGGCCGCGCCGAGGCCCGCCGCCGCACGGCCGAGGTCCTGGACCTCGCCGACCTGACCGACCGCCGGCGCTCGCCCGTCCGCACCCTGTCGGGCGGCATGCGGCGGCGCCTGGAGCTGGCCCGCCAGCTCCTGCACTCCCCGGGCGTGCTGTTCCTGGACGAGCCGACCACCGGGCTCGATCCGCACGCCCGCGCCCGCGTCCGGGAACACCTGCGGGACCTGCGGGACCGGCACGGCAGCACGCTGTTCGTCACCACCCACTACCTGGACGAGGCGGAGCACTGCGACCGGCTGGCCATCATCGACGGGGGCCGGCTGGTGGCGCAGGGCACCCCGCACGAGGTCAAGGCCGCGATCGGGGACGACCGGGTGGTGCTGCGCACCAGCGACGACGAGGCCGCGCGACGGGTCGTCGGCACGCTCACGCCGCCGGACCGGTCGCTCACCGTGGACGCGGACGGGCTGTGGCTCCGGGTGCCGGACGGCAGCGCGTGGATCCCCCGTCTGTGCGCGGCCCTCGGGGCCCACGGCATCGCCGTGCACGCCGCGTCCGCGACCCCGCCCACCCTCGACGACGTCTTCTTCCACCACACCGGACGCAGCATGGCCCCGGACGGAGGCGGCCGATGACCACGCTCACCCGGCCCGAGCCCGACGGCAACGGCACCGGGGCCCCCGCCCGCCTCGCCGCCGGCGCCCGCGCCGGCGCGGAGCGCCCGCCCCGCCTCCGGCGCGAACTGCGCGCCCTGCACGCGCTGGTCCACCGCGACCTGCTCCGCCTCGCCTGCCAGCGCACCCCCACCGCGCTGATGCTGCTCCACCCGGTGCTGTACCTCTTCATCCTGGGCGGCGGCCTGGCGACGCTCATCCCCACCGCCTCGCTGGGCGTCGGCTACCGGACGTACCTCTTCCCCGGCATGCTGATGATGACCGTGCAGACGCCGGCCATCATGGTCGGCATCCGGCTGATCACCGACCGGCAGAGCGGCTACCTCCGCGAGCTGCTGATGGCCCCGGTGGGCCGCGCGACCCTGCTGCTGGGCGGCTGCGCGGGCGGGACCCTGGTGGCCACGGTGCAGGGCGCGGTGCTCCTCGGGCTGGCCGGAGCGGTCGGCATCCCGTACGACCCGGTGCTGTTCGCCCTGCTCCTCGGCGGCATGGTCCTGGCCTCCTTCACCATCACCGCGCTCTCCCTGGCACTGGCCGTGGGCCTGAGCAGGCCGGAGACGTTCCACACGCTGCTCGGACTGGTGATGATGCCGCTGCTCTTCCTCTCCGGCGGCTTCTTCCCCCTGGCGTCCCTGCCCGGCTGGGCCCAGCCCCTGGCGGCCGTGAACCCCCTCGCGTACGGCGTGGACGTGCTGCGCCGTTCCATCGCCCTGCGGGCGCCCGGGCAGGCGGCGGCCGGCGGCGTCGAGTGGGCGGGCCGGCAGCCTCCCCTGTTCCTCGAAGCGGGTCTGCTGCTGACCGCCGGGGTGCTGGCCCTGCTGTGGGCGACCCGCCGTTTCAGCCGCCCGGAGTGAGCGCGCCGGCCGGGTGCGGGTCCGCCGGGCCGGAGGAGCGGCGGATCCGTTCCTCCAGCGCGGCCCGGCAGCCGGGCCACTCCGCCCCGGTGACCGAGAACATCGCGGAGTCGCGCAGCCTGCCCGACTCGCCCGGGGCCCACGACCGCGACCAGTTGCGCAGCACTCCCTCGAACCGTGCGCCGACCCGCTCGATGGCCGCCCGGGACCGGGCGTTGCGCGCGTCGGTCTTCAGGTCGACCCGCGCCACCCCCCACTTCTCGAACGCGTGCCGGAACAGCAGGTACTTCGCCTCCGTGTTCACCCCCGTGCCCTGCGCCGAGGCGGCGAGCCAGGTGAATCCGACCTCGACGGCGTACAGCCCCTCGCGGTCCCCGGGCGGCCACGGCCGGGGGTCGAGGAACGCCGTGGCGCCGACGGCCCGCCCGGTCGCCCGGTCCACCTGCGCGTAGGGGGCCACCTTCCCGTCGGCCCGACGGCCGAGCTGCGCGTCGACGTACGCCTCGACCTCGTGCGCCCCCGGCACCCAGGTGAACCGGTACGCGCCGCGGTCCTCCTCGGCCGCGGCGGCGAGGTCCGGGGCGTGCCGGTGCTCCAGCGGCTCCAGCCGCACCCTCGTCCCGTCCAGTACCGGTGCTTCGTACGCGAATCCCATCAGCCACACTCCCGCGCGCCGTTCCTCAAGTCCGGGCGGTGCGCCCGGAGTCGAAGGCTCGCTCAGGTCCGACGGCGTCCGGCGGGAATTCCACGGAACGAGACGCGCGGGGCGCCGGCCCGGCTCAGGAGCGGGGCTCCTCGTCCGCCTCCCCGGCCGCGAGCTGGTGGTCGGCCCAGACGTAGCCGACCGGCAGCAGTTCGGCGACCGGGACCGCGCGGACGCGGCCGCCGTCGACGACGATGACCTTCGCGCCGGGGAAGTAGTCCAGGAGCACCTGGCGGCACCGGCCGCACGGGGGGACGACGCCCCGCTCGCGGTCGCCGACGGCGACGATCGTGTCCAGTTCGTAGGCGCCCTGCGCGGCCGCCGTGCCGATCAGGACCAGTTCGGCGCAGGGTCCTCCGGTGAAGTGGTAGGCGTTCACGGCGGTGACGACCCGGCCGTCCCGGGCGCGGCCCGCGGCGGCCATCGTGTGCTCGTCCCCCCGACACCGGGTGCGGGCGACGTGCGTCGCGGCTTGGACCAGCTCCTCGTCGAGTGGATCGAGCGCGTCGGGGTGGGGGGTGTGCGTCGCCATCGTTCTCCGCCTTCGTGGGGTCTCCGCCGACCTTGGCGCGAACGGCGGGACCGCGCAACCGCGTTCCGGACGGGGGCGGGCACCGGCGCGAGGGGCCCCGCGCCGGTGGCGGGCCGGCCGCGTGACCGCCGACGTCCTTCAGCGAACCGGTTTCCGGCGGGCGAGCGCCGCCAGCGCGTCGCCGGACGGGCCGTCCAGGGGGGTGTAGACCTCCAGCCGGTGATCGGGGCTGTCGGGCTGGAGCCACACCTGGTAGGCGACGCCGACGGAACCGACGACCGGGTGCCGCAGACGCATGTCGCCGGTCGTGCAGTCGGCGACCTCACCGCCCGCCCACAGGGCGGCGAACCGGTCGTCGTGCATGGTCAGTTCGCCGATCAGGCCCGCGAGGCGGGCGTCGCCGGGGAACCGGCCGGCGGTGAGCCGCAGGTAGGCGACGTGGACGCGGGCGAGTTCGTCCCAGTTGCGGTGGAGCTCGCGGGTGAGGGGGTCCAGGAAGAACATCCGGGGGATCGAGGGACGGGTCCCGGCGCTCTCCGGGGCGGCGAAGTCGAGGTGCTCGGCGAAGAGGGCGTGACCGGTGCGGTTCCAGGCGAGGACGTCCCCGCGGCGGCCGAGGACGATCGCCGGGGTCGCCTCGGCCAGCGCGTCGAGGAGGGCGAGGACCCGGGGATGGGGCTCCTCCTCCGGGGGTTCGACGGGCACGGTGCGGGGCGGCCGGCGCGCGAGGTTGTGGAGGTGCGCGGTCTCCACCGGGTCCAGCTCCAGCACGCGGGCGAGGGCGCCGAGGACCTGCTCGGAGACGCCGTCGGCCAGGCCCTGCTCCAGCCGCGTGTAGTACCCGGCGCTCACCCCGGCGAGCTGGGCGAGCTCCTCGCGGCGCAGCCCGGGCACCCGCCGCGCGGTCCCGTAGGTCCGCAGCCCGATCCGCTCGGGGGTGACCCGGTCACGCCGGTTCTTCAGAAACGCTCCGAGGCTCTCCACCCCTGGCAGGCTAGTCGGCGGCGGCCCGACGAGGGTGCACCCGCCGGGTGTACCCACAGCGGGTATCTGGTGGGGGGCGGGCGGCCCGCCCGAACGTGGTGGGCATGAAGCGACCCACGTCGACGTCCCCCTCGTCCCCCTCGTCCCCCTCGTCGGGCTCCCCCGCCGGCTCCCCCGGCAGGGGCCCCGGAGGCTCCCCGGCCGGTGTCCGGGCCCGGCTCGGCCTCCTGGTCGTCCTCGGTCCGGTCCTGCTCGTCTCGATGGACGGCTCCGTGCTCTTCCTGGCGATGCCCCGCGTCGGGCAGGCGCTCGCGCCCACCGCCGACCAGGCGCTGTGGATCCTGGACGTGTACGGCTTCGCCGTGGGCTCGCTGCTCGTCGCGGCCGGGAACCTCGGTGACCGGTACGGCCGCCTCCGGCTCCTCCGGGCGGGCGCGGCCCTCTTCGGCGCCGCTTCGGCGGCCGCGGCGTTCGCCCCCTCGGCGGAGCTGCTGATCGCCGCCCGGGCCGCGATGGGCGTCGCGGGGGCCACGCTCCTCCCGTCGGCGCTCGCGGTGCTCGGCGAACTGTTCCCCGACCCGAGGCGGCGGGCGCGGGCGATCGGCGTGTTCGCGGCGGCTTTCGCGGCGGGCTTCGCCCTCGGCCCCGTCCTCGGCGGCGTGCTCCTGGAGCGCTTCTGGTGGGGCGCGGTGTTCCTGGTCAACCTCCCCGTGGTGGTCCTGTTCCTGGCCCTGGCGCCCGTCCTCCTCACCGAGACGCGTCCGGCGGTCCGCCCGGGCCGTGTCGATCCGCCCAGTGTGGTGGCCTCGGCCGTCGGGCTCCTGCTCACGATCTACGCCCTCAAGCACGCCGCCGCCGGCGGGGCGACCGTGCCGGCGCTCCTGGCCGGGCTCGCGGGCGCGGCCGTGCTGACCTGGTTCGGACTCCGCCAACGGCGGCTGGAGCACCCGCTCGTGGACTTCTCCCTGTTCCGCGACCGGACCTTCGCCCTGGCGGTGGCGACCGGCCTGCTGCCCCTGGCCGCCTGGTCGGCGACCGCCTATCTCACCGGCGTCCACCTCCAGTCGGTCCTCGGCCTGCCGGTCCTGGAGGCGGCGTTCCTCGCGCTCCCGGGCGCCGTGGTCCTGACCGTCACCTGTGTCGTCACCCCGGCCGTCGTCGACCGCGTCGGCAAGCGCGCCGCCCTGCTCGGCTGCCACTTCTCGATCGCCGGCGGGCTCCTCCTGCTCCTGCCGACCACGGTCGGCGGCGGTGTCGGCTGGTACGTCGCCGCCACGGCGGTCTCCGGAGTCGGCTACGGCATCTCCTTCGCCGTCGTCGCCGACACGGCCGTCGGGGCGGTGCCGCCGGAACGGGCGGGCGCGGCCGGGGCGATCGCCGAGACGAGCAACGAACTCGGCAACGCCCTGGGCATCGCGCTCCTCGGTGCGCTCGCGGCCCTGCTCTTCCGCCTCCAGGGTCCGGGCCTCGCCCCCACCCTGGACGAGACCCTCGGCCTGCCCGCCCTGTCGGCGGCGGCGGCGGGCGAGGCCAGGTCGGCCTTCGTGACGGGTCTGCACGCGGTCGCGGCGGTGGCCGCCGCACTGCACCTCGCACTGGGCCTGCTCACCCTCCGCACCCTGCCCTCCGGTACTAGGACGTCGGCTCCCCGCACGAGGCGAACCTCGCGGCGTCCTTCTTCGCGAACGTCTCCAGCGCGAGGGTCTCGGTGACGACCCCGGAACCCCGCCGCACGCGCACGCTCACGGTGCCCAGGGTCAGGTCGGGGAACTCGACGGCGTGGACGGAGCGCCGTCCGTCGGCCATGACGCCGACGTCCTTCACCCGGACCGGGACCCCGTCGCAGGTGACGGACTCCACCGTCTCGTGCTCGGCGCCGAAGACGACGTTCCAGCCGGTGGCCATCATGCGCACCAGCGGGACGAGCCGCGGTTCCTTCCCCACCGGAGGCGTGTGCGGACGCGTGAAGCACGCCACGCTCGTCACGCCGACGCCCGTCGCGGTGCCGTGACAGAACCGTCCGTCCGAGGACTCCCAGACGAAGAGCGCCCCGCCGGTCGACTCCGCCGCCACCAACAGCCCTTCGGGGCCGGGCGCGTCGCGGCCCGTGGCGGCGGCCGTCATCCGCTCCCGCGCGGCGGCGACGGCGTCGTCGACGGTCGGCGGCGCGGGGCTCGCGGACGTGCTCGCCGCGCCCTTTCCCGCCGCCGTCGCCGTCGCCGTCGCCGCCGGACGCTCCGGGCCCGCGCAGGACGCCGCCGCCAGCACGACGCATCCCATGACCGCGGCGACCGCCGTTCTCCGCGTCATCCGCATCCCCTCCCCCTTCGTTCCCTGCCGCACAGGACGGCCGTCCCGCCGCTCCGGTTCCGCGGCGGCGGGCGGTCAGCGGAAGGCCGGCAGGTGGCGGGCCGCCCACGCTTCGAAGGGGGCCGCGGGGCGGCCGAGGACGGTCGCCACGTCGGGGCTGACCCTCCGCTCCTCGGGGAGCGGGCGTCCGAGGATGTCCAGGGTGCCGTGGACGACCTCCTCCGGCATGAACCGCGCCAGGTGGGCGTGGGCCTCGGCGCGGGACAGCTCCACGAAGGCGACGTCCTCGCCGAGCGCCTCCGCGAGGATCTCGGTCTGCCGGCGCGGGCTGACCGCCTCGGGTCCGGTGAGCTCGTACGTGCGGCCCGCGTGGCCGTCCTCGCGCAGCGCCGCCGCGGCGACGGCCGCGATGTCCGCCGGGTCGACGACCGGCAGGGCCACGTCCCCGAAGGGCGCGAGGACGGTACGCCGGGTGCGGACGGTCTCGGCCCAGGCGAAGGCGTTCGAGGCGAAGCCGCCGGGGCGCAGCACCGTGAAGTCGAGCCCGGAGGAGCGGACGGCGCCCTCGAACTCCCGCAGGCGGGCGTGCGAGACGGCGTCGGGCCGGGTCGCGCCGGCCTGTGAGGAGACGAGGACGATCCGTTCGACCCCGGCGTCGCGCGCGGCGCCGACGAGGACGGCCGGGTCCTCGCCCCGGCTGTTGAGTTCACCGGCGAGCAGGAGGAAGAGGGCGCGCGCCCCGTCGGCCGCGGACCGGAGCCCCTCCGCGGTACCGATGTCGGCCCGGACCCACTCGACGCCGTCCGTCGCGCCCGCGCCCGGGTCGGCCCGCCGCGACACGGCCCTGACCTTCTCGCCCGCCCCGGCCAGCAGTTCCACCAGCGTCCGGCCGATGTTGCCGGTCGCACCGGTCACCGTGATCATCTTGAACCCCCGAAGCGTCGCCGTTCTTTTAGTTAGCCGACTGACTAACTGAATCGACCGTAGCATGCGGCCACCCGGGCCTGTCTATAGTCAGTCGGGTGACCAACTCAGTGAGCCGGCGCGAGCAGGCGACCCAGAAGCGCCGACGCCTGACGGCGGCGGCCGCCCGCGTCCTGCACGAGCAGGGGGTCGAACGGACCACGCTCGCGGACATCGCGCGCGAGGCGGACGTTCCGGTCGGGAACGTCTACTACTACTTCAAGACCAAGGACGAGCTGGTCCAGGCCGCCCTCTCCGAGCACACCGCGCGCCTGGACGAGCTGACCGCCCGCCTGGACGAACTCGCCGACCCGCGCGACCGCCTCAGGGCCCTGGTGGGGGGCTGGATCGAGCAGCGCGACACCGCCGCGCGCTTCGGCTGCCCCACCGGCACGCTCGCCGTCGAACTGGACAAGCGCGCCGACGGCACCCTGGACGTCGAGGCCGGTACGGTCATCCGCCGCCTCCTGGACTGGGCCGCCCACCAGTTCCGCGCCCTGGCGCTGCCCCACCCCGAGGACCTGGCACTCACCCTCGTCGCCGGCTACCAGGGCATGTCCCTGATGGCCAACGCCCTCCGCGACCCGTCCGTCATGACCCGCGAAGGCGCCCGCATCCTCGCCTGGCTCGACTCCCTCCCGGTCGCACCCACCGACTGACGAGGCGTCACCCCGACCGGCGACCCGCCACGGGCGCGCCCTTCGGTCACGCGCGCCCGGGGTCCTCCCTCAGGAGCCATTCCCTCACGGAGGGGACGTGACCGAGGAGCCGCGCGACCTCCCTGCCCTCGGCGCGCGACGTCACCCGCGACAAGGGGGCGAAGTCGTCGGGCAGCACGTCCAGCCAGCCCACCACGTGTTCTCCCGTGCGCAGGGCGATCAGCAGCTCGCACCGCAACTGCCGCGGGATGTCGGGCCGGTGGGACAGGCTGTTCCAGAGGGCGGGCCACAGGTAGTGGGTTCCCCCGGGCGCCGCGTGGGCGCGCAGCAGCGCCGGGTCGAGGCGCGAGTTCAGGCGGAGCTCGTACGCCCGCTCCTCGAGCGCGAGCAGGGAGGCGGTGTCGACGGCCTTCACCTCGCGGGGGACGGGCTGCTCGCTGATCATCACCCCATCCTGCCCGACCCGGGTCCGGCGTCAGGCGGCGGAGGGCAGGTTGCGGGCGAGGAGGGCGAGGAGGCGGTCCCAGTGGAGCCGGCGGCCGGCGGGATGCAGGGCGTCCGTGTCGGCCATGGTGAAGCCGTGGACGGTGCCGGGGTAGATCTCGACGGTGGAGCGCACACCGGCCGCGGAGAAGGCGTCTTCGAGCGTGGCGATCGCCTCGGGCGCCATGTCGTTCCCGGAGAGCCCGAGATGGACCTCGGCGGCGAGTGCGGGGATGCCCAGGTGCGGGCTGTCGGGCGCGTCGGTGACGAGGAAGCCGGGGTGGAAGCCCGCGACGGCGGCGACCACGTCGGGGTACGCCGTCCCGGCGCGCAGCGCCAGCGCGCCTCCGATGCAGTAGCCGACGACGCCCACCGGCCCGGGAGCGGTCTCGGGCCGGCCGGTCAGGAACTCCAGGTGGGCACCGGCATCGCGCACGATCCGCTCGGTGACGAGCGCCTCCTCCAGGAAGGGCAGCAGCCGCTCGACGACGGCGGGCCGGATCTCCGCCCCGATGTGCGCCGGCAGGTCGATCACGGGTGCCGGTCCCTGGCGGTAGTAGAGGTGGGGCACGACGACGTGGTACCCGTGGCCGGCCAGTTCACGGGCCCGCTCCTCCAGCTCGGGACGGACGCCGAACGCGTCGCCGTAGAGCAGGACCCCGGGGTGCCGCCGACCGTCGTCGGGGCGGGCGACGAAGGCGTCGGCCACCCCGTCGGGGGTGGGGATCGGCAGGGTCGTGGACGAGAGGGCGGACGTGGTGGAGATGGCGGGGCCTTCCTTCCGGTTCGCGGTCGCGGGGCGGGGCGTGGGGGCGGCCGCGTGCGTCGCGCACGCACTCCCCACCGCCGGGTCGGCGTTAGTGTCACTAACGCCGACCCGGCGAAGCTATAGCGTTAGTCCCACTAACACAAGGGATAGGATCACGCCATGACCCGACCCGAAGCGGCCGCCCTCCCCGGCGCCTCCGACACGCCCCCCGACCGCCTGGCGCAGCGCGCGAGCCGCCTCCTGTCGCAGCTCGCCACCCGCTCGGACCGTCTGGTCAACGAGGGGCTGGCCGAAGTCGACGCGCGCAAGTGGCACTACGCCGTGTTGGCCTCCCTGGCGGACCAGGGCCCCGCGAGCCAGGCCGCGTTGAGCGGGCGCACCGGCATCTACCGCAGCGACATGGTCGGTGTGCTCAAGGAACTGGCCGCGCGCCGGCTCGTCGACCGGTCACCGGACCCCGCCGACCAGCGGCGCAACCTCGTCACCCTGTCCTCCGAGGGCCGCCGGCGGCTCCGCCGCCTCGACCGGATCCTGGACGAGGTCCACGACGAACTGCTCGCCCCCCTCGATCCGGCCGAACGCGACCAGCTGGTCGGCCTCCTCACCCGCCTCCTCCAGCCGCGCCACCCCGAGGCCCCGCCCTCCCCGTAGCCCCGGCGTCGGGGTGGTGACGGCTGTCCTCGCCCCGTGCTCCCGACCTCAGCGGCCGACTTCTACGACGGACCGGCCGACGACCACCACCTGATCCACGCGGACCGGGACGCGAGCGTCCGCAGCCAGGGGAGCGCGCCGCACGCGCCCGTCGGCCGGGAGGACGCGGCGGTCCTCGACCGCGCGTGCGGCATCGGCACCCAGGCGCTCGGGCCGGCCCCGCACGGACACCTGGTCACCGCCACCGACCTCAACCCGCGGGCGCCCGCCCGCGCCGCGCGCGAGGCCCGGGCCTGGAGGCGCGTACGGCCGCCGCCGACACGCGGCCCCTCCCCTTCGCCGACGGCCGGTTCGACGTCGTCGTCCGCGCCGACAACTCGCCACGGACGCCGGATCCACCGCCCCGGCCTGGCGGGCCCCGGACGAGACGGGCTTCTTCCAGCCCCCTTCTCCTGGCCCGCGCCCCCTCGTGACCGACCCGGCGCCGGTCACTCCGTGCCCGGGCCCGTCGCGTACGCCAGCGGCGGGGCGATCGCCTGGGCGTCCGCGCCCTCGGCCACCCACAGGCCGATGAAGAGCGCGGCCGTCGCTTCGAGCAGCCCCGCCCGGTCGAGGCCGCCGCCCACCACGGGCTCGCAGCCGGCGTCCCGTACGAGGGTGTGGACGCGCGCCAGGGCCGTCTCGTCGTCACCGCAGACGGGGACGGCGAGGGGGCGGCCGTCGAAGACGGGCGGACGCATGCGCCACACGTCCTCGTGGCAGAGGTTGAACGCCTTCACCACGTGGGCCTCCGGGGCCGCGTCCGCCAGGAGCCGCGCCGCGGAGGGCCCGCCCCCGGTCAGGAGCCGGAAGCCGGGCCCGACCGGGTTCGAGCAGTCGATCAGCGTCCTCCCGGCGAGGGCCGGACGCAGCTCCCGCACCACCTCCGCTCCCGCGCCGAACGGCAGCGCGGCCAGCACCACCTCGCCGGACGCGGCCGCCGCCTCCGGCGAGCCGGACCCGGCGCCGCCGCCGATCCGCTCCGCGAGCCGCCGGGCCTTCTCCGCGTCCCGGCCGCCGATGGTCACCCGGTGCCCGGCGCGCGCCCAGTGGGTGGCGAGCGCGTCGGCCATGTTGCCCGTTCCCAGTACACCGATCTTCATGGCGTGTTCCGTCCTCTCGTCGTCCGGCGGGCCTTCCCGACCGGCTCTCGTTCCGACGCTAGAAGGCCCGTCGGGCACCATGTGGTACGTGACCACCGACCCGTTCCTCGCCGACTGCCGCGCCCGCCTCGCCTTCGACCTCCTGTCCAACACCTGGAACGCCGTGGTGCTGTGGGCCCTGCGCGACGGCCCCCTGCGCCCGGTCGAACTGCGGGAGCGGATCGGGGGGATCAGCTCCAAGGTCCTCACCGAGACCCTGCGGCGGCTCCAGTTCAACGGCCTGGTCGACCGGCACCCGGAGCCCGGCGCGCCGCCCCGCGTGACCTACGAACTCACGTCTCTGGGAAGGACGTTGCTGGCACCCATCGACGCCTTCGGCGCCTGGGCCTTCGAGCACGGCGACGAGGTCATGGCCGCCCAGGAGGCCGCCCGGCCCTCCGGGCCGGAGGAGTGACGGACTCCACCGACCGCGCGGCGAGGCGGGCGGCGGAACACGGCCGCACGGCCCGAGGGGCGCGGACAGCGGGCCGAGGGAACCTTTTCGCGGCTGCGGACACTTGTCTGCGTGGAGGGGGAACCGAACCAACGGATCCGGGCGGGTGACCGCGACGCCTTCGCCGAGCTCTTCGCCGAGCTCTTCGACGGGCACGCGCGCGGAGTCCACGCCTACGCCGTGCGGCTCACGGGCGACTGGGCGCTCGCCGAGGACATCATGTCGCTCACCTTCCTGGAGGCGTGGAAGCAGCGGAAGAAGCTGGGCGACGAGGTCGGCGACGTACGGGCCTGGCTGCTGGGGGTCGCCACGAACGTGGCGCGCAACACCGCCCGCGCCGCCCGGCGCCACCGGGACGAGGAGCTCGACGAAGTACGGCGGGAGGTACCGGACTTCCCGGTTCCCCGCCTCGGGGAGGAGCGGCGGCTGGAACGGCGGCGGCACCTGCTCGGGCGGGAGCGGGCCCGCCGGCCCGTGCCGCGGCGGCGGTACGCCGTCGTGCTGGGCGCCGCCGCGGCGGTCTGCGCGCGGGTGGCGGGCAGTGTGGTGCTCACGCGCCAGACCGTGCCGGGCCCGCCGCCGGCCACGGCGGCGGCGGTCTCGTTCCTCGAACGCGCCGCGCTGGCGGCCGCCGCGGAACCCCCGGAGCCGGCCCGGGCGGACCAGTACGTCTACGTCCGGGTCGTGGGCCACACGACGGTCCTCTCCGAGAACGCCGACGGCGGCATGGACCGCACCCTTCAGCGCGAGGACGGGGAGTCGTGGACCCCCGTGGACGGTTCCCGCCCGACGTTCCGCCGCGAGGACGGGGCCGGAGAACCGGTCGAGGAAGGGGTCGGCGAGCGAGATCCCGCGGATCCGGGCGGTCCGGGCGCGGGGAGCTTCGCCTCCCCGACGTACGCCTTCGCGGCGGCGCTGCCGAGCGATCCCGACGCCCTGCTGACGATGCTCCTCGCGGACGCGTTGCGGCACCACGGACCGGGAAGCGGGTCCACGGCGGGGCCGGCCCAGCAGGCGTTCGTCGCCGTCGGCGACCTGCTCCGCGGCGCGTTCACCCCCCGGCGACGACGGCCGCGCTCTTCCGGGCGGCGGCCCGCATCCCCGGCGTGGTCGTCCTCCCCTCCGCCGTCGACGCGGCGGGGCGCGGCGGGATGGCCGTGGCCCGCGTCCACGACGGCGAGCGCTCCGAGTGGATCTTCGACGCCGCGACGGCCCGCTACCTCGGCGAGCGCACGGTCCTCACCGAGGCGGGCCCCTGGGGCGGGAGCGGGACCGTCGTCACGTCCGTGGCGGTCGTCGGGCACGGGATCGTCGACGAGGCCGGTCGGCTCCCGCGGCCCGTGGCGGGCCGGTAGGCAGGCGGGAGCCGCTGATCTACGCTGCCCGTCATGATCGCGAAACTGCAGTGCGTGGTGCTGGACTGTCCGGACGCCGGGGAGCTGTCGCGGTTCTACCGGGCCCTCCTCGGCGGGGTGGTGGACCGGCCCGACCCCCGGTGGTCGCTGGACGACGACTGGTCCACGCTCCACACCGAGGGTGGTCTCGTCCTCGCCTTCCAGCGGGTGGCGGACCACCGGCCGCCGCGCTGGCCGGACCCCGGCCGTCCCCAGCAGTTCCACCTCGATCTGGGTGTCGAGGACCTGGACCGGGCCCAGGCGGAAGCCCTCGCCCAGGGCGCGACGCTGCTCGACGCCGGTGACGGGAAGCGCGGTTGGCGCGTGCTCGCGGACCCGGCGGGGCACCCGTTCTGCCTGGTGCGGGACTGAACCCGGGGCGAGCGGCCAGGGGCCGGGGCGCACCACCCCGACCGCCGAGGCGCCCCTTCGCCCCCGACTCCCCTTACAGCGAGGAGATACGAACACATGGACGTCGAGAGCGCCGTCGCCGCACGGGTCGTGGAGGACGCCTGGCGGCGTGTCCTCGACTGGCTGGGGCTGCACGCGCCGGGCTCCCACGCCGCGCTCCTCGACGGCGCGGATCCGGAGCGGATCGACGCCCTGGAGGCGGAGCTCGGCGTCCGGGTCCCCGTGGAGCTGCGCGCCCTG
Source organism: Streptomyces hydrogenans (assembly GCF_014656075.1). Taxonomy (GTDB): domain Bacteria; phylum Actinomycetota; class Actinomycetes; order Streptomycetales; family Streptomycetaceae; genus Streptomyces; species Streptomyces hydrogenans. The sequence continues at coordinate 105,759 of NZ_BNBS01000001.1, forward strand.
TGGCTGCTGACGGCCGGCGACGGCGGCGTGGCGGGCGCGGGCTGTCTGCCGGGCAACGAGGCGCTGATGTCCCTGGACGCCGTCGCCGCCGTCCACCGCCTGCGGAGCGGGTTCCAGGAGCGGCAGGAGGCCCTGGACGCGCTCCGCCCGGACCCGGACGGGTTCGTCGCGTGGCGGACGTCGTGGCTGCCGGTCGTCTCGCACGGCGCGGCGGACCACACCTCAGGCTGGTACCTGGACACCGAGTCCGGGTACCTGGGCCGCTGGTCCCGCCACCACGAGGGGCAGCCGGAGGAGCTGGACACCCTGGGCACGTACCTGGAGGAGGTCGCCGACATGCTGGAGGCCCCGTCCCTGGCGACACGGGACACGCCCGGCCTGGTGGGTGACGCGCTGGTGTGGGGCAGCCGGCTCGACCCCGCGCGGGAGGGCGCGTGGCGCCCCCTGGCGGAGTGACCCCGGTCCCGCTCGGCCGCCCGGTGTCCGGGGTCAGAGCGGCTTGCGCCACACGGAGACGTGCTTCACGGAGTCCTGGGTGAACGGGGTCCCGTCCCAGTCGGCGACGCGGCGCTCGGGTTCGAGCCCGGCGATCCGTGCCATCAGGTCGAGCTCCGCCGGCCAGGCGTACCGGTGCCGGGAGTTCTCGCGGCGGTAGCGGCCGTCGTCCTCGCGGGTGAGGTGGTGCGAGACGAGGACCTGCTCGACCAGGTCGAAGGTGTCGAAGCCGAAGTGCCGCTCGGAGACGTCGAACGGCACCGCGAGCCGGCCGGGCGGCAGGAACCGCAGCGGCGGCACGCCCAGTTCGATGACGAACCGGCCGCCGGGCGCCAGATGGCGTGCGGCGTTGCGGAAGCACGCGACCTGCTCGTCCTGCGTGAGCAGGTTCGTGATCGTGTTGTAGACGAGATAGACCAGGCTGAACTCCCCGGGGACGACGGTGGTGGCCATGTCCCCGATCACCACCGGAAGGGTGTCCGCGTCGGTCTTGCGCCGCAGCACCGCCGCCATGTGCTCGGACAGTTCGATGCCCACGACGGGCACGCCGCGCTCCCGGAGCGGCACTCCCACGCGTCCGGTCCCGATGGCGAACTCCAGTGCCCGGCCGTCTCCGGCGAGTGCGGCGAGGAAGTCCAGGGTCGGTCCGAGGAAGGCGGCCGAGGACGTCTCGGCCTCTTCGGTGTCGTAGCGGTCGGCGGTCTCACGGGTCCACAGTTCGCTGCTCGTCACGATCGGCCACTCTGCCCCGTGCCGACGGCGGCCGTCGACGCATTTACGCCTTCCGGCGACGCCGTGGCACCTGCTCGGCCCCGCCCTCCCCAGGCGCGTCGGCCGGTCGTGGCCGGATCACCCGGTACCCCTCGCGCCGGGGCGGTGGCAGGATGCGCGGGCACCTCGACAGCCTCGCCGAACCGGAGCGTTTCCCATGAGCCGCCTCTCCGCAGCATCCTCCACGGACTGGCGCGGGCCGTACGTCCGGTACGTCGCCGGGCGGGGCGTGTCCACCGCGGGGACGAACCTGGTCAACGTCGTCCTGGCGTTCGCGGTGCTCGGCACGGGCGCCGGCGGGGTCTCCGCCGGGCTGGTCCTGGCGTGCTCGATCCTGACGCAGACGGTGCTGCTGCCGGTGGGCGGCGTGCTCGCCGACCGCGTGTCGCGCCGGCGGCTCGCGACGGCCGGGAACGGCGCCCTCGCCGTCGTCCAGGCGGTCATGGGCGCGGTCCTGGTCGCCGCGCCCGAGCGGTCGGCCGTCTGGATGTTCGCGGTCGCCGCCGCCCTCACCGGCGCGGCGACGGCCGGCGTCCAGCCGGCCTTCCAGGGGCTCATGGTCCAGCTCGTCCCGGCGACGGCCCTCCAGAAGGCCAACGCCTCGCTGCGTCTCGTGCTCAACCTGGCCCGCATCGCGGTCCCCGGGCTCGGCTCGTTGCTGGGCGCGGTGTACGGCTTCGGCCAGGTCCTCCTCGTCGCGGCGGCCTCCTTCGCGGCCTGCGCGCTGATCCTGGCGGGCCTGCGGGTGGCCGCCCCCGTCCGCGGGAGCGGGCGCGCTCCGCTGCTGCGCGGCGGCCGTGAGGGGTGGCGGGCCGTCGCCGACCGTCCCTGGATGTGGGGCTACGCGCTGTCGGGCACCGTCGCCGTGCCCCTGTGGCTGGCCGGTTACCAGCTGCTCGGCCCCCTGACCCTGTCGGCGCGGGAGGGCGGGGCGGCGTCCTGGGGCTGGGCGGTGTCCGCCTTCTCGACGGGCATGGTCCTCGGTTCGCTCGTCGCCCTCCGCTGGAGCCCGCGCCGCCTCATGCTGGCGTGCGTCCTGGTCCAGCTGGTGTGGCCGCTGCCCCTGGCCGTACTGGCCGGAAACCACTCCCTCCCGCTCCTCCTGGGCGCCATGCTGGTCAGCGGGCTGAGCCTCGAACTCGCCGTGGTCTTCTTCGAGACGGCCAAGCAGCAGCAGGTCCCCGAGCGTCTCATCGGGCGCGTCACCTCCCTGATCATGCTCGGTGAGACCGCCCTCGTCCCCCTGGGCTACGTCCTCGCCGGCACCGTCGCGGACCGGCTGGGCCCGTCCCGGGTGCTGTGGATCTGCTGCGCCGGCATCACCGCCGCCACGCTGGTCCTCCTCCTCGTCCCCGGCGTCCGCCGGCTGACGGCCGTGACGGAGCCGGAGGAGGACGGCGAGAAGGAGCGGATCGCCGCCTGAACGGCCGCTCCGGGGCGGGGCGGCGGTGACGAGTTCTGGACAGGAAGCGGCGATTCCGCATGGGGGGCGCGAGAGCGGGGAGCCATGCGGTGTCCCTCGTCCTCCCTCGTCACCCGCCCGTGAGGAGCAGCCATGACCTTTCCGTTCCCGTCACCGCCCCCGCCCGACGAGCCCGTGTTCAGCGCCGACTTCGGGTCGTCCGCGCAGTGGGTCGCCGGGCGTTCGTGGGCCTATCCCGGCGGTGGGCCGGTGAACCCGCTCGACAACAAGCTCGATCATCTGGTGGACGATCCCGCGTACTGCCGTTCCGGGGTCTTCCGGGCGACCCGGCGCAGGGACGGGCTGTGGGACAGCGGGCTGCTCACGACGGAGGGGAGCGCCGAGGGCTTCGAGGTGCGGGCGGGCGACGTGCTGGAGGCACGGGTGCGGCTGCCGGTGGAGACGGGGGCCTGGCCGGCGATCTGGACGTGGCGTGACGGCGGGCAGGAGATCGACGTCTTCGAGTACCACCCGGACAACCCCGACCTGCTGGAGCTCTCCAACCGGGTGCGGAGCACCCACCACTACCACCGGTCGCCCGACATCCGGCCCGGCGGCTGGGTGGACCTGCGGACCGAGTTCGGGGCGCGGTCCGTGGTCTGGTGGGTGAACGGCTCCCGGGTGTTCGCGGACGGGCGGGGCGTCGGGCGGTCCTGGCACGCCTGTCTGATCGTCAACCTGTCGGTCTGCGCGGGCCGTTATCACCCGGCGCCCGATCCGGAGACCGACGCGATGGACTTCGAGGTGTCGGAGCTGCGGGTGTTCCGGGGACGCCGCTGACCCGGGCGGCGGACGGTGCGCCCGGGGCGGGCGTCGCGTGCGGCCCTGACGCGCTCCGCGCCCCGGGCCGTCGCGTCGCGTTCAGCGCTCGACGGGCTCCATGCCCCGGGCCGCCGCGAGCTTCGACGCCTCGTCGCCGGCGAGGAGGTCGAGGGCCGCCCGGGCGCGGTCCGGTTCGGTCGTGGAGGCGAGGACGGCGGCGCCGAAGACGGAGGTGATGGCCGTGTCGCCGGGCAGCGGACCGAGGACGGTGACGCCGGGGAGGTCCATGAGTTCGCTGAGCTGCTGGAAGGCCAGGTCGGCGCGGCCGGAGGACAGCAGGCTGCCGGCGGGGACGCCGGGCGGTGCCTGGACGAGGCGGTCGGCGAGGGTTTCGGCGAGGCCGAGGCGGTCGAGCAGGTCGAGCAGGGCCGTACCGCTGGGGCCGGTGGAGTAGGCGATGCCCGTCGCCGAGGTCAGGGCGGCGCGCAGGGCGTCGACGCTGTCGAGGGCGGGCGCCGGTGCGCCGTCCGGGACGGCGGCGACGACCTGGGAGATCCACAGGGGGCGGGCCGTCCCGGGGAGGAGGTGGCCCTCCCGCTCCAGGGCGGCGAGCGCTCCGGCGGCGAGGACGAGCAGGTCGGCCTCGGCACCCTCGCGGACACGGCGGGCGACCTCCACGCCGCCGGCCGACTCGAAGCGTACGGGCGTCCCGTGGGCGAGCCGGAGGTGCTCGCACAGGTCGGCGAGTATCGGCCGGGTCGCCATCGAGGACAGCCCCACGAGTTCTCGGTGCACGTCGACTCCTCGGTCGTGATGTCGGTGGGGAAGGCGGGAGGGAGGGGTTCGGCACGCTCGGCCCGGTGGCTCGACGCCGGTCTGCGAGACTGGCGGCGTGAGCACGACCCGGAGCACGGCCGCAGGAAAAGTACTGGAGGTCCTCGCGGCCTTCGACCGCGAGCACCCCGCGCAGACACTATCGGAGATCGCCCAGCGCACCGGGCTGGCCCTGAGCACGGCGCACCGGGTGGTGCGGGAGCTGGCCGAGTGGGGCGCGCTGGAGCGGGGCGAGGACGGGTCGTGGCACGTCGGCCTGCGGCTCTGGGAGATCGCCTCGGGATGCCCCCGGACGCAGATCCTGCGGGACGTGGCGCTGCCGTTCATGCAGGACCTGTACGAGGCGACCCACGAGAACGTGCAGCTCGCGGTGCGGGAGGGCACCGAGCTGGTGTTCGTGGAGCGGATCGCCGGGCACCGGTCGGTGGAGCTGCTGACCGGGGTCGGGACGCGCTTCCCGGTGGGGTCGACGGGGATGGGGCGGGTGCTGCTCGCGCACGCGCCGCGGGACATCCAGGAGGAGGTCCTGGGCGCTCCGCAGCGGGCCTGGACCCCGCACACCGTGACCGATCCGAAGACGCTGCGGACGCAGCTGGACCGGATCCGGCGCGAGCGGGTCTTCGTCAGCGACCGGCAGTTGTCGGAGAGCACCGTGGCGGTGGCGACGCCGGTGCGGATCGGGCGGTCGGGGCCGGTGAGCGCGGCGCTCGGCATCGTCTTCACGGCGCAGGGCGCGGGCCGGGCGCACACGCTGCGCGAGCCGCTGCTGCGGGCCGCGTACGGCATCTCCGACGAACTCGGCAGGCGGACGCGGACGACGCGGTGAGAAACGGACCGGCTTCCGCCTGACGGAAACACCGCAGACCAGGGCCTGGGCAGGCTGACAGCGTTCGACCCGTTCGAAACGTTCACAGCTGCTTGGGAGATGCCATGGCCGACACCCCCGTCGACTCGGTCGTCTCGGTTCCGGTCGCGGTGGTCGGCGCGGGGCCGGCGGGCCTCATGCTGGCGCACCGGCTCGGCCGCGCCGGGATCGAGACGATCTCCGTCGACACCCGCACGCGTCACGAGATCGAGACGACCCAGCGGGCCGGGATCCTGGAGGCCGACTCGGCCCGGGACCTGGTCGACACCGGGGTCTCGGACCGGATCCTGCGGGAGGGGTACGAGCACGAGGGCGTCGAGCTGCGGTCGGCCGGGCGCGCGTACCGCGTCGACTTCAAGGAGCTCGTCGGCGCGTCCGTGTGGCTGTACCCGCAGACCGACGTCTTCGTCGACCTGGCGGACGCCCGCGAACGCGACGGCGGCACCGTCCACTTCGGCGTCCGCGACACCGAGGTCCTCGACGTCACGACGGACGCGCCCCGGGTGCGCTACACCGCGCCCGACGGCAGCCGGCACGAGATCCGGGCGCGGTACGTCGTCGGCGCGGACGGCTCGCGGAGCATGTGCCGCGACCTGGTGCCGGAGGACCGGCGGGTGCGGTACGGCAAGGAGTACCCCTTCGCCTGGTTCGGGATCCTGGCCGAGGCGCCGATGAGCGCGCCCGAGCTGGTCTACGCCCACTCCGAGCACGGCTTCGCGCTGATCAGCCAGCGCACCGAGGCCGTGCAGCGCATGTACTTCCAGTGCGCCCCCGACGAGTCCGTCGACGCCTGGTCCGACGACCGGATCTGGGAGACCCTCCAGGCGCGGGTGGCCGGCGAGGACGGCTTCCGGCTGAAGGAGGGGCCGATCACCGAGAAGACGGTGCTGCGGTTCCGCTCCTTCGTGCAGGAGCCGATGCGCTGGGGTTCGCTGCTGCTCGCCGGTGACGCCGCGCACACCGTGCCGCCTACCGGGGCCCGCGGGCTCAACCTGGCGCTGCACGACGTGAAGGTGCTCGCCGACGTGCTGACGCGGGCGCTCGGCCCGGAGGGCGGGGCCGCGCTGGAGGAGTACCAGCCGCGGGCGCTCCAGCGGGTCTGGCGGGCGCAGAACTTCTCGTACTGGATGACCCGGCTGCTCCACACGGCGCCCGGCGCCTCCGCGTTCGACCTGCGGCGTCAGCTCGGCGAGCTGGAGAACGTGGTGGGGACGCGCGCCGGACGCGCCTACCTGGCCGAGCAGTACACCGGCTGGCCCACCCGGGACCACTGACCCCCGCCGACCCGACGCACACGAGGCTTCCATGATCATCGACTGTCACGGTCACTTCACCACCGCCCCGCCGCAGCTCGCCGAGTGGCGGGACCGGCAGATCGCCGCCTCCGAGGGCCGCGGCCCGGTCCCGGACCCCGCCGAACTGGTCATCACCGACGACGACCTGCGCGCGGCGATCGAGGGCAACCAGCTGCGGCTGATGGACGAGCGCGGCAGCGACCTCACGATCTTCTCGCCGCGCGCCAGCTTCATGGCCCACCACCTCGGCGACTTCGCCGTCTCCTCGGTGTGGGCGCGGATCTGCAACGACCTGGTGCACCGGGTCGCCGGCCTCCACCCCGACCGGTTCGCCATGGGCGCGATGCTGCCGCAGTCGCCGGGCGTCGACCCCGCGACCTGCCTGCCCGAGCTGACCCGCGCGGTCGAGGAGCTGGGCGCGGTCACAGTGAACCTCAACCCGGACCCGTCGGGCGGCCGGTGGACCGCGCCGCCGCTGACCGACCGAAGCTGGTACCCGCTGTACGAGGCGATGGTCGCCTACGACATCCCGGCGATGATCCACGTCTCCACCTCCTGCAACCCGGCCTTCCACACGACCGGCGCGCACTACCTGAACGCCGACACCACGGCCTTCATGCAGCTGCTCCAGGGCGACCTCTTCGCCGACTTCCCGACGCTCCGGTTCGTGGTCCCGCACGGCGGCGGCGCCGTCCCGTACCACTGGGGACGGTTCCGGGGCCTGGCGATGGCGCTCGGCCGGCCGGACCCGGAGGCGCTGCTCGACAACGTCTTCTTCGACACCTGCGTCTACCACCAGCCGGGCATCGACCTGCTGACCCGGGTGGTCCCGAGCCGGTCCGTCCTCTTCGCCAGCGAGATGATCGGCGCGGTCCGCGACATCGACCCGCGCACCGGCCACCACTTCGACGACACGAAGCGGTACGTCGACGCCACCCCGCACCTGTCGGACGAGGAGCGCGCCGCCGTCTACTCCGGCAACGCCCTGCGCGTCTACCCCCGCCTCGCCGCCCGCCTCGCCGCGGCCGGCCGCTGACCCCCGCCCTCCAGGAGAAGCAACATGGAACACACCGAGATCGGCGTCGTCCACACGAAGATCGACCGGGCGGACCCGGCGGCCGTCGCCGAGCTGGCGAAGTACGGCGTCGCGACCGTCCACGAGGCCATGGGCCGGGTCGGCCTGATGCGCCCCTACCTGCGCCCGGTCTACCCGAAGGCCCGGATGTGCGGCACGGCCGTGACCGTGCTCCTCCAGCCCGGCGACAACTGGATGCTGCACGTCGCCGCCGAGCAGATCCAGGACGGCGACGTCGTCGTCGCCGCCTGCACCACGGAGAGCGAGGACGGCTTCTTCGGCGAGCTGCTCGCCACCTCCTTCCGCGCCCGGGGCTGCGCCGGCCTGGTCATCGACGGCGGTGTCCGCGACGTCACCGACCTGGAGGGGATGGACTTCCCCGTCTTCTCCCGCGCCGTGAACGCCAAGGGCACGGTCAAGGCCACCCTCGGCTCGGTCAACGTGCCGGTGGTCTGCGGCAACGCCCTGGTCCGCCCCGGTGACGTGGTCGTCGCGGACGCCGACGGCGTCGTCGTGGTGCCGCGCGAGCGGGCCGCCGAGGTGGCCGCCGCGTCGGCCGCCCGCGAGGCGAACGAGGAGGGCAAGCGCGCGCAGTTCCGCGCGGGGAAGCTCGGCCTGGACCTGTACGGCATGCGCGGCCCGCTGGCCGAGCTCGGACTGCGGTACGAGGACTGACGATGACCGGTTTCGAGAAGACCCCCGGCTGGCTGGACTGGTACGCCGGTCCGAGCCGTCCGGAGTTCCGGCTCCCCGAGGGCGCCGTCGACGCGCACTGCCACGTCTTCGGCCCGGGCGAGGAGTTCCCGTACGCCCCGGAGCGGAAGTACACGCCGTGCGACGCGTCCAAGGACCAGCTGTTCGCGCTCCGCGACCACCTCGGCCTCACCCGCAACGTGGTGGTGCAGGCGACCTGCCACGGCGCCGACAACACCGCCATGGTGGACGCCCTGCGCGCCTCCGGCGGGCGGGCCAGGGGCGTGGCGACGCTGCGGCGCGACGTGACGGACGCCGAGGTGCGCGAGCTCCACGAGGCGGGCGTGCGCGGGGTGCGGTTCAACTTCGTCCGGCGGCTGGTGGACGCGGCACCGCAGCAGGACCTGCTGGACATCGTGGAGCGGATCGCGCCGTACGGCTGGCACGTGGTCGTCTACTTCGAGGCGGCCGACCTGCCCGACCTGCGGGACTTCTTCCTGTCGATCCCGGTGCCCCTGGTCATCGACCACATGGGCCGCCCGGACACCGCGAAGGACCCGGACGGGCCCGACTTCGAGGCCTTCCTCGACTTCCTGCGCGCCCGCCCCGACATCTGGTGCAAGGTGACGTGCCCGGAGCGGCTGACGGTGAGCGGCCCGCCGGCCCTGGACGGGGAGCGCCGGGCGTACCGCGACGTCGTGCCCTTCGCCCGGCGGGTGGTCGAGGAGTTCCCCGACCGGGTGCTGTGGGGCACGGACTGGCCGCACCCCAACCTCACCGACCACATGCCCGACGACGGACTGCTCGTCGACTTCGTCCCGCACATCGCGCCCACGCCGGAGCTCCGGCGCCGGCTGCTCGTGGACAACCCGACGCGCCTGTACTGGCCCGAAGCCGACTGAACGCCCCCCGAACCACCACCGATTGGAGTGCCGGCATGGCGCTGGACAAGACCTACAAACTGGTTCCGGGGACGACCATCTTCGACTCCGAGCAGTCGGCGAAGGGCTACCACCTCAACCAGTTCTGCATGTCGCTGATGACGGCGGAGAACCGGGCGGCCTACCTCGCCGACGAGCGCGCCTACCTGGACGCCTGGCCGCTGCGGGAGGAGCAGAGGCGGGCGCTGCTCGACCGCGACCTGAACGCCGCGATGCGCGAGGGCGGCAACATCTACTTCCTCGCCAAGTGGGGTGCCACGCTGGGCTTCTCGTTCCAGCAGATGGCGGGCTCGATGACCGGCATGACCGAGGAGGAGTACCGCGCCATGATGGTCGGCGGCGGCCGCTCCGTCGAGGGCAACCGCATCGACCACGCCGTCCTCGAAGCCGCCCACGCGCCCGGGGCGGCCGCCGGGCACGCCGCGATCACCGGCGCCGTATTCACCTCGCACGTCCCCGCCATCGGCGCGGCCCTCGACCACGGCAAGACCGAAGAGCCCTACTGGCGGCCGGTGTTCGAGGGGTACGAGTACGCCAAGGCGTGGGAGCGGGAGAACGTCCCCGACGTGGTCTTCCTGGTCTACAACGACCACGCCAGCGCCTTCGACCAGTCGCTGGTCCCGACCTTCGTGCTCGGCACCGGCACCTCCTACCCGGTCGCCGACGAGGGGTACGGGCCCCGCCCCGTGCCGGACGTCGAGGGCGACCCGGACCTGGCCGCGCACATCGCGCACTCCCTCATCCGGGACGACTTCGACCTCACCCTCGCCAACGAGATGGCCGTCGACCACGGGCTGACCGTCCCGCTGTCGCTCATGTTCGGCGACGTCGAGAAGTGGCCGTGCAGGATCATCCCGTTCCACGTCAACGTCGTGCAGTACCCGGTGCCGTCCGGCGCCCGCTGCTTCGCACTGGGCCGGGCGCTGCGCAAGGCGATCGAGTCGTACGACCGGCCGCTCAAGGTGCAGGTGTGGGGCACCGGCGGCATGAGCCACCAGCTCCAGGGCCCGCGCGCCGGCCTGATCAACCGCGAGTGGGACAACGCCTTCCTGGACCGGCTGGTCGAGGACCCGGCCGGACTGGCCCGGGTCCCCCACCTGGAGTACGTCGAGGAGGCCGGCTCCGAGGGCATCGAGCTGGTCATGTGGCTGATCGCGCGCGGCGCGCTGAGCGACGTCGACGGTTCCGGCGAGGTCGAGGTCAAGCACCGCTTCTACCATGTCCCGGCGTCCAACACCGCCGTCGGACACCTGATCCTGGAAAACCGACCCCGGGCCGAAGAGCCCGCCGTGAAGGAGTGACATGACTGACGACCGGACCCTTCGGATCGCCCTGGCCGGCGGCGGCGCCTTCGGCGCCAAGCACGCGGCCGCGCTGAAGCGGATCGAGGGCGTCGAGGTGGCCGCCGTCGTGAGCAGCAGCCTCGAACGCGCCCAGAAGTTCGCCGCCGAACACGGCATCGGCCACGCCGCCGGCTCCCTGGACGAGGTGCTGGCCATGGACGACATCGACGCCGTAGTCCTCGCCACGCCCACCCAGATGCACGCCTCCCAGACGCTGGCCTGCCTGGAGGCGGGCAAGCACGTGCAGGTCGAGATCCCGCTCGCCGACTCGCTGGCCGACGCCGAGGCGTGCGTGGCGGCGCAGGAGCGCGCCGGCCTCGTCGCGATGGTGGGCCACACCCGCCGTTTCAACCCCAGCCACCAGTGGATCAAGCGGCGCGTCGACGCGGGCGAGTTCTCCCTCCAGCAGATGGACGTGCAGACCTACTTCTTCCGCCGGAAGAACCTCAACGCGCTCGGCCAGCCCCGCTCCTGGACCGACCACCTGCTGTGGCACCACGCCGCGCACACCGTCGACCTCTTCGCCCACCAGGCCGGCTCGCCGATCGTGCAGGCCCACGCGATCCAGGGGCCGGTCCACCCGGAGCTGGGCATCGCGATGGACATGTCGATCCAGCTGCGGGCGGCGAACGGCGCGATCTGCACCCTGTCGCTGTCCTTCAACAACGACGGCCCGCTCGGCACCTTCTTCCGCTACATCGGCGACACCGGCACCTACCTCGCCCGGTACGACGACCTGTACACCGGCAAGGACGAGCCGATCGACGTCAGCGGCGTCGACGTGTCGATGGACGGCATCGAGCTCCAGGACCGCGAGTTCGTCGCCGCGATCCGCGAGGGACGCGAGCCGAACTCCTCCGTCGCGCAGGTGCTGGCGTGCTACCGCACGCTCGCGGCCCTGGAGGAGCAGCTGAACGCGGTCGCCGCCCCGTGAGCGCGGTGACGCCCGCCGGCGCGGGGCCCGCCCCGCGCCGTCTCGGGCCCTTCGAGGTGCCGGCGGTCGGCCTGGGCTGCATGAACCTCAGCCACGCGTACGGCGCCCCACCGACGCCGGAGGCGGCCGAACGGCTGCTCCTGACGGCGGTCGAGGAGGGCGTCACGCACTTCGACACGGCCGCGCTGTACGGCTTCGGCGCCAACGAGGAGCTGGTCGGCCGGGTGCTCGCCGGCCACCGCGACCGGATCGTGCTGGCCAGCAAGTGCGGGATGACCGGGGTCGACGGGAAGCGGGTGATCGACGGCCGCCCGGAGACGATCCGGCGCACCGCCGACGAGGCGCTGGCCCGGCTGCGGACCGACGTCATCGACCTGTACTACCTGCACCGGCTGGACCGGAAGGTCCCGGTCGAGGAGAGCGTCGGCGCCATGGCCGAGCTGGTCACGGCCGGCAAGGTGCGCGCGCTCGGGCTCTCCGAGGTGTCGGCCGCGACGCTGCGGCGGGCGCACGCCGTCCACCCGATCGCGGCGCTGCAGAACGAGTACAGCCTGTGGACGCGCAACCCCGAGGAGGGGACGCTGGCGGCCACCCGCGAACTCGGCGTCGCCCTGGTGGCGTTCAGCCCGCTGGCCCGGGGCGTCCTCACCGACGCTCCCCCGGACCCGCCGGCCCTGCCCACCGGCGACATCCGCCGGGGCATGCCCCGCTTCGACGCCCGCCACTACCCCGCCAACCTCGCCCGCAGGGCCGAACTGGCGAAGCTGGCGGAGGAGGCGGGCATCGGCCTGGCGCCGCTGGCGCTGGCCTGGGTGGTGTCCCGGGGCCCGCACGTCGTGGCGCTGCCCGGCACCCGGTCCGTCGGCCATCTGAGGGAGAACCTGTCCGTGCTCGCCCTGGACGTCCCGCGCGACGTCCTGGACGCGGCCGGCCGGGTGCTGGACGCGACGACGGTGCACGGGCCGCGCTACAACGAGGCGACGCTCGCCGAGATCGACACCGAGCGGTGCGGCCGGGCGGGCTGACGACGGACCGGGGCCGGGGCGGGACGCGTCCCCGCCCCGGCCGCTCAAATGTGGCTCAAGTCGCTTGTGGCGGACCTCCGGTGGCGGGCAGGGTCGAAGACGCCATCGACCCATGGCGTTACGGGGGATTCTCATGACCACGCAGAACACGAAGATCGCGAACGTCCGGAAGCACGGCGGGCGCCTGGCGGCCGTCTGCGCGCTGGCCGCGCTGCTCGCGGGCACGGCCGCCTGCACGTCCGACGACGACGCCCGCCCCGCGGCGACGCAGCGTCCCACCGGGGCGGCGAAGAGCACGGTGTCCACGGCGTGCGCGGACGGCACCTTCGTCTGGATCAACGTCGAGCAGCGGGACGTCCTGACGGGCGTGGCGGACCCGCAGACGCTCGGCAAGGGCGGTGGGCGGCTGACGAACCCGATGCGGAGCCTGCACACCCCGCGGACGGACACGACGACGGAGACGGGGCCGAAGGTCGACGCCGCCGCTGCGCTGCGCTCGCTGGGCCGGCACGTCGGAGGAGCGGGCGAGGACGCGGTCTTCTCCGAGGTGGGCCGGTCCGCACCGGGGGTCGAGGGGCGCCCGACGAGCCTCGACGGTCCCGGCACCATCGTCGAGTACGCCTTCGTGCGCGAGGTCGTCGCCGACTTCCGCTACACCTGCCCGGACGCCCGCGCCTCCACGGGGCGCGCCACCAGCTGGATGGTCGACGGCACGGGCCTCCTGGACTGCGACGAGCCGGTGAAGTCCCTGGAGGACAGCCGTCCGGCCCAGGCGGCGGCCCGGCTCTCCTGCCGCCCGGACGCCCCAGCCGTGAAGGGCTGACGGCGGCGCACGGTGGCGCGGCGACCCGCGCTCGGGCATGATCATCCGCATGGTCTCGATGGTGCAGAACGTGGCGGTCGACTGTGCGGACGCCTATGAACTGGCGCGGTTCTGGAGCGCGGTGACGGGCGGCCCGCTGCACCCGGACGACGCACCGGGCTCCCGGGAGACGCAGGTCCTGCTCCCCGAGGGCCCGGTGCTGTACTTCAACGAGGTCCCGGAGCCGAAGACGGTCAAGAACCGGATCCACCTGTGCCTGCGCCCGACGGCCTCGCGCGACGCCGAGATCGAGCGGCTGCTGGGCCTCGGGGCCACCCTGGTCGGCGACCTCCGGGAGCCGGACGGCGCGGGCTGGGCCGTCCTGGCGGACCCCGAGGGCAACGAGTTCTGCGTGCTGCGCGGCGACTCCGACCGCGCGTCGGCCGGTTAGCCGCTCGGACGGGAGCACGTGCGCGGTTCGAGGTGCCGCTTCACCGTCCAGCCCTCCGTGCCGGGGCGCAGTCCCGAGCGGGAGCGGGCGTCGAGGCTGATCCGGTACCAGTCCCCCGCCTCCCGCTCCACCGTGACCCGGTCGCCGGGCCCGAGCACGCCGAGGGATCTTCGGGAGGCGCTCGGCCCGGTGCGCAGGTGCACCGGGCCGTCGGCCTCGTAGCCGCAGGGTTCGAGCCGCTCCGGCGCGGCGGGCGCCGGGGCGAGGGCCGCCAGGAACACGGCGGTCAGCGTCACCCCGAGCATCGTCGTCATCTTCATGCCCGGGGAACCGGCCGTACCACCGGGGGTGTCACGGGCCCGGCGGGTCTGTCACCCCTTCGGGTTCACGCCAGGAGCCGCAGGACCTCCCGGCCGGCTGCCGGGATCGGGCCGACGACGGGGACGGGGAAGCGGTGCCGGAGGGCTTCGGCGGCTTCGCCGAGCGGTCCGCCGCCGATGACGACGGCTTCGGCGCCGTCCTCCCGCACGCACAGGTCGACCGCCGCGGCCAGGCGTTCCGTCATCTCCTCGGGGGACGCGGCCAGCCGGAGGGGGTCGCCCGGGGTGAGGCGGATGCCGGTGTACCGGCCGGGCCGGGCGAGGCGTGCGGCACGGGCGTCGATCGCGGCGGCCAGGCCGGGGGTGGTGGTGGCGATGCCGAAGCGCCGTCCGTCGGCGCCGGCCTCGCGCATCGCGGCCTCCGCGATGCCGACGACGGGGACGGGGGTGCGGGCGCGCAGCTCCTCGACGCCGGGGTCCCCGAAGGCGCTCACGACGATCGCGGCCACGCGGTCGCCGTCCGGGCCCGCGAGGAGGCGGTCGACCGCGTCGAGGACGTGGCCGGCCGAGGCGCGCAGGAGCTCCTCGTCGACGAGCATCGGCGGGCCGGCGGCGACGGTGACGCCCCGGACCTCGTACCCGTCCTCGGGGCGCAGGGTGCGGCGGGCGATGGCGGCCATCATGGCGGTGGTGGCCTCGTTGGTGTTGGGGTTGACGAGGGCGACGAGGGTCACGCGGCCGTCTCCTTTCCCATGGTGTCCGCCGGCTCCTCGCCCTCCATGGACCTGCCGAAGGTCTCGGGCGGGAACTGGACGAAGACGGCCAGGCCGACGAAGAGGGCGCCGAGGAGCGTGAACATCCCGGCGACGCCGTACCGGTCGAAGGCCGCGCCCGCCAGGATCGGGGTGAGGCCGCCGGCCAGCGAGCCGAGGGCCAGGATGATCGAGGTGCCGAACGCCCTGACGCGGGTGGGGAACTGCTCGGGGGCGAAGATCCAGATCGTGGTGTTCAGCATGATGACGCAGAAGTTGAAGGCGGCGCCGAAGAGCAGGATCAGGAGGACGCCGTCGGCGAGGAAGCCGAAGCAGAAGGCGGCGGCGCAGCCCAGGGCGGCGGCGACGGTGAGGACGGCCTTGCGGGGGAAGTAGCGCGCGGCGGCCGAGGCGGCGAGGGCGCCGAGGAGCGAGCCGGACTGCATGACCAGGGTGAAGAGCAGCGACGTGGTGATGCTGTGGCCCTGGGCGACCAGGATGGTGGGCATCAGCGAGAGGACGGAGATCTGGGCTCCGTACGACATGCAGACGGCGGCGCCGAGGAAGAGGGTGCGGCGGCCGAGGGCGCCGGAGAAGACGTCCCGCAGGCGGTTGCGTTCGGGGACGACCGGCTCGCCGCTGTCGGCGGCGGTGATGAACCGCCGGTGCTCGGGGAGCGGTCCGCGCAGCCGGCCGGAGGCGAGGCGGTTGAGGACGTCGTTGGCCTCGTCGACGCGGCCGCGGGAGAGCAGGAAGCGCGGGGTCTCGGGGACGAAGCGGCGGTAGAAGAGGACCAGGAGCGCGGGGACGGCGAGGAGGCCGAAGAGCCAGCGCCAGCGGTCGGGGCCGGTGAAGACGGTGAAGACGAGGACGCCGAAGCCGGGGGCGAGCATGTTGCCGAGGCCGCCGGCGGTGACGTTGATGATGCCGACGGCGGTGCCGCGGTGCCGGGTCGCGAAGAACTCGGACATCATCGTGACGGCGATGGCGATCTCGCCGCCGAGGCCGAAGCCGACGATGAAGCGGCCGATCGCCACCACCGCGTAGACGGGGGCGAAGGCGCAGATCAGGGCGCCCAGCGAGAAGAGCAGCAGATTGACCGTGAGCATCGTGCGGCGGCCGATCTTGTCGCCGATGACGCCGGTGGCGAGGCGGCCGAGGGCCGCCGCGGTGAAGGTGACGGTGTTGAGGAGGCCGAGTTCGGCCGCCGTGGTGCCCCAGGACTCCTGGAGGACGGGGCCGACGAGCCCGACGGCGTTCTGCTCCAGCGCGTCGAAGAAGACGCCGAGGAGGACCATCGCGCCGATCTGCTTGTGCGCTCCGGTCACCCCGATCCGGTCGAGGCTGTCCTCCAACTGGCGGTGACGCGGGCTCGCGTCCGCTGGGGCGGTTCTGGTGGGGAGGGCTTCCATGGGGATCCTTCCTGGCCGGGCACGACGCCCGGGAAGAAGTACCGGACTTCGAGATGCGAAAGTTCGGTTTCGACCTGCGGAAGTTTGGTTTCGCTGTCGCGGCCCCGTCAAGGGCCGGAAAGTGCCTTTCTCTCAAAACTGCATACCATTTCCCGCGCCTCATAAAGAATAAAACGGACTCGATCGGAGGCATTTAGCGACAAAAGGGATGAATGGAGAGACTGCTTTCGTGTAGCGGTATACAAACCTGGCGATCCGCCGGGCGTATCCACCGATCGGTTGACCCCCGCCTCCGCCGTCCGCCCGCATCATGAAGCCGACGGGCCGACCGGACGGGCCCGGGAGCCGGCCCAGGATGGAGGCGGAGCGAAGGGACAGCCCTTCTCCGCGCGGGACGGTCCGCCGTGCACGCGATGCGCCGCCCGCCCTTCCCGAGGAGGAACCCCATGTCCCCCGACGACCTGGCCCTGCGGGCCGCCGTCCGGAACGACGACCCCGCCGCCGTGCGCGCGGCCCTGGCCGGCGGAGCCGGCCTCGAACACCGCGACGAGCACGAGCGCACCGCGCTGCTGGTCGCCGCCGCCGGGGACCGGGTGGCGGCCGCCGAGGCCCTCGTCGCGGCCGGCGCCGACCCGAACGCGCGGGACGACCGGGAGGACACCCCCTGGCTGATCACCGGCGTGACCGGCAGCGTGCCCATGATGCGGGTGCTGCTGGCCGCCGATCCGGCTCCCGACGTGACGCTCACCAACCGCTTCGGCGGCGTCAGCCTCATCCCCGCCGCCGAACGCGGCCACGTCGACTACGTGCGCGCCGTGCTCCGCGCCACCGACATCGACGTCGACCACGTCAACGGGCTCGGCTGGACCGCCCTGCTGGAGGCCGTGATCCTCGGTGACGGCGGCCCGGCCCACCAGGAGATCGTGGAGCTGCTCATCAGCGCGGGCGCCGCGCCGCACCTCCCGGACCACGACGGGGTCACCCCGCTGCGGCACGCCGAGCGGCGGGGCTTCCACGAGATCGCCGGGCTGCTCGCGGCCGTCCGCTGAGCCGGCGACCCCGCGGTCAGGGCCGCTGGTCGAGGACCCCCGTCACGACGGCGTGCAGGTGCCGGCGGAAGCGGTCGAGCGTGGGCAGGTCGTGCGGGCCGAGACGGCGCCCCGAGGGGGCGAGGACACCGGCCTGGCCGAAGGAGTGCGCGGTCCACACGATCGTGAAGACCAGCAGCTCGACGTCGGCTCCGGTGCCGAGCCCCGCCCGGTCCAGGGCCGCCCGGACCGAAGCGGCGACCTCGGCGACCAGCGGACCGGCGAACTCGGTCTCGATCTCCGCGAGTTCGGCGCCCTCCGCGAGCCAGCGGCGCATCCACAGGGCCGGCACCTCGGGGTGGTCGAGACAGAAGCCCAGATAGGAGTCGACGAAGGCGAGGAGCGCGGCGCGCGTCTCCTCCGCCGTCGGACCGCACGCGTCCAGGCGGTGCAGGGCGGCGGTGACCGCCTCCCGCTGCGCCCGGTGGGCGCGGCGCATCACGGCGCGGTACAGCTCGGGCTTGGCACCGACGTGGTAGGCGACGGTGGCGATGTTGAGGCCGACGGCCTCGCCGATCGCGCGGGTGCTGGTGGCGTCGTAACCGCGCTCGGCGAACAGCCGGGTGGCGGCCGCCAGGATGCGCTCGCGGCTGTGACCGTCGTCGGGCTGGCTGCTCATGCGCCCGAGGCTACCGGACGTGTCCGCTCGGATTCAATCAGCTGTTGGAGAAGGAATTCGCAGGTCAGAGAGGATTGCCCCGCTCTCCATCATTCGATTGAATGAGCGCCCTCGAAGGAAGGGAGGGCGCTCATGGGTTCCGGCGTGGGCACGGGTGTGGGCACAGGTGTGCGCAGCGGCACGGGCGCGGGGTCGACGAGGGTGGCGGTGGTGGGCGCCGGCCCGGCGGGTCTCGCCGCGGCCAAGGCGCTGCTCGACGAGGGTCTGGACGTCACGGTCCTGGAGCGCGGCAGCCGCCCCGGCGGCCTGTGGGCGGGCGACGACGCGGGCGGCGGCTCTCCCGCGTACGACAGCCTGCACCTCAACACCAGCAAGGGGCGGACCGAGTTCGCCGACTTCCCGATGCCCGCACGGTGGCCCGACTTCCCGTCGGCGGCACTGGTCGCCGGCTATCTCGCGGAGTACGCCGACGCCTTCGGGGTGACCGAGCGCATCCGCTTCGGCAGCGAGGTCACCTCGGTCCGGCGGACCGGGGCGGGCTGGGAGGTCACGGCCGGCGGCGGCACGGACACGTACGACGCCGTGGTCGTCGCCAACGGCCACAACCGGGACCCGAAGTGGCCCTCCCCCGGCTATCCCGGCACCTTCGACGGCACCCAGCTGCACGCCCACGACTACCGGAGCCCCGAAGCCTTCGCCGGCCGGCGGGTGCTCGTCGTCGGGATGGGCAACTCGGCCATGGACCTCGCCGTCGACGCCTCGTACGTCTCCGCGGGACCCGTGCTCCTGTCCGCCCGGCGCGGCACCCACATCGTCCCCAAGTACCTCTTCGGCCGCCCCGCCGACGCGACCGGCGGCGCGCTCGCCGTGCTGCCCTGGCGGCTCCGGCAGACCGTCGCGCAGACCGTGCTGCGGCTCGCGGTCGGCACCCCCGAGCGGTACGGGCTGCCGCGCCCGGCCGGCGGCCTCTTCCAGGACCATCCGACGATCAGCGACACGATCCTGCACCGCCTCACCCACGGCGAGGTCGTCGCCCGCCCCGGCGTCGAACGGCTCGACGGCGGCCGGGTGGTCTTCGCCGACGGCACCGCCGAGGACGTCGACGTGATCGTGTGGGCGACCGGATACCGCGTCACCGTCCCCTTCCTGGACGCCGACCGGCTCGGCGGGGACCCCGAGGCGCTCCCGCTCTACCAGCGGGTCTTCCACCTCGACGACCCGACGCTCGTCTTCGTCGGCCTCATGCAGTCCACCGGCGCGGCGCTGCCCGTCGTCGAGGCGCAGGCCAAGCTGGCCGTCGCCTCCCTCGGCGGCCGCTACGTCCTGCCGACGCCGCGAGAGCAGCGGGCCGCCGTCGCGCGGGCCCACGCCGCCGCCGTCCGCCGCTGGGGCGACCGGCGGCCGATGATGCGGGTCGACTTCGACCGGTACGTCGCCGCGCTCCCCCGCGAGATCCGGGCGGGCGTCCGCCGGGCCGCCCGCGGCTCCGCCGTCCACACCCCGACCCCGAAGGCGCAGGCATCCGCATGACCCTCCCCTTCCTCGACCGGCGCCACGACCCGCGCGGCCGGCGGATCCTCGTCACCGGCGCCTCCGGCACCATCGGCCGCGCGCTCGGCGAGCGGCTGACCCGGGCCGGCGCGCACGTCGTCGGACTCGACCTGCGGCCGACGGGCGACGAGCCGTTCCCGGTGCTCGCCTGTGACGTCACCGACGACGCCGGGGTGGCATCGGCCGTCGCCGAGGCGCTGGAACTCCTCGGCGGGCTCGACGTGCTGGTGAACAACGCGGGGATCGGCGGGCCCGCGCCGGCCGAGTACGCCCCCGGCGAGGAGGTCCGCCGACAGCTGGAGATCAACCTCCTGGGCACCTGGCGGGTGACGGCCGCGTGCGTCGGCGCGCTGGTCGCCGCGCGCGGGCGGGTGGTGATGGTCGCCTCCCGGATGGCGGTGATGCAGCTGCCGCTCGCCGCCGCGTACGGCGCCTCCAAGCGGGCCATGGTCGCCTACGCGGACGCGCTGCGCCTGGAGCTGGGCACCCACGTGTCGGTCAGCTGCGTGTACCCCTCGGCCGTCCGGAGCCCGATCCACGACGCGACGAAGGCGGCGGGACTCTCCCTGGAGGGGATGAGCGTGTACGAGCCGCTGGACGGCGTCGTCGACGCGCTCGCCCGGACCGCGCTGGCCGTCCGGCCGCGGCGGGACGTGACGACCACCCGCAAGGGCGCGGTCGAGTTCTTCCTGGCCCGGCACCTGCCCGCGCTCACCGACCGGATCGTGGCCAGGACCCTGGCCGCGCGGGCCGCGGCCGGCGCCTTCGAGGGCGCGTCGCTCGCCGCGGGCGTGGTCGGGCGGAACGGCGGACGGTCGTGACCGCCCCGGTCGCGTCGCCGCCGCGGGGCCCGGCGGGCCGGGGGACGCTCGCGCTGTACGCCTCCGGCTCCGTCGGCATGGGCGTGTGGGTCACCGTGCCGGGACTGCTGCTGCTCTACTTCCTCACCGACGTGCTCGGCGTACCCGCCTTCCTCGCCGGGCTGACGCTGCTGCTGCCCAAGGTGGTCGACATCGTCGTCCATCCCCTCCTGGGCTCGCGCTCCGACCGGGAGGCGCGCCGCACCGGGCACCGCCGGCGGATGATGCGCGCCGGGGTGCTGCTCGGGGTTTCGATGGTGGCGGTGTTCAGCGTCCCGCCGGCGCTGACCGGGATGTCGGCGGCGCTGTGGGTGGGCTGCTGGTTCACCGTGGGCAATCTTCTCTTCGCCGGGTTCCAGGTGCCGTATCTGACGACCCCGTCCGATCTGCGGGTCGGCTACCACGAGCGGACCCGGGTCTTCATGTTCCGCATGGTGCTGCTGACGCTCGGGCTGCTGGGCGCCGGGGTGGCCGCGCCGGCGCTGGTCTCGGCCGGCGGCCGGGGCGACTACGCGCGGATGGCGCTGCTGCTGGCGTCGGTGATGGCGGTCTCGGCGGCGGTCGCGCTGGTGGGGGTGCGGCGGCTCACCGACGCCTGCGGCTTCCGGGTGCCCGACGAGCGGGCCGGGCACGCGGCCGTGGCCGACCTGCGGGTGGCGTGGCGCGACCGGGACTACCGCGCGCTGGTGGTGTCGTACCTGTTCACCGGCACGACCACGCACCTGTTCCTGGCGGCCCTGCCGTACGTCACCGCGTACGTCTTCGAGGACACCGGGCTGACCGCGCTGTTCATGGGGCTGTTCCTGGCGCCGGCGCTCTTCGCGAGCCCGCTGTGGACGGCGTGGTCGCGGCGGTTCGGGAAGCAGCGCGGACTGCTGCTGTCGCAGGGCGTGTTCGCGGCGGGGTCGCTGGCGCTGCTGCCGGGGGCCTCGCTCGACGGGACGGCCGGCGTCGCCGTGACGGCCGCCGTGGTGATGGTGATGGGCGTGGCCTTCTCGGGGCTCCAGCTGTTCGCGTTCTCGATGGTGCCGGACGCGGTCGCGGCGGCGGAGGCCGCGGGCTCGTCGAAGGCGGGGGCGTACACCGGGGTGTGGACGGCGACGGAGGCGACCGGTACGGCGATCGGGCCCTATCTGTACTCGGCGGTCCTGGCGCTCGGCGGTTTCGTGGCGAGCACGGAGGCCGAGCCGGCCGCCCAGTCCGGTACGGCACTGGGCGCGCTGCTCGTCGGCTTCACCGTCCTGCCGGCCGTGCTGATGGCGGTGGCCCTGGGGTTCCAGCGGCGCTACACCCTGGACCCGGCCGCGTGACCGGGCTCGAACTGCCGGCCCTGGCCGCCGTCGCCGTCGGCGCGTGCGCGCAGGCGGCCACGGGGATGGGCTTCTCGCTGGTGGCGGCGCCCGCGCTGGTGGCGCTGCTCGGACCGCAGCGGGGCGTCCCGACGGTCCTGCTGCTGGCCGTCCTCGCCTCGGTGCTGCCGCTCTCGCGGGGCTGGCGGCACGCCCGGCCCCGGGACGCCGGGCGCCTGCTGGTCCCCGCCCTGCTGGCCTGGCCGGTGGGGGCCTGGCTGGTGCGGGGCGTGGACACCCGGGCGCTGGCCGTCGCCACCGGGTGCGCGGTGCTCGCGGGGGTGGCGCTCCTCGGCCGGGGGGTGCGCTGGCCGCTCCTGCGCCGTCCGGCCGGGGCGTGGTGCGCCGGGCTCGCGAGTGCCGGCCTGAACGTGGTCGGCGGGGTCGGCGGACCGCCGATCGGCCTGTACGCGGCGAACGCGGGGTGGCCCGGGCAGGAGTCCCGGGCCACCCTGCACGCCTTCTTCCTGGTCCAGAACGTCGCCACCACCGCCGTCCTGGGCTTCGTCCTGCCGTCCTGGCCCGCGGTGGCCGCCCTCGTCTGCGGCGCGGTCGCGGGCATGGCGCTGGCCCCTCGGCTGAGCCCCGGCGCGGCGCGGACCGGGGTCCTCGCCGTGTCCCGGGCGGGCGCGCTGGCGCTGATCGCGACGGCCGTCGGCTGAGCGGGGCCGGCCCCGCCGGGTCAGGGCCGGGAGGTCCCGGCCCCGCCGCGGCGGGCGACGAGGGTCAGGGCGGCGGCCGCGGCGGAGAGGGCCGCGCACAGCAGCCAGACCGTGACGTACGCCGATTCCGACGGGGTGTCGGTGTGTGTGACGGAGGCGGTGAGGATCGCGGCGACGACGCCTCCCGCGACGGCGCCGCCGAGCGTCTTGACGTTGTTGTAGAGGGCGGTGGTCACGCCCGTGCGGGAGGGGTCGCCGGCCTCGGCGATCACGGTGGGCATGGCGCCGAGGGCGGTGCCCAGACCGAGGCCCGCGAGGATCTTCGCGAGGACGAGCTGCCAGAGCGCCGTGTGCAGGGCGGCCGTCGTCAGGAAGCTCGCCGCGACGAGGGCGAAGGAGACGGCGAGGGCGGGGACGTAGCCGACGCGTCCGGCGATGCGCGCGGTCAGGGACGAGGTGATGACGGCGGTCGCCGCCGCCGGGAGCGCCACGAGGGAGATCGACAGGGCGGAGAGGCCGAAGCCGTATCCGGTGGCGGCGGGGTCGGCGGCGAGGAAGGTGGCGTCGGGCGCCTGGCCGCCGAAGTAGACGACGCCGAAGACGAAGGCGCAGAGGAAGAACGGGGCCACCCGGCGGTCGGCCAGCGCCCGGACGTCCACGAGCGGTTCGGCGGTGCGCAGCTCGACGCGGACCCAGACGGCGCCGAGGAGCACGGCGAGGCCGAGCAGGGTCGGCGCGATGAAACCGGGGCCGTCGCCCTGGGCCGTCGAGACGCCGAAGAGGAGCAGCAGGGTGGTGGCGCCGAGCAGCGCGGCGCCGGGCCGGTCGAGGCGGCCCCGGGCGAGGCGCCGCGACTCGGGGACGGCGAGGAAGGAGACGGGCACGCAGGCGACGGCCAGGGCGGCCGGGACGAGGAGGGTGAGGCGGACGTCGTCGGTGAGCGCGTGGACGGCTCCGGTGAGGACGCCGCCGAGGAGGGTGCCGAGGGCGAGGGCTCCGACGAGGCGGGCGATGGCCGAGCGGGCCGGGCCGAGCGGGAGCCGGTCGCGCACGAGGGCGATCTCCAGCGGCAGCAGGGCGGCCAGCGGGCCGGTGAGGACGCGGCCGGCGAGCAGCACCGGCAGGTTCGGGGCGAGGGCGACGAGGAGGGCGCCGACGGCGATCGACGCGAGGGCCCAGCGCAGGACCCTGCGGTGCCCGTGGAGGTCGCCGAGGCGCCCGAGGACGGGGACGCTGACGGCGGCGGCGAGGAGCTGGGCGGAGATCACCCAGGTGAGGTCGGCGTCGGGAACGCCCAGTTCCCGCCCGATCTCCGGCAGCAGCGGGGCGATGCCGCCCTGGAGGAAGCCGCTGGTCAGCTCGAAGAGGACGAGGAGTCCGACGACGGCGCGCACGGAGGCGGAGCCGGTCTCGGGGGCGGTGGTGTCCGGCAGGTCGGGGGCGGGGTGGCCGGTGGTGCTCATGCGGGGTCCTCGGCTGCTTCCTGGAGGCGGCGGGCGGCGAGTTCGGCGAGCAGGACGGCGGCGTCGAGGACGGCGCGGTCGTCGAAGACGGCCTGGGGCGCGTGGTTCATGGGGGCGGTGGCCGGGTCGCGGTCGGGCGGGCAGGCCCCGATGCCGAGGTAGGCGCCGGGGACCTCGCGCAGGACGAGGGAGAAGTCCTCGGAGCCGGTGAGGGGGCGCGGCGCCTCGAAGGCGTGGTCGGCGCCGAGGAGTCCCCGGGCGGTGCGCAGCGCGAAGGCGGCCTCGGCGGGGTCGTTCTCGGTGACCGGGTAGTTCTCGCGGTAGTCGAGGTCGGCCTCGACGCCGTGGGCGGCGGCGATGCCGTGGACGGTGCGCTCGACCCCGGCCCTGACCGCGGCCTGGGTGGCGGTGGAGAAGGACCGGACGGTCGCCTCCAGGACGGCCGTCTCCGGGATGACGTTGCCGGCCGAGCCGGCGTGCAGGGAGCCGACGGTGACGACGGCCGGGTCGAAGACGTCGACGGTGCGGGTGACCATCGTCTGGAGGGCGGTGACGATCTCGCAGAGGGCGGGGACGGGGTCCTTGGCGGAGTGCGGCGAGGAGCCGTGGCCGCCGGCGCCGCGGACAGTGACGGTGACCGAGTCGGAGGCGGCGAGCATGGGGCCGGGGCGGACGGCGGCGTAACCGGTGGGCAGCAGGGTCGAGGTGACGTGGAGCGCGTAGGCGGCGACGACGCGGTCGCCGGCGGCGTCGAGGACGCCCTCCTCGATCATCAGGCCGGCGCCGCCCATGCCCTCCTCGCCGGGCTGGAACATGAACACGACGTCGCCGGGGAGTTCGTCGCGGCGGGCGGCGAGCAGCCGGGCGGCGCCGACGAGTCCCGCGGTGTGCAGGTCGTGGCCGCAGGCGTGCATCCGGCCGGGGAGCTCGGAGGCGTACGGGACGCCGGTGTCCTCCTGGACGGGGAGGGCGTCCATGTCGCCGCGGAGCAGGACTGCGGGGCCGGGCCGGCCGCCGCGCAGGACCGCGGTGACGGAGCTGAGCCGCTCGCCGAGGGTGATCTCCAGGGGCAGTCCGGCGAGCGCGTCGAGGACCCGGCGCTGGGTGAGCGGCAGGTCGAGGCCGAGTTCGGGAGCGCGGTGGAGGTCGTGCCGCAGGGGGATGAGGGTGTCGGCGTGGGCAAGGGCGTCGCTGTGCGTGAACATGGCGGGTATAGTGCCGATCCGCCCGATGAACGGCGTCCGCATGCAGGGATCCGCCGCTCCGGGGTGATCGTTTGCGCGAATGAGCCGTTCGCCACGGCGTCGGGAGCGGGGTGCTGGGCTTGCTGGACGAGCTGGACTATCTGCTGGTGACCGCCCTTCAGGTGGCGCCGCGCGCCGACTGGCAGACGGTCGGCGAGGCCCTGGGGCTCGACGCGTCGACGGTGGCGCGCCGCTGGGCGCGGCTGACCCGGGAGGGGCACGCGTGGATCAGCGTCCATCCGGCGGTGCGGGCACGGGCCCCTGCCGTGGTCGCCTTCGTCGAGGTGGACTGCGTCGCGGGGCGGCTGCACGAGGTCGCGGCGGAGATCGCCGAGGATCCGCACGTGTTCAATCTGGAGCACGTCAGCGGCGGCCGGGACCTGCTGGTCACCGCCGTCTTCGCCGACCAGGCCGAGCTGGCCCGGTACGTGGGCTTCCGGCTGGGCGCGCTCGACGGGGTGGCCGCCTCGCGCACGCAGGTGGCGACGACCCTGCACGCAGAGGGGAGCCGGTGGCGGCTCGACCGGCTGACCGAGGAGCAGCGGCGCCGACTCGCGGGCCCGGACCGGCCGGCGCCCTCCCGGCCGGCCGGCGGCCGGCTGCTCGAAGGGCGGGACCTGGACCTGGTGCGGGTGCTGAGCGAGGATCCCCGGCAGTCGGCGGCGCGGCTCGCGGAGCGGACCGGGCTCAGTCCCACCACGGTCCGGCGGCGGCTCGACCGGCTGGAGGCCGAGCACGCGCTGGTGTACCGCTGCGAGGTGGCGCGGGCGCTCTCGGGCTGGCCGGTGTCGGTGTCGCTGTGGGCGGCGGTGCCGCAGAGCCGGGCGCCGCGGCTGGCGGAGCGGATCAGCGCGCTGCGGGAGATCCGGCTCTGCGCCTCGCTGTCGGGGCCGTACAACCTGCTGCTGGCGGCGTGGCTGCGGTCGGTGGACGACATCGCCCCCTTCGAGTCGCGGCTGACCGAGCGGTTCCCCGAACTGGCGGTCGCGGACCGGGCGCTGACGCTGTGGCCGATGAAGCTGGGCGGCCATCTGCTCGACCCGCGGGGCCGGCACCTGCGGGCGGTGCCGTTGGGGCAGTGGAGCGACGCCGGCTCGGCGGCGGCCGAGGCGGCGCTCCTGGACCGGCTGCGCACCCCGCGTACGGCGGCTCCGTCAGCGGGCCCGGCGGGCGGCGGCTGAGGCGCCGAGGGCGGCGACGATCTCCCGGAAGACGGCCTCCCGGTCGGGGTTCCGCCGGGCGCCCCAGCGCACGGCGCGGTCGCGGGCCAGGAGCGTGGGGGTGGCGCCCCGCGCGAGCAGGTGGTGGACGACGTCGGCGCGAGGCATGCCGGCCGCGTATTCGAGCGCGGTCAGGTCCCGCTGCCTCGCCTCGATGTCGGCGCCGTGCTCCAGGAGCAGGTCGATCAGCGCGAGCGGGTCCCCGTGGGTGCAGGTGGCGGCGTGGACGAGGGGCAGCCAGCCGAACCGGGTCTGGGGGCCGGTGGGCGCGCCGGCGGCGAGCAGCAGCCGGGCGGTGTCGGCGCGCCCCCAGCCCACGGCCATGGTGAGCGGCGTCTGGTCCCCGTCGTACTCCCCGATGAGCTGTCCCGGGTCGGCGCCCGCCCGGAGCAGGGCTCCGACGATCCCGGGGTCGCCCGCCAAGGAGGCGTGGTCGAGGGCCGTGCGCCGGTCGCCGCCGGGGGTGTCCGGGGCGAGGCCCTCGCGCAGCAGCCGTTCCGTCTCCGCCGCGTCCCCGGCCAGCACGGCCGCGGCCAGCCGGTCGGCGTGCTCCGTCGGCCCTCCTCGCTCGTCCATGGGGATGATCATCGCCGGAGGACGGGGCCGGATGCCAGGCGTCGCCCCGAGAGTGTCCGGTTCGTGATGCGCGGGCCCTGTCCCCCGCAGGCTACCGGGCGGTAACGTGCGGGCCCGTCCACAGCCTTGGGGGAGATCGCATGGATGACGTCACGACGTACGACCCGGTGGCCGAGCACGAGCGGACCCGCGCCGCGCTGGAGGCCGCCCTCGGGCGGCTGGTGGAACTGCTGGGCGGGATCGACGACCTGGAGGTGCCCTCCGGCGTGCCCGCGTGGTCCGTCGGGGACGTCGGCGCGCATCTCGCCGCCGTGTACCTCGCCTACGGCTCCGCCGTCTCCGCCGACGGCGGCGTCGACTGGGACGCCCTGCTGCCCCGGGAGGACACGACCTTCGGGAAGCGGATCGCCGCGGTGAACGCGCTGTCCGTCGGACTCGTCGCCGGGGCCGAACGGAAGCGGCTCGGCGCGATCCTGGCCGAGCGCGGCGCGGCCTTCCTGCGGCACTCCGAGGGGCTCGCGCCCGACCTGCCCGTCCCCTCCCCCTGGTACGGGCCGGGACGGACCGTCCCGCTCGCGGCGGCGACGGGGCTGCTGCTCAGCGAGACCCTCGTGCACGGCCTGGACATCGCGCGCGGCGCGGGCCGGCCGTGGTCCGTCGGCGCGGCGGAGGCGTCGCTGGTGATCGGTCAGGCGATGGTGACGATGATGCCGCTCGCCCTGGACGCCGAGAAGGCGAAGGGGGTGCGGATCGCCTTCGACCTGGCCCTGAAGGGCGGGCCCCGGCTCGCCGTCGTGGTGGAGGACGGCGCCGCCACCGTGACGCGGGACGCGCCGCCGCGTGCCTACGACTGCCGGATCACGGCGGCCCCGACGGCCTTCCTGCTCGTCTCCTTCGGCCGGATGCCGATGTGGAAGGCCGTCGCGCTGGGCCGGATGCGGGCCGGCGGCCGCAGGCCCTGGCTCGCGACCCGGCTCAGCGAACTGATCACCGCGCCCTGAGACCGGGCCCGGCGCCGCCACCCGTGAACGGCCAGGAGACCAGGTCCTGGTAGCGGACCGGCGCGGGGCCCCGGGCGTAGTCGCTGCCGACCAGGTGGAGCCGGGCGGTCGGCCACGACCGTCCCTCGAAGCCGTCCAGGACGCCGGAGGCCGCCGGGATGCCGGTGAGGTCGCCCCGGCGGGCCCGGGCGAGCGTCAGGTGCGGGCGCAGCGGGCGGCCCTCGTACGGGATCCCGGCCTCCTTCACCAGGGCGCGCACGTCGTCGGCGAGGCGGTGGAGGCCGGGGACGTCGCCGGCGATGCCGCTCCACAGGACGCGGGAGTCGAAGTGGCCGCCGCCCCGGAGGGACAGGTCGAGGGGGCGGCGGGCGGCGGCGAGTTCCGCGAGCGGGTGGTGGAGCAGGGGCACGGTGGCGACGGGCAGCTCGCCGAGGAAGGCGAGGGTGATGTGCCAGTCCTCGATCCGGTTCCAGCGCATCCCGGGGTGGGCCGCGTAGGCGGGGGCGAGGGCCCGGGCGAGTTCGTCCTTGGCGTCGTCGGGCGGCGCCAGGGCGATGAAGACGCGGATGGTGGCGGGCTGGGTCGTGTCGTTCACAGAGCGATTCGTACCGTGCCGCCGCCGGCGCCGTGCGGGCGGGTCCCCGTACGCCGCGCCGGGCGGGTCCGGTACGGGAGCGCCGCGCCGGCGCCGTACCGGGACCCGCCCGGCGGGATCACCAGCCGCCGACGGCGACCGGGACGCCCGGGGGCGTCGACGGCGGGCCGAGCGGCTTGATCTGGTGCGGGGCCGGCGGGGTCCACGGGTCGAGGTCGTCGCCCAGCCACTCCCCCACGGGCTTGACGTCGGCGAGGACGTCGGAGGGGGCGAGGTCGGTGCCGTCGGCGTCGAAGTAGTCGTACCAGGGCAGGCCCGCGCGCGTGTAGGCGGCGCGGTCGACGGGGGACGGCGGGGGCTCCTCACCGGTGATGCGGCGCCACTCGGGCGGAGTCACCAGGTGGACGAAGACGCGCGCCTCCGGGGTGTCGGACCAGTCCCGGGCCCTGCGGTCGTCCTGGTACACCTCCTGCCGCATGGAACCGCCCGCGCCGATGCCCATGGCCGCTCCCGGCGCGGGCGGCGCGCTCGCCGGGGCGGCCATCGGCATCGGCGGCGGGGCGCCGTAGGCGGCCATGGGCGCCGCGCCGTACGGCGGCGGGTGGGCGGCGCGGTCGTAGGCCCGCTCCTCGGCGAGCCGCCGTCGCTCCTCGGCGAGCCGCCGCTGCTCCTCGCGCCAGGCGGCGCGGGGCTTCGGGGCGAGCGGGAAGGCCTGGAGCTGGAGTCCGCCGACCGTCTCCTCGCCGGTGACCTGGCCCTCGACGGTCGCGCCCATGCCGAGCGGGACGGCGACGAACTGGCGCACCGTGCCCTTGCCGGAGTTGATGCCGTCCAGCCACGGCTGGCGGGGCAGCACCACGTAGTTCTGCGGGCGCCGGGACAGCTTCCCGGTCCACTTCTCGCCGGAGATCGCGCAGACCTTGCCGACGCCGACCTGGAGGGCCGAGGGCTCCGGGCTGCCCGCGAAGCTGAGCCACATCGCCTCGCGGAGGTAGACGGGCAGCATCACCCCGCCCTTGGCGCGCCACTGCTCGGGCACGGTGTCGGGGTGGTCCTCGACCCGGCGGAGCGGGAACTCGCCGAGACCCGGGGGCAGTCGGTGGGTGCCGGTCTCGGGCAGCCGGAGGGTGCGGATGAAGCGCACCCGCACCCCGTCGCCCAGCAGCAGGGTGTTCCCCTCGATCCTCGTGTCGTTGGCCGCCACCGCGTCTCCCTCTCCTCGGCACACTCGTCCTCCGTTACACGAGCGGCCGGAGCGGCCGGTTCCCGCCGGGTCGGCCGGTTCCCACCGGATCGGCGGCGTGCCGGTCACCGGCGCGCGCGGGGACCGGCGGGGCTACTCCTCGCGGACGAAGTCGGCCTCGGCACGCTCCTCGTCGAGGTCGGACTGCGCGTGGGCGTAGAGGTCGCGGACGAACGCGTCGGCGTCCTCGGGTGAGATCCCGGTGCCGAGACCGAGCAGTCGTGCGGTCCAGGCGGCGAGCGGGTCGGCCTGCTCTTCGGCCATGGCGTCTCTCCTTCGGTCCTGCACGCGCGGGCGGGAGAAGGAGGGCGGGCCGGGTGCCGCCGGTGGCGGTGAGGACCGCCCCGTCTCCATCGTCCGCCCCGCCCGGGCCGCCCGCAAGACCGGTCCCCCCGCGCCCGGCCCTGCGTCGTCCCGGCACCCGGCCGTGTGCGTCGTCCCGGTCTCAGGACCCCGCGCGCAGCAGGCGGGCCGTGTCGCGGAGCCAGTGGGCGCTGCGCTTGGGCACGCGCCGCTGGGTCGCGTAGTCGACGCGGACGAGCCCGAAGCGCTGGGCGTAGCCGTAGGCCCACTCGAAGTTGTCGAGGAGCGACCAGGCGAGGTAGCCGCGGACGTCGGCGCCGGCCTCGCGGGCGCGGGCGACGGCGGCCAGGTGGGCGGAGAGGTAGGCGGTGCGGTCCCGGTCGTCGACGTACCCGCCGGCGTCGGGGACGTCGTCGTAGGCGGCGCCGTTCTCGGTGATGACCAGGGGGGTGCCGGGGTAGTCGCGGGCGATGCGCAGGAGCAGGGTGGTGAGGTCGTGGGGCATGACCTCCCAGCCGAGGCCGGTGACGGGCAGGCCGCCGTGCGGAAGGCCGCGGGTGACCGGCAGGCCGTGGGCGTCGACGGTGGCGCCGCTCTCGTCCGTGCCCGAACTCCGCATCGAACGGTAGTAGTTGACCCCGAGGGTGTCGATCGGGGTGGCGATGGCCGCGAGGTCGCCGTCGCGGACGGGGATCTCGACGCCGTGCGCGGCGAGGTCGGCGATCAGGTCCTCGGGGTAGGCGCCGCGCAGGATCGGGTCCAGGTAGAAGCGGAAGCCGAAGGCGTCGGCGCGGCGGGCGGCCTCTCGGTCGGCGGGGTCGTCGCCGGCCGGGGCGCTGGTGCCGAGCAGGTGGGTGACGGCGAGGTCGAGGGGGCGGCGGGCGTCGGCGCGCAGCCGCTGGGCGGCGAGTCCGTGGGCGAGGTGCAGGTGGTGCACGGCGGCGACGCCGTCGGCGAGGGAGCGTCCGCCCGGGGCGTGCACGCCTTCGACGTGCCCGAGGACGGCGGAGCAGAACGGTTCGTTGAGGGTGGTCCAGTGGCTGACGCGGTCGCCGAGGCGGTCGTGCACGAGCGCGGCGTAGTCGGCGAAGCGGTGGGCGGTGTCGCGGGCGGGCCAGCCGCCGGCGTCCTGGAGCTCCTGGGGGAGGTCCCAGTGGTAGAGGGTGAGCCAGGGGGTGATGTCCCGGGCGAGGAGTGCGTCGACGAGCCGGTCGTAGAAGGCGAGTCCGGCCGGGTTGGCCGGTCCCTTGCCGCCGGGCTGGACGCGGGGCCAGGAGACGGAGAAGCGGTACGTGTCGAGGCCGAGGTCCGCCATCAGGGCGACGTCCTCGGGCATGCGGTGGTAGTGGTCGCAGGCCGTGTCCCCGGTGTCGCCGTTGTCGATCGCGCCGGGGACGCGGCTGAAGGTGTCCCAGATGGAGGGGGTGCGGCCGTCCTCGGCGGCGGCGCCCTCGATCTGGTAGGCGGAGGTGGCGGCGCCGATGCGGAAGTCGGGCGGGAGGCGGGCGATCAGGGCGTCGTCGTCGGGGAAGCGGTCGTGGGCAGGCATGGGAACTCCGGGCGGGAGGCCGCGCAGGGGCGGCCCGGGCGCCGCGACGGGCGTCCGGGCCGCCCCGGTGCGGGGTGGACGGGGATCAGGGCAGGCGGTGGTCGGCGTCCAGCACCGTGCCGCGCTCGGGGCGGTAGAGGTCGAAGCCCCGGGTGTCGCACTGGAGGCCGCCGTTGATGCAGTGGTCGACGAGGGCCTTGAGGGTGCGCTCCTCCCACGCGTTGAAGAAGTCGTAGTGGAAGGAGTAGCCGCGGCCGCTGGCCAGCCGGACCCGGCTCATGTCGCCGTTGACCGGCCACGCCATCTTGAACTCGATCATCGGCAGGGCGACCGGGTGGGAGGCCGGGCACATGTTGTCGTTGGTGCCGGGCTTCACGACCGGGTACGCCATGTGGCTCTTGTGGTCGGGGGTGTCGAGGTGGAGGCCGTTCCAGCAGCTGGGGGCCTGCATGCGCAGGTTGAGCTGGACGTCGGGCCGGCT
The DNA here is from genome assembly GCF_014656075.1 of Streptomyces hydrogenans. Taxonomy (GTDB): domain Bacteria; phylum Actinomycetota; class Actinomycetes; order Streptomycetales; family Streptomycetaceae; genus Streptomyces; species Streptomyces hydrogenans. Next base: position 137,795 of record NZ_BNBS01000001.1, read on the forward strand.
CGGACAGCTCGCCGGGATGTCGGTGTTGAAGAAGCTGTCACCGCATTCCCAGCCCTCGACGAACCCCTTGTGGGCGCGGAACTCCTGCTCGGTCTGCATCGGGTTGCCGACGACGAAGCGGAGCCCCTTGGGGAAGGGGCGCACGCTGCGGTAGTCGGTGACGCCGGCCTTGTAGTAGATGACCTGCGGGCCGACGGGCAGGATCTTCTGGTCGCCGTTGTAGAGCGAGGGCATCCAGTACGCCGAGGCGTCCGCGGGTGCCTTGCAGGTGGTGGCGCCTCCGTAGAGGGAGGCGGTGGTGCTGGCGGCGTTCGTCGAGGTGTTGCCCATGAACGTGTGGTCGTGGGACTTGCCGAACTGGCCGGGGTAGACGATCGGGTCGTCCGGCGCGGTGTGGGTGACGGAGCAGCCGGCCTGGAACTCGTGGTGGTAGGCCGGGGGCGGGGTGTCCGTGGACGGGGTGACGCCGGTGACCGGCGGGACTGCGGGGATGTATCCGTCCCCGTCGGCGTCGTCGCCCGACGCCTGGGTGGAGGCGGCCATCTGGTGCCCGACGTGGTTCGCGGCCGCGGCGACGGCGGGCGGGATGCCGGCGGCCGGGTCGGTGGCCTGGGCCATCGTGCCGATGCCGAGGGCACCGGCGATGAGGGCCGTACTGACGAGGAGTACGGAGAGCCGCTTCGGACTCGATCTCATGGGGATCTCCTCAGTGGGGTGGGAGGAAGGGGTGGTGCGGGCCGGTCAGCTGTAGACGCCGAACTCGTGGAGGGAGTAGCCCCAGCCGGTGCCGCGTGCGGTCAGGTGCAGGCGGACGTGGCGGGCGGTGGCCGCTGCCTCGATGGTGTCGATGTCACCGTTGCCGGCGGTCTGGGTGTGGATCGTGCGCCAGTTCTGGCCGTCGTCGGAGACCTGGACCTCGTAGGCGCGGGCGTAGGCCGGGTCCCAGACGAGCTGGAGGCGGGAGAAGGCGCGGACGGAGCCGAGGTCGACCTGGATCCACTGCGGGTCGGCCCAGTCGCTGGCCCAGCGGGTGTTCGGGTTGCCGTCGGTGGCGTTGCCGGCCGGGCAGGGGCAGTCGCCGTAGGACGCCTGGAAGGAGGAGGCGGTGGTGGTGCGGCCCTGGGCGAGGTTGGTGCCGGCCACCGGCGGGGCGACGACCTTCATCGACTTCGTCTCGATGCCGGCGTTGCCGCGGCCGTCCTCGGCCTGGACGTACACCTTCCACACGCCGAGCTTCTCGGGGGCGGTGACGGTGAGGGAGCCGTCGGCGTTGCGACGGTGCGGGGTCTCCAGGAGCCGCTTGTCGCCGTTGGCGTAGTTGCCGCTGAGGAAGACCTTCGTGGTGACGGCGTCGCCGTCGGGGTCGCGGACGTCGGCGCGGATCGTGAACTCGCCGCCGGCCGGGGCGGATCCGGACGGGGTGACGGTCATGTTCGAGATGACGGGCGGGGTGTTGTCGCCGGCGGTGCTGCCCGTGTACGCCTTCTTGAGGGCGTAGTAGGAGAGCCGCTTGAGGCCGTCGGGCAGGAGGTTGAACCAGACGCCGCCGAAGTCGTGCTCGGTGCCGTAGTGGAAGACGGTGGCGCCGAGGGCGACGCCCCGGTGGCCGGTGACGCAGTTCCAGGCGCGGGTGTAGCCCTCGGCCTTCTGCACGTCGGTGGGCTCGTCGGCGACGCCGTTGGCGTCCTTCGGGGTCTCCCACTCCCCCGCCGGGCCGGTCTCGGTGATGAGGTACGGCTTGGTGTAGCCGCCCTGCTCCCAGTCCTCGCGGACGCCGCACATGTCGCCGTAGGCGTTCATCGAGTACAGGTCGAGGTCGGGGGCGTTGCGCTTGTAGTAGGGCCAGGCGCCGGTCCACGCGTCCGTCGAGGTGACGGGGTGGTCGGGGTCGATGGTGTGGATCTTCTTGGCGACGTCGTTGACGAAGCTCGTGTAGGCGTTGCGCTGGGCTTCGAGCTCGGTGCCGGAGTAGCAGTTCTGGAGGCCGAGCACGGACTCGTTGCCGACGTTCCACATGAGGGTCGCCGGGTGGGACTTGTACTCCTGGACCCACTTCGCGAACTCGTTCAGCATGTTCGTCTTGTACGTGGTGTCGGTGACGTAGTTCGCGCAGCCGCCGGAGCCGGGGCCGCCGCCGGGCTGGAGCCAGAAGCCGTTCATGACGCGGATGCCCTGGGCGGCGGCCGCGTCGAGGAGCGGCTTGGTGGAGCCGTCGGTGCCCCAGGTGCGGATGGTGTTGACGCCCAGCGACTTCACGTCGGGCATGTAGCGGCCGGCGTCGGCGACGGCCGGACCCCAGGTGACGCCCTTGACGGTGTACGGCTGGCCGCCGACGGTCAGCTGCCAGTTGCCCTGGCTCCCGGTGACGCGGACGGCGCCGCCGCCCTGGGGCGGGGTGCCGCCCTCCTCGCCGTAGACCTTGAACTCCCAGAGGGAGAGGCCGTACCCGCCGGCGCGGGTGACGCCCTGGAGGCGGACGTGGCGTCCGGTGCCGGAGACGGCGATCTCGTCGGTGCCGCCGTCGGAGCCGGTCACGGACTTCACGGTGCGCCAGTCCGTGCCGTTGTCGGAGAGCTGGATGTCGTACGCGGTGGCGTGGGCGGCCTCCCAGTTCAGCACGATCCGGCTGACGGTGGCGGTGCGGCCGAGGTCGACCTGGATCCACTGGCCGTCGCTCCACTGGCTGGCCCAGCGGGTGCCGGGGTCGCCGTCGACGGCGGCGGAGGCGGGGAAGCCGGCGCCCTCGGTGGAGGAGGCGGTGGCCGTCCTGCCCTGCGAGAGCAGGGTCTCGGCGGCGGAGGCGGGCGCGGCGGTGAGCGCGGTCAGCGAGGTGGCGAGCAGGGCCCCGAGCGAGACGATCGAGGCGGCGGTGCGGGTACGGGGGCGGATCGGCCGGACGGGTCCGGCGACGGTGTGCGCGGGCATGACGGCTCCCTTACGGGCGCGAGGGGGGAAGTGGGGTGCCTTCCGGGCGGCGCAGCGGGACGGATCGCCGCCCGGAAGGGGTGGGAGGGCCGGGGCGCGGCGTCGGGCGCCGCGCCCCGGCGGGTCGTCACGGGAAGCTGACGACGGTGGAGGGCACGGTGGAGGTGCCGGCGGGGATGGTGGAGGCCCCGGTGTCGTTGATGACGTGGTTGTAGTGGCCCATGCCGCCGAGGGACACCACCAGGAGGCTGTGGAACTTCACCCCGGGCTTGACGGGCGCCTTGAAGCCGTGGTCCTGGACGATGGTCGGGTCCACGTTGTAGTTGCAGTAGCTGCCGAGTCCCCACGCCTCGTGGGTGTTCACCGAGTCGTCGACGCGGTAGGCGGCGTAGCCCTTGGTGGCGCCGTTCTGGATGGCGGCCTGGTTCGGGGCGTCGTACGCCTTCTCGTTCTGGTAGAAGATGGTGCGGCCGCGCTCGCCGTACCACTCGACGTCGTACTTGTTGAAGTGCTCGACGAAGAGGCCGGTGGCGAGGACGTCGTCGCCGTACACGCGGACGCCGTAGTCGGCGCGGTTGGTCTCCCAGCCGACGCCGTCGCCGTGGTCGGCGCGCCAGACCCAGGTGTGGTCGACGATGACGTCGTCGCTGTTGACGACCATGCTGGTGGTGGCCTTGCCGGGACCGGCGCCGCCGATGCGGATGTAGACGTCCTGGACGGTCGTCGGGTTGGCGGCGTGGTCGGTGGCGGAGTTCTGCGGGCCGAGCTCCAGCAGCACCGGGGAGTTGACCGGGCCGGCGTCGACGAGGAAGCCGGCGAGGCGGACGCCGTCGACGTCGGCGACCTTCATCGCGGCGGCGCCGTTGTCCGGGATGATCGTGGCGAGACCGAGGCCGAGCACGATGGTGTTGGCGCGGTTGATCTCGATCGGCCGGTCGACGTGGTAGACGCCGGGCGTGATGAGCAGGTGCAGGCCCTGCTGGACGGCCTGGTTCATGGTCGCGGCGGTGGTGCCGGGCTTGACGACGTAGAACTGGCTGAGCGGGATCTTCTCGCCCTGCGGCGCGCCGTTGGCCCAGGTGGTGCCGCGGGCGTTGGTCCGCTTGGCCGGGGAGAAGACCTTGTACTGGTTGTCCTCCCAGATCAGGTACGGCTTCTCGCGCGAGATCGGGGTGGTGTCCAGGGTGGTGTAGCGCGGCTCGGGGAAGGAGGTCGCGGGCGCGCCCTCGGTGCCGGAGAAGGTCTGGTTCCAGACGCTGTTGGACCAGCCGCCGATCGTGCTGTCGCGGGTGTACCACTGCTGCTGCGAGTAGTTGCCGACCTGGCCGTCGATCTTGGAGTCGGCGATGTAGCCGCCGGAGGCCCAGCCGTAGCCGTTGGGGGCGAGGTTGAGGCCGCCCTTGACGTGCATCCGGCGGAAGGAGGAGGCCTGGGAGACGGCCCAGCGGTCGGTGCCGTTGACCGGGTTGAGGGCGAGGCCCTCGGCGCCGCGCCAGAAGTTCTGGGTGGCGTTGCCGTTGAACCAGCCGGCGTCGACGGTGACGTCGCCGTTGATGGTGGTGTCGTCGGGGCGGACGCCGAGGCCGGCGATCTGGGTGTAGAAGCCGAGCTGGGCGTTGAGGCCGTTGTACGTGCCGGGCTTCAGGAGGAAGGCGTGGCGGCCCGCGCCGAACTGGGCGGACTCCTGCTCCTGGAAGACGGTGTCCAGCTTGGCCTGGAGGCCGGGCGTGGACGGGTCGTAGACGTGCACGTTGGGGCCGAGGTCGCCGCCGCCGGGCAGCGTGGGGCCGGTGCCGTCGGTGGAGCCGTAGACCTGGAACTCCCAGAGGGAGTAGCCGTATCCGGTGCCGCGGGTGAGGCCGTTCATGCGGACGTAGCGGCCGGAGCCGGAGAGGGCGACCTCGTCGGTGCCGCCGTCCCCGGCGGAGACGGCGGTGACGGTGCGCCAGTCGGTGCCGTTGTCGGACGCCTGGATCTCGTAGCTCTTGCCGTAGGCGGCCTCCCAGGTGAGGACGGCCCTGCTGAGCTGCTTGCTGGCGCCGAGGTCGACCTGGAGCCACTGCGCGTCCTGCCACTGGCTGGCCCAGCGGGTGCCGAGGTCGCCGTCGACGGCGGCGGAGGCGGGGAAGACGGCTCCTTCGAGGGTGGAGGCGGTGGCCGTCCTGCCCTGCGAGAGCAGGGTCTCGGCGGCCTGCGCGGCGGTCGTGGGGACGACCGCGAGCAGGGTGCCGGCCAGGGCGGCGACGAGGGCGCCGGCCGTGGAACGGCGGAGGGGGGATGCGGGGCGCCGACGTGGCGGCGGGGACCCAACGGAGGACATGGATCTCCTCGGTGATACGTGACGGACACATGGGAGAGCGCTCTCCGAAACCTTGCACGGGGCCGGAGTTGACGGTCAAGCCATGTGACACGACTTTTCTTTTGACTTGCATTAAGCATCGATCGGAAAACGGGCGCGTCCCTCCCGGACGGCCCAGCCAGCGGACACCCCACACCGATAAAGTGCGTGGATGGGGAATCGAGGTCCGACGCTCGAGGACGTCGCGCGCGAGGCGGGGGTGTCACGCGCGACGGTGTCCCGCGTGGTCAACGGCGTGCGGAACGTGGCTCCGGAGATCCAGGAGGCGGTCCTCGCGGCCGTCGCCAGGACCGGCTACGCGCCCAACCAGGCGGCCCGCTCCCTGGTCACCCGGCGCACCGGCGCGGTCGCCCTGGTTCTGTCGGCGACCGGCGGGTCCTTCACCGCCCGCCTCTTCTCCGACCCCTTCTTCGGCCGCGTCGTCGACGGCGTGCTCCCGGTGCTGCGCGAGCGCGCGGTGCAGCCCGTGCTGCTGGTCGCGGAGTCGGAGCCGGCCCGGGCGCAGCTGGTGGAGTACCTGCGGCGCGGCGGGGCCGACGGCGCGCTGGTGGTGCCGCTCGACGAGGAGGACCCGCTGCCCGGGATGCTGGTCGGGGCCGGACTGCCCACGGTGCTCTTCGGACGCCCGAGGAGCGGCGTCCGCTGCGGCTGGGTGGACCTGGACAACACCGCGGGAGCCCGGATCGCCGCCGAGCACCTGTGGGCGGCCGGCCGGCGGCGCCCCGCGACCATCGCGGCGCCGGTGACGGCACCGACCGCCCGCGAACGGCTGGACGGCTTCACGGCCGCGCTCACGGCCCTGGGCGCGGGCGAAGTGCCGGTCGAGCGGGGCCGGTTCACCGAGGAGAGCGGCCGGGACGCGATGGCCCGGCTGTGGGAGCGGGACCCGGGCATCGACGCGGTGTTCGCGGCGAACGACCTGATGGCCCGCGGCGCCTGCCGCTACCTCGCGGAGCGGGGCGTGGCGGTGCCCGGACGGGTGGCGGTCGTCGGCTTCGACGACTCGGTGGCGGCGCACACGGCCGCGCCCCCGCTGACGACGGTCCGGCAGCCGGTGGAGGAGATGGCCGCGGCGATGACCCGGCTGCTCCTCACCCACCTGGACACGGGCACGCCGGAGACCGGTTCGAAGCTCTTCGAACCGGTCCTGGTCGTCCGGGAGTCGGCCTGACCGCGGCGTCCCCCACCCGGGCGGCGCGGCCGCGGATCACTCCTCCAGGGCGTCCAGCAGGGCGAGCTGCGCGGTCAGGTGCTCGGCGGACCAGGTGTCGAGCCAGTGCGCGAACGCGCCCTCGTAGCCGCGGGGTACGGACTCCGCGCGCATGACGAGGGCGAGGTGGACGCGGTAGAGGGCGAGGCGGATCCGGGCCCCGGTGTCCAGGGGCGGGAGGGGGGCGACGGAGCGGTAGCCGGCGAGCAGGTCGGGGTCGTCCTCGGCGCGGCCGAGCGGGTCGAGCCCGACGAACTCCGCCAGCGGGTCGCCGAAGAAGGCCCGCTCCCCGTCGATGAGGCCGGCCAGCCGCCACGGCCCGTCCCCGTCCCGGTCGAGGACGAGGTTGCCCGCCCACGCGTCGAAGTGGACGAGCGCGGGCCGTTCCACCTCGGCCAGCCGGTGCGCGAACCGGGCGGGCAGCGCGGCGAGCCGCCCGGCCGGGACGGGCAGGCCGACGCCGAACCGCTCCGCGTCGGCGAGCACGGCGCGGAGCATGGCGGTGAACGCGCCGGGCCAGTCCGGCGCGCGGAGCCCGAGCTCGGGGCGCGGATACCCGTAGGCGGGTCCGGTGACGGACGCGACCCGCGCCAGCTGCTCCCCCAGTCGGTGGCGCAGCGCGGCGCCGTCGGCGGGGGTGAGACCGGCGCGGGCGGCGTCCCAGGTGGTGCCGTCGAGGTGGTCGAGGAGCAGCCACTCGGCGGGGTCGTCCGGTCCGGCCGGCTGGTGGTGGAGGACCGTGGGGACCCGGACCCCCGCCCGGCCCGCGAGGCGGTGGAAGAGGGCCTCGGTGGCGAGCAGGTCCCGCTCGTGGGTGAGGGCGGGCGTACCGGCCCTGGGGGCGGTCTTGAGCACCAGCCGCCGCCCGTCGGCGAGTTCGGCCAGCACGGTGGAGTTGTAGAGCCCTCCGGCGAGCGCCGTGGTCCGCACGATCCGCACCGGGCCGAGGACCCGGGCGAGCCGGGCACCGACGTCGTCGGTGCCTGCCTCGGCGGGCGGGGTGGGGGTGGGGTCGGCTCCGGAGTGCGGTGCGGCGGAGGCGGCCATGGGTTTCTCCTCGTCCGTGGGGGTCTGGGAAGGAGCGGCGGAACGCCCCGGCCGCGGCGGGCCCGGGGCGGCTGCCCCGGGCCCGCTTCGGCACGTTGCGGGGTTCGCCCGCTCCGCCACGGCGGGCGGCCGGTGCCCGTCCCCTTCCGGAAGGAAGTGGGGGCGGCACGGACGCGGCGCGCCAGGCCGCCCCCCTGACGGTAGGGGCGGCCTGGCGCGCGGTCGGGGGGGCCGGTCAGTCGCGGAGTTCGCGGTGGGCGCGGATGAGTTCGGCGTAGCGGCGGCCGCTGGTCTTCACGGTGCGCTTCTGGGTGGCGTAGTCGACGTGGACGAGGCCGAAGCGCTTGTCGTAGCCGTAGGCCCACTCGAAGTTGTCCAGGAGCGACCAGGCGTAGTAGCCGGCGAGCGGGGCGCCCTTGCGGACGGCGCTCGCGCAGGCGGCGAGGTGCTGCTCCAGGTAGCGGGTCCGGTCGGGGTCGTGGACGGCGCCTTCGGGGCCGACGGCGTCGGGGAAGGCGGAGCCGTTCTCGGTGACGTACAGCTCGCGGACGCCGTACTCCTCGGTCAGCCGCAGCAGCAGGCTCTCCAGGCCCGCCGCCTCGATCTGCCAGTCCATGCCGGTGCGGGGCACGTCGGGGAGGCGGACCTCGCGGGCGTGCGGGACGGGGCCCTCGGGGTCGTCGGCGACGGTCACCGGGAAGTAGTAGTTGAGCCCGTGCCAGTCGAGGGGGGCGGCGATGGTCTCCAGGTCGCCGGGGCGCTCGGGGAGTTCGACGCCGTACAGCTCGCGCATGTCGGCGGGGAAGCCGCGGCCGTACACCGGGTCGAGCCACCAGCGGTTGCTGTGTCCGTCCATGCGGGCGGCGGCGGCCAGGTCCTCGGGGCGGCCGGAGGCGGGCGTGACGGTGGAGTGGTTGGTGACCAGGCCGACGCGGGCGCCGGGCGCGGCGGCCCGGATCGCCGCCGTGGTGAGGCCGTGGCCGAGGAGCAGGTGGTACGAGGCGCGGACGGCGGCCGTCAGGTCGGTGAGGCCCGGCGCCATCCGGCCCTCCAGGTGGCCGATCCAGGCGGAGCAGAGGGGTTCGTTGAGGGTGGCCCAGCGGGTGACGCGGTCGCCGAGCCGGTCGGCGACGACGGAGGCGTACGCGGCGAGGTGTTCGGCGGTCTCGCGGGAGGTCCAGCCGCCCCGGTCCTGGAGGGCCTGCGGCAGGTCCCAGTGGTAGAGGGTGACGGAGGGGGTGATGCCGGCGTCGAGGAGGCCGTCGACGAGCCGGTCGTAGAAGTCGAGTCCGGCGGCGTTGACGGGCCCGTCGCCGCCGGGGACGACGCGGGGCCAGGCGATCGACATCCGGTAGGAGTCGGTGCCGAGCTCCTTCATCAGGGCGATGTCCTCGGGCCAGCGGTGGTAGTGGTCGCAGGCCGTGTCGCCGTGGTCGCCGTTGTCGATCGCGCCGGGGACGCGGGAGAAGGTGTCCCAGATGGAGGGGGCGCGGCCGTCCTCGGCGACGGCTCCCTCGATCTGGTAGGCGGAGGTGGCCGTGCCCCAGGCGAAGGAGGGCGGGAAGGCCGCCAGGTCGAGGGGCGCGTCGATGGGGTCGGACACGGGGTGCCTTTCTGCGGTACGGGGCTGGGAGGACGTCACTTGACCGCACCCGCGGTGAGGCCGGCGACGAGGTAGCGCTGGAGGAGGAGGAACCCGACGACGACGGGGACGCTCACCACGAGGGAGGCGGCCATCACCTGGTTCCAGTAGACGTCGTTCTGGGTGGCGTAGCCCTGGAGCCCGACGGCGAGCGTGCGGGTGGTGTCGTTGGTCATGACGGAGGCGAAGAGGACCTCGCCCCAGGCGGTCATGAAGGCGTAGACGGCGACGGCGACGATGCCGGGGCGCGCGGCGGGCACGATGACCCGGAAGAGCGCGCGGATCGGGCCGCAGCCGTCGACCTTCGCCGCCTCGTCGAGCTCGCGCGGGATCGAGTCGAAGTACCCGGTGAGCATCCAGATGGAGAAGGGCAGCGAGAAGGTCAGATAGGTGAGGATCAGGCCTTCGCGGGAGCCGAAGAGGGCGATGCCGGTGGCGTTGCCGATGTTGACGTAGATGAGGAAGAGCGGCAGCAGGAAGAGGATGCCGGGGAACATCTGCGTCGACAGGACGGTGACGGTGAAGACCCGCTTGCCGCGGAAGGTGTAGCGGCTGACGGCGTACGCGGCGAAGATCGCGACGGCCACGGAGAGGACGGTGGCGGCGCCGGAGACGACGAGCGAGTTCACGAAGTAGTCGGCGAGCGGGACCGTGTCCCAGATGTCCGCGTACGGGCGCAGGGTGAGCCCGGAGGGGATCCACTCGAACTTCCCGGAGACGTCCTCCAGCGGCTTCAGCGAGCTGGAGACCATCACGTACACCGGCAGCAGGACGAAGCCGGCGAGGAGGGCGAGGACGATCCGCCGGGTCCACAGGAAGGACCGGGGCGGGGCCATCGGGGAGCGCGGCCGGGCCGCGCGGGCGTGGGCGGCGTCAGACATCGGAGGTCTTCCTTCCGCGGCTGGTGAGCAGCAGGTAGACGCCCGTGACGAGGAGCAGGAAGAGCAGCAGGAGCACGGACATGGCCGAGCCGGTGCCGAAGTTCCAGGTCTGGAAGGACGACTGGTAGATGTGGAGCGAGATGAGGTCCGCCGCTTCGGGGGCCGCCTCGCCGAAGAGCACGAACGGCGTGTTGAAGTCGTTGAAGGTCCACAGGAAGAGGACCAGGACGAGGACCTGGTTGACGGAGCGCAGGGACGGCAGGGTGATGTGCCGGATCTGCTTCCAGATGCCGGCGCCGTCGAGGGCGGCGGCCTCGTACATGTCGCGGGGGATGTTCTGGAGCCCGGCCATGACGGTGAGGAAGGCGAAGGGCCAGCCCTTCCACACGGAGACGGCGAGCAGCGCCCAGAAGCTGTTGTCCCCGATGAGCCAGAAGGCGGGGCTGTCGCCCATGCCGAGCTGGTCGTGGAGGACGTGGTTGATGAGGCCGTTGTCGCGCTGGAACATGAAGGCCCAGGTGATGACGGCGGCGTAGACGGGCAGTGCGTACGGGACGAGGAAGAGGGTGCGCAGGAAGCCCCGGCCGCGGAAGTTCTCCTGGAGGAGGATCGCGGCGGCCGTGCCCAGCAGCCAGCACAGGCCGACGGAGAGCAGGGTGAACTGGCAGGTGGTGAGGAAGGACTTGAGCAGCGACTGCCCGACGGCCCCGTCGAAGTCGAGGGAGACCGAGAAGTTGTCCAGTCCGGACCAGGGGGCGGAGGCCCAGTCGCGGATGTAGAACTGGGTGAGTTCCTTGAAGCTCATGGCGATGCCCATGAGCATCGGCACGAGGTGGACGAGGAGTTCGAGGAGCAGGGCGGGCAGGAGCAGCAGATAGGGCAGTGCGAGACGGCGACGCCCGGAGCGGCGTGTGGTGCGCGCCCCTCCGGGTGTGGCCTTGCGCACCGCCGGCTCCCGCGTGGGGGTGACGGCGGTCTGGGTCATGGGGCCGGTGCCTACTTCTTCGGCATCTGCTGCTGGGCCTTGTCGAGCTTGGCCTTGACGGACTCGGTGGTGACGGGCCGGCCGGCGGCGGCGTCGGCGAACAGTTCCTTGACCGCGGTGCCGACGACGGTCTCGAACTGGGACTCCTCCGCGACCTGCGGGAGGGCGGCGGCGCTGGAGGCGAGGGTGTCGCGGATGACGGCGAGGGACGCGCCGGAGAAGGCCTGGTCCTTCTGCGCGGTCTTGACCGGCGGCACGGAGCCGTAGGTCTTGTTGAGGGCGATCTGCTCCTCGTCGCTGGTCATGAACTTCACGAACTTCAGGGCGCCGTCGAGGTTCTTGGTGTTCTTGAAGACGGCCATGTTGATGCCGGCGACCATCGAGTTCGTCGAGGTGCCGGTGCCCGGCTTGCCCGAGGGGACGGGGGCGGGGACGACGCCCCACTCCTCCTCGGACATGCCCTGGGAGGCGAAGGTCTGCGACGGGGTCTGCCACAGGACCATGCCCGTCTTGTCCTTGGCGAAGTCGCTGAGGGACTGGTTCTGGGCGTATTCGGCGTTGCCGGGGGCCACGATCTTGTGGGTGGCCATGAGGTCGACGTACTGCTTGACGGCGGCCACGGCGCCGTCGGAGGTGAAGTCGGGCTTGCCGTCGGCGGTGAAGAAGTCCGCGCCGTGCTGCTTGGCGAGGACGAACACCTGGTGGATGTTGTTGGAGAGGTTGGAGCCCTCGACGCCGATGCCGGACTTGCCGTTCTTGCCGAGCTTCTTGCCGGCGTCGACCACCTCGTCCCAGGTCGTCGGCGGCTTGGCTATGCCGGCGTCCTTGAACATCTGCTTGTTGTAGTAGAGGGCGTAGGCCATCGAGTAGAGCGGGACGGCGGCCGGGTCCTTGCCGGGGGCGCCCGTGGAGCCGAGCGCCGAGTCGACGAAGCGGTCCTTGCCGCCGATCGCCTCGAAGTTCTTCGCGTCCCAGGGCAGCAGGGCGCCGGTGGCCTGGAGGGAGGCGCTCCAGGTGTTGCCGATGTTGAGGACGTCCGGGCCCTGGCCGGAGGTGGTGGCGGTGAGGATCCGGTTGAGCAGGTCGGACCACGGGATCACCTCCAGCTTGACCTTGACGCCGGTGCGGCGCTCGAACTCGTCCAGCTCGGGCTGGAGGACCTTCTTGTCGACCTCCAGGCTGGAGCCCTGGTTGGTGGCCCAGTACGTGAGGGTCTTCGTGGCCTGGCCGCCGCCGTCCTCTCCGCCGCCGCCACAGGCGGTCGCGGTGAGGACGAGGGAGAGGGTGACGGCACCCGTGACGGCGGCTCTGATTCTGCGCATGGCTCCTGGTCCCTTTCAGGGAAGGCGGGAGTACCGACAGGGGGAGCGCCCGGACCGCTCTCCGCCGCGTCGGCTTAATTTAGGATGTGAGTTAAACCCCATGAGAAGGTCGCGTCAAGGCTTGTCGTGCGGGTATGTTGCAGCGGACGACTACGAGGGGCGGGGACGAGAGTGCACGGGAAGAGTGGCCGCACGGTGCGCGACCTGCGGCGCGAGAACCGGACGGCGGTGCTGCGCAGGCTCTATTTCGACGGCCCGATGAGCCGGCTGATGCTGGGCCCCGCGACCGGACTCAGCTCCGGTTCGATCAGCAACGTGGTCGCGGAACTGGTCACCGAGGGGCTCGTCGAGGAGGCCGGCAGCGTCGACTCGGCCGGCGGGCGGCCCCGCACCCTGCTGCGGATCGCGCCGGACAGCGGCTGCATGATCGGCGTCGACATCGGCGAGACGCGGGTGCGGATCGAGCTGTTCGACCTGGCCCTCACCGAACTGGCCCGCACCGAGCGCCCCTTGGCGACCTCGGGACCGCGGATCGGGCGGTACGAGGTCGGGCTCGTGGTGCGGCTGCTGCGGGACGGCATCGCGGAGGTGCTGCGCACGGCCGGCGTCTCCTCGGAGCGGCTGCTGGGCGTGGGGATCGGCGTCCCCGGCATCGTCGAGCGGACCCCGGAGGACGGGGCGGTGGTGCACGGACAGACCATCGGCTGGGACGCGGTCCCGCTGGAGCGGCTGCTCCGGGAGGCGGTGGACCTGCCGCCGGAGGTGCCGTACCGGATCGAGAACGGCGCCAAGACCCTCGGCCAGGCCGAGATGTGGTTCGGGGCGGGGCGCGGTGCCCGCAGCGCCGTGGCCGTGCTCTTCGGCTCCGGCGTCGGCGCCTGTGTGGTCACCGACCCGCTGGGCCCCGGGCGGGCGCTGGAGTGGGGCCATCTGACCGTACGCGTCCGGGGCCGGCGCTGCCGCTGCGGCGCCCAGGGCTGCCTGGAGGCGTACGCCGGCGCGGAGGCGCTGCTCGAACGCTGGCGGGAGGCGGGCGGCGAGCCGCCGGCCGGCGCCGACGAGGAGACCGCCCTGACGGCGATGCTCGCGGCGGCGTACCCGGACGGCGGCCCGGCCGACGCGGTGGCGCTCACGGTCCTGGACGAGACCGCCGAGTACCTCGGGGCGGGGCTGGCCGACCTCATCAACCTCTTCCAGCCGGAGCGGATCCTCGTCGGCGGCTGGGCGGGGCTCCAGCTCGGGAGCCGGTTCCTCGGCTCCGTGACGGCGTACGCCCGCGCCTACGCGCTCCGCCACCCCGGCGGGCGCACGGAGATCGCGCTCGGGACGCTCGGTCCCGAGGCGGTGACGGTCGGAGCCGGACTCCTGCCGCTGGTCGACTTCTTCGCCCAGGGCGGGCGCCGCCCCGAGCGTGCGCCCAGCATCCCGGCGCCCGCGTGGCAGACGGCGCTGCGGGACCGGGTCACCACCTGAGACCCGGCCCCGCGCCGGCTACGCGTAGGGGTCGAAGGAGATGCCGGCCGGCTTCGCCTTGGCGAGGTGGTCGGCGAAGCTGCCGTCCTTGAGCCCGAAGTGGGCGCTGCCGAAGTCGGCCCGGCTGAGCTTCTCGCGGATGCCGGGCGGGTAGCCGTTCCAGCCGACGAGGGCAGGGAACTGCCAGGTGCCCTGGTGGTTCTCGGGCGGCTCGTCGTTGCCGTTGGCGGCCCGGAAGCAGTGGGTGCCGATGCCGTCCTTGTGGTACACGACCTTCGGGTGGGTGCCGTCCCAGCGGATCCTGTCCCGGGCGTGCACGGTGAAGGAGCCGTGGTTCGAGGTGGAGACGTACTCGGCCTGCCCGTTCCGGATCCAGACGACGACGTGCTCCCAGTCGTGCCGGTGGCCGCCGAGCCCGCTGCCCCAGACGGCCTGGTCCTTCTCGAAGTACAGGCCGTAGAGGACCGCGCACCACTCGTGGTCGCAGAGCGCGCGCGAGTAGCCGTTGGTGCCGGCCAGGTCCCAGGAGTCCCGGCACTGGCCGCTGACCGTGCCGGACGGGTTGAGCCCGGGGTTGAGGGTGCCGTCGGGGCCGATCGCGGCGGTCGGGTAGCAGCCGTCCGTGTCGTAGTCGTACGCGGGCTGGTAGGTCCGCTCCAGGGCGTCCGCGTTCGCGGGGAGCGCGGGCGGCGGAGCGGCGAGGGCGCCGCCCGGGAACGCGAGGAGGAGCATGAGGGCGCCGCCGAGGACGGCGGCTCCCTTCGTGACGCGGCGCGAGGTCTTCAACTCCGGCTCCCTGGTGGGGTCGAGGCGACGGGGTGGGGGGTCGCACCGCGGGACGGACGGTGGACCTGCCGATCGGGCGCTGACATGCCCACTCCAAGAGCCCGTCAAACGGCCGGCAACCGCGGAGCGGCCGGGAACGTCCTGATCAGGGACGTCGGGGGAAGATCGAGGGACGACCGGGGAAAGGGCGGATGACCGTGGCGGGGCGAGAAGGGACATCGGGCGCGACGGGGTGGCGACGGCTGCTCCGGCGCGGGACGGGCGGCGGACGCCGGCGCGGGACGGTGCTCGCCGGGCTCGGCGTCGTCACCGCGGGGCTGCTCGCGCTGCACCGGTTCGTGCCGAACACCCCCGGGCGGCTGGGCAGCCTCGTGGAGTCCTTCCTCTTCTGGCTCGGCCCGTTCACCGCGCTGCTGCTGGTCTGCGCGGCGCTCCGGCGCGCCCGCACGGCGCTGCTCGTCCTGCTCGTCCCCACCGTCGCCTGGGCCGTCGCCTTCGGCCCGTCGCTGTTGCCCGCGCCCTCACCCGGCCCGCGCGAACTCACCGTGGTCCAGCACAACGTGGCCGACGACAACGCCGATCCGGCCGGAACGGCCCGGGCGCTCGCGGACAGCGGAGCCGACCTCATCGCCCTCCAGGAGCTGGTCGACCCGGCCCTCGACACCTACCGGCGGACGCTGGCGCCCCGCTACCCGTACCACTCCGTCCAGGGCACGGTCGGCCTCTGGTCCCGCCACCCGCTCACCGGGGCCCGGGCGCTGGACATCCGGCCCCAAGGCATCACGGAGCCCTGGCGGCGGGCGCTGCGGGCCGAGGTGCGCAGCCCGTACGGGACCGTGGCGGCGTACGTCGTCCACCTGCCGTCCGTCCGTCTCGGCCCCGGCGGGCTCGCCTCGGCGCGCCGCGACGAGAGCGCCGCCCTCCTCGGCGGGATCCTGGCGGCGGACCCCTCCGACCGGATCGTCCTCGCGGGCGACCTCAACGGCACCGTCGACGACCGCGGTCTGGCCCCGCTGACCTCACGCCTCGTCGCCCCCGAGCGCGGTCTCGCCCTGAGCTACCCCGCCGCCCTCCCCCTGGCCCGCATCGACCAGGTGCTCGCCCGCGGCGCCCACGTCCCCGCCGTCCGCGCCCTTCCGGCCACCGGGAGCGACCATCTGCCGGTGCTGGTCCGGGTCGTCCTCCACGGCGCTTCCTGAGCCCGACCACCGCTCCGCCTGGGGGCCGAGGTCGCAAAGCGGCCAATGTTGCCGGCCGGGCCACGCCGCCCGACGAGCTTCCGGGGAGCGGAGGGTTCCTCCCGCGCGCGTCCGGATGGCGGACAGCGTTGGCCATGGCCTCACGCCTTGTCGTTCCGGGCGGGTTCCGCTCCCGGACCTCCGCACACCCGCACGTCCGGCGTCAACCACGCCGCGACGCTTGGCCGGAAGTCCACTCCCCCTGGTCCGCGCCCGGCGCGCCGCCTGTACCTTCCGTGCTGGCCCCGCCGCCGACCGGGACCACGCCCCCACCTTCCGGCCGCTCCCTCCGGCCGCGACCGCCCAGCGCATCGACCCGCCCCTCCGCTCCCCCGGTGGTTCCCCCATGCCCGCAATCCCCGTTCGGCCTCCCACCCCACGCCCCCGGCGGCACGGCTCCGACCGGCCGTAGCCGCGCGCCCACCGGACGGACCGGCGCGTCGACCACCGGCGGACCGTCGCACGACCACGCACCACCGGCCGACCGACCAGCGGCCGGGTACGTCACTCGGGGAAGACGGAGAACACGTGCGATTCCAGCTGCTCGGGCCCCTGAGCATCACCGACGGGCGGGACGTCGCGGTCCTCCCGCCCTCCAAGCCGACGGCGCTGCTCGCGGCCCTGCTCGTGCGCCCCGGTGCGATCGTCTCCACCGACCGGCTGCGCGGCGCCGTCTGGGGCGAGGAGCAGCCGACCACCGCCAAGGCCGCCCTCCAGAGCTGCGTCCTGCGGCTGCGCCGGCTCTTCGCCAAGTACGGCATCGAGGACCAGGCCGTCGTCGCGGTGGCGGGCGGCTACCGCATCGACGCCGACGCCGACACCCTGGACCTGCTCCATTTCCGCCGCCTCGTCGAACGGGCCGCCGGTGCCGGCGCCGACTCCGAGCTGTACGCCCTGCGGAGCGCGCTGGCCCTGTGGCAGGGGCCGCTCCTCGCCAACGTGCCCTCCGAACTGCTCCACCGGGACGAGGTGCCGCGCCTCGCCGAGGAGCGGCTGCGGGTCCTGGAGCGGGTCGTGGACATCGAGCTGGAGCACGGCCGATGTCGTGAAGCCCTCGTCGATCTATGGGAGGTTACGCGCGTATACCCGGAGCACGAACGGTTCGCCGAACAGCTGATGACCGCCCTCTACCGGCTCGGCCGGCAGACCGAGGCGCTCGCCGAGTACCGGCGCGTCAAGGAGCACCTGCGCGACCGGCTCGGCGTCGACCCGCGCGCCGAGCTCCAGGGCCTCGAACTCGCCATCCTCCGGGGGGAGCGGCTGGGTCCGGTCGACACCGGCCGAAGACCGGCGGCGCCGGCCGCACTCGCCGGACCCGTCGAGGACGCCCACCGGGCACCGCACGCCGAGCCCTTCACGACGACGGCCGCCCGGCCGCGCCCCGAAGGTTCCGGCCCCGCCCCCCACGCGCCGACCGCCGCGGCCCTCCCCACGGTGCCGGGCTTCACCGGTCGCGCGGGCGAGGTCGACGCCCTGGTCCGCCTGGGCGCCGGCGGCCCGGGCGACGGCGGGCACGCGCCCGTCGCCGTCCTCTCCGGCGCCCCCGGCCTCGGCAAGACGGCCCTCGCCCTGCACGTGGCCCGGCTGGTGGCCGGTCACCACCCCGGCGGCAGCGCGCTGGTCCAGCTCACCCATGCCGACGGCACCCCGCGCACCGCCGAGGACGCCGCCGCCGATGAGCGCCGCGTGCTGCCCGGCGGGGCCGGCGCCGTCCCGGTGCTGCTCGTCCTCGACGACGTCGTCCACCCCGACCAGGTCCGCCCGCTGCTCACCGGGCACGCCGGTGCCGCGGCGCTGGTCACCAGCAGGACCGGGCTCGCCGCGCTGGTCGCCACCCACGGCGGCACCGTGCACCGGCTCGGCGCGCTCGCCCCGGAGGAGGCCGAGGCGTTCCTCGTCTCCGCCCTGGGCGGCGAGCGGACCGGGGCCGAGCCGGCCGCCGCCCGGCACCTCGCCGACGCCTGCGGCCACCATCCGCTCGCCCTGCGGATCGCCGCCGCCCGGCTCCTCACCCGGCCCCGGCTCCGGCTCACCGACTACGCCGACTGGCTGCGCCAGGACCCGGCCGGCCGCCTGAGCCTCGCGGACGACCCCCGCACCTCGGTGCCGCAGCGCCTCGACGAGGCCCTGGGCCGGCTCTCCCCCGCGCTCGCCGAGGCGCATCTGCGACTCGCGGCCTCCCCGTACGAACCGCTCACCGCCGCACGCGCCGCCGGTGTCCTCGGCGTCCCGGCGGAGACCGCCGAGCTGATCCTCGAAGGGCTCCTGGACGCCGGGTTCCTGGAGGAGGGCCTGCCCGGCGACTTCCGTCCGCACGCCCTGCTGCGCGCCCACGCCCGGCGCGCGGCGCGCTCGCCGAGCGGCCGTTCGCAGGCGCTGCCGCGGCCACCCCTGCCCGCCGCGCTGCGCTGACCGCCGGTCCGTCCGGCGCCGCCCGACCGCACGGCACCTCCCCGGAACCGTGCGCCACGCTCCTTTCCCCCGAGTCCCACCAGCCCCACCCGTACCTCCCGCAACCGCCCCGCCCCCGAGCCGGCGCCCCACCACCCCGGGCCCGCCCGCCGCACAACGAGAGGTGTGACGCACGCATGACCTCCCCGTCGTACACGGAAGTCGCCGGAACCCGGCCGCGAGTCCGTCGCGATGTCCTGTACACCCGCACGCCCGACGGCGTGATCTTCCACAACGCCGACGGCGGCTTCCGGCTCACCGGCGCCTCCGGCTACCGCTTCGCCAGCCTCCTCATGCCGCACCTCGACGGCAGCCGGTCGGTCGAGGAGATCTGTTCGGGCTTCGGCGACCGGCAGAAGGCGATGGTGGGCGGGCTCGTCCAGGCGCTCTACGCGCGTGGCTTCGCCCGGCCCGTCTCCGAGCCCGCCGCGGACCCGGCCGCGGCGGCGACCGACCCGGCCGCCGCCCGCTTCGCGCCCCAGATCGCCTACGTCGACCACTACACCGACGGGGCCGACGCCCGCTTCGCCCGCTTCCGCGCCACCCGGGTCGCCGTGCTCGGCGACGGACCGGTGGCCCGCTGGTGCGTGCTCTCGCTGCTCCGCAACGGCTGCGCGACCATCGGCGTCGAGCCCGCCCTCGCCCGTGGGACGGGCAGCACCTCCCCCGAGGAGTTCGCCGCCGTGCGCGCGGAGGCGGCCGAGCTGGCCGCCGAGGGCTGCCCGGTGGACCTGTCGGAGCTGCCCGCCGGGGCCGCGGGCCGGGCCGCCCACGAGGGGTACGACCTGGTGGTGGCCGCCGGGCCGGACACACCCGGCACCGTCCTGGAACTGCTGCGCGCCGGGGTGCCGGAGGGGCGGGCGCTGCTGCCGGCCTGGGCGTTCGGCGACCGGCTGGTGGTCGGTCCGGTGATGGACGACGAGTCGGCGAGCTGCTGGGCCTGCGCCGCGCTGCGCATGGGCGCGGCCGGGGACGCGGCGGACGCCGCCGAGCTGTGGAGCGGGCTCGCCCTCGGCGTCCCCGGGGCGCGGCCGTCCGGCCCCCTGGCCGCGATGATCGGGAACCTGCTGGGCTACGAGGTCTTCCGCCTGACGACGGGCGCGCTGCCGGCCGAGACCCGGGACAAGCTTCTGGTCCAGCACACGGCGACGCTCGACGTGGCCGCCGAGCCGCTGCTCCCGCACCCGCGCTGTCCGTTCTGCTCCGCGCCCGCCACCGTGCCGGAGCCGGTCGACCTCGCGTCGGCGCCGGCCCGGCCGGCCTTCCTCCCGACGGTGGCCACCGCGCCCGACGACGACGCGGCCCAGGGGCCGCTGGCCGAACTGGAGCGGCGCTCGGCGCTGGTCCGCCCGCACGCCGGGGTGTTCCGCGCGTTCGCGGACGAGCCGCTGACGCAGACGCCGCTGAAGGTGGGCGCGGTCGTCGTGGGTCTGGGTGCGCGGGGCAGCCGCACGATCACCGCCTTCGACGTGCACCACACGGCCGGCGCGCGGCTGCGGGCGCTGAACGCGGCGGCCCTCGTCTACGCCGAGCACGTGGTGCCGACTGCCGTCCCCGCCGAACCCCTGGACGGACTGCCGGAGGTGGCCCCCGAGCTGCTCACCGTCGCCTCGGGCACGGGCGGCGACGGTGGCACCGTGGCCTTGACGGTCGCGACCTCGCTGCTGACTAAGGAGACGGTCCGCGTCCCGGCCGGCGCCGTCCGGCCGTTCGGCCCGGCCAACGCCGACCGCCGCTTCGAGCCGACCCGGGCCGGAGCCGGGGCGGGCGCCGACCTGCCGGAGGCCGCGGCGGCCGGACTCCTCTCGGCGCTCGCGCACGACGCCCTGTGTCGGGCGGTCGGCGGCGCCGGGGAGGTGGCCGTCCTCGCGCCGGACGCCCTCGGCGAGGACCCGGAGCTCACCTTCCTGCTCCGATCGGCCACGCTCCTGGGCCTCGACGTCGAACTCCTCGACCTCGGCGAGCGGAGCCGCTCGGGCGCCTCCGTGGTCCTGGCCCGCACCCCCGGGACCGGTCGGGAACCGGGCCGGTGGGCGGTCGGCGCGGCCCCCGACCTGCCGGGCGCGGCCGCGGACGCCGTGCGGGACCTGCTGGGCTCCGCCCAACTGGCCTGCGAGGAGGACGATTCGGCGCGCGCCGCCGATCCGGGCGATCCCCTGCTGCGGGACCTCGACCCGGCGCTGGTGCCGGTGACCGCCGCCGGACCGGCCGGGGCGGACGGCACCGGCGTGGAGTGGGCGCGGATCCTGGAGCGGCTCGCGGCGGCCGGGCGGGACGCCTTCGTCGTGCCCACGCACGCGGCCGACCTGCCGACGGCGGGCATCGTCACCGTCCGCGTGCTGCTGACCCGGGCGGCCCCCGATGCCGGCTGACACCGCGCCGCCCGCCGTCGCCACCACCGCCTTCGCGCGCGAACTGGCCGCCGTCCGAGCCGAGTTCACGCCCACGCCCGAACCCGAGGTGGCCGCGCTGGGCGTGACCGACGCCTACGCCTCCGCCGCCGCGTCCGAAGGACGGCTGCCGGTCCGGCTGTACGGGCGCCAGGTCCTCGTCGGCCCCTGGCCCTCGGCGGACGGGGCGCCCGGCTGCGCGACCTGTCTGGAGCGTCGCTGGCAGGGCGTCCGCTCGGTGCAGCTGCGGGAGGGTCTGGAGCTCGGCGGCGGGACGCGGGCGGCGGGCGCCTGGCCGTACGGGATCCCCTTCGCGGCGACGGCGGTGGCCGCGCTGCTGGAGCGGCCGGCCGCGCGGGAGCCCGGGCCCGGCCCGTACCCCTCCGTCCGACTGCTCGACCTGGACACCCTGACCGTCCGCACCCACCCGCTGGTCCCGGACCCCGAGTGCCCGTCCTGCGCCCGGCCCGTGGCGGACTCGGCGGAGGGCGCGGCGCTGGTGCTGCGGCCCGCGCCGAAGCACCGGCCCGGAGCCTTCCGGGTGCGGCCGGTCGAGGAGTACCAGCTGCCCGAGGACGCCTTCGCCAACCCGCACTGGGGGGCGGTGGGTCCCTCGGTCGTCTTCGACGTGGCCTCCACCACCACCTCGGCCACGGTCGGCTGCTTCTCGACCCGGTCGGGCGACTACCTGCGCGAGACCTTCTGGGGCGGGCACGCCGACACCTACGCGCGCAGCCGGCGCATCGGGATCCTGGAGGGCCTCGAACGGTACGCGGGGATGCGGGCGCGCGGACGGGCCGCCGGACTCGTCGCCTCCCTGGACAGCCTGGGCCCGGGGGCCGTCGACCCGCGCGAGACCGGGCTGTACGACGCCGCCTTCTACCTGGCCAACCCGCGCGTCACACCGTTCTCGCCGGAGCGGCCGATCCCCTGGGTGTGGGGCTGGTCGCTGCGGGACTCCCGGCCCCGGCCGGTGCCGGAGGTCCTGGCGTACTACCACGCGCCGGGCCTGGAGCACCGGTTCGTCCAGGAGAGCTCCAACGGTTGCGCCTCCGGGGGCAGTCTGGAGGAGGCCGTGTACTTCGGCCTGATGGAGGTCGTCGAACGCGACGCCTTCCTGCTCGCCTGGTACGGACAGGTGCCGCTGCGCGAGATCGACCCGGCGACGAGCGCCCGTCGCTCGACCCGGCACATGGTGGACCGGCTGGCGATGTACGGCTACCGGGCCCGCTTCTTCGACACGCGGATCGGCTTCCCGATCCCGGTCGTCACGGCCTGCGCCGAGCGCGTCGACGGCTCCACCGGGCGCATGTGCTTCGGGGCGGGCGCCGGGCTCGACCCCGAGTCGGCGCTCGACTCGGCGCTGTGCGAGATCGCCACCGACGCCGTGAACCTGGTCGGCAGGACCCGGCGCGACGAGCCCCGGCTGCGGGCCATGGCGGCCGACTTCGACCTGGTCACCGGCCTCCACGACCATCCGATCCTGTACGGGATCCCCGAGATGGGGCGGTACGCCGACTTCCTGCTGCGGCCGAAGTCGCCGCGCCCGCCGCTGGCCGTCGCCGACCTGGCCTGGCCCGACGCCACGGGGGCGGTCGCCTCCGCCGACCTCGGGGAGGACCTGCTGCGGGCCGTGGACGCGGTGGCGGCGGCCGGGTTCGACGTGGTGGTCGTCGACCAGACCCTGCCCGAACAGCGGGCCCTCGGCCTGCACACGGTGAAGGTCCTGGTGCCCGGCCTGCTGCCGATCGACTTCGGCTGGGCGCGCCAGCGCGCCCGCCACATGCCCCGGATGCGGACGACGCTCGGCGCCGCCGGTCTCAACCCCGCCCCCCATCCCTTCCCGTGACCGGCCGGCCGGCCCGTCCCGCACGCCTTCCGAACCTCCGAAAGGGGTCCGACCCCATGGGGTACGCCCACGAGTACGCCGACGCCGTGCTGCACCGCGGCCGCGTCCCGATGGAACCCGCCGACTTCGTCCCGGACTGGCCGGACGCCCCGCGCAAGGGGAAGTTCTACCCGGGCCCGGAGCCGTACGCCCTGCCGGACGGCGACGGCCCCGGCGACGGCCCCGCCGCCGCCGGACTCCTGCCCGCCCCGGGCCCGGCGGCGCACGCCGGCTTCACGCTGCCGCTGCTGTCCGCGATGCTCAAGGACTCCTACGGCCTGACCGGTCGCCGGCTGGGCATCCAGGCCAACAGCGACCTGCCCGGACTGCCGCTGTACCCCCACGCCAACTGGTCGCGCGGCACCGCGGGCGGCGGCGGCCTCTACCCGGTGGCCGTGCACTGGGCCTCGGGCCCCTCCGGCCCGCTCACCCCCGGCCTCCACCACTACGACGTGCGACGGCACTCCGTGCAGCGGCTGCTCACCGGAGACGTCACGGCGCGGGTCCGCCACGCGCTGGGGGCCGACGCCCCGGCCGAGGCGCGGGAGAGCGACCACTACCTGCTGCTCTCCGTCAAGTACTGGCAGACCGCCTTCAAGTACAACAGCTTCGGCTTCCACGTGGTGTGCACGGACGTCGGCACCCTCCTCGGGACGTGGCAGGTCTGGGCCGCCGCGCACGGGCTGCGCGTGGCCCCGGTCTTCTGGTTCGACGAGCCCCGGCTGAACCGGCTGCTCGGCGCCGGGAGCGAGGAGGAGTCGGTCTTCGCGGTGGTGCCGCTGCGCTGGGAGGGGGCCGCCGCGGCGGCGGCGACCGCGGCGGAGCCCGATCCCGCCGTCCGGCACCGGGACCTTGAGCGGTCCCGTACCGTCATCGGCTTCCCGACCGTGCGGGCCATGCACGCGGCCACCGTGGCCGGTGCCTCGGCGCGGCCCGCGCCCGGGGCGCTCGCGGCGGCCGCCGTCCGGCCGCTGCCCGCGCACGGCGACCCGGTGCCGCTGCCCGCCCCCGCCCTGCCCGGCGTGCCGGTGCGGCCGGTGCTGCGCCGACGCCGCTCCAGCTTCGGACGGTTCGACGCGGCCCGGCCGGTGACGTCCGCCGAACTGTCGGCGGTCCTCGCGGCCTGCGCCGCCACCTCGCTGGGCGGCGAGGCCGGAACCCCGGAGGACGCTCCGCTGGTGCGGCTGTACGTCTTCGTCAACCACGTCGAGGGGATCGAGCCCGGGGCCTACGCCTACGACCCGGGCCGGCGCGAGCTGGCGCTCGTCGTGCCGGGCGCGCAGGGCGACTTCCTCCAGGCGAACTACTTCCTCTCCAACTACGACCTGGAGCGGGCCGGCGCCGTCCTGGTGCCGACGGTGCGCACCACGGCCGTCCTGGACGCCGTCGGCGGCCGCGGCTACCGGATCGCCGTCGGCACCGCCGGCGCCGTCGCCCAGACCTTCTACCTGGCCGCCTCGGCCCTGTCGGTGGGGGCGGGCGTGGCGCTCGGCTTCGACAACGTGTCGTTCGTGGAGCGGCTCGGCCTCGCCGGCACCGAGGAGGCGCCGCTGCTGATCATGCCGCTCGGCCACGAACGGCCCTCGCCGGCCGACTTCCGCCACGAGATCGCCTGAGGGGGCCGCGATGACACCGACGACGACGTCCGCCGCCGCGCCGCCGCGGACCGGCTGGGAGGTGGGCCGGCGGTTCCTGCTGCGGGCCGCGGGCCTGCCGGTCGAGACCGTCCGGGGGCTGCGCTGTCCGCGCGCCCTGGCCTGGGCCGACGAGGTCCTGGCGCACGAGGCCCGGCTCACGGCCGAGGGCACCGCGCTGAGCGACCGGCTCCACGGCCTGGTCGAGGCCGCCGACGCGGTCGGCGCCGAGACCCGCCGCGCCCTCCTCGCCCTGCGCCGACAGGTCTTCAACAACCGGCTGCCCGCCGACCCGGACGCGGCGCGGCGGCTCGTCACCGCGCTGGACGCGGGGACCGGAGCCCGCACCGGGGCATGGCTGGAGGAGCGCCTCCGTCACGGCGAACTGCTGGCGGAGGGAGCGGAGTTGCTGGCGGCCGAGATGCGCGGGGCGCGGGCCGCGCTCAAGTCGGCGCTCACCGAGGACCGGCTGCGGCACGGGCTGCTGCTCGCCTCGCCGACACTGGACTCGCGGCTCGACGCGTACCTCGCGGACCCGGCGGCCGAGCCGGGCAGGCGGATGCGGAAGATCGAGCGGTCCGCGCTCACCTACCTGTACCGGACCGCGTGCAAGACCAGCCCGTTCAGCACGCTGACGCCGGTCGCCTCCGGCGTCTTCGCGTCGGGTGCCGTCGCTCCCGGGGTGCCGGACACCGGTGCCTCCGGTGCCGTCGGCACGGGGGAGCTGCGCATCGGGGAGGACTGGTCGGGGCACGTGCGGCTGACGGTGGTGGCGCTCGCGCGGATCGCCGAGCTGATCCTGGCCGATCCGGTGCGGCGGCAGGATCTGCCCGTCGTCCTCTCCCCCGGCTGGGACCGGGACGAGGACCGGATCCGGTACGTCCGCCAGTCGGTGACCGCGGGCGACGACAGCGCCGCCGTCACCTTCGACGCCGTCCGCGACCGGCTGTTCTACCTGCGCGGCAGCGGGACCCTGGAGCGACTGCTGGCCTTCCTCGGGGAACGGGACGCGCCGCGCCACCGGGACCTGGTCGGGTGGCTGCGCGAGGAGCACGGGGCGGACCCGGCGGACTGCGAGCGGTACGCGGCGGCGCTGCTCCAGCTCGGCATGGTGCAGGTCCCGTCCCTGCGGACCGACGTGCACAGCCCCGACCCGCTGCGCTCCTTCCAGGAGTCGCTGCGGGGGCTCGGCCTGGCGTGGGCGGACGCGGTGGCGGACGGCCTGGAGGCGCCCGCCGCCTGCCTGGCCGCCTACCCCGCGGCGGGGCTCGCCGAGCGGCGGACGCTGCTGCGCTCGCTGCGGGAGCGGCTGCTCGACGTGCTGCGGGGGCTGGGCGCGGCGGACCCGGCGCTGCCGCAGACGCTCGTGTACGAGGACGTGAGCGCGGGCGAGGCGGTGACGGCCGACGCGGGGCTGCTGGGCGGGGAGACGGGGCGGGCGCTGCGCCGGGTCGAGGGCGTCCTGCCGCTGTTCGACCTGACGCTCCCCCACCGGGTGACGCTGCACGGCTTCTTCCTCGCCCGGTACGGGCGGGGCGGGCGCTGCGACGATCTGCTCGGGCTCGTCCACGACTTCCACGAGGACCTGTTCGACCAGTACCTGTCCTTCACCGCGCAGCGCGTCCCCTTCGACGCGGACGGCGCGTACGCGCCGGAGGAGAACTGGCTCGGGCAGCCCGCGATGCGGAGCCTGGACGAGGCCCGCAGACGGTTCGCGGCCGGGATGCGGGCGGCGTGGGAGCGGGACGGCGAGGCGGAGGAACTTCGCCTGACGGAGGAGCTGCTGACCGGTGTGGCGGACGAACTCGCGCCGTTGGCGCCCGACTTCGTCCCGCAGAGCCATCACCTCCAGTTCGACCTGGCCGAAGGCGGCGGGCACCGGGTGGTGCTCAACCGTTCGTACGGCGGCCTCGCCTTCCCGTTCAGCCGCTTCACCCACGTGTACGACGGGGACGGGGCGGCCGGGCTGTCCGGGAGGCTTCGGGAGGAGTCGCGGACGCGGCAGCCTGAGGGCGCGGTCTTCGCGGAGCTGACCGGCGGACCGGTGACCAGCAACCTCAATCTGCACGGACGCCTGACGGACCACCAGATCGTGTGTCCCGGGGAGACGTCGACGGTGCCGGAGGAGGCGCGGATCGATCTGGACGACCTCTTCCTCGTGCACGAGGAGGAGACGGACCGGCTGGTGCTGCGCTCGCGGCGGCTCGGCCGGCGGGTGATCCCCGTGTACCTCGGCTATCTGGTGCCGGTGGCCCTGCCCGAGATCCCGCGGACGCTGCTCCTGCTGTCGCCGAGCACCATGGCCCCGGCCGACGTGTGGGGCGGGGTGCCGGCGGGCCCGGCGGTCGAGGGGGTGACCCGCAGGCCGCGGGTGGTCCACGGGGACGTCGTCCTGGCCCGGCGGGCGTGGACCGCGGACACCGCCGTGCTGCCGGTGCGCCGGCCCGGTGGCGAGGAGGCGGCCTGGTGGCTGGAGTGGCGGCGCTGGCAGCGGGCCCACCGGCTGCCGGACCGGGTCTTCGCGACGCCGCTGCGGGACGGGCGGCGGGTGCCGG
Organism: Streptomyces hydrogenans; assembly: GCF_014656075.1. Taxonomy (GTDB): domain Bacteria; phylum Actinomycetota; class Actinomycetes; order Streptomycetales; family Streptomycetaceae; genus Streptomyces; species Streptomyces hydrogenans. The sequence continues at coordinate 164,581 of NZ_BNBS01000001.1, forward strand.
GCGCGAAGCCGCTGTACGTGGACTTCGCGAGCCCGCTGTCGCTGGCCGCCTTCGACGCCCGGCTCGACCGGGAGCCGGGTGCCGCCGTGGTGCTGCGCGAGGCGCTGCCGGCCGAGGACGGGCTCCAGCTCGTCTCCGGGCGCGGCCGGCACGTGGCCGAACTGGCCGTGGAGACCTTCACCTTCCCCCGCACCCCTATCGAGGACGGCCCGACATGCCGGAACTGACCGCCCCGCCCGCCACCGCGCCGGGACCGTGGCTGGCGCTGCACGTGTTCTACGCGGCCAGCCCGCGCCCGCTCCTGGTGGACTGCGTCCGTCCGCTGGTCGCCCGGCTGTCCGAGGACGGACTGCTCGCCGGGCACTTCTTCCTCAACTACTGGTTGGAGGGGCCGCACGTGCGGCTGCGGCTGCGGCCGTCGAGCGCGGCGGCGGTGCCGGAGGTGCGGCGACGGGCCGAAGAGGCGCTGACCGCCTTCCTGAAGGGCCGGCCGGCGCTGTACGAGGTGGACTCGGGCTTCCTGAAGGACTTCTACGACGCGCTGTTCGACATCGAGTTCCCCGGCGAGGACCGCGGCCGGTACATGGGCGAGGACGGCCGGATGCGGCTGCGCCCCAACAACACCTTCCGCGAGGAGCCGTACGCCCCCGAGTACGCGAAGTACGGCGGCCCGGCCGGCGTGGAGCTGGCCGAGTGGCACTTCCGGCACTCCAGCGAGCTGGTGGTGGACGCCTTCCGCACGATGAACCTGCACCTGAGGACGGTGCTGCTGGGCACCTCGGCGCAGCTGATGATGGTGATGGCGAGCTGCTTCCTGCCGGAGGACGACCGGCTCGCCGCCTACCTCGACGGCTACTACCGCTTCTGGCACCGGGCGTTCCCCGACACCGGCTTCATCGGCTCGGAGGAGTACGAGCGCGGCTACGCGGAGCTCGCCCCCTCGCTCGGGCGCCGGTTCGCCGCGGTCCGCGCCGCGGTCGGGTCGCGGGAGCTGGGGCGGCTGCCGTCGTTCCTGCGGGGCTGGGCGGAGCACTGCCTGGAGCTGCGGTCCCGGGTGGAGGAGCTGACGGGCCGCGGCGAGCTGGCCTTCCCGGTGTGGGAGGGGCCGGCGCGCGAGGACACCGGGCAAGAGCGGCCGGAGCCGGCGGACGCGGCTCCGCTGGTACCGCTGACGGACGTGTCGGCGGTCCTGCCCCGGCTCCTCTCCCCCTACATGCACATGACCAACAACCGGTTGCACGTGACGATCCGGGACGAGGCGTACCTGTCGTTCGTGCTCGGGCGGGTGCTGCGCGAGGGCGTGCCGCACGCGGCGGGGGCGGGGGTGGGCCCGTGACGGCGGCCTCCGCCGCGGCCCGCGCCCACCGGCCCGCGCTGCGGCCCGGGGTGCGGTTCAGTCCGGCGCTGCTGCGCGGGCCCCGGACGGTGCACCTGATCCGGCACCCGGTCACCGGGGCGGCGTTCGAGGTCGGGGAGAAGGAGTACTTCCTGATCGCGCGGCTCGACGGGACGCGGAACCTGGACGATCTGGCGCCCGCGTACGCGCAGCGGTTCGGGCGGCGGCTCGGCGAGGAGCACTGGACGCGGCTGCTGGGGCTGCTCGGGACCCGGGGCCTGCTCGTCGGCGCGCCCGACCCGGTCGCGCCCGCGCCGCAGGCGCCGCCGCCGAACTCGGTGTGGCGGGGCACCCGCCCGCTGGTGCGGGATGCGGACGCGACCACCGCCCGGCTCCACCGGCTGCTGCGGCCGCTGCTGGGTCCGGCTGTCCAACTGCCGCTGTGCGCGGCCGTCCTGGCGCTGCTCGTGCTGCTGGCCTGGCAGGCCGGGCCGCTGATCGCGGCGGCGGGCGGGCTGACCCGGCAGCCGGCCGCGCTCGCCGGGATCGCGGTCTTCCTGTGGCTGAGCATCACCGTGCACGAACTGGCCCACGGGGTCGCCGCCCAGCACTACGGCGGCCGGGTCGCCGAGATCGGGCTGAAGTGGCGGCTGCCGGCCGCGCTCCTCTACTGCACGGTGGACGACTACCTGTTCCTGCCGGGCCTGCGGGCGAAGCTGGTGATCGCCGGGGCGGGCGCCCACCTCAACATGGTGCTGCTGCTGCCCTTCGGCGTGTGGTGGCCGCTGCTGCCGGCCGGCACTCCCGAACGCCCCTTCGTCGCGGGCCTGTTGCTGCTCGGCACCGTGCAGGGGCTCGGCAATCTGGTGCCGCTGCCACCGCTCGACGGCTACCGGATGCTGGGACACGCCCTCGGCACCGCCCGGCTCGCCCCGGAGACCCGCGCCTATCTGGCCCTGCGCCGGAGCGGCGGGGCACGGGCGGTGGCCTCCTACCCGCCCCGGGCCCGGCGGCTCTACACCGCGTACGCGACCGGGGCGGTGCTCCTCGTGGCGCTCGCCGCCACCGCCACCGCCACCCTGCTGTTCCTGCTGTCGCGGTGAACCGCGACCCCGCACCTCCGCCCTCCCGACCGAAGGACCGCGCACCACATGAGTGAGGTACAGGCCATGCCAGCAACCACCGCCCCGGGCGGCCCGCCGGCCCCCGCCGTCCGCGTCGAGGCAGTCTCCAAGCGGTACGGCGACCGGCTCGCCGTCGACGACGTGACCCTGGAGATCCGCCAGGGCGAGTTCTTCGGACTGCTCGGGCCCAACGGGGCCGGAAAGTCGACCCTGGTGGAGATCATGGAGGGGCTGCGCCGGGCGGACGCGGGCACGGTCGCCCTGTTCGGCCGCTCCCCCTGGCCCCGGGACACGACGCTGCTCCCCCGGATCGGCGTGCAGACGCAGTCCTCCGCCTTCTTCGTCCGGCAGACCGCGCACGAGCACCTGCGCACGGTCGCCGCGCTCTACGGGGCGCCGCGGACGGCGGTCGACGCCACGCTGGAGACGGTGGGGCTCACCGGGCAGCGCGACGTGCGGGTGGAGAGCCTGTCGGGCGGGCAGCGGCAGCGGCTCGCCATCGCCTCCGCCCTCGTCCACGCACCGGAGCTGATCTTCCTGGACGAGCCGACGGCCGCGCTCGACCCGCAGGCCCGCCGGGCCCTGTGGGAGGTGCTGCGCGGGCTGAAGGCGGCGGGCCGCACGATCGTCTACACCACCCACCACCTGGACGAGGCCGAGGAGCTGTGCGACCGGATCGCGATCCTGGTGGACGGCCGGATCGCGGTGACGGACTCCCCGCACCGCCTGGTCGGCGCCTCGCGCGCGCCGAGCCGGGTGCTGCTGCCCGAAGGCCGCCTCGACGAGGCGACCGCCAGGGCGATCGAGGGCGTGGAGCGGGTCAGCGCCCAGGGCGGCTCGCTCGTCCTGGAGACCCACGCCGTCGGGCCGGTGCTCACCGCCGTCGACCGGATCGCGGGCCTGGACGGGGTGCAGACCCGTACCGCGAGCCTGGAGGACGTCTACCTCGACCTGACCGCCCGGCCCGCCGAAGCCGCAGGCACCGCCGCGACGACCGCCGAGACCACGGAGCCGTGACCATGAGCGCCTACACCGCACTGACCGGGGCGGGATACCGGGCCCAGGTCCGCGACCGGACCACCCTGTTCTTCACCTTCGCCTTCCCGCTGCTCTTCCTCGTCGTCTTCGGCCTCATCTTCAAGGGCCAGGCGGTGGAGGAGAGCGGACTGTCCTACCTCTCGTACACGGCGGCGGGCGTCCTGTCGTGGGGCGTGGCGAACGCCGCCGTCTTCGGGATCGCCTTCACCCTGATGCAGTGGCGGTCGGACGACATCCTGCGGCTGATCCGGATGTCGCCCGCGCCGCTGACGGCGGTCATCGGCTCCCGCTACGCGATCGCGCTGGTGGTCGGCGCCGTGCAGTCGCTGCTGTTCGTCGGGGTCGCGATGCTGCCGGTCTTCGGGCTCGAACCCGCGTCCGGCTGGCCGCTGCTGGTGCCCGTGCTGGCGCTGGGGGTGACCACCTTCCTGCTCCTCGGGGTGATCATCGGCTCGTTCGCGGACACCCCGGAGTCGGTGGCGGCGGTCGCCAACTTCCTGATGCTGCCGATGGCGTTCCTCTCGGGCTCCTTCTTCCCGCTCGACTCGATGCCGGAGTGGCTCCGGACGGTGTCCCTGGTGATGCCGCTGCGCTACCTCAACGACGCCGTCTCGCACGCGCTCGCCGGACGCGGCGACTCCTCCGACGTCCTGGTGGGCTGCGCCGGGCTGCTCGCCTTCGCGGTCGTCTTCGGCGCGGTCGCCATGAAGACCTTCCGCTGGACGAGGTCCTCGTGAGCGCCCCCACGACGGAGCGGCCCGATCAGCCCCCGGCCGAAGCGCCGATGGACCGGGCCCGGGGCGAGCTGCGGGCCGCGCTGGCCGGCCGGCTCGGGACCGACGTGCCGGTGGTGCCGGTCGGCGTCACCGACGTCGCCGTGCCGCTCGGCGGGCCGGGCGCGCCCGACCCGTGGGCCGCCGAGCGGGCCGGAGCCCGGGTCCACCTCACCGCCTCCGCCGTCCTCGTCGGCCCCTGGGGCGGCGACGGCACCGCTCCCGCCTGCGGGCGCTGTCTGGCCCTGCGCTGGCAGCGGCTGCGCAGCCGGAGCGAGCGCGACGCCCTGGAGACCGGAGGCCCGCAGAGCCCCCGTCCGGCCGGCGCCTGGCCGCTGCTCACCCCGCACGTCTTCGACGCGGTGGCGGCGGTCTGGTCGGCGGTCCTGGCCGGGCCGGGCGCCGAACCGCCGGCCCCTCGGGCGGCGGACCGCGCGCTTCCCCAGGTGACCCGGGTCGACCTGGAGACGCTCGCGGTGCGGACGTACCCGCTGCTCGCCGACCCGCTCTGCCCGGACTGCGCCCCCGCCCCGGAGCCCGCCGCGCCGCGCCGCCTCGACCTGGTGGAGCGGCGGAAGGCGAGCCCCGGCTCCTACCGGCTGCGGCCGGCCGGCGCGTACCCGATCCCCGAGGACGCGCTGGCCAATCCGGTCTGCGGGGCACTCGGCGGCGGGACCTGGCTGAGCGTCACCTCGCCGACGACCGCGCCGGTCGCCGGCAGCGTCTTCGTGCGCGGCTACGCGGGGCTCAACGACGTGACCTGGAGCGGGCAGGAGAACGCCTTCGCGACCAGCCGCACCCTGGCCTTCCTGGAGGGGCTGGAACGGTACGCGGGCACCCACCGGCGCGCCCCGCGCCTCCCTGTCGTCGGTTCGTGGAACGAGCTGCGGGACCGAGCGGTCGATCCGGCGGAGTGCGGCTTCTACGACGCGCGCACCTACCGCGAGGACCCGCTGGTCGACCCGTTCGACCCGGACCGGGCCATCCCGTGGGAGTGGGGGTGGTCGCTGCGCGACGCGCGGCCGGTCCTGGTGCCGTCCCGGTTGGTCTACTACAGCGCGGGCCTCCAGGCGGACAACTTCGTCTTCGAGTGCTCCAACGGCTGCGCCATCGGCGGGAGCCTGGAGGAGGCGGTGCTCGGCGGCCTGCTCGAACTGGTGGAGCGGGACGCCTTCCTGAACGCCTGGTACGGCGCGGCCCGACTGCCGGCGATCGACCTGGCGACGGTCGGCGGGCGGGCGGCGGCGATGACGGAGCGGGCCGCGCTCCAGGGCTACGACGTGCACGCCCTCGATCACCGGATCGACCTGCCGGTGCCGGTGGTGACGGCGGTCGCGGTGCGCCGCGACGGCGGCCCGGGACTGCTGTCTTTCGCCGCCGCGGCCTCGCTCGATCCGCGCGCGGCCGTGGAGGGGGCCCTCTCGGAGGTCCTCACCTACATCCCGCACCTCTCCCGGCAGACCCACGAGCGACGGGCCGAACTGGAGGCGATGGCGGACGACTTCTTCCTGGTGCGGCACCTGAAGGACCACGCCCAGCTGTACGGGCTGCCGCGGATGGCGGAGCACGCGCGGGCCTTCCTGACGCCGCCGGCGGTGCGCTCCTTCGGGGAGACCTACCGGGAGTGGGAGGCGTCGGGGCGGCCGGCGACGCTGGACCTGCGGGACGACCTGCGGGCGGTGACGGACGCGCTGGCCGGCGCGGGCCACGACGTGATCGTGGTGGACCAGACGACGCCGGAGCAGGAGCGGATGGGGCTGCGCACGGTCAGCACGCTGGTGCCGGGGCTGCTGCCCATCGACTTCGGCTGGAACCGTCAGCGGGCGCCGTCGCTGCCGCGGCTGCGGACCGCGCTGCGGCGCGGCGGGCACCGGGCGGCGGACCTGACGGACTCCGAGGTCCACCGGGTGCCGCACCCCTTCCCGTAGCGGGAACGCGGGCGCGCCCGGTGTCCGTGGGACGACGGACACCGGGCGCGTGCCGCACCCGACGAGGGGTCAGGCGGAGCAGGAGGTGGTGCTGGTGGTGGAGCTGCACGTCGAGGTGGAGCTGGTGCTGGTGGAGCCGGCCAGCACGACCTCGCTGGCGTCCGAGTAGTCGGAGATCTCGAAGGTCTCGGCCTCCAGCTCCAGGATCTCGTCGGCGAGGGTGCTCAGGTCCTTGTTCATGGTGCCTCCTCAAGGTCCGCGGCTCCTGGGCGGGGCCGCCGGGCGTGACCCCATTCCAGCGCCCTCCGCTCACCGTTCGGCCCGCCGTCCGCTGGCACTTCGCTGGCACGCGGCGCCAGCGGCACGCCCGCGCGTACCCGGCCCGACCCGACCGACCCCGACCCCGACCGAAGGAGAGACCCGCGTGTCTCCGTACCCCGACCGTGCGGTGCTCCGCTCCGCGCTCACCCTCTATCTGGACGTCCACGCGTCACCGGAGGTGTCCGGCGCGGAGGCGCGGACGGCCCGGGTCTTCGGCGACCGGCTGGCGGCGCTCGGCCTGGAGGTGACGCCGGGCGTCGGCGGCCACGGCGTCGTCGGGGTCCTGCGCAACGGCCCGGGGCCGCGCGTCTACCTGCGGGCGGAGCTGGACGCCCTGCCGCTGGAGGAGGAGACGGGGCTGCCGTACGCGAGCGGGAACGGCGCCATGCACGCCTGCGGCCACGACCTGCACCTGGCCGCGGCGGTGGGCGCGGCGGAGCTGCTGTCCCGGACGGCAGCGGACTGGCGGGGGACGCTGGTGGTGGTCGGACAGCCGGCGGAGGAGACGCTGACGGGGGCGCGGGCGATGCTGGCGGACGGCCTGTACGAACGGTTCGGCACCCCCGACGTGGTCCTGGCCCAGCACGCGGCGCCGCTGCCGGCCGGGATGGTGGCCCACGGGACGCCCCGGGCCCCCGTGACGGCGGCGAGCGCGGCCCTGGAGGTGACCGTGCACGGGCGCGGAGGACACGCGGGGACGCCGCACCTCGCCGTGGACCCGGTGGTGACGGCGGCGGCCATCGTGCTGCGGCTCCAGACGGTGGTGTCCCGGGAGGCCGTGCCCGGCGAACAGGTGACGCTGACGGTGGGAACCCTGCGGGCGGGCACGGCGGTGAACGTCGTGCCCGCCACGGCATCCCTCGGCATCGGCGTGCGGGCGCCGACCGAGCAGTCGTTGGAGCGGGCGCTGACGGCGGCCGAGCGGATCGTCCGCGCCGAGTGCGCCGCTTCGGCCTGCCCGCGCGACCCCGACGTGGTGGCGGTGTCCCGCGCTCCGGCCCTGTGGGGCGCGCCCGGGGAGACGGCGGCGGTCCGCGCCGCCCACACGGCCCTGTTCGGGCCCGAGCGGGTGGTGGACTGGCCCCCGTCGGCCGCGTCGGAGGACTTCGCGCTGTACGGCGGCGCGGGCGAGGTCCCGTTGGTGTACTGGATGACGGGGGTCGCCGGGCCCCGCCAGTGGTCCGCCCACGGCGGCCGGGTCCCCCCGAACCACTCCCCGCGTTTCGCTCCCGAGGTCCGCTCTGCGCTGCCCCCGGCGATCGCGGCCCTGGCGGCGGCGGCACGGAACCGGCTGGCGGATCCGGGCGGTTCAGAGCCGCGGGGGTAGCGGTGGACCGACGACGGCGGTGCCGCCCAGGCGCACGCGGGGGCCGCCGGGGCCCGTGCGGGCGGTGGCGGTGAGGGTGGCCGGGTGGCCGAGGGAGTCGCCCATGTCGACGGTGAGGGAGAGCGGGACGGGGCCCGCGAGGTGGGCGGCGAGGCAGGCGGTGCTGTTGGCGTTGGCGATGTCCTCGTCGACGCCGATGGAGGGGGCGAACATCCGGGCGGCCGCCCGCCCGTCCCGGTCCGGCCCCGCGTAGGCGTAGACGCCGAGCAGTCCGAGCGCGTCACAGGCGGCCCGCAGCCGGACGAAGTCCGGTTCCAGCGATATGAGTTCAGCGCGGTTCGACATCGGGAGCAGCAGCCGGGGCCGTCCGACGGAGGCGACGCGGGCCGGGCCCGCGGGGCGGCCGCCGAGCCCCAGGGCGGGCAGGAGGAGCCCGTACGCGGCGGGGTCCGGCGGCCGCAGCTCCACGGGGCCGGGGGCGTACTCGGCGTGGATCAGCCCTCCGGGCGCGGGACGGGCGCGGGCGGCGAAGACGCGGTCGGTGGTGCGCAGGACGCCGTCGAACGTGCCCGTGCGGTGGGCGAGACGGGCGATCGCGGCGATGGTTCCGTGGCCGCAGGCGGGGAGCTCGCCCTCGGTGGTGAAGAAGCGCAGGGCGTGGGCCGGGGCGCCGGTGGCGTCCGGCGGGAGCGGGGAGACGAAGACGGCGTGGGAGGCTCCGGTGCGCAGGGGGATCCGACGCCGCTCGGCGTCGGTGAGCGGCGGGACCCGGGGGTGCCGGGCGTCGTCGCCGGGCGCTCCCTCCCGGGGCGTGGTGCCCCCGGGCGACCGGGTCCGCCCCCGGTCACCGTCCGCCGATGCCCCCTCGACGGCGTCCGGTTCGATGACGACGGCGGTCGGGCTGCCTCCCTCGTCCGCTCGCGTGCAGGCCCGGACGAGGGCGAGGGATCGCGTCACCCGTTCACCGTAACCTCCCGAACGCTTCGCCGGCCCGGGATGGCCGGAAGGGGCGCAACACCCGCTCCCCGCTTCGGGAGTTGGAGGCGGGAGGGGTTGACGGGGGCCGGACGCCTCCATAAGTTCACAGCTTGATAAAAGGCTTGCCGCTTTGCGGGACACGTACGGGCCCGGGCGGGCCGGGTCCGTACGGCACCGCGGCACCGCCTCGACGAAAGGGTTGTCAGGTGCAGCTCAATCTTCTGCGGGGTGCGCGCGACCGGGCGCGACCCCGCTCGCTCGCCGCCCTCCTCACCGGCGCCCTCGTGGCGACCGGCCTGGTCCTCACCTCGCCCGGCACCGCGCAGGCGGCCGGTGAGCGGGTGGACGTCTGGCTGACCACCACCTCCGACGCCGGAGGACGCACCGTCACGCGGGGACTCGCCCCCCAGGCCCCGCTCGCCTTCGGCCCCGCCGGCGGCGGGGCGACCCACACGATCACCGTCGACGAGTCCACCACCTACCAGCAGTTCGAGGGCGGCGGCGCCTCGATCACCGACACCACCGCCCACCTCCTGCGCGGCGGGGCGATCAGCGCCGCCACCCGCGACGAGGTGATGCGCCGGCTCTTCTCGCCGACCGACGGCATCGGACTCTCCTTCGTCCGCAACCCCATCGGCGCCTCGGACCTCTCCCGGCCGGGCAACGTCTCCCTCGACGACACCTGCTGCGACCTGAACGACTTCGGCGCCAACGGCTACGACACGAACGTGCGGCTGCTCACCGCGCAGGCCAGGCAGCTCAACCCGGGGCTGCGGGTCAAGGGCGTGCCGTGGAGCGCCCCCGGCTGGATGAAGGACAACGGCCGGATGGACCAGATGGGCTGGCTCAAGTGGGAGCACTACCCCACCTACGCCCAGTACCTGGTGAAGTACCTCCAGAGCTACCAGGCGGCGGGGGTCAGGGTCGACTACCTCTCCGTGCAGAACGAGCCCAACTGCTGCCAGGCGGGGAACCCCACCGCCATGAACTACCCCGGCATGAGCTGGAACCCCTCCGGGCTCGTCGAGTTCACCAAGAACCACCTCTACCCGGCCCTGCGCGCCGCCGGCCTCACCACCAAGGTCCTCGTCCACGACTGGAACTACGGCGACTACGCGAACTTCGGCGCGGGGATCCTCGGTGACGCGGGCGTCCGGAACGACCCGCTCTTCGGCGGCATCGCCTGGCACGGCTACTTCGGCGACCCCGCCGTCGGCAGCCAGGTCCACGATCAGTACCCGGGGGTGCGGCAGTTCAGCACCGAGCACTCTGGCGGCACCTGGATCGGCAACCAGCACGACGAGGACCTGAAGGACATCGTCTCCTACGCCCGCAACTGGAGCAGCAGCCTGGTCAAGTGGAGCCTGGCGCTCAACCAGGACATGGGCCCGCACAACGGCGGCTGCGGCACCTGCACCGGGCTCGTCACCGTGCAGGAGGGCGGCCCGCGGGCCGGGCAGGTCGACTACACCGTCGAGTACTACACGACCGGTCACCTCACCAAGTTCGTGCGGCCGGGCGCGTACCGGATCGCCTCCACCGACAACGCCACCGTGCAGAACGTGGCCTGGCGCAACCCCGACGGCTCCAAGGCGCTCATCGCGCACAACCGCGGCGGCTCCGCGCAGTCCGTCCGCGTCGACTGGGGCGGCCAGTCCTTCACGTACAGCCTCCCGGCGCACACCACCGCCACCTTCACCTGGTCCGGGACGCCGGGCGGCGGCGCGCCGGCCGGAACGCTGACCGGGCTCGCGGGCAAGTGCCTGGACGTGGCCGGGGCAGCGACCGCCGACGGCACCGCCGTCCAGCTCCACGGCTGCAACGGCACCGCGGCGCAGCGGTGGACGCTCGCCGCCGACGGCAGCGTGCGGGCGCTCGGCAAGTGCCTCGACGTCGCCGGCGGCGCGGTCGCCGACGGCACCAAGGTGCAGCTGTACACCTGCAACGGCACGGGCGCCCAGCGGTGGCGGTACGACCCCGTCACCCACGACGTGGTGAACGCCGCGGCCGACAAGTGCCTGGACGTGACCGGCAATTCCTCCGCCGACGGCACCCGGGCACAGATCTGGACCTGCACCGGCGGCGCCAACCAGAAGTGGACCCACCAGGCGTCCTGACCCGGCCCGGCCCACCACGGCCGGTCCGCCCCGGACCGGTCCGGCCCGATCCGGTCCCGTCCGGGGCGGTCCCGACCGATCCGGTCCCCACCCGCGGGGGCCGGGGCGCCACGCCCCCGCTCCCGCCTCCCCCGCACCTCCGTCTTCAGGAGCACCGCATGCCGCACCCGCACCACCGCAGGAGAGCGCGCGCCCGAGGGGTCGCCGCCACCGCCGTCACCGCGCTGATCGCCGGGTTCGTCGGGGCCGGCCCCAGCAGCGCCGCCGGCGCGGACGACGAGCCGCCGCCCCGGGCCGTCGACCGTTTCGAGGGCGAGGTGCCCTTCGCGGGGCCGCCCGCCGAGGGGATCTTCACCTGGGGCGGCGACGCCGACGACCATCCGGCGCTCGCGCTCGCCGAGCGGGCCGACGCCCCCGAGGGCGACAAGGTCCTCGAAGGCCGCTACGACATCAGCGCCTGGGGCGGCTTCACCCACGACTTCGCCTTCGACGAGCCGGCCGAGGACTGGACCGCCCACCGGGGCATCCGCTTCTGGTGGTACGGCCAGAACACCGCGCCGCTGCCGCCCGGTTCGGGCAAGCGGATCAACTTCGAGCTCAAGGACGGCGGCGCGAACGGCGAGGCGTCCGAGCTGTGGACGACCTCCTTCACCGACGACTGGGAGGGCTGGCACCTGGTCGAGCTGCCCTTCTCGTCCTTCGCCTACCGCGCCGACTACCAGCCGGTCGGCGGCATCGACCAGGTCCTCGGCCTCGACCGGATGTGGGGGTACGCGCTGACGCTGCCGACGGGCGCGCCGGGCTCCTTCGCGCTCGACGGGGTCGAGCTGTACGGGAAGGCCGATCCGGCGCTGACCGCCCAGGTGGTCACGGGGGCCGCCGTGCACCCGGTGGCGGAGGGCTCCGCCGCCCGGATCGACGTCACCCTGAACACCACGGGGGCCGCGCCCACGGACCAGCCGGTCACCGTCACGTACGCGACCGACGACGACGGGCCCGCCGAGGCGGGGAAGGACTACCGGCCGGTGGCCGGCAGCCTCGTCTTCCCGGCCGGGACGCCCTCGGGCACCACCCGCTCGATCACCGTGGAGACGGTGCGGGACCGGTCCGGAGAGGAGGCCGAGGCGATCCCGGTGCGGCTGACCGTCGAGGGGGCGAAGGCCCCCGCCGAGGACCCGGTCGTCGTGGTGGACGCGCACGGGCTGCCGTACCTCGACGCCCGGCTGCCGGTGAAGCGGCGGGTGGCCGACCTGCTGTCCCGGATGACCCTGGCGGAGAAGGCCGGGCAGATGACCCAGGCCGAACGGAACGCCCTGCGGGCGCCCGGCGACATCGCGGGGTACGCGCTCGGCTCGCTGCTCTCCGGCGGCGGCTCGGTGCCCTCCCCCAACACGCCCGAGGCGTGGGCGCGGATGGTCGACGGCTACCAGCTGCGGACCCGCGCCACCCGCCTCCAGATCCCTCTGGTCTACGGCGTGGACGCGGTGCACGGGCACAACAACGTGGCCGGGGCGACGATCATGCCGCACAACGTCGGCATCGGCGCCTCCCGCGACCCCGGCCTCGCCGCGCGGACCGGCGCCGTGACGGCGAAGGAGGTGCGGGCGACCGGCGTCCCGTGGGACTTCGCGCCGTGTCTGTGCGTGTCGCGGGACGAGCGCTGGGGCCGGTCCTACGAGGCGTTCGGCGAGGACCCGGCGCTGGTGACCGCGATGGAGACGGTCATCCAGGGCATGCAGGGCGCGGCCGACGGGCGCGACCTGGACCGGAACGACAAGGTGCTGACCAGCGCCAAGCACTTCGTGGGCGACGGCGGCACGGAGTTCGGCTCGTCGACGACGGGTTCGTACACGATCGACCAGGGCGTCACCCGGGTCACCCGCGAGGAGCTGGAGGCGGTGCACCTGGCCCCGTTCGCGGAGGCCGTGAAGCGGGGCGCGGGCACGGTGATGCCCTCGTACTCCTCGGTCGACGTCATCGGGGACGACCTCGGCCCGGTGAAGATGCACGCCAACGCCGAGCTGATCAACGGCGTGCTCAAGGACCGGATGGGCTTCGAGGGCTTCGTCATCAGCGACTGGCAGGCCATCGACCAGATCCCCGGCGACTACCCGAGCGACGTGCGGACCTCGGTCAACGCCGGCCTGGACATGATCATGGTGCCGACGAACTACCAGGACTTCACCCGGACCCTGGTCGCCGAGGTCGAGGCGGGTCGGATCCCGGCCCCGCGGATCGACGACGCCGTGTCCCGGATCCTCACGCAGAAGTTCCGGCTCGGACTCTTCGAGAAGCCGTACGCGGACACCACCCACCTCCCCTCGGTCGGCTCGGCCGAGCACCGGGCGGTGGCCCGCGAGGCCGCGGCCGCCTCGCAGGTGCTGCTGAAGAACGACGGCGGGGTGCTGCCGCTGAAGGCGTCGCAGAAGGTCTACGTGGCCGGCTCGAACGCCGACGACCTGGGCAACCAGACCGGCGGCTGGACGATCAGCTGGCAGGGCGGCTCCGGGCGGCGGACCACCGGCACCACGATCCTGGAGGGGATGCGGAAGACCGCGCCCGGGCTCACCTGGTCGAAGGACGCCTCCGCGCCGGTCGAGGGGTACGACGCGGGGGTGGTCGTGGTCGGCGAGACGCCGTACGCGGAGGGCGTCGGGGACGTCGGGAACGGGCACGACCTGGAGCTGAGCGCCGCCGACCGGGCGGCGGTGGACCGGGTCTGCGCGGCGATGCCGTGCGCGGTGCTCGTCGTCTCGGGGCGGCCGCAGCTGGTCGGCGACCTGCTGCCGGGGATCGACGCGCTGGTGGCGTCCTGGCTGCCGGGCACGGAGGGCGACGGCGTCGCGGACGTGCTCTACGGGCGCAAGCCCTTCACCGGGCAGCTGCCGGTGACCTGGCCCCGGTCGGAGGCCCAGCTGCCGATCAACGTCGGGGACGCCTCGTACGCCCCGCAGTACCCGTACGGCTGGGGGCTCACCACCCTGACGGAGGCGCCGAGGGGCGGGGAGGCCACGCTGAAGGCGCTCGGGCTGGCGGCCCGGGTGCTCCAGGCCGCCGGGCGGGGCGATTCACCCGAGGCGCGGCGCCTGGTGGCCCGGGCCCGGCTGCTGGTGCAGGATCGCATCGGGCAGGAGGTCACGGAGGCGGTGGCGAAGCCGTTCGCCGAGGCCGACCACCGGCTGCTGTCCGGTGACCCGGCGGGCGCGGTGGCGCGTCTGACCGCGGCCTACCGGGCGGCCGGCTGAGCACGGGGTCCGGTGGCCGACTCCCTCCGGGGACCGGCTGCTGGACCCTCTGACGTTGCATAGCCATGCAGATTCATGCATACTATTGCCATGTCCAAGGTTCTCACCTCCCTTCCCGTCGGCGAGCGCGTCGGCATCGCCTTCTCCGGTGGTCTCGACACCTCCGTCGCGGTCGCGTGGATGCGTGACAAGGGCGCGGTCCCCTGCACGTACACCGCCGACATCGGCCAGTACGACGAGCCCGACATCGCCTCGGTGCCCGGGCGCGCCCAGACCTACGGCGCCGAGGTGGCCCGCCTGGTCGACTGCCGCGCCGCGCTGGTCGAGGAGGGACTGGCCGCGCTCACCTGCGGCGCCTTCCACATCCGCTCCGGCGGCCGGGCCTACTTCAACACCACCCCGCTGGGCCGCGCCGTCACCGGCACCCTCCTGGTGCGGGCGATGATGGAGGACGACGTCCAGATCTGGGGCGACGGCTCGACCTTCAAGGGCAACGACATCGAGCGGTTCTACCGCTACGGCCTGCTGGCCAACCCGCACCTGCGGATCTACAAGCCGTGGCTGGACGCCGACTTCGTCACCGAGCTCGGCGGCCGCAAGGAGATGTCGGAGTGGCTCGTCGCCCACGACCTCCCCTACCGCGACTCCACCGAGAAGGCGTACTCCACCGACGCCAACATCTGGGGCGCCACCCACGAGGCGAAGACCCTGGAGCACCTGGACACCGGCGTCGAGACCGTCGACCCGATCATGGGCGTGCGGTTCTGGGACCCGTCCGTCGAGATCGCCCCCGAGGACGTGACGATCGGCTTCGAGCAGGGCCGGCCCGTCACCATCAACGGCAAGGAGTTCGCCTCCGCCGTCGACCTGGTCATGGAGGCCAACGCCATCGGCGGCCGGCACGGCCTGGGCATGTCCGACCAGATCGAGAACCGGATCATCGAGGCCAAGAGCCGCGGCATCTACGAGGCCCCCGGCATGGCGCTGCTGCACGCCGCCTACGAGCGGCTCGTCAACGCCATCCACAACGAGGACACCCTCGCCCAGTACCACAACGAGGGCCGCCGGCTCGGCCGCCTCATGTACGAGGGCCGCTGGCTGGACCCGCAGGCGCTGATGATCCGCGAGTCGCTCCAGCGCTGGGTCGGCGCCGCCGTCACCGGCGAGGTCACCCTGCGGCTGCGGCGCGGCGAGGACTACTCGATCCTCGACACCACCGGCCCGGCCTTCAGCTACCACCCGGACAAGCTGTCCATGGAGCGCACCGAGGACTCCGCCTTCGGCCCGCTGGACCGGATCGGCCAGCTGACCATGCGGAACCTCGACATCGCCGACTCCCGCTCCAAGCTGGAGCAGTACGCGGGCATCGGCCTCATCGGCTCCGGCAGCCCCGCCCTCGGCGCCGCGCAGGCCGCCGCCACCGGGCTCATCGGCTCGCTCACCGAGGGCGGCGCCGAGGTCATCGCCTCGCGCGGCGAGACCCCCGACAGCGAGGAGACGGCGCTCGACCGCGCCGCCATGGAGACCGGCACCGACTAGTCTCCGGCACACCCGAGCGACACCCGAGGAGGGGCGGCCCGAGCCGCCCCTCCTCCGGCGTTCCCGGCGGTTCCCGCCGCGCCTTCCCGGTGAGCGGGAAACCGCTCCTGCGCCCGGCGGCCCCTCCCTGCGAGGCTCCCTCCCGTTGTGGATCCACGCCCGCGCCCCGGACGGGGGCGGGCCCGCGAGGAGGGCGTGACGGAACATGAGGGGCGCTGAGACCCTGGCCGGGCTCGCGGACTGGGCGGCCGAGACCTACGGTGACGCGGAGGCCCTCGTCCTCGGCGAGGACCGCTGGACCTTCCGGGAGCTGCGGGACCGCGTCGACGAGACGGCCCGGGCGGTGATCGCGCGGGGACTGCGCCCGGGCGACGCCGTCGCCGTGTGGGCACCGAACAGCGCCCGGTGGGTGGTGGCCGCGCTCGGCGCGGTGGCCGCCGGGGGCGTCCTCGTCCCCGTCAACACCCGCTACCGGGCGGCCGAGACCGCCGACATCCTGCGCCGCTCCCGCGCCAGGCTGCTCTTCACCGAGCACGACTTCCTGGGCACCGACTACCGCGCGCTGCTCGCCGAGTCGGGCGAGGAACTGCCGGACCTGGAGCGGACGGTGGCCCTGCACGCGGAGGACTGGCCGGAGTTCCTGGCCGCCGCGGACCGGGTGACGACGGCGGAGCGACTGGCCCGCTCGGCGGCCGTCCGCCCCGACGACCCGGCCGACGTCCTCTTCACCTCCGGCACCACCGGCCGGCCCAAGGGCGTCCCCACCGGACACGGCCAGAACCTGCGCGTGTACGACGCCTGGGCCCGCACGGTCACCCTGCGGCGCGGCGACCGCTACCTGCTGGTGAACCCCTTCTTCCACACCTTCGGCTACAAGGCGGGCGTCCTCGCCTGTCTGCTGCACGGGGCGACGATCGTCCCCGAGCCGGTCTTCGACCCGGAGACTGTCCTCGCCCGGATGCGGGACGAGCGGATCTCCGTCCTCACCGGGGCGCCCACCGTCTTCACCTCGCTCATCCACCACCCGGACCGCGCCTCGTACGACCTGAGCGCGATGCGCATGGCGGTCACCGGCGCGGCGAACATCCCGACCGCGCTCATCGAGCAGATCAGGACCTGCCTCGGCGCCCGGTCCGTCTCCACCGCCTACGGCCTGACCGAGTCGACCGGGGTGGTGGCGATCTGCCCGCCGCACGAGTCGCCCGAGACGCTCGCCCACACCTCCGGCACCGCCCTGGAGGGCACGGAGCTGCGCGTCGACGCCCCGCCCGGGGAGCCCGGCGAGATCCTCACCCGAGGCTTCCACGTGATGCGCGGCTACCTCGACGACCCCGGGGCCACGGCCGAGGCGGTGGACGCGGACGGCTGGCTGCGCACCGGCGACGTCGGCGTCCTCGACGACCGCGGCTTCCTGCGGATCACCGACCGGCTCAAGGACATGTTCGTCGTCGGCGGGTTCAACGTGTACCCGGCGGAGGTCGAGCAGGTCCTGCGGACCCACCCGGCCGTCCTGGACGCGGCGGTCGTCGGCGCCCCGGACGGGCGGCTCGGCGAGGTCGGCGTGGCGTACTGCGTCCCCGCGGCCGGCGCCCGGATCGACGCCGCCGAACTGACCTCGTACACCCGTGAGCGCCTGGCCAACTTCAAGGCCCCGCGCGCCTTCCACACGCTCCCGGCCCTCCCGCACAACGCGGCGGGCAAGGTCGACAAGGGCGCCCTGCGACGGCTGGCGGGGAACCCCGCCGGCGGATGAGGAGCACGCACGTGAACGACAGCACCACCACCCCCACCGATGTCGACGTGATCGTCGTCGGGGCGGGTGTCACCGGCCTGTACGCCGTGCACCGGCTGCGCGGACTCGGCCTGCGCGTGCGCGGGTTCGAGCGCGGGGACGACGTGGGCGGGGTCTGGTACTGGAACCGCTACCCCGGCGCCCGCTGCGACGTGGAGTCCGTGGACTACTCGTACTCCTTCGACGAGGAGCTCCAGCAGGAGTGGGACTGGAGCGAGAAGTACGCAACGCAGCCCGAGATCATCCGCTACCTCGGCCACGTCGCCGACCGCTTCGACCTGCGCGGCGCCTACTCCTTCGCCACCTCGGTCCGCTCGGCCGAGCTGGACGAGGAGACGCTCACCTGGACGGTCCGCACGGACCGGGGGGAGACCGTCACGGCCCGCTTCTGCGTCTTCGCCGTCGGCTGCCTGTCCGCCACCCACCGCCCCGACATCCCCGGCGCCGGGGAGTTCGCCGGTGTCACCCACCACACCGGTGCGTGGCCGCACGGCGGCGTCGACCTCACGGGCCTGCGGGTCGGGGTCATCGGCACCGGCTCGTCCGGCATCCAGGCGGTGCCGCTCCTCGCCGAGCAGGCCGCGCACCTGACGGTCTTCCAGCGCAGCGCCAACTACAGCGTCCCGGCCGGCAACCGCCCCCTGGACGAGGAGACGCGCGCCGCGCAGAAGTCCGGGTACGCCGAGCGGCGGCGGCTGGCCCGGCTCAGCGGCGGCGGCTCGCCGCACCAGGCCCACCCCTCGGGGACCTTCGAGGTGTCCGAGGAGGAGCGGCGGGCGGCCTTCGAGGAGCGCTGGCGGCTCGGCGGGGTGCTGTACTCCAAGACCTTCCCCGACCAGCTCACCGACCTGGCGGCCAACGGCGCGGCGCGCGCCTTCTGGGAGGAGAAGGTCCGGGGGCTGGTCGCGGACCCGGCCGTCGCCGACCTGCTGATCCCCACCGACCATCCGATCGGCACCAAGCGGATCGTCACGGACTCCGACTACTACGAGACGTTCAACCGGCCCGACGTCCGCCTGGTCGGTCTCCGCGAGAACCCGATCGAGCGGATCGAGCGGCGGGGGGTCGTGCTGGCCGACGGCACCCTGGTCGAGCTGGACGCGCTGGTCTTCGCCACCGGCTTCGACGCGATGACCGGCGCCCTGGACCGGATCGAGGTGCGGGGGCGCGGCGGGCGGCTGCTGCGGGACGACTGGGCCGCGGGGCCCCGGACCTATCTGGGCCTGGGCGTGGACGGCTTCCCGAACCTGTTCAGCCTGACCGGGGCCGGCAGCCCGTCCGTGATGGCGAACGTGGTGCTCTGCGCCGAGCAGCACGTCGACTGGCTGGCGGCGTGCCTGCGCCACCTCGACGCGCACGGCCACCGGGCGATCGAGGCCCGTCAGGACGCGGTCGAGAAGTGGGTCGCGGAGTGCCGCGACCGGGCGGCGGCCACCCTCTTCCCGGCGGCGGACTCCTGGTACCTGGGCGCCAACATCCCGGGGAAGCCCCGGGTGTTCATGCCGTTCATCGGGGGCTTCGGGGTGTACGGCGAGATCCTCGCGGGCGTCGCGGAGAACGGCTACGAGGGGTTCGACCTGATCGGGCCGTGACGGACCGGGGACGCGCCCGTGCCCCCGTGCCCACCGGTCGGGTGGGCACGGGGGCACGGGTGCGGGGCTCAGTGGTCCGCGAGGGCGGCGCGCAGGACGGCGAACGCGGTCGCGCGGGCCCCGGCGCCCTCGGGCAGGCCGCCGGCCATGGAGAGGAAGCCGTGGAACATGCCCGCGTAGTGGTGGTGCTCCACGGGGACCCCGGCGGCGGCGAGCGCCTCCGCGTAGGCGACGCCCTCGTCCCGCAGCGGGTCCAGGCCCGCGGTGACGACGTGCGCGGGCGGGAGGCCGGCGAGGTCGGCGTGGGCGAGCGGCGCCGCGTGCGGCAGGGTGCGGTCGCCCGGGTCGGGCAGGTAGGCGTCCCAGTACCAGCGCAGGTGGTCGGCGGTGAGGAAGTACCCCTGGCCGTTCTCCCGGTGCGAGGGGCGGGAGCGGGTGGGGTCCAGCATCGGGTAGTACAGCGCCTGGAAGGCGAGCCGGGGGCCGCCGCGGTCGCGGGCGAGGAGGGCGACGACGGTGGCGAGGTGGGCGCCCGCGCTGTCCCCGGCGACGGCGAGCCGGCGGCCGGGGTACGTCCCGGCGGCCCACAGCAGGGCGGTGTAGGCGTCCTCGGGGGCGGCGGGGAAGGGGTGCTCGGGGGCGCGCCGGTAGTCGGCCGAGACCACGGTCGCGCCGGTGGCGTCGGCGACGGCCCGGCAGAAGGCGTCGTGGCTGTCGAGGTCGCACAGGACGAAGCCGCCGCCGTGGCAGAAGAGGATCACGGGGGCGTCCGCGCGGGTGTCCGGCTCGTAGACGCGGACGGGCACGCCGTCGGCGTCCCGGTCGGTGACGCGGGCGACGGGGAGCGGGGGGCCGGCGGGCCGGGGGCGGGCGGCGAAGAAGGCGCGCACCTCGGCGATGTCGGTCATGGTGGTGCCGAGCGGGGGGAACTGGCCGGTGGCGAGGTCGATGAGGGCCCGGACCTCGGGGGTGGGCGGGTTCACGCGTCGGCCTCCTTCGCGGCCAGGAGGGGCATGCGGCCGGCCGACGCGCCGCCGTCCACGGCGAGTTCGGCCCCGGAGAGGTACGAGGAGTCGTCGGAGGCGAGGAAGGCGACCAGCCGGGCGACCTCCTCCGGCTCCCCGACCCGGCCGAGCGGCGCGGCGGGGTGGGAGGTGGTGCCGAGGTGGGCGGTCATGGCGGTGGCGATGGCCCCGGGGTGGACGGAGTTCACCCGGATGCCGTCCGGGCCGAGTTCGAGCGCGGCGGTCTTCGTCAGCCCGCGCAGCCCCCACTTCGCGGCGCCGTAGGCCCCGTGGCCCCAGATGCCCTGGAGCCCGGCCTGCGAGGAGATGTTGACGATGGAGCCGCCGCCGCTCGCGCGCAGCGCCGGGGCGGCGGCGCGGATGCCGAGGAAGGGACCGACGAGGTTGACCCTGAGGAGGGTGTCGAGGCGGGCCGGGTCCTCGTCCTCGATGGGGGACGTGGAGTAGACGGCGGCGTTGTTGACGAGGACGTCGAGCCGGCCGAAGCCGTCGACGGCGGCGGCCACGGCGGCGTTCCAGGACGCCTCGTCGGTGACGTCGTGGCGGACGAAGCGGGCGGCGGCGCCGAGGGACGCGGCGGTCGCCCCGCCCTCGGCCTCGCGCACGTCGGTGAGGACGACGCGGGCGCCGAGGGCGGCGAAGAGGCGGGCCTCGGCCTCGCCCATGCCGCGCGCGGCGCCGGTGATCAGCGCGACCTTGCCGGTCAGGTCGACGGGCATCAGCGGTCCTCCTGGGGGTCGGTGGTGGGGGCGGTCGCGCGCACGGGTCCCGTGGTCCAGCCGCCGTCGACAGCGAGTTCGGCACCGGTGACGTACGAGGCCGCGTCGGAGAGCAGGAAGACGACCGCGCGGGCGATCTCGCCGGGTGCGCCGACCCTGCCCATCGGGACGGCCGGATAGTCGCCCTCGCCGGTGCCGAGGCCGAGGTGCGCGGTCATCGGGGTGTGGATCATGCCGGGGTGGACGGAGTTGACCCGGACGCGGGCGGCCGCCTGCTCCACCGCGGCGATCCGGGTGAGGCCGCGGACGCCCCACTTGGCCGCTCCGTATCCGGCCGTCCCGACGAGGCCCATGAGGCCGGCGGCGGAGGAGACGTTGACGATCGAGCCGCCGCCGGACTCCCGCATCGCCGGGATCACGGTCCGCAGCCCGAGGAAGACCCCGGTCAGGTCGATGTCGACGACCCGGCGGAACTCCTCGGCCGTCTGCTCCTCCACGGCGTGGAGGCCGCCGGAGACGCCCGCGTTGTTGACGAGGCCGTCGATCCGGCCCCAGGTGGCGGTCGCGTACGCCACGGCCGCCCGCCAGTCGTCCTCGGAGGTGACGTCGTGGTGGAGGAACCGGGCGCGGTCGCCGAGCTCCCGGGCGAGCGCCGCGCCCTCGTCCGCCAGGACGTCGGTGACCAGGACCCGGGCCCCGGCGGCGACGGCCGCGCGGACGGCCGCCGCTCCCAGTCCCCGGGCACCGCCGGTGACGAGCACCGTGCCGTCGCGCAGCGCCGGGTCCGCGGGCCGGCCGGTCACGCGTGCTGCTCCGCGATGTCGTTGACGGCGAGCCAGCTGAAGGTCATGGCCGGGCCGATGGTGGCGCCGGGCCCCGGGTAGGTCTCGCCCATGACGGCGGAGGAGACGTTCCCGGAGGCGTACAGACCGGGGATGGCGGTGCCGTCCTCGCGCAGCACGCGGGCGGTGGCGTCGGTGACGAGGCCGCCCTTGGTGCCGATGTCGCCGGGGTGGACCGGGATCGCGTGGAAGGGGCCCTTCTCCAGCGGGGCCAGGTTGGGATTGGGCAGGGTCGGGTCGCCGTAGTAGCGGTCGTAGACGCTGTCGCCGCGGTGGAAGTCCTCGTCCCGGCCGGCCCGGGCGAAGCCGTTGAAGCGGTCGACGGTGGCGCGCAGCCGCTCCGGGGCGGCGCCGATGAGCACGGCGAGCTCCTCCACGGTCGCGGCCTGCTTGACGAAGCCGCTCTCCCGCCACGGGGCGGGGAAGGGCTGCCCGGGGAAGAGGCCCATGAAGAGGTAGCGGGACTTGGCCGTGGCGTCGAGGATCAGCCAGGACGGTACGGCGGTGGCTCCGCCGCGGGCCTGGTGGGCGTACATGGCGTCGACGAACTCGTGGTACGGGGCGGCCTCGTTGGCGTACCGCTCGCCCGTCGAGTCGACGATCACCATGCCGGGGATCCCCCGGTCGGCGACGAGGAAGAAGGGCTTGTCCCCCGGGGGCACGACGGTCGGCGCGCCCCACACCCGGTCCATCAGGTCGAGGGCGGCGCCGAGGGCGAGAGCGGGTTCGAGGGCGTCGCCGGTCTGGCCGTCGGCGGCGGCGCTCCAGGCGCCGGAGGTGGGGGCCGGCAGGTACTTCTCGCGCAGGGCCTGGTCGTGGGAGAAGCCGCCGGAGGCGAGGACCACGCCGCCGGTGGCCCGGACGGTGAGGTCGCGGCCGTCCTTGCGGATCCGGACGCCGGTGACCCGGCCGTCCTCCTCGACCAGGCCGGTCAGCGGGGCGGAGAGCCAGAGCTCGCCGCCGAGCCGGTCGAGGGAGTGGCGCATCCGGGCGATGAGCGCCTCGCCGAGGGAGAGCGGCCTGCGGCCGGTGACGAGGGCCTTGGCGGCCCGGGCGCCGACCTTGACCGCGGTCCGCCGGCCGGCCCAGGTGCGGCCCACCATGTTCAGCTCGTGGAAGTCCCGGGAGGTGATGGTGAGGCCGTAGGTGGGCAGTCCGGCGCGGCGCATGGTGGCGCGGCGTTCGGGGGCGAGCTTCTTGAAGTCGAAGACCTCGGGTTCGACGGACCGGCCCTGCGGGTAGCCGCCGAGCCGCTCCGGGTAGTAGTCGGAGTAGCCGGGGGTGTAGACGAAGCGGACGTCGGTGCGGTCGTGGAACTCCCTTACCATGCGCGGTCCGTAGCGCACGTAGGCGTCCTTGCGGGCGTCGGGGACGCGGTCGCCGACGGTGGCGTCCAGGTAGGCGCGGGCCTTCTCCGGGGTGTCGCCGAGTCCGGCGGCGTCCAGGTGGAAGTTGCCGGGGACCCAGATGGCGCCGCCGGACAGGGCGGTGGAGCCGCCGTAGGCGTCGGTCTTCTCCACCACCAGGGCGGTCAGTCCGCGCAGCCGGGCGGTGAGGGCCGCGGCCAGGCCGGCGGCGCCGGAGCCGGCCACGACCACGTCGTAGGTGTGGTCCCAGGTGCTGTTCATCGGGTTCTCCCTCGTGTCGTCTTCGCTCCGGCGGCCGGCGCCGGTTCAGCGGGCGGTGACGCGGGCGTCGGTGAGGACGGGGGCGTCGTCGCGGTCCGCGGCGGTGGCTGTCAGCCGGTGCCCGTCGGCGGTGTGCCAGATCCGCAGCCGCAGCGTCTCGCCGGGGAAGAACACCCCGGCGAAGCGTGTGCGGCAGCCGGTGACCGCGCCGGCGTCGCCGTCGAGCAGGCGGTCGGTGACGGCCTTGACGGCCATGCCGAAGGTGCAGAGCCCGTGCAGGACGGGCCGGTCGTAGCCGGCCCGGCGGGCGGTGGCGGGGTCGGCGTGGAGCGGGTTCCAGTCGCCGGTGAGCCGGTAGAGCAGCGCCTGTCCCCGGGACGTGGGCAGCTCCAGGACCAGGTCGGGTTCCCGGTCGGGGGCGGGGAGGCGGTCGGAGGGACCGCGGTCGCCGCCGAAGCCGCCCTCGCCCCGGGCGAAGACGTGGTTGCGCTGGGTGAGGAGGGGCGCGCCGTCCTCGCCGAGGAGGGTGGACTCCTGGACGAGGACGGCGCCGCTGCCCTTGTCGTACACCTCGGCGAGCCGGGTGACGGCGGTGGCCCTGGCGGCGGGCGGCAGCGGCCGGTGCACGGTGATCTCCTGGCCGCCGTGCAGGACCCGGGCCAGGTCGAGGTCGACGCCGGGCAGGTCGAACACCTGGAAGCCGACCCCTCCGGTGCCGCCGGCGACGACACCGAAGGTGGGCAGGGTCCGGAGGCCGTCCGGGTGCCCCTCGTACACGTAGCGCAGTTCGCGCGGGTCGGTCTCCGGGACGCCCGCGCCGAGCGCCAGGTGGTAGAGGCGCACGGCGCGGTCGTCCCAGGTGACCTCGGTCCGCACCGGGGGCGCGGCCTTCGCCTTCTCGGGGTCGAGGGGCATCAGAAGGCTCCGACGGCGTAGCGGCTGCGGTAGTAGAGCAGCGGCCGGCCGTCCTCGGCGGCGTCGAGGGCGACGACGTGGGCGGTGACCAGGTGGTGGTCGCCGGCCTCGTACACCTCGTGCAGCGCGCACTCCACGTGGGCGAGCGCTCCGTCGACGCGGACGGTGCCGTGCTCGCTCACCCGCCAGGGCACGTCGGCGAACTTGTCAGGGCCGCTGCGGCCGAGGGCGGCGCAGGTGGTCCGCTGGTCCTCGGCGAGGATGTTGACGCAGAAGCGGCCCGCCCGCTGGATCCTCGGCCAGCTGGTGGAGGACCTGCCGACGGCGAGCATCACCAGCGGCGGGTCGAGGGAGAGGGAGGCGAAGGACTGGCAGGCGAAGCCGACGGGCGCGCCGTCGTCGAGGGCCGCCACCACGGTGATGCCGCTGGCGAAGCGTCCGAGGACGTCCCGGAAGCGGGCGGGGTCGATCAGCCGTTCCACCGGTGGCCCCAGACGCTGTCGGCGGTGATCTCCTTGGCGACCCAGGTGGCGGGGTCGACGATCAGCCCGTCCCAGCCGTACTCGACCTGGAAGCCGCCGGGGGCCTGGGCGTAGAAGGACACCATGCGGTCGTTGGTGTGGCGGCCGAGGCTGGAGGCGATGGGGATGCCGGCGGCCTGCGTCCGGTCGAGGCCCAGGCCGACGTCGTCGAGGGTCTCCAGCTCCACCATGAAGTGGACGATGCCGGGGGGCAGGGCGCCGGGGTAGAGGCCGAGGCTGTGGTGACGGCGGTTGGGGCTGAGGAAGTGCATCCAGTGGAAGTCGCGCTGCTCGGCGGCGGTGGGGACGGCCTGCGGCGGCAGCTTCATCGAGTCGCGGAGCTGGAAGCCGAGGAGCTTCTCGTAGAAGTCCAGGGCGGCCTCGATGTCCGGGACCGGCAGGACGACGTGGCCGAGGCCGAGGTCGCCGGTGACGAAGCGGTTGCCGTAGGGGGTGGCCAGCGGGGTGTGGTCCTGGGCCTGGCCCCAGTAGAGCTCCAGCGGGTTGCCGCACGGGTCCGTGAGGTGGAGGAGGCCCTGCACGCGGCGCTCGGCGAGTTCGTCGGCGTCGGCGGTCTTGACGGCGACGCCGGCGGCCTCCAGCTCGGCGGCGGCCTCGGCGAGGGCGGTGGCGTTCGCGACCTCCCAGCCGGCGGCGAGCAGCCGGTCGCTGTCGCCGGCCTGGATCGCGAGGCGGTAGGCGCGGTCGTCGACCCGCAGCAGGAGGGTGGTGTCGGTGGAGCCGGGGGCCTCGGCCATGCCGAGGATGTCGAGGGTGTAGCGGCGCCATTCTTCGAGGCGGGTGGTCTCCAGGCGCAGGTAGCCGAGTGCGCGAATGTCCATGGGGCACCTCTGGGTTCGGTGGGAGGGAGGTCAGTGGGTGAAGAAGTCGACGGCGAGGCGGTTGAACTCGTCGGCCTGTTCGGTCTGGGCCCAGTGGCCGCAGTGCGGGAAGACGTGCAGGCGCGCGTCGGGGATGGTCTTCAGGGCGACGAGGGCGCCGTCGAGCGGGTTGACGCGGTCCTCGCGGCCCCAGGTGAGCAGCACCGGCCGGGTGATCCGGTGCGCCTCGCGCCAGAGCATGGTGGCCTCGGCCCAGAGGGGGTTGGCGAAGGAGGCCGCCATGCGGGCGGCGCCCAGGCGGGTCTCGGGGTCGGTGGCGGAGGCCCACCGCTCCTCGACCAGCGCGTCGGTGACGACGGACTGGTCGTACGCCATGACGGAGAGGAAGGCGCGGAGCTGTTCCTTCGTCGGCTCGGGGGCGGCGTTGAACTCGAAGAGCCGCTTGATCCCTTCGGTCGGGTCCGGGGCGAAGAGGTTGACGGAGACGCCGCCGGGGCCCATGAGGAGGAGCTTGTCGGTCTTCCCGGGGTGGTCCAGGGCGATCCGGACGGCGGTCCCTCCGCCGAGCGAGTTGCCCACGAAGTGGGCGCGCTCGATGCCGAGTTCGTCCATCAGGGCGGCGACGGCACGGGCGCTGTAGCTGAAGTAGTCCCGGTCGAGCACCGGCTTGTCGGAGCGGCCGTAGCAGGGCTGGTCGACGAGGAGGGTGCGGAACTCCCGGGCGAGGACGGGGAGGTTGCCGCCGAAGTTGCTCCAGCCGGAGGCGCCGGGGCCGCCGCCGTGCAGCATGATCACGACGGGGGCGTCGGGCCGGTCGGCGGGGCCCGCCTCGTGGTAGTGGAGGGTGAGGCCGGCGGCCTTGGCGGTGCGGGAGGTCGACGCGTGGGTGAGCGGGGTCATCTGCGGCTGCCTCTCAGGCCATGGTGTCTTGGATGTCGATGCCGAGGGCGCACTGTCCGTACATGACGAGGGCGCGCTCGGGGTCGTTGGCGGCGTGGCCGCGGCCGGTGTGGGCGTCGCGCCAGGCGCGCTGGACGGCGTGCGGGCCGGTGCGCATGGCGTTGCCGCCGGCGTTCTCCATGAGGAGGTCGACCGCGCCGACCGCGCGTTCGGTGGCGAGGACCTGGTCGCGGCGGGTGCGGGTGCGCAGCTCCATGGGGATCTCCTCGCCGCGCCCGGCGAGTTCGTACATGGCGCCGATGTTGCGGGTGAGCTGGAGCCAGGCGGCGTCGATGTCGCTGGCGGCGCGGGCGATCCGGACCTGGGCGAAGGGGTCCTCGGCGACCTGCTGGCCGTAGGAGACGCGGAAGCGCTTGCGGGTGGCCTCGGCGTAGGACGCGTAGGCGCCCTCGGCGATGCCGACGATCGGGGTGGCGATGGTGGTGGTGAAGACGCCGGCGTACGGCAGCCGGTAGACGGGTTCGGGGTTGATCTCGTGGCCCGGCACGTCCAGGGCGGTGACCGGGCCGAAGCTGAGGGCGCGGTGCTCGGGGACGAAGACGTCGTCGACGACGATGTCGTTGCTGCCGGTGCCGCGCAGGCCGACGGTGTCCCAGACGTCGTCGATCCGGTACTCGGCCCGCGGGATCAGGAAGGTGCGCATGTCGACCGGCTTGCCCTCGGCGTCGGTGACGAGGCAGCCGAGGAGGACCCAGCGGGCGTGGTCGCAGCCGGAGGAGAAGTGCCAGCGGCCGGAGAGGCGGAAGCCTCCGTCGACGGCGGCGGCCTTGCCGGTGGGGGCGTACGAGGAGGCGATCCGGGTCCTGGGGTCGGTGCCCCAGACCTCCTGCTGGGCGCGGGGGTCGAAGAGGGCGACGTGCCAGGGGTGGACGCCTACCACGGAGGCGACCCAGCCGGTCGATCCGCAGGCCCTGGCGATCTCCTTGACGGCCGTGTAGAAGGCCACCGGGTCGGCGGCGGCGCCGCCGAAGGCCTTCGGCTGGAGCAGCTGGAAGAAGCCGGTGTCCTCCAGTTCCTTGACGGAGGCGTCGGGCACGCGGCGCGACTCCTCGGCCTCGGCGGCGCGTTCGCGCAGGACGGGGGCGAGGTCGCGTACGGCTGCCAGGACGTCATCGGCCATGGGGGCATCCCCTTTCGGGTCGTGGTGGGGGAATGCCAGGACCGTACGGGGAGCCGTCGCCGGGGTGAACGCGCCGCTCCCACTGAGCGGGAAGGGCGCGCGGGTTCAGAGCATGGGGTCCTGGACGTCGAGGCCGACGGCGTCCCGGCCGAAGAGGGCGAGGGCGCGCTCGACGTCGTTGGCGGCCTGGCCGCGGCCGGTGTGCAGGTCGCGCCAGGCGCGGGCGAGGACGTCGCCGTCGCTGCGCAGGGGGCTGCCGCCGGCGTTCTCGCGCAGCAGGTCGACGGCGGTGAGGGCGCGTTCGGTGGCGAGGACCTGGTCGCGGCGGGTGCGGGCGCGCAGGGCGCGGGAGGGTTCGCGGCCGGCCCGGGCCGTCTCGTACAGCTCGGCGGTGTCGCGGGCGAGCTGGAGGCGGGCGGCGTCGATCTCCCCCGCGGCGCGGGCGATGCGGACCTGGGCGAAGGGGTCCTCGGCGACGCGCCGGCCGTGCGGGAGGGCGGGGTGGCTGCGGGCGGTGTCGACGTGGTGCTCGTAGGCGCCGTCGGCGATGCCGACCATCACGGTGGAGACGGTGGTGGTGAAGAGGGCGGCGTAGGGCAGCCGGTAGACGGGCTCGGGGTTGACCTCGTGCCCGGGGCAGCGGAGCGAGGTGACGGGGGCGTAGCCGAGGGTGCGGTGGGCGGGGACGAAGGCGTCGGCGACGACGAGGTCGTTGCTGCCGCTGCCGCGCAGTCCTACGGTGTCCCAGACGTCGTCGATCCGGTAGTCGGCGCGGGGGACGAGGAAGGTCCGCATGTCCGTGGGGCGGCCGTCGGCGTCGCTGACGAGTCCGCCGAGCAGGGCCCAGCCGGCGTGGTCGGCGCCGGCGGCGAAGTGCCAGCGGCCGGCGAGCCGGTAGCCGCCGCCGACGGGGGTGACGGTGCCGGTGGGTGCGTGCGAGGAGCAGATCAGGGCGGCGTCGTCGTCGCCCCACACGTCGTGCTGGGCGCGGGGGTCGAGCTGGGCGACGTACCAGGAGTGGACGCCGAGGAGGGCGGCGGCCCAGCCGGTGGAGCCGCAGGCCCGGGCGAGCTCGTGGACGGCGGTGTGGAAGACGTCGGGGGCGGCGGCGAGTCCGCCGTACGCGCGCGGCCGGAGCAGCCGGAAGAAGCCGGTGGCGGCGAGTTCTCCGGCGGTGGCGTCGGGCAGGCGGCGGAGCTCCTCGGCCTCGGCGGCGCGGGCGCGCAGGGCGGGGGCGAGGGCGCGGACCGCCGTGAGGACGTCGTGGTCGCGCATCGGGTGCCTCTCGGATCCGGGGCCCGGATCATGGGCTCCTCCTGGGGTGACGAGAGGGAACCTACGCGTTACCGTTCCGAGACGGAACACCCCCTTCCCGTACCCGCGCCCCTCTGGCAATCTCCACGCAATACCGGAGATTACGGACGCGGCTCGGCTTCGGCCCGCCGCGCCGTCCGTGGGGGAGGTGTCGATGACGACCCATGCCGCCAAGTCCGTCCTGGCCGTCCAGGACGACGGCGCCGCCGTGCCGCCGCTGTCACTGCTGGAGAAGGCGGCGAAGGTGCTCAGCGCCTTCCAGAGCGCCGGCCCGCGCCTGACGCTCACCGAGGTCGTGCAGCGGTCCGGGATCCGGCGGTCCTCCGCGCACCGCATCCTGGACCAGCTGGTGCAGCTGCGCTGGCTGGAGCGGGAGGGCCGCGACTACCGGCTGGGCATGGGGATGCTGGAGCTCGGCGCGATGGCCTCGCACCACAACCGGCTGCGCCGCGCCGCGCTCCCCCATCTGCACGCCCTGCACGAGGCGACCGGGCACCTGGTGCACCTCACGGTGCTGGACGGGCCCGAGGTGGTCTATCTGGAGCGCATCGGCGGCTCGGACGACTCCGCCGTGCCCTCGCGGACCGGCGGCCGGCAGCCGGCGTACTGCACCGCGTCGGGCAAGGCGATCCTGGCGTTCAGCGACGCCGCGGTGGTGGAGCAGGTGATCCGTGACGGGCTGCGGCCCCGCACCCCCCGGACGATCACCCGCCCCGACCCCTTCCGGGCCGAGCTGGCGCTGGTCCGCGAGCGCGGGGTGGCCTTCGACCAGGAGGAGGGCTTCCGGGGCGTCTTCTGCGTGGCCGCGCCGCTGCGCGGGGCGGGCCGGGCGGTCGCCGCGATCTCGGTCTGCGGGCACGGTGTGCACCGTGAGCTGGAGCGGATCGCGCCGGTGGTGCGGGGCTGCGCCCGCTCGGTGTGGCAGTCGATGTTCGGTCCGGGCCGGCAGCCCGAGCAGCGGCCGCAGCCCGTGGGGGCGACGGCCGCGGCGGGTGTGCCGCAGCCGTCGATGGACAACATGATGACCTGGCTGCGGTTCAGCGAGTGGATGTGAGGCGTTCCCGGAGCGCGGCGAGGCCGGTGGCGTAGACGCCGTCGCCGAACGCGGCCTCGGCCCGCGCCGCCACCTCGTCCGGCGCGCGGTAGACGGCGGACCACCGGACCTCGGCGCCGTCGGGGTGCGGGGCGACGGCGAAGGTCGCCACGTACTCCTCCACGGGCAGCGCCAGGGGGTCGAGGAGCCGGTAGAGGTACCGGCGGGCCGCGGGGTCGTGGGCGAGCAGCAGCTCGCGGGCGACCACCGTGCCGTCCAGGGCGAAGACCCTGACGGCGCCGGGGACCTCGGGGTCGGCGCCGTCCTCCACGGTGACCGGCGGGAGGTGCGGGTGCCAGTGGGCGAGGGCCGCGAAGCCGCCGGCGAGCGCCCAGACGGCGTCCGGGTCGGCGGCGATCACGACGGAGCGTTCGAGGGTGCGGGGGTGCATGGGTGCCTCCGGGGCGGGGTCGGCCGTCACCAGACCCGGTCGCCGCGCAGGACGGCGTCGGCGCCGCCGTCCGCGAAGACGACCTGGCCGGTGACGAGGGCGTTCTCGGGCGAGGTCAGCCAGGCGACGAGCGGGGCCAGCTGCTCGGGCCGGGAGTGGCCGTGCAGGGGCATGGGGACGGCCCGCTCGACGAGGGCCAGGGTGGCGGGGTCGTCCAGCAGGGGCTTGGTCAGCGGGGTCAGGACGACGCCCGGGGCGACGGCGTTGAGCGCGATGCCCGCGCCGGCCCAGGCGTCGCCGGGGGCGGCGCGGCGGACCCAGCGGGAGACGGCCGCCTTGGAGGAGGAGTAGACGAGGTGGCCCTCGCCGCGGTCGACGGCCGCCCGGGCGGCGGCCACCGCCTCCGTCTCGTCGTCCGCGTCGGCCGCCGCCACGATCGCCGGGTCCGTCGGGTGCACGGCGTCGACGGAGCCTACGACGAGGGCCCGCGGGTCGCTGCCGGCGGCGAGGAGCGGGCGCAGTCCTTCGAGGGTGGCGACGGCGCCGAAGTGGTTGATCCGGACGGTGACCGGGTCGAAGTGGGCGACGCCCGCGCAGGCGACGACGGCGTCGAGCCGGCCGCCGGAGAGCTCCCGGGCCCGGGCCACGAGCGCGGCCCGGCCCTCGGGGGCGGACAGGTCGGCGGCGATGTCGCCGCCCTCCAGGTCGGCGGCGAGGACCGTGTGGCCCTGGCGCCGCAGCAGGGCGGTGGTCGCCGCTCCGATGCCGGAGAGGGCTCCGGTGACCAGATAGGTACGGGGCATGGGGACGCTCCTCGTCGGGAGTGCGGTCGGGGGCGGGGCAGGGGCAAGGGCGGGGACCCGGGCGCGCGGGGTTCGGGATCCCGGGCCTCCGCGCGTTCGGGAGCCCGGGCGTCCGTGGGTTCGGAATCCCGGGCGCCCGCGCGTTCGGGCGTTCTCGGTCGGGGGATCAGGAATAGGTGATCTCGACGTGGTCGGTGAGGGGGAGGGACTGGCAGGCGAGGACGTAGCCGTCGGCGAGGTCCCGGTCGTCCAGGACCTCGTTGCGGGCCATGCTCACCTCGCCGGTGACGACCCGGCAGGTGCAGGCGCTGCACGCGCCCTCGCGGCAGGAGTACGGGGCGTCCACCCCGGCCGCGAGGAGCGCGTCGAGCAGTGGGGCGCCCGGCGGCCAGGGGACCGTACGGGTCTCCCCGTCCAGCTCCACGGTCACCTCGCCGCCGCCCCCGTCCGGTGCGGCGACCGGTTCGGGGGCGTCGAAGACGTCCCCGGACAGGGAGAAGAAGCGCTCCCGGTGGATGCGTTCGCCCGGCGCGCCGAGCGTGCGCAGCGCCTGCTCGACGGCGTCCATGAGCGGGCCAGGCCCGCAGACGAACGCCTCCCGGCCGGCGTACGGCACGAGGGCGGCGGCGAGCCGGTCCGGCACCGGCAGGCCCTGGAGCGATTCCAGCCAGTGGAGCACCAGGAACCGCTCGGGGTGGGCCTCGGCGAGGGCGCGCAGCTCGTCGCGGAAGATGACCGAGGTCTCGTCGCGGTTGGCGTACAGCAGGGTGACCCGGCCGCGGCCCGCCGCGAGGACCGACTTGGCGATCGACAGGACGGGGGTGATGCCGCTGCCTCCCGCGACGAGCAGCAGGTCCCGGTCGAGGGAGTCCGGGGTGAAGGTGCCGGCCGGGGGCAGCGCCTCCACCTCGTCGCCCGCGGCCAGGTGGTCGCAGACCCAGTTGGAGCCGTACCCGCCGGCCACCCGCTTGACGGTGACCTTGAGCGGCTCGCCGGTGTGCGGCGAGCTGGCCAGCGAGTAGCAGCGGGCGACGGGACCGCCGTCCGGGCCGGGCAGCCTCAGGGTGAGGAACTGCCCGGGGCGGTGGGCGAAGCGGTCCGCGCTCTCCGGGGCGGGCCGGAGGACCAGGCTGCGGGCGTCGGGCGTCTCGGCGACGACCTCGACGATCCGCAGCCGGTGGGTGCGGGTCCCGGTGGCCGGGGCCGCCGGCTCAGACGTCGACACGGACATCGCCGACCTCCAGGGTGCCGTCGGCGACCGCCCGGTCGATGGCGGTCCGCAGCGACCGGCAGGTCCGTATCCGGGCGCTGGTCGCGCCCTGTCCGACGCGGTCGCGGAACTCGGCGCAGACGACGGCCGCGTCGGCGGTCCACTGCACGGACGTGTGGGCTGGGGTGTACTTCTCGCACAGGACCTGGTTGCCGCAGGCCGCGCACTGGACCGGTCGCATGTCAGGGGGCTCCGGTTTCCGTCTCCGCCGCCGCGCGGCGGGCCAGGTTCTCGTCGACCTCGGCGCGCCAGGCGGTGGTGGCCCGCTGGGTGTCGATCTCGAACTCGAAGCGCTGGACCATCTCGTCCTTGACGTCGGCGACGTCGACGTAGAACTGCTCGTACCAGCGGCGCAGCTGGTAGACGGGCCCGTCCTCCTCGGTGAGGAGCGGGTTGTCGATCCGGGTCTTGTTCCGCCAGATCTCGACGTCCTGCTCGAAGCCGACGGTGGCGCCCTCGGCGGTGGCCGCGGCGGCCTCGGCGGCCTGTTCGTCGGTCATGCCGGGGAGCCGCTTGACGATGGCGCCGTACTGGAGGACGAAGCTGTCGGCGTCGATCGGGTAGTGGCAGTTGATGAGGACGATCTCCATCTCCAGGCCGCCGCCGACGTCGCTGTAGAGGTGGTCGATCATGTAGGAGGGGCCGTAGTAGGAGGCGTCGGAGCGCAGCATGCCGGAGCTGAGGGTGCCGAGTTCCATGTCGCCGCGGGGGCTGCTCTCCATGTACTGGGTGGCGACGTGGCCCTCGAAGACGTTCTTGAAGTACTCGGGGAACGCGTAGTGGACGTAGTAGAAGTGGGCCATGTCGACGACGTTGTCGACGATCTCGCGGCAGTGGGAGCCCTCCACGCGGAGGGTCTTCCAGTTCCAGTCGCTCCACTGGCCGGCCTCGGGGCCGTGGACGCCGGCGATCTCGGGGACGATGACCTCGGGCGGCGGCGGGTTGCCCTCGGGGTCGTGCCAGACGAAGAGCTGGCGGTTGCGCTCCAGGGTGGTCCAGGAGCGGGTGCGGGCGCGCGGCGGGACACGGCGGGCGTACGGGATGCCGGCGCAGCGGCCGTCGCCGGACCAGCGCCAGTCGTGGAAGGGGCAGGCGACGGCGTCGCCCTTGACGGTGCCGTGGGCGAGGTTGCCGCCCATGTGCGGGCAGTAGGCGTTGAGGACGTGCAGGGCGCCGTCCTCCTGGCCCTGGAAGACCACGAGCTTGGTGCCGAACGCCTCGATCTCGTGCGGCTCGCCGTCCTTGAAGGCGTCGGCGAGGCCGAGGCAGTGCCAGCCCCGGGCGAAGCGGGTGGGCGGGCGGCCGGCCTCGATGACCCTGGCCTCGTCGTTGAGAGCAGTCATCACGTTCTCCCTGGTGTGTCGTGGGTTCAGTCGCGGGTGGCGGCGAGTTCGAGGGCGATGTCGATCAGCTGGTCCTCCTGGCCGCCGACCAGGCGCCGTTCTCCGGCCTTGAGCAGGATCTCGGCGCCGGTGACGCCGTACCGCTCGGCCAGCCGGTAGGCGTGCTTGAGGAAGCTGGAGTAGACGCCGGCGTGGCCCATGAGGAGGGCGAGGCGGTCGAGCCGGCACTCCTCGTCCATGACGGGGCGGACCACGTCCTCGGCCGCGTCGATGATCTTCAGGACGTCGATGCCGGTGCGGATGCCCATCTTGGCGCAGACGGCGACGAACGCCTCGACGGCGGTGTTGCCGGCGCCCGCGCCGAGGCGTCGGGTGGAGCCGTCGATCTGGAGGGCGCCGGCCTTGACGGCGGCGACGGAGTTGCCGGTGCCGAGGGCGAGGTTCTCGTGCCCGTGGAAGCCGACCTGCGCGTCGGCGCCCAGCTCGGCGACCAGGGCCTGGACGCGGTCGGTGACGTCGTCCATGACCATGGCGCCGGCGGAGTCGACCACGTACACGCACTGGCAGCCGGCGTCGGCCATGATCCGGGCCTGCCGGGCGAGGTTCTCGGGGCTGGTGGAGTGGGCCATCATCAGGAAGCCGACGGTCTCCAGGCCCCGCTCGCGGGCGAGTCCGAAGTGCTGGACCGCGATGTCGGCCTCGGTGCAGTGGGTGGCGATCCGGCAGATGGCCGCGCCGCTGTCCCGCGCGGCCAGGATGTCGTCCTTGACGCCGAGTCCCGGGAGCATGAGGAAGGCGATCCGGGCCTGGCGGGCGGTCTCCGCCGCGACCTGGATCAGTTCCTGTTCGGGGGTCCTGGAGAAGCCGTAGGTGAACGAGGATCCGCCGAGCCCGTCGCCGTGGGTCACCTCGATGACCGGGACTCCGGCGTCGTCGAGGGCGGCGACGACGGACCGGACGTCCCCGGCGGTGAACTGGTGCCGCTTGGCGTGCGAGCCGTCGCGCAG
Source organism: Streptomyces hydrogenans (assembly GCF_014656075.1). GTDB lineage: Bacteria > Actinomycetota > Actinomycetes > Streptomycetales > Streptomycetaceae > Streptomyces > Streptomyces hydrogenans. The sequence continues at coordinate 199,484 of NZ_BNBS01000001.1, forward strand.
CGAGGAGTCGGTGATCCGGATGTCGAGGGTGTCCGAGTAGGGCATGGCTGGGGGCTCCTTACGCGCCGGGGGCGAGGAGCTCGCGGGCGAACTCCTCGCCGACCCTGGTGGCGGCGGCGGTCATGATGTCGAGGTTTCCGGCGTACGGCGGCAGGTAGTCGCCCGCGCCCTCGACCTCCAGGAAGATCGCGACGCGCGCCATGCCGCCGCTCGTGGGGCTCGGGGCGTCGAACTGCGGCTCGGCGCGCAGGCGGTAGCCGGGGACGTACGCGGCGACCTGTTCCGCGACCTCCTTCACGGAGGCGGCGATCGCGGCGTGGTCGGCGTCCTCCGGGATGGCGCAGAAGACGGTGTCGCGCATGATGACCGGCGGATCGGCCGGGTTGAGGATGATGATCGCCTTGCCGCGCGTCGCGCCGCCGATGGTCTCGATGCCGCGGGCGGTGGTGCGGGTGAACTCGTCGATGTTGGCTCGGGTGCCGGGGCCGGCGGAGACGGAGGCGACCGAGGCGACGATCTCGGCGTAGGCCACGGGCACGACGCGGGAGACGGCGTACACCATCGGGATGGTGGCCTGGCCGCCGCAGGTGATCATGTTGACGTTGGGGCGGTCCAGGTGGGCGCGGAGGTTGGCCGGCGGGACGACGGCCGGGCCGACGGCGGCCGGCGTCAGGTCGACGGCCCGGATGCCGTGTTCGGCGTAGCGGGGCGCGTTGGCCCGGTGGACGGCGGCGCTGGTGGCCTCGAAGACGAGGTCGGGCAGTTCGTCGCGGGCGAGGAGCGCGTCGACGCCCTCGTGCGTGGTCTCCAGGCCGAGCCGGCGGGCCCGGGCGAGGCCGTCGCTGCCGGGGTCGACGCCGACCATCCAGCGGGGCTCGACGAGCTCCGAGCGGAGCAGCTTGTACAGCAGGTCGGTGCCGATGTTGCCGGAGCCGACGATGGCGGCGGTCGCCTTGGTCTTGCGGGTCATCATCACCTCAGGTGAAGGAGAGGGAGACCGGGCCCAGCCCGGTGAAGTCGGCGGTGTAGGTCGCGCCGGCCACGACGTCGACGGCGCGGGTGCACGAGCCGGGCAGCACCACGTGCCCCTTCTTCAGCGGGACGCCGAAGCGGGCCACGGTGCGGGCGAGCCAGGCGACGGAGCGGGCCGGGTCCCCGAGGACGGCGTCGGAGCGTCCCTCGGCGAGGAGTTCGCCCCCGTCGGTGGTCAGCCGGGCCTCGATCGCCCTGAGGTCGAGGCCGCGCGGGGAGCGGCCCTCGCCGAGCACGAAGCCGGCGGAGGAGGCGTTGTCGGCGATGGTGTCGGCGATGGTGATCCGCCAGTCGCGGACGCGGCTGTCGATGAGTTCCAGGGCGGGCACGACCCGTTCGGTGGCGGCGAGCACGTCTTCCGGGGTGCAGCCCTCCCCCGGCAGGTCCTCGCCGAGGACGAAACCGACCTCGACCTCGACGCGGGGGTGGCAGTAGCGGGCGGCGGGGACGGGGACGCCGGACGTCAGCTCCATGTCGTCCAGCAGGTGTCCGTAGTCGGGCTCGTCGACGCCCATCATGCGCTGCATGACGGGCGAGGAGAGCCCGACCTTGTGACCGCGCACCTCGGCCCCGGCGGCGAGCCGGTGCCGGATGTTGACGAGCTGGATCTCGTACGCGTCCTCGGCGTCGATCCCGGGGTACGCATCGCTCGGCGGGGCGATCGGCGTGACGTCGCGTTCGGCGGAGCGGAGCAGCTCGGCCGCCTCGTGCCGCTGGCGGTCCGTGAGCATGACGGGTCCCTCCTGGGGGCGGTTGGGGCTGTGTCCGGCCGAAACTAGGCCGCCACCCCCGCCCCCGAGGAGCCCCCCTTCCCACTCACCGGGAAACCCGCCCGACGCCTGCCGCCCCTGCGCGCCGCACCCGCGTCCCCCGGCGCGGGCCGCACGGGAAGGGGGCCGTCACGGCGGCGGGGCGGGGGCCCGTCAGTGGGCGCCGTAGACCGGGTGGGGGGGTTCCGCGGCGGCGAGGAGGTCCAGGGCCGCGTCACCCGCCTCCGCGGGGGTCCAGCGGGCGGACTTGTCGGCCGTGGGCCCGGGCCGCCAGCCCTCCATGACGGTGATCCGGCCCCCCTCCGTCTCGAAGACCCGACCGGTCACCCCCGCCGCCGCGTCGGACCCGAGCCAGACGACGAGCGGCGAGACGTTCTCCGGCGCCATCGCGTCGAAGCCGGGGCCGTCGGGCGCGGCCATGGTGTCGGCGAAGGTCCGCTCGGTCATCCGGGTCCGCGCGGCGGGCGCGATCGCGTTGACCTGGACCCCGTAGCGTCCCATCTCGGCCGCCGCGACGAGCGTGAGGCCGACGATCCCGGCCTTCGCCGCCGCGTAGTTGCCCTGGCCGACGCTGCCGAGCAGCCCCGCGCCCGAGCTGGTGTTGATCACCCGGGCGCGGCGGCCGCGCCCGGCCTTGGACTCGGCGCGCCAGTACGCGGCCGCGTGCCGCAGCGGCAGGAAGTGGCCCTTGAGGTGGACGCGCATGACGGCGTCCCAGTCGTCCTCGTCGAGGTTGACGAGCATCCGGTCGCGGAGGAAGCCCGCGTTGTTGACGAGGGTGTCGAGGCGGCCGAAGCCGTCGACGGCGGCGGCGACCAGGGAGGCGGCCCCCTCGGTGGTGGCGATGTCGCCGCCGTGGGCGATCGCCTCTCCGCCCGCCGCGGTGATCTCGTCGACGACGTCCTGGGCGGGGCTCGCGCCCCCGCCGGTGCCGTCGAGGCCGACGCCGAGGTCGTTGACGACGACCCTGGCCCCTTCCGCGGCGAAGGCGAGCGCGTGGGCGCGGCCGAGTCCGCGGCCCGCTCCGGTGACGACGACGACGCGTTCCGCGCAGAGTCCGGTCATGTGGGGGTCCTGCCTTTCAGGGCTGGTTGACGGTGGCGGCGTCGAGGAACGCGGGGCGCTCCCCTCCGCCGTGGACGTGGAGGGACGCGCCGCTGACGTAGGCGGCGCGGTCGGAGGCGAGGAAGACGCAGGCGTCGCCGATGTCGGCGGGGGCGGCGAGCCGGCCGAGCGGCACGGTGCGGCCGACGGCGGCGATGCCGTCCTCGTCCCCGTAGTGCAGGTGGGACAGTTCGGTGCGGACCATGCCGAGGACGAGGGTGTTGACCCGGACCAGCGGGGCCCATTCCACGGCCATGGAGCGGGCCAGGTTCTCCAGGCCGGCCTTGGCGGCGCCGTACGCGGCGGAGCCCGGTGAGGGGCGGGTGCCGCTGACGCTGCCGACCATGACGATCGAGCCGCCGCCGTCCTGCCGGCTCATCACCCGGTGGGCGGCGAGGGAGGCGGTCAGGGGGGCGACGAGGTTCAGGGCGACGACCCGGGCGTGCTGGTCGGCGTCGCCGTCGGCGAGGGTGCGGTAGGGGGTGCCGCCCGCGTTGTTGACGAGGGTGTCGAGGCGCCCGTGGTCGTCGCGCACCCGCTCGAAGAAGGCCTCCACGGCGGCCGGGTCGCGCAGGTCGACGGGGAGGAAGCGGGCGGTGCGGCCCGCCGCCGTGACGGGTGCTTCGGGGGCCCGCCGGGCGCAGGTCACGACCTCCGCCCCGGCTTCGAGCAGCGCCCGGGTGATGCCGGCGCCGACGCCCCGGGTGCCGCCGGTGACGACGGCGACGGAGCCGGACAGATCGATGGTCACTGCCAAGGGACACCTCCCGCAGCGGGCGAACCGCTGCTATCTTCCACCTAACAAACGTTTGGTGGAAAGGTAGCTGATCTGCTCATGGGTGTCTCCACCTCCGCACCGGACGACGGCGTCGCCGTCGTCACCGTCGACTTCCCTCCGGTCAACGCCCTCCCCGTCCGGGGCTGGTACGACCTCGCCGCCGCCGTCCGGACCGCGGGCGCCGACCCGAAGACGCGCTGCGTGGTGCTCACCGCCGAAGGCCGCGGCTTCAACGCCGGCGTCGACATCAAGGAGCTCCAGCGCGCGACCGGCCCCGAGGCAATCCTCGGCGCCAACCACGGCTGCGCCGAGGCGTTCGCCGCCGTCTACGAGTGCGAGGTGCCGGTGGTCGCGGCCGTACACGGCTTCTGCCTCGGCGGCGGCATCGGCCTGGTCGGCAACGCCGACGCGATCGTCGCCTCCGATGACGCGACCTTCGGCCTGCCCGAGCTGGACCGGGGCGCCCTCGGCGCCGCCACCCACCTCGCCCGGCTGGTCCCCCAGCACCTCATGCGGACCCTCTACTACACCTCCCGCACGGTCACCGCCGAGGAGCTGCACCGGCACGGCTCGGTGTGGCGGGTCGTCCCGCGCGCCGGGCTGCGCGCGGCGGCCCTGGAGCTGGCCCGGGAGATCGCCGCCAAGGACGGGCGGCTCGTCCGCCTCGCCAAGGCGGCCATCAACGGCATCGACCCGGTGGACGTCCGGCGCAGCTACCGCTTCGAGCAGGGCTTCACCTTCGAGGCCAACCTCAGCGGTGTCGCCGACGAGGTCCGCGACACCTTCGGCACGGACAGGGAGGAGCAGTCGTGAGCAAGGACAAGACGATGACCGCCGAGGAGGTCGTGGGCCGGCTCCGCAGCGGGATGACCCTCGGCATCGGCGGCTGGGGCTCCCGGCGCAAGCCGATGGCGCTGGTCCGCGCGCTGCTGCGGTCGGACCTCACGGACCTGACCGTGGTCTCGTACGGAGGGCCGGACGTCGGGCTGCTCGCCGCCGCGGGGAAGATCCGCAAGCTGGTCACGGCCTTCGCCACGCTCGACTCCGTCCCGCTGGAGCCGCACTTCGTCGCGGCCCGCCAGCGCGGCGCGTTCGAACTGGTGGAGCTGGACGAGGCGATGATGATGTGGGGCCTGACGGCCGCCGTGCACCGGCTGCCCTTCATGCCGATCCGGGCCGGGATCGCCTCCGACGTCATGACCGTCAACCCCTCGCTGCGGACCATCACCTCGCCGTACGCGGACCGTGAGGAGCTCGTCGCCGTCCCCGCGCTGCGCCTGGACGCGGCCCTGGTCCACCTCAACCGCGCCGACGCGCACGGCAACGGCCAGTACCTGGGCCCCGACCCGTACTTCGACGACCTGTTCTGCGAGGCCGCCGACACGGCGTACGTCTCCTGCGAGCGGATCGTGGAGACCTCCGACCTGCTCAAGGACGCGGGTCCGCAGACGCTGCTGCTCAAGCGGGCCTTCGTCGACGGGGTCGTCGAGACCCCGAACGGCGCGCACTTCACCTCCTGCGCCCCCGACCACGACCGGGACGAGGCCTTCCAGCGCCACTACGTCGCGGCCGCCCGGGACCCCGGGGCGTGGCGGGAGTTCACCGCGCGGTTCCTGTCCGGCGACGAGGACGCGTACCAGGCCGCGGTGGCGGCGTTCCACGAGGAGGAAGCATGAGCGGCACCGACACGCCCACCACCGCCCCGGCGGTCACCCGGGCCGAGTACTGCGTGCTGGCCTGCGCCGAGGCGTGGCGCGACGCGGGCGAGGTGCTGGCCAGCCCGATGGGCACGGTGCCGATGATCGGCGCCCGGCTGGCCCGGCTCACCTTCGCCCCCGACCTGCTGCTCACCGACGGCGAGGCGCTGCTCATGGGCGACGTGCCGGCCGTCGGCGCGCCGCCCGGCGTGGTGGAGGGCTGGCTGCCGTACCGGCAGCACCTGGCCCTGGTCGCCACCGGCCGGCGGCACGTGATGATGGGCGCCAGCCAGCTCGACCGGCACGGCAACCAGAACATCAGCTGCATCGGCGACTGGCGGCGACCCACCCGCCAGCTCCTCGGCGTCCGCGGCGCACCCGTCAACACCCTCAACAACCCGACGAGTTACTGGGTCCCCCGGCACTCGCCGCGGGTCTTCGTCGAGCGCGTCGACATGGTCTGCGGGGTCGGCCACGACCGCGCGGCGGCCGCCGGGCCCTCCGCCACCCGCTACCACCGCCTGCCGGGCGTCATCACGGACCTGGGCGTCTTCGACTTCGAGACCCCGGACCGCGTGATGCGGCTGCGCTCACTGCACCCCGGGGTGACCGTCGAACAGGTGCGGGAGGCGACCGGCTTCCCGCTCGCCGTGCCCGAGGAGGTGCCGTACACCCGGGACCCCACGGCGGAGGAACTCCGGCTGATCCGCGAGGAGATCGACCCCCGGGGGCTGCGGGACCGCGAGGTCCGGGCATGAGCGACGCCACCCTCGCCACCCCCCTCACCGCCCTGACCGGGGTGCGGCACCCGATCGTGCAGACGGGCATGGGGTGGGTCGCCGGCCCGAGGCTGGTGTCGGCCGCCGCGAACGCGGGCGCGCTCGGCGTCCTGGCCTCGGCCACCATGGGCGTCGAGCAGCTCCGGTCCGCCGTGCGCGAGGTCAAGTCCCGTACGGACGCGCCGTTCGGCGTGAACCTGCGGGCGGACGCCGGTGACGCGGGCGAGCGGGTCCGGATCATCATCGACGAGGGGGTGAGGGTCGCCTCCTTCGCGCTCGCGCCGTCGCGGGAGCTGATCGCCCGGCTCAAGGACGCCGGGGTCGTCGTCATCCCCTCGATCGGCGCCCGCCGGCACGCGGAGAAGGTCGCCGCGTGGGGCGCCGACGCGGTCGTGGTGCAGGGCGGGGAGGGCGGCGGTCACACCGGGAGCGTCGCGACCACCGTCCTGCTCCCCCAGGTGGTGGACGCCGTCGACATCCCGGTGATCGCCGCCGGCGGCTTCCACGACGGCCGGGGGCTGGTCGCCGCGCTGGCGTACGGCGCGGCCGGGATCGCCATGGGCACCCGCTTCCTGCTCACCTCCGACTCGACCGTGCCCGACGCGGTCAAGGCCCGCTATCTGGCCGCGGCGGTCGCCGACGTCACCGTCACCACGAAGGTGGACGGGCTGCCCCACCGGATGCTCCGCACCGAGCTGGTCGACGCGCTGGAGCGCTCCGGGCGGACCGCGTCGCTGCTGCGGGCCGTCCGGCACGCGGCCGCCTTCCGGCGGGAGTCCGGCATGAGCTGGCCCCAGATGGTCCGGGACGGCCTCGCGATGAAGCACGGCAAGGAGCTGACCTGGAGCCAGATCCTGCTCGCCGCCAACACGCCGATGATGCTCAAGGCGTCGATGGTGGACGGCAGGACCGACCTCGGGGTCATGGCCTCCGGCCAGGTCGCGGGACTGATCGACGACCTGCCGTCCTGCGCGGAGCTCGTCGACCGCGTGATGGCCGAGGCGGCGGCCGCGCTCCGCGCGCTGCCCCGCGCCGACTGAACGGAAACCGCACGCACGACGTCCGCCGGGGTGGGGCCACCCCGGCGGACGTATCGTGCTCCTGCCCCCCCCTGACACGAACCAGCGAACGGACCACCCGCATGCCCATCCAGCGGCTGAACCACGCCGTCCTCTTCGTCTCCGACCTGGAGCGCAGCCTCGCCTTCTACCGCGACGTCCTCGGCTTCAGGCCGTTGCCGCAGGCGTTCCCGGGCGCGGCCTTCCTCCAGGCGGCGGGCTCCGCCAACGACCACGACCTCGGCCTCTTCCAGTCCCCCCAGCCCGGGCCCGGGGCCGGCCGCGGCCGGGTCGGCCTCTATCACCTGGCCTGGGAGGTGGACACCCTCGCCGAGCTGCGGTCCCTGCGGACGCGCCTGACGGAGGCGGGGGCGCTCACCGGGGCGAGCAACCACGCCTCCACCAAGGCGCTCTACGCCCGCGACCCCGACGGCATCGAGTTCGAGGTCTGCTGGCTGGTCCCCGACCACGCCGTGGTCGCGGAACTCTCCGCCATGACCTCCCCCACCCTCCCCCTCGACATCGAGGCCGAGATCGCGGCCTACGGCGCGGAGACCCCCGGCGGCCCCCGCACCGATCACACCGTCTGGCAGCGGCTCTTCGGAACGGACCCGGCGGGCCCTACAGCCGCTCGATGATCGTCACGTCCGCCTGCCCGCCGCCCTCGCACATCGCCCCCTCCCCCACGGCCCCCTCGCACCGCTCGGCCCCAGGGGGCCGCACGGGCTTCGGAGGCCTGCGCCGGCCTCCGGCCGGACGGCGTCACAGCCGCTCGATGATCGTCACGTTCGCCTGCCCGCCGCCCTCGCACATCGTCTGGAGGCCGTAGCGGCCTCCGGTGCGCTCCAGTTCGTGGAGGAGGGTGACGGCGAGCTTGGTGCCGGTGGCGCCGAGGGGGTGGCCGAGGGCGATGGCGCCGCCGTTGACGTTGACCTTCTCCGGGTCGGCGCCGGTCTCCTTCAGCCAGGCGAGGACGACCGGGGCGAAGGCCTCGTTGATTTCGACGAGGTCGATGTCGTCGAGGGTCATGCCGGCCTTCTTCAGCGCGTACGCGGTCGCCGGGATGGGCGCGGAGAGCATCCGGATCGGGTCCTCGCCGCGCACCGAGAGGTGGTGGATCCGGGCGCGCGGGGTGAGCCCGTGCTCGCGCACGGCGCGCTCGCTCGCCAGGAGCATCGCGGAGGCGCCGTCGGAGACCTGGGAGGAGACGGCGGCGGTGATCCGGCCGCCCTCCACCACCGGGTTGAGGCCGGCCATCTTCTCCAGGGAGGTGTCCCGGCGCGGGCCCTCGTCGGTGGTCACGTCGCCGTAGGGGACGATCTCGCGCGCGAAGCGGCCCTCGTCGATGGCGCGGATCGCCCGCTGGTGCGAGCGGAGCGCGAACTCCTCCATGTCCCGGCGGGTGATGCCCCACTTCTCCGCGATGAGCTCGGCGCCGTGGAACTGGTTGACCGGCTGGTCGCCGTAGCGCGCCCGCCAGCCCGCGGAGCCGGCGTACGGGCCCTCGGTGAGGCCGAGCGGGGCGGCGGCCTGGCGGCTGGCGAAGGCGATGGGCACCATCGACATGTTCTGCACGCCGCCGGCGACGACGAAGTCCTGGGTGCCGGACATGACGCCCTGGGCGGCGAAGTGCAGGGCCTGCTGGGAGGAACCGCACTGCCGGTCCACGGTCACGCCCGGCACCTCCTCGGGGAGTCCGGCGGCGAGCCAGCAGGTGCGGGCGATGTCGCCGGCCTGGGGGCCGACGGTGTCGAGGCAGCCGAGGACGACGTCCTCCACGGCGGCCGGGTCGACGCCCGAACGTTCCATCAGGGCCTTGAGGGCGTGCGCGCCGAGGTCAGCGGGGTGCACGGCGGAGAGTCCGCCGTTGCGCCGCCCGACCGGGGTGCGGACCGCCTCGACGATGTAGGCCTCGGCCATGGTCACTCCTTAGTCGTGTGGGTCGTGTGTCCGGTGGCTGTCGCGGAGGGCGACCCCCTCCAGCACCATGGACAGGTACTGGCGGGCGATCTCCTCCGGGCTGTGCTGTCCGCCCGGCCGGTACCAGGACGCGGCGACCCAGACGGTGTCGCGCACGAAGCGGTAGGTGAGCCGGACGTCGAGGTCGGTGCGGAAGTCCCCGGAGGCCACGCCGGACTCCAGGGTCCTGAGCCAGGCCCGTTCGAACCCGCGCTGGGCGTCGGCGAGGTAGCCGAAGCGCGGCTGGTCCGTCAGGTGCCGGGACTCCTTCTGGTAGATGGCGACGGCGGCGCGGTGCCGGTCGATCTCCCGGAACGACGCGGTGACGAGGGCCGCCAGGCTCTCCCGGGGGCGGAGCCCCGCGGCGAGCACGGTGTCGTACCGCTCCCAGAGCTCGGTGAGGAAGGTCGAGAGGATCTCGTCGAGCATCGACTCCTTGGAGTCGAAGTGGTAGTAGAGGCTGCCGGCCAGCAGACCGGCGGCGTCCGCGATCTGGCGGACGGTGGTGGCGTCGTACCCCTGGGCGGCGAAGACCCGGGCCGCCGTGTCCAGGATCTGGCGGCGCCTCCCGGGCGCCGGTCTCACGGGTGCTGGCTGCTGACCGAGAGGACCTCGCCGGTGAGGTAGGACGCGTACCCGCTGGCGAGGAAGACGATCACGTTCGCCACCTCCCACGGCTCCGCGTACCGGCCGAAGGCCTCGCGGGAGGTGAGTTCCTCCAGGAGTTCGGGGGTGGTGACCTTCACCAGGTGGGGGTGCATGGCGAGGGACGGCGAGACGGCGTTGACGCGCACGCCGTACGCGGCGGCCTCCAGCGCGGCGCAGCGGGTGAGGGCCATGACGCCGGCCTTGGCGGCGGCGTAGTGGGCCTGGCCCTTCTGGGCGCGCCAGCCGACCACGGAGGCGTTGTTGACGAGGACGCCTCCGGCGCCGGCGGCCTTCATGCGGCGCAGGGCGGCGCGGGTGCAGCGGAAGGTGCCGTTGAGGGTGACGTCGAGGACCTTGTCCCATTGTTCGTCGGTCATGTCGACGAGGTCGGCGGTGCCGCCGAGTCCGGCGTTGTTGACGACGATGTCGAGCCGTCCGTGCCGCTCCTCGGCGAGGTCGAGGAGGGCCGCGACCTGGGTCTCGTCGGTGACGTCGCAGGGCAGGGAGGCGACCCGGTCGGCGCCGAACTCGGCGGCCAGCGCGGCCTCGGACTCCTTGAGGCGGCGGGCGTGGGCGTCGGAGAGGACGACCCGGGCGCCCTCCTCCAGGAGCCGGCGGGCGGTGGCGCCGCCGATGCCGGCGCCCGCGGCGGCGGTGACGACGGCGGTCCGTCCGGCGAGCAGGCCGTGGCCGGGGACGTAGGGGGGTGGGGTGCCGGTCACGGGCGGGCCTCCTTGGGCAGGCCGAGGACGCGCTCGGCGATGATGTTGCGCTGGATCTCGTTGGACCCGGCGTAGAGGGTGTCGGCGCGGGAGAAGAGGAAGAGGCGCTGCCAGTCGGTGAGGTCGTAGGGCTCCCCGGCGGCGAGCATGCCGTCGGCGCCGCAGACGTCCATGGCGAGTTCGCCGAGTTCGCGGTGCCAGGTGGCCCAGAAGATCTTGTTGATGGAGGCTTCGGGTCCCGGGGCTCCCGCGGCGACGCCGCTGAGCATCCGCAGGGCGTTGAAGCGGATGGTCTCCAGGCCGGTCCAGGCTCGGGCGATGCGGTCGCGGACGAGGGGGTCGGCGGCGGCGCCGTTGCGACGGGCCAGCTCGATCACGGCCTCGAGTTCGCGCCGGAAGCCGACCTGCTGGCCGAGGGTGGAGACACCGCGTTCGAAGCCGAGGGTGGCCATGGCGACCTTCCAGCCGTCGCCGGGGGCCCCGACGAGGTGGCCGGCGTCGGTCCTGACCCCGTCGAAGAACACCTCGTTGAACTCGGAGGTGCCGGTGAGCTGGACGATGGGCCGGATCTCCACGCCGGGGGCGTCCAGCGGGACGAGGAGGTAGGAGAGGCCGTGGTGGCGGACGGAGCCGGGCTCGGTGCGCGCGACGACGAAGCACCAGTCGGCCTCGTGGGCGCCTGAGGTCCACACCTTCTGTCCGGTGACCACCCAGGCGTCGCCGTCGCGCTCGGCGCGGGTGCGGACGTTCGCGAGGTCGGAGCCGGCGTCGGGCTCGGAGTAGCCCTGGGACCACAGTTCGTCGACGGCGACGATCCGGGGCAGGAAGCGGGCCCGCTGCGCGGGGGTGCCGAAGGCGATGAGGGTGGGTCCGAGGAGCTGTTCGCCGATGTGGCCCACGCGTGCGGGGGCGTCGGCGAGGGCGTACTCCTCGTGGAAGGCGACCTGTTCCTCCAGGCTCGCGCCGCGGCCGCCGTACTCCTTCGGCCAGCCGACGCAGGTCCATCCGTGGGCGGCCATGTGCCGTTCCCAGGCGAGGCGTTCGGTGTGTGCCTCGTGTTCGCGTCCGGGGCCGCCGCGGCCTCGCAGGGAAGCGAACTCGCCGGTGAGGTGGGCCCGCAGCCAGCCGCGGACCTCCCTGCGGAACTCCTCGACGTTGCTCATGGCGGTACGTTAACCTACCAAACACTTGTTAGGGAAGGAGGGCGGATGTCCGCTGCCCGCACCACGTCCGAGCCCGTCCGCTACGAACGGCGCGGCCCCGTCGCCGTCGTCACCATGGACCGGCCCGCGTACCGCAACGCCCAGAACTCCGCGATGACCTACGCCCTCGACCGCGCCTTCTACCGCGCGGCCGAGGACGGCGAGGTCAAGGTCGTCGTCCTCGCCGGGGCCGGCGACCACTTCTCCGCCGGCCACGACATCGGCACCCCCGAGCGCGACGCGCACCTGCCCTTCGAACGGCGGGCCGGCCTCTGGTGGGACCACTCGGACAAGGAGGGCGCGGAGAGCCGCTTCGCCCGCGAGTCCGAGGTCTACCTGGGCATGTGCCGCCGCTGGCGCGAACTGCCCAAGCCGGTCGTCGCGTCGGTGCAGGGCGCCTGCGTCGCCGGCGGCCTGATGCTCGCCTGGATCTGCGACCTCATCGTCGCCTCCGAGGACGCCTTCTTCGCCGACCCGGTGGTCCGCATGGGTATCCCCGGCGTCGAGTACTTCGCCCACCCCTGGGTGATGCCGCCCCGGATCGCCAAGGAGTTCCTCTACACCGGCGACCGGATGAGCGCCCGCCGCGCCCACGAGGTCGGCATGGTCAACCGCGTCGTCCCCCGCGCCGAGCTCGAGGCCCGGACGCTCGAACTGGCCCACCGGATCGCCGAGATGCCCCGGATGGGCCTCGCCCTCACCAAGCGCGCCGTCAACCAGGCCGAGGACCTCCAGGGCCTGCACACCGGGATGGACTCGGTCTTCGGACTGCACCACCTCGCGCACGCGCACAACGCCGAGACCGCGCGGGACGCGCTCGGCGGCATGGACATCCACGCGATGAAGGCGGCGGGAGCCTGATGGACCTCGACTTCTCACCGGCGGACGACGCCTTCCGGGCCGAGGCCCGCGCCTGGCTCGCCGACCGGGTGCCCCCCACCCCCCTACCCTCCCTGGAGACCGCCAAGGGGTTCGCCGCCCACCGCGCCTGGGAGGCCGAACTCGCCGCCGACCGCTGGTCGGTGGTCTCCTGGCCCGAGGAGTACGGCGGCCGGGGCTCCTCCGTGCTGCGCTGGCTGATCTTCGAGGAGGAGTACTACGCCGCCGGCGCGCCCGGCCGGGTCAGCCAGAACGGCATCAACCTCCTCGCCCCCACCCTCTTCGAGCACGGCACCGAGGAACAGCGCGCCCGGATCCTGCCCCCGATGGCCTCCGGCGAGGTCATCTGGGCCCAGGCGTGGTCCGAGCCCGAGTCCGGCTCCGACCTCGCGAGCCTGCGCTCCACCGCCGCGCGCACCGACGGCGGCTGGCTGCTCAGCGGCCAGAAGACCTGGTCCTCCCGGGCCGCCTTCGCCGACCGCGCCTTCGGCCTCTTCCGCAGCGACCCGGGCGCGGACCGGCCGCACCGGGGCCTGACCTACCTCATGTTCCCGCTCGACGCGGAGGGCGTGACCGTGCGGCCCGTCGGACGGCTCGACGGCAAGCCCGCCTTCGCGGAGCTCTTCCTCGACGAGGTGTTCGTCCCCGACGAGGACGTGATCGGCGCGCCCGGCGACGGCTGGCGGGTCGCCATGAGCACGGCCGGCAACGAACGCGGACTGACCCTGCGCAGCCCCGGCCGCTTCTCGGCCGCCGCCGAACGGCTCGCCGCGCTGTGGCGGGAGCGGGCCGACCCGTCCGACACCGCCGTCCGCGACCGCGTCGCCGACGCCGTCATCGGCGCCCGCGCCTACCGGCTCTTCACCTACGCCAACGCCTCCCGGCTCGCCGCCGGCGACTCCCTCGGCGCCGAGTCCAGCCTCAACAAGGTCTTCTGGTCCGAGCTGGACATCGCCCTGCACGAGACCGCCCTCGACCTCCTCGGACCGTACGGCGAACTCTCCGACGAGGCCGCCGAGGCGCCCGCGCACGGCGGCTGGGCCGAGGGCCACACGTTCTCCCTGGCCGGACCGATCTACGCCGGGACCAACGAGATCCAGCGCGACATCATCGCCGAGCGGCTGCTCGGCCTGCCGAAGGGACGCCGGTGATGCGGTTCCTGCTCGACGACGAACAGCGGGAGTTCGCCCGCACCCTGGACGCCCTGCTCTCGGCGTCCGACACCCCCCGCGCCGCACGGGCCTGGGCGGCCGGCGACCACGCCCCCGGGCTCGCGCTCTGGTCCCGGCTCGCGGAGGCCGGTGTCTTCGCGCTGGCCGTGCCGGAGGCGTACGAGGGACTGGGCCCGCTCCCGGTCGAACTGGCCGTCGCCTTCACCGAACTGGGGCGGCACGCCGTCCCCGGGCCGCTGGTCGAGACGGTCGCCGCGGCGGCCCTGCTGCACCGGCTCGGCGACGACGGCGCCGCCTCCGCCTGGCTCCCGCGCGTCGCCGCCGGCAAGGCGACCGTCTCTCTCGGCGTCCCCGCGCTCACCGGCCCCTACGCGCTGGACGCGGACGTGGCCGACGCCGTCCTGGTCGTCGAGGACGACACCCTGCGCCTCGCCGACTCCGCCGGCCCCGTCCAGCCCTCGGCCGACCCGGCGCGCCGGCTGGCCCGCCCGCTCGGCGGCATCGTCTTCGCCCGCGGCCCCGCGGTGGCCGCCGCGACCGCCTACGCCGCCGAGGTCGCGGCCCTCGCGACCGCCGCCCAGTCCCTCGGGCTCGGCCGGGCCCTGCTCGACCGGACGGTCGCCTACGTCGGGCAGCGCACCCAGTTCGGCGTCCCCGTCGGCTCCTTCCAGGCCGTGAAGCACCGTCTGGCCGACACCCTGATCGCCCTGGAGTTCGCCCGGCCCCTGCTGTACGCCGCCGCCCTGGCCCTGGCCGAGCACGGCACGGCGCCGCGCGAGATCGCCGCCGCCAAGGTCACCGCGGGCGAGGCCGCCCACGCCGCCGCCCGCACCGCCCTCCAGCTGCACGGCGCCGTCGGCTACACCGAGGAGCTGGACCTCTCCCTGTGGATCCGCAAGGCCCGCCCCCTGCGCGACGCCTGGGGCACCCCCGCCGTCTGCCGCGCCCGCGTCCTCGCCCCCTGACCCCCTCCCCACCGCACCCGGGAGCCCCATGTCCGCCGCACCGTCCCCGCTCGCCCCGGCGCCGCCCCCCGACCCGGCGCCGCTGCGCCGGGCGGCGCTTTCGAGCCTGCTCAGCACCGCCGTCGAGTCCGCCGACTTCCCGCTCTACGGCACGACGGCGGCCCTCGCCCTCGGCCCGCTGTCCTTCCCCGGCCACGCCCCCGTCACCGGCACCATCGCCGCCCCCGCCGTCGTCTGCGGCCCGGTGACCGCCCTGGCCGTCCGGCGGACGGCCGGGACCGGGGGCCGCGACCTCGCCGGGGAGGAACCCGCCCGGACCCACACCGCGCCCGTCGCGCAGAAGGGAGCAGAGGCATGAGGTTCACCGACGAACAGGAGGAACTGCGCGCCGCCGTGCGGCAGTCGCTCGGACGGCACGCCGGCGAGGCGGCCTGGCGGCCGCTCACCGAGCAGATCGGGGTGGCGGGGCTCGCCGTCCCCGAGGAGTACGGCGGCGCCGGCTGCGGCGCCGTGGAGGTGCACGTCGTGATGGAGGAGCTGGGACGCGAGCTGAGCCCCGTCCCGTACCTCGGCTCCGCCGTCCTGGCCGTGCAGACGCTGCTGGCCGCCGGCGCCGCCGAGGAGTGCGCCGCGCTGCTGCCCGGCCTGGTGTCGGGCGAGGCGACGGCGGCCCTCGCCTGGGCCGAGACCGGCACCTGGGACCCGGAGGCGATACGGGCGGGGGCCGTCGCCGGGCCGGACGGCGGCTGGCTGCTCACCGGGGTGAAGGAGCACGTCCTGGACGGGACGCGCGCCGCCACGCTGCTGGTCGCCGCGCGCACGGACGCCGGAGTGTCGCTGTTCGCGGTGGCCGGCGACGCGCCCGGGGTCGGCCGCGAGGAGACCGTGCCCATGGACGCCACCCGGGCGCAGGCGCGGGTGGTGCTCGCCGGGGCGCCGGGCCGCCTGCTCGGGGCGGACGGTGACGGCGGCCGGGTGCTGCGGCACGTCCTCGACCTGGCCTGTACGGCGCTGGCCGCGGAGCAGGTCGGCGCCGCCGCGCGCTGCCTCGAACTGACGGTGGCGTACGCCGGGGAGCGGGTGCAGTTCGGGCGCCCGATCGGCTCCTTCCAGGCGGTGAAGCACCGGCTCGCGGACGCCTACGTGCGGGTCGAGTCGGCCCGCTCCGCCGCGCTGGGTGCCGCCTTCGCCGCCGCGGACGGCGCCCGGGGACCGGAGCTGACCCGGCTGGCGGCCTCCGCCAAGTCCGTCTGCTCGGAGGCGTTCTCCGAGGTGGCGGGCGAGATGATCCAGCTGCACGGCGGGATCGGCATCACCTGGGAGCACGACGCCCACCGCTACTTCAAGCGGGCGCACGGCTCCGCGCGACTCTTCGGTCCGCCCCACTGGCACCGGTCCCGCCTGGCCACCGCCCTCGGCCTGCCGGACCCGGTCCCCGTCGGCGGCCGGCTCAGCCGTTGATGGAGAAGAAGATCGTGTCGTGCGTGTACCAGTCGTAGCCGCGCGCCTTGGTCGACTCCCACTCCTCGTGCTCGAACTCCAGCTTCTCGATGAGGAGGTCGAGGTCGTAGACGAAGTCGGGGTCGATCCTGTCGCGGACCGCCCGGTAGGCGTCGACGGCCTCCTTCGCCTTGGCGAGCGGCAGCATCCCGATGTCCGGGCCGTCGAGCGCGTACGGGATCGGGAAGGGGATCTCGTGCGGCGGGCCGGAGAAGAGGTAGTCGTGCGGCAGCAGGTCGGCGGGCACGCCGTGCTGCTTCAACTGCTCGCCGAGGAGGCCGAAGAAGGTGCTGGGCTTGGAGTAGACGCCCAGGTCCGAGGGGTCGGACCCGCAGTAGTCGATGACGTGCTGGAGCGCCCGGGCGTACGCCTTGCCCACGTACGTGCCCTCGGCGTCGGCGCGGCCCTCGATCAGGTGCTGGAGCGCCTCGGGGATCGACAGCCCCCAGTCGAGGTCCTGCCGGTCCAGGTCCCGCTGGCTGGCCTCGGCCCGCTCGCGCATCATGGCGAGCACCCGCCGCTGCTCGTCGGTGAGGCGGTCCGCCGCTCCGAGGTAGGCGACGGCCTCGGCGCGGTCGCCGGTGGTGTAGGAAATGATTCGGCTCATGATCGACATGCTGCCACGCGGCACTGACAACGCCCCCTCGGCCGGAGCCGAGGGGGCGTTGCGTGGGGGGCGGTGACGGAAGGTCAGCTCGCGGCGAGCATCTCCAGCGTGTCGATGACGCGGTTGGAGAAGCCCCACTCGTTGTCGTACCAGGCGACGACCTTGACGTGGCGGCCGTCGACGCGGGTCAGGGCGGCGTCGAAGATCGAGGAGTGCGGGTTGCCGGTGATGTCGGAGGAGACCAGCTCGTCCTCCGAGTACTCCAGGACGCCGGCCAGCTTGCCCTCGGCGGCCGTGCGGTAGGCGTCGAGGATCTGCTCGCGGGTGACCTCGCGGGCGACGGTCGTGTTGAGCTCGACGATCGAGCCGACCGGCACGGGCACGCGGATCGAGTCGCCGGCGAGCTTGCCGTCCAGCTGCGGCAGGACCAGGCCGATGGCCTTGGCGGCGCCGGTGCTGGTCGGGACGATGTTGACGGCGGCGTTGCGGGCGCGGCGGGCGTCGCGGTGCGGGCCGTCCTGGAGGTTCTGCTCCTGGGTGTAGGCGTGCACGGTCGTCATGAAGCCGTGCTCGATGCCGGCCAGCTCGTCGAGGACGGCGGCGAGCGGCGCGAGCGCGTTGGTGGTGCAGGAGGCGTTCGAGACGATCGTGTGCAGCTCGGCGTCGTACGTGTCGCTGTTCACGCCGTAGGCGAGGGTGACGTCGGCACCGTCGGAGGGGGCGCTGACCAGGACGCGCTTGGCACCGGCGTCGAGGTGGAGGCGGGCGTCCTTGGCGCTGGTGAAGCGGCCGGTGGCCTCCAGGACGATCTCGACGCCCAGCTCGGCCCAGGGGAGCTTGGCCGGCTCGCGCTCGGCGAGGACCTTGATGCGGTGGCCGTCCACGACGAGCGTGTCGCCGTCGACGGAGACCGGGCGGCCGAGGCGGCCGGAGGTGGAGTCGAAGGCGAGAAGACGGGCCAGCGCCTTCGGCTCGGTGAGGTCGTTGACGGCGACGACCTCCAGCGTGGTGTCGCGCTCCAGGAGGGCGCGGAGCACGTTGCGGCCGATGCGACCGAAACCGTTGATGGCGATGCGAGTCATGAGTGGTGTCCCTTCCGTTTTCTCGTCACCCAGCCTCGCTCGCCCGCGCCGCCGACGGCAGGGGCGAGATCGCCATGGTCCGCAAGGATCGTGCCAAGATCCTGGCCCGTCGCCGTCGGCGGCTCTCAGTCACCTCGGGTGAAGGTGCGCCGGTAGTCGCTCGGGGTGGTGCCGAGGATCCGCTGGAAGTGCATCCGCAGGTTGGCGCCGGTGCCCAGACCGGTCTCCGCGGCGATCTGCTCGACGCCGAGCTCGGAGCGTTCGAGCAGCTCGCGGGCCCGGTCGACGCGGGCGCGCAGGAGCCACTGCATGGGGGTGTAGCCGGTCTCCTCGACGAAGCGGCGGGAGAAGGTGCGGGGCGAGACCGCGGCGTGGCGGGCGAGGACGTCGAGGGTGAGGGGCTCGTCAAGGTGGTGCAGGACCCATTCGCGGGTGGCGGCGAAGCGTTCGCCGTGGGGTTCGGGGACGCTGCGGGGCACGTACTGCGCCTGGCCGCCGCTGCGGTAGGGCGCGGCGACCAGGCGCCGGGCGGCGTGGTTGGCGGCACCGACGCCGAGGTCGCCGCGGAGGATGTGGAGGCAGAGGTCGATGCCGGAGGCGGCGCCGGCGGAGGTGAGGACGCTGCCCTCGTCGACGAAGAGGACGTTCTCGTCGACCTGCACCAGGGGCCGTTTCTCGGCGAGGGCGCGCGCGTAGTGCCAGTGCGTGGTGGCCCGCCGGCCGTCGAGGAGGCCGGTGGCGGCGAGCGCGAAGGCGCCGGTGGAGATGGCGGCGAGCCGCGCCCCGCGCGCGTGGGCGGCGATCAGGGCCTCGACGACGGCCGGCGGCGGGTCCTCCCGGTCGGGGAAGCGGTAGCCGGGGACGAAGACGATGTCGGCCCAGGCGAGGGCGTCGAGGCCGTGGGCGACGTCGTACGACAGGCCGTCACCCCCGGCGACGAGGCCGGGGGTGGCACCGCAGACGCGCACCTCGTAGGGCATGCTCGCGCGGGTCGTGAAGACCTGGGCGGGGATGCCGACGTCGAGGGGTTTGGCCCCTTCGAGGACGAGGACGGCGACGCGGTACAGACGGGTGGGTGGCACGTGTCGAGCCTACGTGGCGCGGCGGCGCCGCCCCCCGGGGCTCAGCCGTTCGGGAGGATCACCGCGCGGCCGGCGATCCGGCCCGCGTGCAGCCGCTCGTACGCCTCGGGGGCCTCGTCCAGGCCGTAGGTCTCGACGTGCACGTCGACGGCGCCGGCGCGGGCCAGGTCGAGCACCTCGATGAGTTCGGCGCGGGTGCCCCAGTAGGGGGAGGCGACGCTCACCTCGTACGGGAGGGCGCCGAAGCCGACGGGGAGGGTGCCGCCGCCGAGGCCGACGATGGTGACGTCGCCCTCGACCGCGGCCATGGCTCCGGCGGAGGCGGTGGTGGGCGGGGCTCCGACGAAGTCGAGGACGACCTCGGCGCCGCGTCCGCCGGTGAGGTCGCGGACGGTGGCGGCGGCGGAGGCGTCGGACAGGGCGGTCTCGTGGGCGCCGACGGTCCGGGCGAGGGCGAGCTTCTCCTCGGTGACGTCGAGGGCGACGACCCGGGCGGCGGTCATGGCGCGCAGCAGCTGGATGGCGACGTGGCCGAGGCCGCCGGTGCCGATGACGACGGCGGTGGAGCCGGGCACGAGCTTCGGCAGCGAGCGCTTGATCGCGTGGTACGGGGTGAGGCCGGCGTCGGTCAGCGGCACCGTCCTGACCGGGTCGAGGCCGCCCAGCGGGACCAGGTGGCGGGCGCTGTCGACGAGCATGTACTCGGCGATGGCTCCCGGGGCGCCGAGCCCGGGCGGGCGGATGCCGAGGTCGGCGGCGCGCAGGCAGTAGTTCTCCTTGCCCTGGGCGCACGTGAAGCAGTTCCCGCAGCCCCAGGGGCCGTAGACGGCGACGGCGTCGCCCTCGGCGAGGCCGGTGACCCCGTCCCCGAGGGCCGCGACGGTGCCGACGCCCTCGTGGCCGAGGGTGAGGGGCAGCGGGAAGGGCAGTTGTTCGGCGGGCCAGCTCATGACGGCGATGTCGGAGTGACAGACGCCGGCGGCGGTGACCTTGAGGAGGACCTGCCCGGGGCCGGGCTCCGGGTCGGGAACGGTGACGACTTCGGGGGCGGCACCCACGGTGCGGTACTGCAGTGCCTTCATGGCGCATTCCTTTCCGGCGTCGCTGGGGCGCCTCGGCCGCGGGGCGGGCGGACACGCCTTCTCCAGGGTGCGGCCGGACCACCGCACGCGCGCGGTGGTCCCCGTCCGGCGGATATAGATGCAACCTACACCCACTAGGTCCGGTCAGGCGCGGAGCTCGTACCAGGGCCGGTCGGCGTGCTCGGCCGGGGTGCCGTCCAGGATCCGCGCGGTACGGGCGGCCGGGTCCAGGAGGACGGTGGCCAGGCTCGCCCAGCGGCGGCCGAGCGGGGCCTCGGGGTCGGGCACGCAGCTGACCGGCGGTTCGCCGGGGCCGGTCACGAGGAGCCGGAGCAGCTCGTCGTGGGTGGCGCCGGGCTCGCGGGCCAGCCGGTCGCGGAGGAAGGCGTACCGCTCGCCGGAGTCGGGCTGGTAGAGCCAGGACTTCTCGTGGCGGGCGGGCTCCGGGCTCAGGAAGTGGTTGGTGCGCAGATGGGTGGCGTCGGCGAGGGCCGGCACCTCGAAGACGCCCTCGGGGCTGAGGTCGAGCAGGACGGCCCGCCGCTCGTCGAAGAGCAGGAAGGAGCCGGAGGAGGCGAGCGGCGCGGAGCGGACCAGTTCGACGGCGTGGCCGACGTCGCCCGCCTCCTCCAGGACGAGGGCGGCGAGGACGTGCACCGGGAGGCCGCCGGCGCGGTCGTCCCGGTGGCCGAGGATGTTGAAGTGGAGGGCGATGCCGGCGCTGTTGACGCCGATCTTCGCGAGGATGCCGTGCTCGGTGAGGCCGACGTACCGGTGGGCACCGCCGGCCGCGTCGACGGCGTGCCAGGAGGAGCCGAGCTCGACGTGCCAGTCCCAGGTCTGGATGCCGAGGTGGGTGGTGCCGCCGCCGGGGGCGGGCACGCGCCGGACGACCGTGGAGCATTCGCCGGGCGGGACGGCACGGCTCCGGGCGAGGATCTCGGTACGGGCGTTGAGCGCGGCGACCCGCCAGGGCGCGACCCCGGCCCCCTCCGCGATCCCCTCGATCTGCTCGCGCAGGGCGGGCCGGAAGGCGTCGATCGCGTCCAGGGCCCGGTGGGCGTCGTCCCGGACGGTCCCCTCGGACACCTCCGCGAGGGCGAAGAGCCGGTCGTAGACGTCGAGGGCGGCGTGCAGTCCTTCGGCGAGCCGGACTCCCCTCAGTCGCCCCCGCTCGCGCGGGTCGGCGGCGTCGACGGTCACGTGGAGGCGGCGTGCGGGGCGGGGGAAGGCGGTGAGGGGCATGGGCGACGACTTCCTGGGGGGCGACGGGACCACTTTATTGGGCGTACGACCAATAAAACCTGCGACTCATCCAACAGCGGGGGCGCGCGACCGTCAAGCCCGCCCGGCCGCACCCTCGGACGGCGCGCCGGAAGTCCGGCGTGACAACGTTGTCCAACACTCGCGGCAGAGATGGGCGCGCCCCGGGCGGCAAGCGCCTTCGGGACGGGCCCCGCACGGTGGGCGTGCGCGTCGCGGCCGCGGCGACGGCGGGCGGGACGCGCACGCCCACCGCCACCGGGGCACCCTCGACCGGGGTACCGGCCGGGCGTGCGGCGCGGGGAAGGCCGCCACCGGCCCTGCCGGCCTCAGGTCGCGCAGGACGGGCAGCGGCCCCGGTAGGTAACGTCGACCTTGGAGACGGTGAAGCCGTAGCGCTCGGAGTCGGGCAGGACGGACAGCGGGTCGCCGGTGGGGCGCACGTCGCGGATGATGCCGCACTCCGTGCAGACCAGGTGCTGGTGCGGGTGGCGGGCGTTGGGGTCGTACCGCTTCGCGCGCCCGTCGGTGGAGAGCTCCACGACCTCGCCGAGGGTGACCAGTTCGCCCAGGGTGTTGTAGACGGTCGCCCGGGCGATCTCGGGAAGTCGCTCCACGGCACGGGCGTGCACCTCGTCGGCGGTGAGGTGCACGTGCTCGCCGTCGAGGACCTCCGCGACCACGCGCCGCTGCGACGTCATCCGCCAGCCTCGGGCGCGCAGCCGCTCCAGCAGGTCACTCATAGGGGCCCACCTGTTCCTTCTCGGCGAAGACCCGGGGGTTCGGAGGGTGGCGTCCCCCGGGCCCGGCGTCTCCACTTTGACGTTGTTCTTGACTTGGACTTAGTCCATTGTAGGATCAGTTTTGTTGATGGCCAAGGGACAGGAAGAGTCCGGCACGGCGGAGGACGAGGACGTGACGTACCGCTTCCGGGGAACACCCCGAGCGGTATCTCCTCGTCGGGTCTCCGTGTCCGCGACCTTCCCGCGCGTGTCCGGAAGGAATACCCATGTCTGAGAACCTCGATGCACCCGGTGGCGACGTGAAGGCCGAGGGCGCGGGCGGCTGCCCGGTCGCCCACGGGCGTGCCGCGCACCCCACCCAGAGCGGTGGCAACACGCAGTGGTGGCCGAACCGGCTCAACCTGCGGATCCTGGCCAAGAACCCGGCCGTGGGCAACCCGCTCGGCGCGGACTTCGACTACGCCGCGGCATTCAAGGCGCTCGACCTGGCCGCCGTGAAGCAGGACATCGCCGAGGTCCTCACGACCTCGCAGGACTGGTGGCCGGCCGACTTCGGGCACTACGGCCCCTTCATGATCCGCATGGCCTGGCACAGCGCGGGCACCTACCGCATCAGCGACGGCCGCGGCGGCGCCGGCGCCGGCCAGCAGCGCTTCGCCCCGCTCAACAGCTGGCCGGACAACGGCAACCTGGACAAGGCCCGCCGCCTGCTGTGGCCCGTGAAGAAGAAGTACGGCCAGTCCCTCTCCTGGGCCGACCTCATGATCCTCACCGGCAACGTGGCCCTGGAGTCCATGGGCTTCGAGACCTTCGGCTTCGCCGGCGGCCGCGCGGACGTGTGGGAGGCGGACGAGGACGTCTACTGGGGCCCCGAGACCACCTGGCTCGGCGACGAGCGCTACTCGGGCGATCGCGAGCTGGAGGAGCCCCTCGGCGCCGTCCAGATGGGCCTCATCTACGTCAACCCCGAGGGCCCCAACGGCAACCCGGACCCGGTCGCCGCCGCCCGCGACATCCGCGAGACCTTCCGCCGGATGGCGATGAACGACGAGGAGACCGTCGCCCTCATCGCCGGCGGCCACACCTTCGGCAAGGCGCACGGCGCCGGCCCCGCCGACAACGTCGGCGCGGACCCGGAGGCGGCCCCGATCGAGGCCCAGGGCTTCGGCTGGGCGAGCAGCTACCGCTCCGGCAAGGGCCCCGACGCCATCACCAGTGGTCTGGAGGTCACCTGGACCACCACGCCCGCCCAGTGGGGCCACGACTTCTTCAAGCACCTCTTCGAGTACGACTACGAGCTGTCGCAGAGCCCGGCGGGCGCGAACCAGTGGGTCGCCAAGGACGCCGAGGCGATCATCCCGGACGCGTACGACCCGGAGAAGAAGCACCTCCCGACCATGCTCACCACGGACCTGTCGCTCCGCTTCGACCCGGTCTACGAGCAGATCTCGCGCCGCTTCTACGAGCACCCCGAGCAGTTCGCCGACGCCTTCGCCCGCGCCTGGTACAAGCTGACCCACCGCGACCTGGGCCCGGTCGTCCGCTACCTCGGCTCCGAGGTGCCGTCGGAGGAGCTGCTCTGGCAGGACCCGCTGCCGGCCCGCACCCACGAGCCCGTGGACGCGGCGGACGTCGCCGCCCTCAAGGAGCAGATCCTCGCCTCGGACCTGACGGTCGCGCAGCTCGTCGGCGCCGCCTGGGCCTCGGCCTCCTCCTTCCGCGGCAGCGACAAGCGCGGCGGCGCCAACGGCGGCCGCATCCGCCTGGAGCCGCAGCGCGGCTGGGCCGTCAACAACCCCGACGACCTCGCCCAGGTCCTGCGCGTCCTGGAGGGCGTCCAGGAGTCGTTCAACGCCCGGGGCGGCAAGCAGGTCTCGATCGCCGACCTCGTGGTCCTCGCGGGCTCCGCGGCCGTCGAGAAGGCCGCCGCCGACGCCGGCCAGGCCGTCGAGGTGCCCTTCACCCCGGGCCGCGTGGACGCCTCCCAGGAGCAGACGGACGTCGAGTCCTTCGCCGCCCTGGAGCCGGTCGCGGACGGCTTCCGCAACTTCCTCGGCAAGGGCGTCCGCCTCCCCGCCGAGTACCTGCTGATCGACCGCGCCAACCTGCTCACGGTCAGCGCGCCCGAGCTGACGGTCCTCATCGGCGGCCTGCGCGTCCTGGGCGTCACCCAGCCGCAGACCTCCCTGGGTGTCCTCACCGCGACCCCCGGCACGCTGACGAACGACTTCTTCGTCAACCTGCTGGACCTGGGCACCACCTGGTCGGCCACCTCCGGCGACGCGAACACCTTCGAGGGCCGCGACGACGCGACCGGCGAGGTCAAGTGGACCGGCACCCGCGCCGACCTGGTCTTCGGCTCGAACTCGGAGCTCCGCGCCCTCGCCGAGGTCTACGCGAGCGACGACGCCAAGGAGAAGTTCGTGACGGACTTCGTCGCGGCCTGGACCAAGGTCATGGACCTGGACCGCTTCGACCTGCGCTGAGCCACCGCGACCCCGCGGGGCCGGCCCCCGAACACCCCGCCGGCCCCGCCACCCCGCGCCCCCGAGACCATCCCCCGGTCCCGGGGGCGCACCCCTGTCCGCACACCCGCCGCCCCTTCCGGCGCCGTCCACCCGGGCCCTTCCCTTCTCCCCCGGCACCACGGCACCTCCGGGCACCCGCCGTACGGCGCCGAGCTGCCGTGATCACGGAGCGGGGCTATCGTCCAGGCATGCAGCCGACCGCCGCCCGCCCCCTGCTCCTCTTCGCGCTCCGGGACGCGCGCGTGGTGGACCTCGTCGGCGGGATGCTGCGGGACCTGGGGCACGACATCCTGCACGCCACCGACGGCCCCGCCACCCGGCGGGCGCTGCGCGAGCGCCGGCCGCAGGGCGTGCTGCTCAGCCTCGAACTCCCCCGCTGCGACCCCTGGCAGCTGCTGACCGAGCTCCGCGCGCACGACGACCGGCTGCCCGTCGTCGTCACGGCCCCCGTCTACGTGGAGATCGAGGCGGCCCGCGCCTACCGCCTCGGCGCGGACGACTACGTCACCTACTCGCTCTCCCGCGAGCAGGGCTTCCCCCGTCTCGCCGCCCGCTTCCGCCGCCTCCTGCCGCGCCGCGAGGCGTCCTCCGGGCACGCGGCGCCGGAGCGCGTGGTGGTCGACCGGGCCGGGCACACCGCGACCGTCGGCGGCGCCCCGCTGGACCTCAGCCCGCTCGAGTTCGACCTCCTCGCCACCCTGGCGGCCCGCCCGGAGCAGGTGCTGAGCCACGGACAGCTGCTCCGCGAGGTGTGGGGCGAGCGCGAGGACGGCGACCCGGTCCGGGTGAAGTACACGGTCCTGCGCCTGCGCCGCAAGATCGCCGCCGCCACCGGAGGCCGTACCGGCATCTCCACCGTGCGCGGCATCGGCTACCGCTACCACCCCGTCGACTGACCCCGGCGGCGCCCGGGACCTTCACCGCCCCACCGCCGGGCCTTCCGTCCCCTCCCGCCCCTTCGCAACCGAACCGCACCGCCCGGGCACCCCTCCCGCAACCCGGCCGCGCCACCGTGATGGACGAAAGGGACGAAACATACGGGAGGAGGCTCCGATGCGCGTGGTGGCCGTGGTGCCCGCGCACAACGAGGAGGACCGCGTCGTCGCCACGCTCACCGGCCTGTACCGGCAGCGGCGGGTGCCGGACCGGATCCTGGTGGTGGCCGACAACTGCACCGACCGCACCGCCGCGCTGGCGGAACGGTGCGGCGCCGAGGTGTTCGTCCCGGCGGACAACCGGGACAAGAAGGCCGGCGCCCTCAACCAGGCGCTGCCCGCGCTGCTGGACGAACTGGCCCCGGACGACCTGGTGCTCGTCCAGGACGCCGACACCGTCCTCAACCCGTCCTTCGTGGCCTCCGCCACCGAGACCCTCGCCGCCGACGAGGGCGTCGGCGCGGTCGGCGGGATCTTCTTCGGCGAGGAGGGCGGCGGTCTCCTCGGCCTGCTCCAGCGCATGGAGTACGAGCGCTACGCGCTGGAGGTGCACCGCAAGGGCAACAAGGCCGACGTGCTGACCGGCACGGGCACCGTCTTCCGCGCCCGGGTGCTGCGCGAGGTCCGCGCCGCCCGCCGCGAGGGTGTGATCGGCGGCGGCGAGGGGCACTACAGCCTGGCCTCGCTGACCGAGGACGACGAGATCACCAAGGCGGTCAAGACCCTGGGGTACCGCACGGTCTCCCCCGACGCCTGCTGGCTCGTCACCGAGGTGATGCCGACGCTGCCCAAGCTGTGGCACCAGCGGATGCGCTGGCAGCGCGGCGCCCTGGAGAACCTCCGCGACTACGGCCTGACCCGCGTGACGCTGCCGTACTTCGGGCAGCAGCTGATGCTGGGGATCGGCGCTCTGGCCCTCGCGCTCTTCGTGACCTTCACCGTGCTGGTCCTCGCCACCGTCGGTTGGCAGGGCTTCTCGCCGTTCTGGACGGCGATCACCCTGCTCTTCGTCCTGGAGCGGACCCTGACGGTCCGCCGGGCCGGCCGCCGGGCGGTGCTCCTGGCGCTGCCCCTCGTCCCCGAGCTGCTGTACGACGCGTTCCGGCAGCTGGTCTTCGTGAAGTCCCTCATCGACCTGGCCCTGCGCCGGCAGGAGCGCTGGGTCGCCACCTGACGGCCCCGGGCCGCGGAAAGGAATCCCCATGTACGGAAAGCCCATCGGCGCCGGTGCGGTCGGCGGCGGAGGCGCCGGTCTCGCCGCCACCGGCGGCGGCCTCTCCCCGCTCGCCGTCCTCGGCCTCGTCGTGGCGGCGACCACGCTGATCGCCGCCGGACTGGCCCTGCGCGGCCTCGTCCCCGTGATCCGCGGCGGCGGCCCCGACCGGCGCGGCTGACCGGGTCCGGGCGTCAGGCTCCCGGCACGCCCTCCCCGACCCAGAGGTCCGTCAGCGCCATGAGGCGCCGGCGGGCCTCGGGGTCGTACGCCTGCTCGTGCGCCCGGGCGTCGGTGAACCGGTCGAAGTACCGTCCGGTGACCCCGGCCTGTTCCGGGTCGACGACGAGGCGCACGGTGGGCCGGACGCCCTCCTCGACGCCGACGAGCGGGGTGAGGCCGTAATCCCGGACGCCCGCGGTGTCCATGAGGTGGGCCGGGTGGAGGGCGTTGACGGTGACGCCGCTGCCGTCGAGTTCCTCGGCGAGGGCGAAGGTCGCCATGATCAGGGCGAGTTTGCTGCGGCAGTAGGCGCGCAGCCCCTCGTACCCCTTCTCGAACATGGGGTCGTCGAAGTCGACGGCCTCCTGCCCGATGGAGGCGACGTTGACGACGCGGGCCGGTGCCGAGGTGGTGAGCAGCGGCAGCAGGCCCCGGGTGAGGGCGTACGGGGCGAGGTGGTTGACGGCGAGGCGCAGTTCGTGGCCCTGGGCGGAGACCTCGCGCGCGAGGGGCCGGGAGCCGCCGCCGGCCACGGCGTTGTGCACGAGGGCGTCGAGGCGGGGTTCGGCGTCCCGGATCCGCCGGGCCAGGGCGCCGACCTGGTCGAGGTCGGAGAGGTCCGCGAGGTAGGTGCGGACCTCGCCGCCGGCGTCCAGGGCGCGGATCTCGTCGGCGAGGGAGTCGAGTCGGCCGGCGTCGCGGCCGTGCAGCAGGACGGTGCCGCCGCGGGCGGCGAGGTCGAGGGCGATGCCCCGGCCGAGGCCCTGGGCGGTGCCGGTGACGAGGGTGGTGTGGTGGTGCGGGAGCCGGTTCATGCGGGTGATCATGGCCGGGCGGTCGGCGGGGTGGGGAGGGCGCGCCGGACCTGGTGTCGTCACCACCAGGCTCGGCGGCCGGGTCCCGGTGCGGGTCAGCGGGGGTCGAGGAGTCCGAGGAGCCGGGTGACGGCCTCGGCGACGGCGGTGCGGGCCGGGGCGAGGTAGCGGCGCGGGTCCACGTCGGCGGGGTGGGCGGCGAGGTGGTCGCGGACGGCGCGGGTGAAGACCTGGTTGAGGTGGGTGGAGACGTTCACCTTGGTCATGCCGGCGGCCACGGCCCGCGCGAGGAGGGGGTCGGGGACGCCGGAGGAGCCGTGCAGCACGAGGGGGACGTCGACGGCGGCCCGGAGCCGGGCGATGAGGTCGAGGTCCAGGACGGCGTCCCGGGTGACCATCTGGTGGACGCTGCCGACGGCGACGGCGAGGGCGTCCACACCGGTGGCGGCG
Source organism: Streptomyces hydrogenans (assembly GCF_014656075.1). GTDB lineage: Bacteria > Actinomycetota > Actinomycetes > Streptomycetales > Streptomycetaceae > Streptomyces > Streptomyces hydrogenans. Next base: position 227,771 of record NZ_BNBS01000001.1, read on the forward strand.
ACGAAGGAGCGGGCCTCGTCGGGGTCGGTGCGGACGCCGGGGTCGTGCGCCCCGCCCTTGCCGCCGATCTCGCCGAGTTCGCCCTCGACCCAGACGCCGTTCCGGTGGCAGTGCTCGACGACCGCGCGGGTCGCGGCCACGTTCTCCTCGTACGGCAGCCGCGCCGCGTCGAACATCACGGAGCCGAGGCCGAGTTCCACGGCCTCGTGGACGAGGTCCGTGCTCTCGGCGTGGTCGAGGTGGACGGCGACGGGGGTCTTGGCGGCGCGGGCGAGCGCGAGGCAGGCGAGCGCGACGGGTTCGAGACCGCCGTGGTAGCGGACGGTGTTCTCGCTGATCTGGAGGACGACCGGGCGGTCGGCCCGCTCGGCTCCGGCGACGATGGCCTGGGCGTGCTCCAGTTGGAGGACGTTGAAGGCGCCCGTGCCGGCGCCGCCGGCGCGGGCCCGCCGGACGAGCTCGTGGGTCGGGGTCAGTGGCATGGTCCTGCTCCGGGTGCGGGTCGGGGTCGGGGGCTGGTGGACGGGCCGAGTACCGGGCTGGGGCGGGAGGCTCCGCGCTCAGGCCCCGGCGCCCGCGTCGGCGAGGACGACGGAGCGGGTGAGGTTGCGGGGCCGGTCCGGGTCGAGGCCGCGGTCCTCGGCGACCGCGACGGCGAGCCGCTGGGCCAGGACGAGTTCGGCGAGCGGGTCGAGGTCTCCGGCGACGAGGGTGCCGCCGACCGCGCGGACCTCCTCGGCGAGGCCGTCGGGCAGCGGGCCGAAGCTCCAGGCGACGCGCCCGGGGGCGGTGATGCTGATGGGCCCGTGGCGGTACTCCATCGCCGGGTACGCCTCCGTCCAGGCGCCGGCCGCCTCGCGCATCTTGAGCCCGGCCTCCTGGGCGAGGCCGTAGGTCCAGCCGGTGCCGAGGAAGGTGAACTGCCCGGCCTCCCGGACGGCGGTCTCCAGCGGGCGGGCGAGGGCGAGTTCGGCGTCGTCGGCGGCGCGGGCGACGGTCCCCACCCCGTCGGGCAGGGCGTCCTCGGCCTCCAGGTGGGCGCGGAACAGGGCGAGGGCCGTGGTGGCGAAGCGGGTCTGGACGACCGACTCCTCGTCGGCGAAGTCGAGGACCGCGACGGCGTCGGCCAGCTCCATGACGGGGGTGGCCGGGTCGGCGGTGATCGCCGCGGTGGGGACCGTCCCGGCCAGTCGGGCGAGGACCGCCAGGACCTCGCTGGTGGTGCCGGAGCGGGTGAGGGCGACGACCCGGTCGTAGCGGCGGGAGAAGGGGAAGCGGGAGGCGGCGAAGGCGTCGGTCTCGCCGTGGCCGCCGGCCTCGCGCAGGTCGGCGTAGGCCTGGGCCATGAACCAGGAGGTGCCGCAGCCGATCACGGCGACGCGCTCGCCGCGCCGGGGCAGCGCGGACGCGTGCCGCGGCAGCGTGCGCAGCGCCTCGCGCCAGACGGCGGGTTGGGTGGCGATCTCGGTGGTGGTACGGGAGGGGGCCATGCGCACTCCTTGCACGAAAGAGACAGCAGAGATGCGTGAAGATGCTCGAAGAAAGCAGTATTCAAGCAGATTCACACACCCTTCGGCCAGGGTGCCTGCGTACGGCGACGTAGGATCAGGGCCGTACCCACGGGAGGATCGGTCCTGCATGTCCAAGCACGAGCGGTGGAACGCGCTCCTGGAACTCCTCGCGTCCGCGGGCAGGCTGGAGGTCGAGGAGGCCGCGACGTCCCTGGCCGTCTCCGCGGCCACCATCCGCCGCGACCTCGACGAACTCGCCGAGCAGCGCCTCCTGGTCCGCACCCGCGGCGGAGCGCTCGCGCACGGGGTGTCGTACGAGCTGCCGCTGCGCTACAAGTCGGGCCGGCACGCCGCGGAGAAGTCCCGGATCGCCGCCGCCGCGGCCGAGCTGATCGCGCCGGGCGAGGTCGTCGGACTGAACGGCGGGACGACGACCAGCGAGGTCGCGCGGGCGCTGGCCGTGCGGTTCGCGGGCGAGCGCCCCGAGGCCGGCCATCCCGCCCCGGCCGCCGGCCCCGCCCTGACCGTGGTCACCAACGCGCTCAACATCGCCTCCGAGCTGGCGGTGCGCCCCCAGATCAAGCTCGTGACGACCGGCGGGGTGGCCCGCCCGCAGAGCTACGAACTGGTGGGTCCGCTCGCCGCAGGCGTCCTGGACGAGGTGGTCCTCGACACGGTGGTGCTCGGGGTCGACGGGGTGGACCCGGCGCTCGGGGCGATGGCGCACCAGGAGGAGGAGGCCAGCATCAGCCGGCTCTTCGCCGAACGGGCCGGCCGGGTCGTCGTGGTGACCGACTCGTCGAAGCTGGGGCGGCGCGCCTTCGCCCGGATCTGCGGCCTCGACCGGGTCGACCTGCTGGTGACCGACACCGGCGTCGACCCGGGGACGGCGGACCGGCTGACCGAGGCGGGGGTCCGGGTCCACACCGTCTGACGACCCCCGCACCACCTATTGGTCGCACCTGATACCAATCCCGCACTGGTTGGACCAGGGTGAACGCCCGCGATCCGGGTGTTCACCAAGCCCTTACTTCACGGGCGTATACCTTTGGGCGCCGCTCCCCCATCATGTCTGCCGACGTGCCCGCGGGGCACACCGTGACAGGAGGGGCGGGGCATGCTTCCCATCAGCCGCAGAGGGTTCGTCGGGATCGGCGCGGGGCTCGGTGCCGGACTCGTCACGGGGGCCGGACTGCCCCCGGCGACGGCCTCGGCCGCCGCGCGGGCCGCGACCGGCACCCTGACCGACGTCCGGCACGTGGTGATCCTGATGCAGGAGAACCGCAGCTTCGACCACTACTTCGGCACGCTCCGCGGCGTGCGCGGCTTCGGCGACCGGGCGGCGGGAAACATCCCCGGCGGCTGGGGCACCTTCCAGCAGCCGAACTGGGGCGGCCGGCAGTTCCCGTGGAAGCTGAGCGACACGCCGCCGGCCGGCGGGGTCGACGGCGAGACGCTCGCCCAGTGCAACGGCGACCTGCCGCACAGCTGGACCTCGCAGCACTCCGCGTGGAACAAGGGCCGGCTCGACAACTGGGTGACGGGCGTGGGCAACACCCGCACGCTCGGCCACCTGGACCGCGAGGACATCCCCTTCCACCACGCGCTCGCCGATCACTACACGGTCTGCGACGCGTACTTCTGCTCGGCGCTCAGCGCCACCGGCCCCAACCGCACCTTCCTGTGGAGCGGGAAGATCGACGGCTCCAGCAAGGACGGCGGCGACGAGTCGGGCCTGACCTGGGAGACGTACGCGGAGGCGCTGCAGCGGGCCGGGGTGAGCTGGAAGGTCTACCAGAACGCCCAGGACAACTACGGCGACAACGGCCTCGCGTACTTCAAGAGGTTCACCGACGCCCGGCCCGGCGACCCGCTGTACGACCGGGGCATGGCCTCGGTCCCGAAGGTCACCGGCTCGACCCCGGACGACATCGCCGCCGCGATCCGCGCCGACGTCGTCGCCGGGACGCTGCCGCAGGTGTCGTGGGTGGTGGCGAACGAGGCGTTCTCCGAGCACCCGTACGCCCCTCCCGGCGACGGCGCCCACTTCGTCGACCTGGTCTACCGCGCCCTGACGGCGAACCCCGAGGTCTTCGACTCGACCGTGATGATCCTCAACTACGACGAGAACGACGGCTTCTTCGACCACGTGCCACCGCCCGTCGCCCCGCCCGGCACCCCCGGCGAGTACCTCGACGGCGCGCCGATCGGCCTCGGCTTCCGGGTCCCCATGCTGGTCATGTCCCCGTGGACGCGCGGCGGCTGGGTCAGCTCGGAGGTCTTCGACCACACCTCGGTCCTGCGCTTCCTGGAGACCTGGACCGCCGCCCTCGGCACCCCGGCGGCCTGCCCGAACATCAGCGCCTGGCGGCGGAGGGTGACCGGCGACCTCACCGGCGTCTTCGACTTCGCCCGCCCGGTGTACGGGGTCCCCGCCGGCCTCCCGTCGACGGCGAAGGTCATCGGCATGTCCACCTGCGGCCCGCTTCCCAACCCCGCGCCGCAGAACAACGCGCTGCCCGCCCAGGAGCCCGGCAACCGCCCGGCGCGGGCCCTGCCCTACCAGCCGAACGGCAACCTCGACCGCTTCGAGTTCGGGGCGGCGGGCAAGATCCTCGCCTGGTTCTCCATGACCAACGAGGGCCCGCAGGCCCGACGGGCCGCCCACTTCTCGATCCACCCGCACCAGTACCGCGACACCGCCGCCTGGCAGTACACGGTCGATCCCGGCACCACCGCCACCGACTACTTCAACATCGGCCTCGGCTCCGGCTCGGGGAAGTACGACCTCTCGATGATGGGCCCGAACCGCTTCCTGCGCCGGTTCATCGGCGACGCCTCCAAGGCCGGCAGGGCGATCGAGGCGGCGGCCCGCTTCGCCGTCGAACCGGGCACCGGGAAGACGGCGATCTGGTTCCGGCTCACCAACACCTCGGCCGGCCCGGTCACCTTCACGATCCGCTCCAACGCCTACCGCGCGGACGGCCCGTGGACCTACACCGTCCCGGCGAACTCCACGCGCGAGGACCACTTCAACGCGGTGGCGTACCAGGACGGCTGGTACGACTTCACCGTCCTGGCGGACATCGACGGCACCTGGTCGCGCCGCTACACCGGCCACATCGAGACGGGGGCGCCGAGCGTCACCGGCTGACCGCCCCGGCGCGCGCCCTCACCGCCCGGCCAGGGCCGCGCGCCGGATCGTGGCGTCGAGGAGCGCGAGCGCGTCCTCGGCGGTGCGGCCCGGGGCGCGGTTCCAGGGGCCGATGAGTCCGTGCCACCCGCGGGACCGCAGCTCGGTCATGACCCAGGCGCCGGCCTCGTTCATGGTCGACGCGCTGCCGTGGCCGAGCCGATGGGCGGCGAGCAGGGCGCCGCAGAGACAGCGGGCGCCCCGGGCGTCGCGCAGCTTGTACGGGGTGTTCTGCCAGCCCCATTCGGTCAGCACCCGGCGCGCGTGGGCGAGGTGGACGGAGGGGCGCACGTCGGACCGGCCGATCCGGCGCCAGACGTGCAGCCGGTCCGGGAGGGCGGCCCCGATCCGGCCGGGCAGCGGGCGCTCGGCGGGCGGGGCCGGAGGCAGCGCGCCGAGCGCGTCGGCCACCAGCCGGTCCACGGGGACGGTGAGGAGACTCCGCCACGCGTCGGAGGCGGGGGCGGGCGGAGCCGGGGGCGCGGACGGGAGCAGGCGATCCCAGGCGGCGCTCTCGTAGAGGCGGGCGGCCTCGCGGTCGAGCGCGTCGGGGTCGTTCAGCAGGGCGGGGGAGGACATTCCCCCATCATTAGCGCCGTAATGTCCGATTTGCGACTTATGCCCACTCGCATGGAGCAGTCGCGCGACCAACGACCCCCGGCATTACGCCGCAGAATTCCCCGAAGGGTACGAGCCGCCCTATTCGGACATTAAGCACCCCGTGACGCGACTCACTTTCTCCGTGCCGACGACGGGTCCTCCTCCGTCACGAACCGTGCGCCGCAAGGGATTCCGGAGGGGGTGCCGAAACGATCGATCTTGAATTCCGCCGATTCGATCTCCACCTTCCCTTTTCCCGCACATTCGCATCTTGTTCCCCGGCGCATTTCTCGCCTACGGTCACCTCCATTCGAGCGGATCGCCGAATCCTGCCACCGCTCGAAAGACCTCCCATTTCACCCGACGGCAGGAGCGGGGGACCCACCACACCGCCGGTCCGGCCCTGCCGGAACGGCTCGGGGTGAAGCCGCGTGCGCGCGGCCGGACAGCTCCAGTCCGAACCCGACAGCTCACTTCGCAGGCGCCGGAGAGGAAACCGTCATGCCCGCTCACGGCAAGCACCGCCGCCCCCGACGCCGCCCCGTCTCCCGAGGTCTCGCTTTCGCGGGCACCGGCGGAGTCGCCCTCGCCCTGCCGCTGGTCGTGCCCGCCGCGGCCGGCGCCGCGCCCCTCCCCGAGTCCGCCGCACCGGCCGCCGCCGTCAGCGCCCCGACCGTACGGACCGCCGCCGTCACGCAGGCGCCGGCCGCTCCCGCCGCCACCCGCGCGTACACCGTGGTGAAGGGCGACTCGCTTTCCCTGATCGCCCATCGAAAGGGAATTCAGGGCGGCTGGAAGTCGCTTTACCAGGCGAACAAGACGACCGTCGGTGACAATCCGTCACTCATTCATCCGGGGCTGGAACTGACGATTCGTCGGGATTCCTCGAAGGCCGCTCCCGCGCCCGAGAAGACGGTCCGGAAGAGCGCCGCGAAGCCCGCCTCCACCGGTTCGGCCGAACGGGCGAGCCGCTCCGCCGCCCGCACGGCGACCCCCGCCGTACAGACCCAGGCCCCGACCCAGGCCAAGCCGGTCGCCGTCCAGGCCGCGGCCCCGGCCGCCGCCCGGTACGGCGACAACCTCGACGGCTGGATCCGCGAGTCGCTGGACGTGATGGCCCGTTACGGCATCCCCGGTTCGTACGACGGCATCCTCCGCAACGTCATGCGCGAGTCCTCCGGCAACCCCCGCGCCGTCAACCTCTGGGACTCCAACGCCGTGAAGGGCACCCCCTCGAAGGGCCTGCTCCAGGTCATCGACCCGACGTTCTCGGCCTACCACGTGCCGGGCACCTCGCTCGACCCGTACGACCCCGTCGCGAACATCACCGCCGCCTGCAACTACGCGGCCGACCGGTACGGCTCCATCGACAACGTCAACGGCGCCTACTGATCCCGTCCGGCCACCGCCGCCGCGAAGTGGGCGGCGAACCAGTCCGTGGCCAGCGCCGCCACCTCCTCCAGGGCCCCCGGCTCCTCGAAGAGGTGGCCGGCGCCCGGCACGACCTCGAGCCGGTGCTCGCAGCGCAGCAGCTCCCCGGCCCGCCGGTTGAGGTCCAGGACGAGGTCGTCGCTCCCGCCGACGACCAGCAGTGTCGGGGCCCGTACCCCGGCGAGCCGGTCCCCCGCCAGATCGGGCCGGCCGCCCCGGGACACCACGGCGGCCACGTCGTCGCCCGGTTCCGCCGCCGCCCACAGCGCGGCGGCCGCGCCCGTACTCGCCCCGAAGTAGCCCCTCGGCAGCCCCTCAGTACCGGACCACCCGGCCGTCCACACGGCGGCGTGTCCCAGCCGCTCGGCCAGCAGCGGGGTGTCGAAGACCCGTGACCTGTCGGTGGCCTCGGCCTCCGTGAGCAGGTCGAAGAGGAGCGTGGCCAGCCCCGCGCCGTTCAGGGCCGCGGCGACCGCGCGGTTGCGGGGACTGTGCCGGCCGCTGCCGCTCCCGTGCGCGAAGAGGACCAGCCCGGCGGCCCCGTCGGGCACCGCCAGGTCACCCGGCAGCACCGGACCGCCCGCCGGGATCCGTACGGCCGTGTGCCGGACGACCGCGGCCCGCGCCGCCCGGCTCCGGTCGAGCCGCTCCACCACCTCGGCGTCCGGCGTCTGCTCGAACTCCCGGTAGAACTGCCCGACCGCGTAGAACCCCTCCGGGGCGTGCACGGCGACCGTCTCGTCGGCCTCACCGCCGAGCCGGTCCGCCCAGCCGTGCGGCGCCACCGGCACCGCCAGCACGATCCGTGCCGCGCCCCCGGCCCTGACCACCCGGCAGGCGGCCAGCGCGGTCGCGCCGGTGGCGAGCCCGTCGTCGACGACCACCACCGTCCGCCCCTCCAGCGGCACCGGACGACGGCTGCCCCGGTACGTCCGGGCCCGCTCGGCCATGACCGCCCGCTCCCGCTCCTCGGCCGCCGCCAGGTCCCGCTCGGCCACGCCCGCGTCCCCCACGATCCGCTCGTTGACCACCCGGACCCCGCCCTCCCCGATGGCCCCCATGGCCAGCTCGGGCCGGCCCGGCACCCCCAGCTTCCGCACGAGGCAGATGTCGAGCGGCGCGCCGAGCGCCTCGGCCACCTCCGCCGCCACCGGCACCCCGCCCCGGGGCAGCCCGAGGACGATGACGTCACGCCCCTGGAGATGGCCGAGCCGGGCGGCGAGCTGCCGCCCCGCGTCGGCACGGTCGGCGAAGTACATGACAGGCCGCCTTCCCGGTGGGCGTCCCCCCTCCACGGACGGGCCGTCCGGCCCGGCCTCCCCTTCCAGGGTCCCACCGGGCGGACGCCCCGGCGGGCGCTCCCCGCCTCAGGCGACGCCGTCGCGCACGATGGCGACCGGGCACCGGGCGTGGTGCAGGAGGGCCTGGCTCACGGAGCCCAGCAGCAGCCCGGCGAAACCGCCGCGCCCCCGCGCGCCCATGACGACCAGCTGGGCGTTCTCGCTCTCCTCCAGCAGGACCTCGCGGGGCCGGCCGCGCACCAGCCGGGGTTCGGCCTCGACGCCGGGGTGGCGTTCGGCGGCCCGGGCGAGCGCCGCGTCGAGGACCCGGGCGGCCTCCTCGTGCACCTGCTCCGCGCTGTGGAAGAGCCCCGTGAGGTCCCCCGGGCCCGACCGCGGCGTCCAGGCGTGGACGGCGACGAGCCCGGCCCCGCGCGCCCGCGCCTCGGTGAAGGCGAAGTCGACGGCCGCGTCGGAGTCCGGGGAGCCGTCGACGGCCAGGAGCACCGGCCCGTCCGGCTCGCCCGGGCCGCGCACGACCAGGACGGGGCACGCGGCGTGGGCGGCGAGGTGGACGGCGACCGAACCGAGCACCACACCGGCGAAGCCGCCGGTCCCCCGGCTGCCGACGACCACCAGCTCCGCCCCCTTGGAGCGGGTGGCGAGGACGACGAGCGGTTCGCCGGAGATCAGCTCGCCTGAGACCTCGGTGCCCGGGGCGACCGTCCGGGCCCGGGCCACGGCCGTGTCCACGACGATCTGCGCCTGCCGCCGCAGCCCGCTCTCGGTCGGCCCGTACACGGAGGGTTCCAGGCCGACCCGGAACAGCGGCCAGATGAAGGCGTGCGCGACGACCAGCCGGGCACCCCGCCGGCCGGCCTCCCGCGCCGCCGCCTCGACCGCTTCGAGCGACGACGGCGAACCGTCCGTCCCGACGAGGACGAACGGCCCGCCGGCCGTCGTGGTCTCCGGTGCCGCCGCCCGTTCCTCGCTGCGCCCCATCGCTGTTCCTGCCTTCCGGTCGTGCTCCGCCCGTCGCGGGTGCCCTCGTGATCGAGTACACCCGTCGACTGCCCGCACGACCGGGCGCCACGCGGGCCGGAAGTCCCGTCCGACCCCGCGGAAGGTCCCGGAAGCTGCTCCCCGGGGGCTCAGGCCGCGAGGAACGCCTCGATGGCCCGGGCGAGGTCCTTCGGGGTCTCCTCCGGCGGGTAGTGCCCGGCGTCCGCGAGGACCTCCAGGCGCGCGTTGGGGTACCAGCGCAGCCAGGTCGCCTCCATCGCCTCGGCGCCGAGCGCCGGGTCGTGCGCGCCGACGACCAGCAGCACGGGCGTCGGGTTGTCGCGGACCCGCTCGTGGAAGTCGGTGCCGGACCACGAGTCCAGGTAGGCGCGGAAGGCGGCGACCGAGGAGCGGCCGACCGAACGGTCGACGACCGCGTCCAGCCACGGGCCCGTGTGCCGGCCGCCGGTGGTGTGGTCGATGATGACCCGTCGCAGCGCCGGGTCGTCGGCCGCACCGGCGAACAACCGCCGGCTCTCCTCGTCCAGCGGGAAACCGGCCGCGGAGACCGGCGAGATCCCGACGATCGAGCGGACCCGGTCGGGGGCGTCGAGCAGCATCAGCTGGGCCGCCTTGCCGCCCATCGAGTGGCCGATGACCGAGAAGGAGTCCCAGCCCAGGTCGTCGGCGACGGCCAGGGCGTCCGCGGCGACCTCCTCCATGGTGTAGGCGCCGTCGGCGTCCCGCGCCTCGCCGTAGCCCCGGCAGTCGAGGAAGGCGTAGCTGCCCGCCGTCTCGTCGAGGTGGGCGCGGAGCGGGTCGAAGCTGCTGCGGTCGCCGAACCAGTTGTGAAGGACGAGGGCCCTCCCCGGACCGTCGCCGTGGACGTCGTACGGAAGGACCCGGCCGGTCATGCTGCCCCCTGCGCGCGAGGTGGTGACGTGAGTGGTGGTCGCGCCCGCCGCACGCTCACGGCGACGGACGACGACCGAGTGTGACGGCCCGGACGCTCCGGGTCAACAGCCCCGGGAGCCGTGTGGGCGACGGCGGCCCGCGCGCGGGGGCCGCGGCCGGCCGCCGCCGCGGCCCCCACGCGCGCGTGGAGACCTGCGTGAGCGGGCCCCCTGGGTCCCGCGCCGGGATGCGGCGGGTTTCACGGCGGGCGCATCCTGACTGTGTGACCCCGCACGGCCCGTCCCCCGGCACGCCGCCGCAAGCCTTGATCCAGGCGCTGGCGGAGGCGGCGACGGACGCCGTGGAAGCGGTCGGCGGATACGCGGGCGGGGTGTACCTGCGCTCCGGCACGCCGGGACTGCTGCGCCTCTCGGTGCTGGCCGGGCTGCCGGGCGAGCTGTTCCGGCCCTGGTCGCGAATGCACACCAACCGCCCCTTCCCCATCGCCGAGGTCCACCGGTCCGGACAGTCGGTGCACCTGTCGGACGTCGAGGAGTCGATGCGGCGGTTCCCCCAGCTGGTGGCCAGCCTCCCCTTCCCGTTCGGTTCCCTGTACTCCCCCGTGGTCGCCGGCCGGGAACGCTTCGGCGTCCTCGTGGTGCTCCGGCCCCCGACCCCCGGCCTGCCGGTCGGCGCGCGGGACCGGGAGCGGATGACCCGCGCCGGACTGCGCCTCGGAGAGGTCCTCGCGGAGCTGACGGCACGCGGGACGGGCGTGTGGTGGCCCGGTGACCCGCTGTGCGTGCAGCTGCCGTCGGGCGCGGTGCCGCCGGTGCGGTTCGGCTCCTTCGACTGGGACCTGGCGGCGGGGAGCGTGACCATGGACGACGGGCTGCGGGCGATCCTCGGGGTGCCCGGCCCGTCGCCGATGCCGATCGAGGCGCTGACCTCGCGACTCGATCCGGAGGACGGCTTCGCGCTGTGGGCGGCGGCCCGCCGGACGGGCGCCGCGGACGGCGGGGGCTCGGTCCGCCGACTGCGGCTCAAGGGGCCGGACGGCGGGCTGCACCTGCTGGAGGTCTCGGCGCGCTCCCGGTTCGTCGGGGCGGACGGCCACGGGCACCTGGCGGGCGCCCTGGTGGACCTGGGCACGAGCCTCGTCGGCTCGGACGCCACGGACCGGCTGCCGCGGGCGATCCTGGCCATCGACCGGCTGGGCCGCGTCACCTACGTGAACGAGCGCACCGAGCGCCTGCTCGGACGGCCGCGCGGGGCGCTGGCCGGGCGGCCGCTGTGGGAGGCGCTGCCGTGGTTCGCCCACCCGTTCCACGAGGAGCAGCTGCGGGCGGCGCTGCTGTCGACGGAGCCGGTGCGCTTCCTGGCCCGCCCCGAGGACGGCGGGTGGCTGTCGGTGTCCCTGCACCCGGGCCGGGACGGCGTGACCATGGTGCTCGTCCCGGAGGAGGGCCAGGGGGCCGAGCAGCCTCCCGCGCCGGAGACCGGTACGGGCTCCGCCGCGGCCTCCCCCGTGGCGTTCCCGCCCCCGCCCCCACCGCCGCCCCCGCCGCAGCCGTCGGAGCGCGCCGGGGACGGGCTCGGCACGGAGGCCGCGCGGGCGGCGTCGCTCTACCGGCCGGTGGCGCTGGCGATCGCGCTGACCGAGGCCATGACCGCCCGGCAGGTCTCCGCGGTGGTGACCGAGGAGCTGCTGCCGGCCTTCGGCGGCCGGCAGCTGGCGATCTACCTGCTGAGCGACCGGCGGCTGTACCTGGCGTGGGAGACGGGATTCCCGCCGGGCTTCCTGGACCAGTTCGACGGGGCGGCGCTCGACGCGCACGTCCCGGGGGTGGACGTGCTGACGTCCGGCCGGGCGATGTTCTTCGAGTCGATGCAGATCCTGGGCCGGGCCTATCCGGAGCTGCCGCTGGACGCGCAGACGGGGGCGCGGGCGTTCCTGCCGCTGATCGCCTCGGGCCGGCCGGTGGGCTCGTGCATCCTCGGCTTCGACCGCCCCCGGGACTTCAGTCCGGAGGAACGGGCCGTCCTCACCGCGCTGACCGGGCTGATCGCGCAGGCGCTGGAGCGTGCGCAGCGGTACGACACCGAGGCCGCCGTGGCGCGCGGGCTCCAGGACGCGCTGCTCCCGCACCGGCTGCCGGTGCGGGAGGGCCTGGAGACGGTGGGCCGCTACCTGCCGGGGACGCAGGGCATGGACGTGGGGGGCGACTGGTACGACGTGGTGGAGACGGCCCGGGGCGAGCTGGCGCTGGTGATCGGGGACGTGCAGGGGCACGGGGTCGCGGCGGCGGCCACGATGGGACAGCTGCGGAGCGCGGTGCGCGCCTTCGCGCTGAGCGGGCTGCCGCCGCAGGACGTGGTGCGGGGCACCAACCGGCTGCTCATCGATCTGGACCCGGGACAGTTCGCGAGCGCCTGCTACGTGCTCCTGGACGCGCGGACCGGGGAGGTGCAGGCGGTCCGGGCCGGGCATCCGCAGCCGTTGCTGCGGCATCCGGACGGTTCGGCGGAGCTGCTGGACATCGCGGGCGGGGTGGTCCTGGGGGTGGACGGGCGTGCCGCCTATCCGGTGACGCGGCTGCGGCTGGCCGAGGGCGCGGTGCTGGCGCTGTTCACGGACGGTCTGGTGGAGCGGCCGGGCGCCGACATCGACGAGGGGGTGGAGCGGCTGCGGCGGACGCTGGCGTCGACGGGCTCGCTGCCGCTGGCGGAGGCGGCGGACCGGCTGATGCACGAGGCGGTGCGGTCCTCGGACCGGCCGGACGACATCGCCCTGCTGCTCGCGGCGCGGTGGCGGGGGCGCGGCGGATAGCGCCCGTCGCGCGCCCGGCGGCTCACCCGGTCGGGTCAGCGGCGCTGGTCGGCGGGGGTGGGCAGGGCGAGGCTGGGGAGATCCGGGCCGTTCGGGCCGGACGAGACGGGGCGGGCCGCGCGGCGGGCCGTCCGAGGCGAGGAGGTCCCGTGCAGCAGGACAAGCAGCCCGACTACCGGCCCGTGGTCTTCCGTGACCGCTCGGCGGGATACGCGTTCCTGACGCGGTCGACCGCGACGAGCGAGCAGAGCATCGAGTGGGACGACGGCAACACCTATCCGGTGATCGACGTCGAGATCTCCTCGGAGAGCCACCCGTACTTCACGGGCAAGGCCCGGAGCGTCGACCCGGAGGGCCGGATCGCCCGGTTCGAGCGCCGGTACGGCGAGGGCGACTGAGCGCGGGAAGGAGCCGGGGCGGTGGGAGTGGAGTCCGTGGACACCGCTCCCGCCGCCCCGTGCCACGACGTGCCGGGTGCGGTCGGGTCAGCCCTCGACGACGCCGGACTTGGCGATCGTGATCTTGGCCTTGGTGGCGCCGGAGCCGGAGCCCAGGGCCTCGACCTGCTTGACGATGTCCTGGCCCTCGACGACCTCGCCGAAGACGACGTGCTTGCCGTCCAGCCAGTCGGTCACGATGGTGGTGATGAAGAACTGCGAACCGTTGGTGTTACGGCCCGCGTTCGCCATCGAGAGCAGGAACGGGCGGTCGTGCTTCAGCTTGAAGTTCTCGTCCGCGAACTTCTCGCCGTAGATGCTCTTGCCGCCGGTGCCGTTGCCCGCGGTGAAGTCGCCGCCCTGCAGCATGAAGGCGGGGATGACGCGGTGGAAGGAGGAGCCCTCGTAGCCGAAGCCGTGCTGGCCGGTGGCGAGCTCGCGGAAGTTCTTGGCCGTGTCCGGGACGACGTCGTCGAACAGCTGGAAGACGATCCGGCCGGCCGGCTTGTCGTCGATGGTGATGTCGAAGAAAACGTTGTTGCTCATGGGGACATCCTGTCATTACCCGCGCACCGCGCGCGCACGGGCCGCCTCCCGGCGGGTCTCACGACACGCCGGTGCCCCGCGCCTGGAGCGCGGGGCACCGGAGGCGGTGGGGGCCCGGGATCAGCGGAGTCCCTGGGCGGAGCTGTCGGCGACGGTGCTCTCCACGGTGGTGACGGTCTCGTGGAGGACGGTCCCGGCGCCCTCCTCCTGGAGGAGTCCGGTGGCCCCGCCGAGCGGACTCTCCGCGGCGCTGGCCTGCGGCGGCGGGGTGACGAGGGCGGTGACGACGCCTGCGGCGAGGGAGGCGATGGCGAGCATGCTGCGCTTCTTCATGCCCTGGTCAACTACTGGGACGGAAAAGGGTTACGGTTCCCGGCCCGTCGGCGCGGAGGCGGTGTCCTCTTCCGGGTCGAGGACGAGGGAGGCGATCCGTCCGTCCGTCTGTCCGTCAACTCGCCGCCGTCGAGGAGGAAGCCGATGTGGTCGGCGGGGCCCTCGGCACCGCGGCGGCCGACGACGTGGGTGCGCTCCGCCGCGGGGCGCCCGGCGGCTCCGGGGCCGGTCACCGGAGGGTGTGGTCGGCCCCCGCGGTGACGAGTCCGGCCTCGTAGGCGAGGATGACGAGCTGGACCCGGTCGCGGGCGTCGAGCTTGGCGAGGAGCCGGGTGACGTAGGTCTTGACGGTGGCGAGCGAGATGTGGAGCCCCTCGGCGATCTCCGTGTTCGACAGGCCGCGGCCGACGAGGGTGAGGACTTCCTGTTCGCGCTCGGTGGTGCGCTCGACGAGCCGCAGGGCGGCGGGCGAGGGCGAGGCCCCGGGGCCGTCCCGTCCTTCGCGGGGGCGGCGGGTGAACTGCTTGATGAGGCGTCCGGTGACGCCGGGGGCGATGAGGGCGTCGCCGGAGGCGACGACGCGGACGGCGGCGAGTATGTCGGCCACGGACATGTCCTTGACCAGGAAGCCGGAGGCGCCGGCGTCGAGCGCGCCGAAGACGTCCTCGTCGGCGTCGAAGGTGGTGAGGACGACCACCCGGGCGCCGGTGTCCCCCGAGGTGATCCGCCGGGTGGCCTCGATGCCGTCGACGCCGGGCATGCGCAGGTCCATCACGACCACGTCGGCGCCGGTCTCCTCGACGAGCCGGACGGCCTCGGCGCCGTCGGACGCCTCGCCGGCGACCAGGAGGTCGTCGGTCTCGGCGATGACCATGCGCAGGGCGGTGCGCGCCAGCGGCTGGTCGTCGGCGAGGACGACCCGGACCCGGGGCGTCGGGGCGGTGGAGGGGGAGACGGTGGTGGTGTCGTTCATGCGGGGGCGGCTCCTGGTGGGACGGGAAGGTGGGCGGTGACGCGGAATCCTCCGCCGGGGCGGGGCCCGGCGGTGAACTCCCCGTGCAGCAGTCCGACGCGCTCGCGCATCCCGACGAGGCCGTACCCGGAACCCGCGCCGGTCCGCTCGCGGCGGCGCTCCTCGGGAGCGGGCCCGGGGTCCTCGACGGTGAGGACGAGGGTCTCGGGGTCGCGGTGGTCGACGGTGATGGTGCAGCGGTCGGCGCCGGAGTGGCGGACGACGTTGGTGACGGACTCCTGGAGGACGCGGAAGGCGGAGAGGTCGACGTCGGGCGGCAGCGGCCGCGGCGCGCCGACCCGGCGGACGGTGACGCGCACCCCGGCGGCGCCGGTCGTCTCTGCGAGGCGGTCGAGGGCGGCGAGCCCCGGCGGGCCGGACGGGTCGGGCTCGGCGGCGGTGTCGGCGGGTATGTCCGGCGGGGCGTCGGCGGCACGGAGGGCGCCGAGCATCCGGCGGAGGCCGGCGAGGGTCTCGCGGCTGGCGGTCTCGATCTCGCCGAGGGCTTCACGGGCCAGCTCGGGCCGCTTGTCGATGACGAGCCGGGCGGCGCCGGCCTGGAGGGCGACGATGCCGATGCTGTGGGCGACGGTGTCGTGCATCTCGCGGGCGATCCGGAGCCGTTCGGCGACGACGGCCTGTTCGGCGGTGCGGGCCCTGGTCTCGTCGGCGTGGAGCCGGTTCTGGCGCACGGAGCGGCCGAAGAGCCAGACGGCGCCCGCGGTGGAGAGCACGGCGAGGGCGGTGGTGGTGCCCGCGCTCCAGCCGGCGAGCAGCCGGATGGCGAGGTGGCCGAGGGCGACGCCGACCGCGAGGAGGACGGCGCGCTCGGACTCCTTCCTCGGCCGGTGGACGGCGATCGTGTAGAGGGCGACGTCGACGGCGAGGTACTGGGCGAGCGGTATGGCGGTGACGCCCAGCGGAAAGGAGCAGAGGACGGCGGCGGCGAGGAGGTGGCCGAGCCCGGCGGTGGCCCTGCGGTCGAGGAGCGCGCTGCCGCGGAGGGCCAGGGCGGTGGCGAGGGCGAGCATGGTGAGCCCGTCCCAGCGGAGGAAGACGACGCCCACGAGCACGTCGGCCTCTTCCTGACCGGGCAGGCGCATGCGCAGGAGCACGGTGAAGAGGAGGCCGGCGAGCCAGGCGAGCGCGGCCCACCAGCCGGGCGTGACCCGTTCGCGGAGCGGAACCGCCGAGGACGCTGACATGCGGGGATCGTAGATCGCGGGGCGGTGCCTGGTCATCAGACCCAGGTTGTACAACCGGGGATGACTGTCCGTCGGTTGATTGTCAGTCCTGGTCCGATGCCCGGGGAGGGGGCGGGGCGGCACCGTGGTGGGCATGATCGAAGTCAGGGAACTCACGAAGCGCTACGGCGCCACCACCGCGGTCGACGGGTTGACGTTCACCGTGCGGCCGGGCCGGGTCACCGGCTTCCTCGGGCCCAACGGAGCGGGGAAGAGCACGACGCTGCGGATGGTCCTCGGACTGCACGCGCCGACGAGCGGCGCGGTGACGGTCGACGGCCGGCGGTTCGCGGACCGGCCGCGCGGGCTGCGGCACGTGGGCGCGCTGCTGGACGCCGCGGACGTGCACGGCGGACGGACGGCGCGGGCGCACCTCGCGGTCCTCGCGCGGAGCAACCGGATACCGGTGGCCCGGGTGGACGCGGTGCTGGAGGAGGTCGGTCTCGGTGCTGCGGCGCGGCGTCGGATCGGCGGCTTCTCACTGGGGATGCGGCAGCGGCTGGGCATAGCGGGCGCGCTGCTGGGCGATCCGCCGGTGCTGCTGTTCGACGAGCCGCTGAACGGGCTGGACCCGGAGGGGGTGCGCTGGGTGCGGGAGTTGTTCGGGCGGCTCGCCGGGGAGGGGCGGACGGTGTTCGTCTCCAGCCATCTGATGAGCGAGATGGAGCACACGGCCGACGACCTGGTGGTGGTCGGCCGGGGGCGGCTGATCGCGGAGGAGAGCCTGGCCGAGTTCGCGGCGCGCGGGGCGCGGCCGAGCGTGGCGGTCGGGACGCCGGATCCGGGGGTGCTGGCGCCGCTGTTGCTGGCCTCGGGCGCGGAGGTCGTCTCGGAGGAGGGCAGGCTGACGGTGACCGGGCTGAGCGCGGCCCGGATCGGTGAGCTGGCGGCCGAGCACCGGGTGGTGCTGGACCAGCTGACCACCCGCAGGGCCTCCCTCGAGGAGGCGTTCATGGAGCTGACGGCGGAGAGCGCCGACTACACGGCAGGAGGTGCGCGATGACGGCGCTGGTCGTTCCCGTGGTGGAGCCGCGGGCCCGGTTCCGGGATCTGGTGGGTTCGGAGTGGCTGAAGCTGTGGTCGCTGCGGTCGACCGGCTGGTCGCTGTTGCTGGGCGCGCTGGCGGTGATGGCGTTCAACGTGGGCACGGCGTGGGACCACTACCGGTACTGGTTCGCGTATGACGAGGCGTCGCGGGCGTCGTTCGTGGCGGACGGGCTGGCGCTGGGGGACGCGTTCACGGGGAACGCGGCGATGGTGCTGATCCTGTGCTCGGCCGCGACGGGCGCGGTGGCGATGGTCGGCGAGTACGGCAGCGGGCAGGTGCGGACGAGCTTCGCGGCGGTGCCGGCCCGGGGGCAGCTGATATCGGCGAAGGCGCTGGTGCTGGCCGGGGTGCAGGCCGGGTTCGGGGTGGTGGTGGCGGGCGGTTCGTTCTGGGTGTCGCAGGCGGTGTTGTCGCTGCGGGGCGTGGGGGTGTCGCTGGGTCATCCGGGCGCGGTGCGGCTGGTGGTGGCGTCGGCGCTGCTGGCGCCGGTGTGCGCGCTGGCGGGGATGGCGCTGGGGGCGCTGGTGCGGCGCGGGGCGGCGGCGGTGGTCGGCGCGGTGGTACTGCTGCTGTTCCTGCCGATGGTGCTGAGTGAGGAGCGGTGGCTGACGGCGGTGCTGGGGCACGCGACGCCGTTCCGGGCGTGGCAGCGGCTGGCCGGAGAGGGGATGGCGACTCCGTTCCCGTGGACGACGGGCGGGGCGTGGCTGGTGTACGGCGGGTGGGCCGTGGGGGCGGTGGTGGTGGCGGTGCTGACGGTGCGCCGGCGGGATCAGTGAGCGGTGGGCCCGGGTCGGTCGGGGTGGGTGCGGGTGAGGCGCCGGTCGACCCGGGTCTCGTGGACGAGGCGGCCGACGAGGGCGCTGCCGTAGACGACGAAGCCGACGCCGACGAGCCAGGACTGGAGGACGAGGACGGTGCCGAACTGGCCGTAGGTGACGGCGTTGGAGGCGATCAGGGGGGAGAAGACCAGTTGGGAGAAGATCCGCAGTCCGAGGAGGCCCAGGGCGGTGAGGACGGCGCCGGGCAGGAGGGCGCGCCAGCGGATGCGGCCGCACAGGAGGAAGCGCTGGGACCACCAGAAGAAGAGGAAGGTGCCGATGAGGTCGCCGAGGGCGACGAGGACGGTCACGCCGGCGGGGGCGCGTTCGGGGGCCGGGAAGGCGACGAAGAGGAGGAGGGCGCCGACGAGGACGGCGAGCCAGACGACATGGCGCCACATGGTGTGCCAGCGGGCGGTGGGGAGGTCCCAGGCGCGTTCGTAGCCGGTCTGGACGGCGGAGCCGAAGGTGACGCCGAAGGCGGCGAGGGCGGCGAGGCCGAAGGCGGTGGTGCGCTGGAGTGCCTGACCGGGCTGGCCGAAGAGTTGTTCGACCTCTTCCTCGGAGACCTCGGTGACGCCGAGGCCCTGGATGAGCCAGCGGGCGAAGCCCTGGCCGCGGGAGAGGTCGGCGGCGGCCACCACGATGAGCAGGGGGACGAGGGTGAGGAGGCTGAGGGCGGCGAAACCCATGGCGCGGTGCATGAGTTCCATGGCGCGGCCGCGGTTCCAGGCGAGCCCCACGGGGGAGTCGAGCAGGCGGGCGTGCAGCCGGTGGATCGGTCGGGCTGGTTCGGGCGGCGGCTGGTCGCTCGGCGTACCGGGGGTGGGGGGCATGTCTGGTCCGGTACCCGCCACGGCGCCGGGTGCTGCGGTGATGGGGCCGAACGGGTGGGTGGGGGTCAGGGCAGGGGGCGGGCTCCGGGGCCGGGGGCGACGGTCACGTCACGGGCGGTGAGGACCTCGGCGTCCTCGCCGGCGCACTGGACGACGACCTGGACGGGGGCTCCGCAGGCGGTGTGGCGGATGTCCAGGGCGGGGCCCTCGGGGTCGCCGGTGTGGGTGTCGCCCCACTGCTTGAGGGCGAGCATGACGGGCCAGAGGTCGATGCCCTTGGGGGTGAGGCGGTACTCGTTGCGGGTGCGGGTGCCGGGTTCCCGGTACGGGACGCTGCGGAGGACACCGGCGGCGACGAGTTTGCGGAGCCGGTCGGCGAGGACGGCCTCGGAGAGGCCGATGTGGCGGTGGAAGTCGTCGTAGCGGCGGACGCCGTTGAAGGCGTCGCGCAGGATGAGCAGGCTCCACTTCTCGCCCACGAGGTCCAGGGTGCGCCGGACCGAGCAGTTCTCGGTGTCCGTCTCCAGCCACTTCATCGTCACACTCTAGCCACCTGGCTGCGTCGTTGACAGTCAGCTGACGTGGGGTCTAGCTTCGCAGTACAGAGCCAGCCGTCGGTACGGCGGGCGGGAACGACGGAGTGGAGTGGTCATGGGGCGGTCACGGACGGTCGAGTGGGAGGACGCCGGGGCCACCGCGCGGGCGGCGGCGTCGATGGCGGGGCTCGACTTCCTGCGGGAGATGATCGCGGGCCGGCTGCCGGGCCCGCCGATCGCGGCGCTGCTCGGGTTCTCGCTGGAGGAGGCCGAGCACGGGCGTGCCGTCTTCGCCCTGGAGCCGGGCGAGGAGCACTACAACCCGATCGGCAGTGTGCACGGCGGGGTCTACGCCACGCTCCTCGACTCGGCGGCCGGGTGCGCGGTGCACACCACGCTCCCACAGGGCACCGCCTACACCTCGCTCGACCTGCAGACCCGCTTCCTGCGCCCGATCACGATGGACACCGGCAAGGTGCGGGCCGTGGGCACGGTCCTCTCGCAGGGACGGCGCACCGCGCTCGCGGAGGCCGGCCTCTACGACGCGCAGGACCGCCTCCTGGCGCACGCCACCAGCACCTGCATGCTCTTCCCGGTTCCCGGCCGGGAGACGGGCGACGGCGCTCGCGCCTGACGCCCTGCACGCGCCCGTCCGGTCAGCGCTGGGCGAGGACCGGGCGGGCGCGGGTACAGCGGTCGGGCGCCACGTCCGGGACCGCGGTGGCCTGGAGGGCGGCGCTGACCAGGGTGGCGAGCAGGTCGATGTCGGAGCCCGCGTCGAGCAGGACCGTCACCCAGCCGGATCCGGCCCGGAGCCGTACCGCGGTGGAGTTCTGGAGGGCGGGGCGCAGCCTGGCGACCATCGCGCGGGTGAGGTGGACGTCGGCCTCGTGCTCGCCGTGGAAGTGGACGATCTCCTCCGTCGCCGTCCCGAGACCGAGTTCCGCACCGCAGTGCGCCCGGCCGGGGGTCAGCGAGGGCCAGCTCATCAGACGTTCACTGGCATGCCTGGCCGTGTTCATACGAGGAGCGTGCCGGGCTCCGGGGCGCGGCACAAGCGTCCTGGCGAAAGAATCCCGTCGAGTCCGGAAACCGTCGGTCGGAGAGGGCGATGTGACTCTTTGTCACCACCGTGGGTGGGGTCCGGGAAGCGCTCCGTCACCGCCGCCGGATCAGCTCGCCGGGCGGCCGCGGACCCGGGCCGCGAGGACGGCGACGTCGTCCTCGGCGTGGTGGGCGTCGAGCCGGTCGAGGACCTCGTCGACGACCCGTTCCGGTCCGGGGTCCGGGGGCAGGCGGAGTCCGGCCAGCCGGGCCAGTGAGACGTCGATGTCCTCTCCCCTGCGCTCGACCAGGCCGTCGGTGAAGAGCAGCAGGGTGTCGCCCTCGGCCAGCGGCCGAGTGGCGGGGTCGTAGCCGCCTACACCGGTGCCGAGCGGCGGACCGACGGGGAGGTCCACTAGTTCGGCCGAGCCGTCCGCGCCGAAGACCGCCGGCGGCAGGTGACCGGCGCTGGCGAAGGTCGCGGTGCCGCGCCCCGGGTCCACGCGGACCAGGAGGCAGGTCGCCGGGCGGCGGGCGCCGTCCTGGGCGACGACCGCGTCCAGATGGCGCAGCACCCGGTGGGGCGGCAGGTCGGTGGCCGCCACCTCGCGGAGCGCGGAGCGGTAGGCGTTCATGTCGACGGCCGCGTCGAGACCGTGGCCCATGACGTCGCCGACGACGAGCAGGCTGCGGCCGAAGTGGAGCCGTACCGTCTCGAACCAGTCACCGCCGACCAGGGTCCGGGGGCCGGCGGGCAGGTAGCGGCCGGCGATCTCCAGATTGGGGTGCGGCCTGCCGGGTTCGGCGACGAGCGCCCGCTGGAGGTGGAGGGCGGTGTCCTCGGTGGCGGCGAGCCGCCGGGCGTGCCGGATGTGACGGGCGGCCAGCCGCGCCGCCTGCCGCAGCACGGTGAGGTCGTCGTCGGTGTACGGCGGTGCGGTGCGGGCGAGCGTGACCGTGCCCAGGGGCCGCTCGCGGTCCACGGCGAGCGGGACCGTCAGCGTCTGCGCGGCTCCCGGACCCGCGGGGGCCGGCGCGGAGGGGGCCGCCGGGTCCGGCACGGCGTCCTCGCCGGGCGCGGGCGTCAGGGCGACGGTGGCCGCGCCGCCGGGGTGCCGGGCGAGGAAGGCGGTGAGTTCGCGGCAGGTGGTGGTCTCGTCGAGCGTCGTGCCGATGGATCCGATGGCCGCGTCCAGGGCCTCGGCCAGGCGTGCGGCCGCCCCGACGGACGTCCGCCCCGGGCCACCGGGGGTGGGCGGGGATGCCGCTTCTCGTTCCGCCACGACACCTCCACCGCCGTGCGGTCACCGGGCGGGCGGCCGACGCCCGCTCACCCCATTGCACCAGCGGGCGGCGCTCCGCGCACGGTGCGCACCGTGCGCGGAGGACGGTTGTGCGGCGATGCGGGATCTGATCAAGTACAGCATGAGGCTACCGGTCGGTATCTTTCTTCGCTCCCCGGGGGGACAGCCATGACGAACGGGTTCTTCGGCTCCGTCGACGAGGTCGCCGAGCGACTCGCGGCGACCGGCTATCTGGCCTCGCCCGCCATCGCGACCACGGTCTTCCTCGCCGACCGGCTGGGCAAGCCGCTGCTGGTGGAGGGCCCGGCCGGGGTCGGCAAGACACAGCTGGCCAAGGCTGTCACGGAGGCGACCGGGGCCCGGCTGATACGGCTCCAGTGCTACGAGGGCGTCGACGAGGCCCGGGCGCTGTACGAGTGGAACCACGCCAAGCAGCTGCTGCGGATCACCGCGGGCCGGGGCGAGTCCTGGGACGAGACCCGCACCGACATCTTCAGCGAGGAGTTCCTGCTCCCCCGGCCGCTGCTGACCGCGATCCGCTCCGAGGAGCCGACCGTGCTGCTCGTGGACGAGACCGACAAGGCGGATGTCGAGGTCGAGGGCCTGCTTTTGGAGGTCCTCGGGGACTTCCAGGTCACCGTGCCCGAGCTGGGGACGATCACCGCCACCAGGCGCCCCTTCACGGTCCTCACCTCGAACGCGAGCCGCGAGCTGTCCGAGGCGCTGCGCCGGCGCTGTCTCTTCCTGCACATCGGCTTCCCGGAGGAGGAGCTGGAGCGCCGGATCGTCACGCTCAAGGTGCCCGGTCTGGACGCGTCTCTCGCCGCCTCCGTCGTCCGGGTCGTGGGGGCGCTGCGCGCGATGCGGCTGCGGAAGGTGCCGTCCGTGGCGGAGACGATCGACTGGGCGCGGACGCTGCTCGCGCTCGGCGCGGACCGGCTGGACGAGCGGGTGGTCCGGGAGACGCTGGGCGTGCTGCTCAAGCACCAGGACGACATCGTGCGGGCCGGGGCCGAACTCGACCTGGACGCGGTGTGACCGGCGGCCCGGTGCCGGACCCCGCCGGCTCCCCGGTCGACGGGCCCGTGGCGCGGCTGGCCGGCCTGGTGGGCGCGCTGCGCGCGCACGGTTTCGGCATCGGCACCGGCGAGACCGTCGACGCCGGGCTCGCGCTGGAGGCCGTGGGCTTCGCCGACCGGGGCCTGATGCGCGAGGCGCTCGCCGCGACCCTGCTCCACGGGGAACGGCAGCGCCCCGTCTTCGACCGGGTCTTCGACCTCTACTTCCCGGCGACGGTGACCGGCGACGGGACCGGACTGCGCGGGACCGGACGGCAGGGCGACGGGGACGCGGGCGGGGACGGCGGCGCCGATCTCGCCGGGCTGCGCGCCCGGATCGCGGAGGCCCTCGCCGTCGGCGACACCGCCCTCCTGGACCGGCTCGCGGCCGAGGCGGTGGCCGGCTTCGGCGGCTACGGCTCCGGGCCGGGGACCGACGGCTGGTCCTCGCACCAGACGCTCTCCCGGCTCCGCCCCGAGACCCTCCTGGCCCGGGTGCGGGCCGCGCGCACGGCCGCCGGCCAGGACCCCGCCTTCACCGACCGGCTGCTGGACGACGAGATCCGGCGGGCGATCGAGGGTTTCCGCGAGCGGGTGCGGACCGAGGCGCGGCGGCGGGTCGCCGAGCTGCGGGGCCGCGACGAGGTGGCGCGGCGGGCGGTCGCCGGGACCCCCGACCGGGTGGACTTCCTGCTGGCCGGACGCGAACAGCTGGACGAGCTGCGGCGTACGGTTCGGCCGCTGGCGCGGAAGCTGGCCACCCGGCTCGCGGCCCGGCGTCGGCGGGCCGCCCGCGGCGAGATCGATCTGCGCCGGACGCTGCGGGGTTCGCTGTCGACCGGCGGCGTGCCGGTGCGGCCGGTGCTGCGCCGACGCCGTCCGGGCCGTCCGGAGCTGGTGCTGCTGTGCGACGTGTCCGGGTCGGTGGCCGGGTTCGCACAGTTCACGATGGCGCTGGTGCAGGCGCTCCGGGACGGGTTCGGCCGGGTGCGGGTGTTCGCCTTCGTCAACCGGGTCGACGAGGTCACCGACCTCCTGGCACCGGGTGCGGTGGACCCTGCGGGCCTCGGCGAGCGGATCCTCGCGGAGGCCCGCCTGACCGGCTGGCACGGGCAGAGCGACTACGGGGCGGCGCTCGACGGGTTCGTCGAGCGGTACGCGGACGCGCTCGGCCCGCGCACGGTCGTCTTCGTCCTCGGCGACGCCCGCACCAACCGCGCCGACCCCCGCCCGGAGTCGCTGCGGCTGATCGTGGACCGGGCCCGCCGGGTCCACTGGCTCAACCCCGAGCAGCCCGCGCTGTGGGGCACCGGCGACTCGGTGGCACCGCTCTACGCGGAGCTGGTGGACATGCGCCCCTGCCGCAACGCCCGCCAACTCGGCGAGCTGATCGGCCGCCTGCTCCCCGTCTGACCCCCGCCCCGACCCCGCGTGGCATCCGGCGGAATCCCGGCACGGCGGGTCCGCCCGTGGCACGATCGGGCCATGCCGACGAACGGATCCGACCGCCCCGAGACCGACTTCCCGCGCGGTGTCGGCGCTCCGGCGACCCGTGCCCTCGCCGCCGCCGGATACACCCGGCTCGACCAGCTCGCGGACGTGCCGGCGGCCGAGCTCGCCGCCCTGCACGGCGTGGGGCCGAAGGCCCTGCGGGTGCTCGGCGAGGCGCTGGCCGAGCGCGGCCGCTCGCTCGGCTGACGGACTCCGCCGCCCCGCCCGTCCCGGGTGTACGGCCCCGGGGCGGGCGAATTAGCGTGGGGCCCATGGAACTCCTGGGAGACATCACCCCCGACCGTCCGCTGCTCGTCCTCGCCGTGAAGGAGGAGGCGCAGTTCCTCGACACGGCCCTGCCCGTGCTCCTCACCGGCATGGGCAAGGTGAACGCGGCGACCGCGCTCGCCACCGCCCTGGCCCGGGGGCCGCGTCCCTCCGGCATCGTCAACCTCGGCACCGCGGGCGCCCTGCGCTCGGGCTGGACGGGCACCCACGTCGTCGGGACGGTCGTCCAGCACGACCTGGACGGCGAGCTCCTCGCGACGCTGACCGGCGAGACGTACGGGGCGCCGATCGCCCTCCCCGACGGCGGTGACGTGGTCCTCGCCACCGGGGATGCGTTCATCTCCGACGAGGCCGCCCGGGCCCGGCTGGCCGAGCGGGCCCCGCTGGTCGACATGGAGGGCTACGCCCTGGCCGCCGCCGCGGAGCTCGCCGGGGTGCCGCTGCGGATCGTGAAGCACGTCAGCGACGAGGCGGGGGACGGCGCCGACCGCACCTGGCGCGAGTCGGTCGCCGCCTGCTCCCGCGAGCTGGCCGACTGGGCGGCCGCCCACATCCCGGCGTACCGCGCCTGACACCCGCGCGGTCCACCCGGCCCCTCCCCCTGCCCCGCGCGGCTCACGGGTTCTGGAAGTGGACCTCCGGGTGTTCCGGCGCCGGGCCCTCGAGCGGTCCTTCGGGGGCTCCGCGCAGATGGCGGTCGAAGAAGGCCGCCACGTAGGCGCGGGTCAGGTGGACGGCCCGCTCGGGCGCGAGGTCCGCGGCGGGCAGGCCGAAGTGGCGCTCGGCGAGCGGGAAGTCGGAGAAGGTCGAGTGCCGCGCCCCGGCGACGGTGAGCCACCGCTTCCACCCGTCGAGCGCTGGCCAGATCCGGTCCCAGGTGGTGTCCAGGCCGCCGGGCAGATGGACCTCGTCGTGGGTGCCGAGCATCAGGAAGGGCCGGCCCCGCAGTCCCTCGGCCGGCAGGTCCGCCCAGAAGGCCCCGTCCATGTTCACGCCCGCGTCGACCCTGCGGTCGGCCGCCATCGTGGTGGCCGCGCTCGCGCCGCCGATGGAGTGCCCGGCCATCCCGATCCGGCGGGTGTCGATCACGCGCGCGTGACGCCACGCCGGGGCCGGGCCGGTGAGGCGGTCCAGGACGAAGCGCATGTCGGCGGCGCGGGTGGAGGTCACGACGCTTCCGGGAACGCCCTGTTCGTCGAGGGCGGCGCAGGCGACGCAGCCCAGCGTCTCGCCGCCGGGGAGGGTGATGCCGTACGACTCGTAGGCGTGGTCGACGGAGGCGACGACGTAGCCGCGCGAGGCGAGGTCCTCGGCGAGGTGGGTGAGGGTCCAGCGGGAGACGGAGAAGCCCGGCGAGAGCAGGACGAGCGGGCGGCGTCCGGGTGCGGGGCGGACGTCGCTCCGGCTGTGCGTCCGGGTGGCGGCCAGGACGTCCGCCGGCATCGCGGCGCCCACGCCCAGCCCCTCGGCGAGCCGCCGCGCCTCCTCACGGGTCGCGTACGGGGCTCGGGCGCCGCCGCCGGGGCGGGCGGCCGGGTAGTGGAGGGTGACCATCAGCCGCCGCCCGTCGGCCGTCGGCACCCAGGGGTCCGTACGGGAGCGGTCGACGAGCGGCAGCACGGTGCTGCCCACGGGGTGCGGTCCGGTCGGTACCGGCAGCGCGAACGGAACCGCGGCCGCGCGGGCGTCGACACCGCCGCGGGCACCGGCGGCGGACTGCGTGCCGGAGGCGGCGGCGGTCCCGGCGGATAACGCGAGGGAGCAGACGAGAACGGCGGCCGCGGCCGCCCGGGTGAATCGCTTCATGCGGGTCACGCTAGAAGCCCGCCCCCGCGCGCCGCGTCCACCCCGAGGCGTAATCCACCGCGGCGACGTCCGTCCGGTCCACCGGACCGGCGGGGCCTCAGCCCAGCGGCAGTTCCAGGAAGGACGACGCCTCGGCCGGCGAGCCGAGTTCGGTCTGCGTCCAGGTCACGGACGCGTCCCCGTACAGCGGGTCCTTGCTGTCGACGACGAGCATCAGCCGGTGACCGGCGGGGATGTCGTAGGCGGCGGCCTGGAGGCGCCAGGTGACGGTGGTGTCCCGGTCGGGGGTCAGGTCGTAGGCGTTGAGCGGTTCGTGGGTGATGATGCGGGCCGTGTCGTCCTCGGCGACGTCGAAGAGGTGGGCGATGAGCCCGGCGGCGGAGACGGTGGAGCGGACGGTGAGGCGGAGCCTCGGGACGCCGCGGACGCGCCGGCCGACCGGACCGCCGTCGGCCGGGACGAGCGGCGCCGTGGTCCAGGCGAGGGCGTGCCGCCGGTCGATCTTGCGGATGTCGTAGATCTTGGGGTTGCCCCTCCACTCGGCCTGGCCGGTCCTGAGCGGTTCGCCCATCGCGGTGGCCTCCGTGTCGACGCCCGCGAGGAAGGTGCGGCGCCAGCCGGTGGTCGCCGCGTCCTCCCCGGCGGGCACGAGCCGGCCGTCGGTGCCGCCGGCGCCCTCGCCGGTGAGGCCGAGCACCTCGTGGCCGACGGTGACGTCCCGCCAGGTGGGCCGGGACTCGCGGACGGCGGGTTCGACGATCCGCCGGGCGCCGGTGGGCCGTCCGGTGACCGGGTCGGTCGCGGGCTCGGTGACGTACGTGAACATCACCTGGCCGCAGACCTCGTCCCACTCCTCGACGCCGTTGCGCTCGCCCTTGAGGTGGTGGTCGAGCCAGGCGTACGCCTCGTCCAGGACGGGGTCGGGCGCGCCCGGAGCGGTTCCGAGGAGGCCGACGCCCTCGGGGGCCGCGTGGTCGCCGATCCAGAGGTTGAGCCGCTTGGGGACGCGCAGCCGGTCGAAGGCGTCGACCACCTCGTTGACCGCGAAGAGGCTCTCGTGCCAGGTGTTCGAGAAGAAGGTGGGGGTGCCGTGGTCGTCGGTGAGGTCGGTGTACGTCTCCGGGGAGCGGCGCTCGGCCCAGCGGACGACCGCGTCGAGGTTCCGGTCGTTCAGGAAGTCGTCCAGGACCCGCCGGTTCTCCTCGTCGAACTTCTCCTCGACGGGACCGCCGGTGAAGCCGATGAGGGCCTTCACGGCGGCGAGGTGACGGGTCCTGTTCTCGTACAGGCTGGTGGCGAGGTTGCCCCAGGTGCTCAGGGCGACGACGGCGGCGACGCGCTCGTCGTGGGCGGCGACGAGCTGGCTGATCCCGGAGCCGTAGGACTCGCCCAGGAAGCCGGTGACGGCGGGGGCGAACCGCTCGATGCCGAAGTCGACCACGGTGGAGCCGTCGGCCACGTCGTGCGGGCCGGCGACGTCGACGTACCCCTCCGAGGTGGTGGGGAGTCCGGGGATCCCGAGGCCGCGCGGCGTGTAGGCGAGGACGTGGTAGCCGCGCAGGGCGAGCGCCATGTAGAGGCCGGGGAAGAGGCCCCAGCCGAAGGGGGTCCAGCCGGAGGGGACGACGACGAGCGGGTGGGGGCCCGGCGCGAGCAGGCGCAGGCTGAAGGCGGAGAGGCGGAGCCCGTCGGTGGTCTCGATGCGGTGGTGGGCCGGCAGCGCCAGGCCGCGCACCCGCGCGACCTGCTCGGCGAGTCCGGCGGGGAGCGCGCCCGCGGCGGGTCCGCCGTCGGTCAGGAGGACGGCGAGGACGGTCTGGCCGAAGCGGACGGCCTCGGGGTGGACGGTCCCGCCGGAGGCCCACAGGCCGTCGGCGGCGACGCGGTCCGCGTCGGCCTCGGTGAGGGCCGCCCCGCTTCCGGGGAATCCAGGGAACTCCTCGGACGAACCGTCGGTGGTGGAGCTGGGCTGGGGCACGTGCACCCGTTCCTCTCGGCTGGAGTGTGACTGTCCGTCATACGGACGCACGCAAGCCTCACGTATCGGAACGGGAGCGACCAGAGCGCACGAAGGGCGCATGGATCGCGCAAGGGGGCGGCAACGACCCAGGTCGCCCCGAACTCGACGTTTGGGAGCGGACGGAGTCGTTCCGGAGGGGGTCAGCGCGGCAGCTCCGGCGGGTTCGTCCCCTCGGTGCGGACGATGAGCAGCGCGGCCACGTCGTCGTCGAGCCCGCCGTCGCCGTAGGCGGCGAGGTCCCGGTGGAGGAGGTCGGGCACCTGTTCGGAGGGGGCGGTGGACCACTGCCGCGCCCGCTCCTCCAGCGGGTAGAAGGTGCCGGCGCGGTCGCGGGTCTCGCTGACGCCGTCGGTGTAGAGCAGCAGCCGGTCGCCGGGGCCGAAGGGGAACTCCTCCACGTGGTGGTGGGAGTCGGCGAGGCCGGCGAGGTTGAGCGGCAGCGAGGGGTCGGCGACCTCCACCGGACTGACGTCGGTGCCGTGCTGGAGGAGCGGGGCGGGGTGGCCGCAGTTGAGCAGACGGGCGGTGCCGGTGCCCTCGGGGAGTTCGACGAGGACGACGGTGGCGAAGCGTTCGGCGGCGTCGGAGTCGGGGTCCCAGGCGGCGTAGCGGGCCAGTCCCTCGTCGAGGCGGTCGGCGAGCGCGGGGAGGTCGGGGGCGTCGTAGGCGGTGGAGCGGAAGGAGCCGAGCAGGACCGAGGCCGTCTCGACGGCTCCGAGGCCCTTGCCCTGCACGTCGCCGAGCATGATCCGTACCGCGCCGGGGATCCGCACGGCTTCGTAGAAGTCGCCGCCGATCCGGGCCTTGGCCGCGGCGGCGACGTACAGCAGGTGGAGTTCGACGGGGCCGAGGCGGGGCGGGAGCGGGCGGAGCACCACGCGCTGGACGACGTCGGCGACGGCGGTCACCTCGGCGAGGTCCCGTTCGTAGCGGGTGCGGACCGCGCTGACCCAGGCGGAGGCGGCGGTGATGCCGAGGATGAGGCCCTCGCTCGCGAGCAGTTCGTCGGTGCCGGATTCGCCCCGGCCCAGGACGAGCACGGCCCGCAGGACCATCGCGACGACGCCCATGCCGATGGTGCCCCACACGCTCCAGGTGGCGGCGGCGAGCGCGGGGACGGTGAAGAGGAGCCGGTCGACGCGCTCGGAGTCGGGGGTGACGATGTCCGCGACGACGACCAGGACCATGACCAGGACGGGCAGGGCGCGCCCGAGGTTGACCTGGGTCCGGGACCCGACGGCGGGCCGGGGCCGGGGCCGGGGACCAGCTGTGTGCATTTCATGATCGTACGCAGAACGGGCGGCGGGACCGGCGCGCTTCGGACGGGCGTGTCCCGTCGCCCGGGCCGCCGGACGCCCCCGGGAGGGCGAGGGCGGCGGGCAGGGTGAGGCCCGCGACGAGCGCCAGGACCGGGAGCGCGGCACCGTGGGCGGGGACGAAGCCTCCCGCCGGGACGAGGGCGAGAAGGAGGGCGGCGGTGGCGACGCCGACGGCGGGGCCGGTGTTCATGGCGGTCTGCTGGAGCCCGCCGGCGACCCCGGCGTGCTCCACGGGAGCGTGCCGGACGATCGCGGCGGTCGCGGTGATCATCAGGGTGACGAACCCGGCGCCGAGGAGGGCCGCGCCGGTGCCGGTCGCCACGGCGCCCGCACCGGTGTCGAGGCGGGCGAGGACCAGCACCCCGGCGGTGAGCAGGCCGCCTCCGGCGAGGGCGGTGCGCCGGGGGCCGAGCCGGCGCTGGAGCGGCGGGCAGCCCAGGGCGCCGAGCACCATCAGGACGGCGAGCGGGAGGAAGCGGAGGCCGGCGTCGAGCGGGTCGAGGCGCTGGACCTCCTGGAGGAAGTACGTCGTGACGAAGAGGGCGCCGGAGAGCGCGGCGGAGGCGGCCAGCAGTGCGCCGAGTCCGGCGGCCACGGGCCGGCTCCGCAGCAGCGCGGGCGGCAGCAGGGGATGCGGGGCCCGCCGTTCGTGGCGTACGAGGGCGAGCGCGGCGGCCGCGGAGGCGGCGAGGGTGACGGCGGCCCGTCCGCCGGCGCCGGGGTGCGGGAGGGTGACGAGCCCGTGCACGAGGAGGCCGAGCGCGGTGGCGAGCAGCAGGGCGCCCAGCGGATCGCCGCCCGCACGCGCGCGTGCCGGGTCCGTCCGGCGGGGCTCGCGGACGGTGAGGGCGAGGAGTCCGACGGCGAGCGTCGGCGGCACGCCGAGGAGGAAGACGGAGCGCCAGCCGTACGCGGAGACCAGGGCGCCGCCGAGGAGGGGGCCGGCCGCCGCGGCGAGTCCGATGGCGGCGGTGCGCAGCGCGATGGGGCCGGTGAGCCGGTCGGGCGGGTAGGCGGTGCGGAGCATGCCGAGGGTGGCGGGCTGGAGGAGCGCCCCGCAGACCCCTTGGAGGATGCGGAGCAGCACCACGGTGCCGATGCCGGGGGCGAGCGCGATCCCGGCGGAGGCGGCGGCGAAGCCGAGGGAGCCGAGCGCGAAGACCCGGTGGTGGCCGTGCCGGTCGCCGAGGCGACCGGCGAGGACGAGGAGGCTCGCGACGGCGACGAGATAGCCAGTGCTGGTCCACTGGACCTGGGCGACGCCGGTGTGCAGGTCCCGTTGGAGGGCGGGTTGGGCGAGGGTCAGGACGGTGCCGTCGAGGGCGACGACGGCGGCGCCGGTGACGCTGCACGCGAGGGTCCGGGCGCGGACGCTCCGGGTGGGTGCGGGGGCGGCGGTCGCCGAGCCCGGGGCCGCCGGGCCGGTGGTGGCGCTCATCGGGTGGGCTCCGCCGGGCCGAGGTGGGCGTCGAGGGCGGCGCGGACGAACGGGGCGGGGTCGTCGGAGCCGGTGGCGAGGGAGAGGCTGCCCCAGTGGCGGAGCTGGGCCAGGCCGTGGAGGTTCGCCCAGAGCGCGCCGGCTGCGGTGACGGCGTCGGTCCCGGGACGGAGTTCGGCGACGAGGGCGGCGAGCCGGGCGAAGAGCGGCAGGCTCGTCTCGCGCAGCCCCAGCCGGCCGCTCTCCAGCAGGTCGTGGCGGAACATCAGCTCGTACATGCCGCGGCGCTCGGCGGCGTATCCGAGGTAGACGCGGGTCAGCGTCTCGACGCGCTCCCGGGGTCCGGCGTCCGTGCGGTCGGCCTCCCGGTCGGCCTCGGCGACGCGCGCGGCGAGTTCGGCGAAGCCCTCGCGGGCGATGGCCGACAGCAGGTCGAGGTGGGTCGGGAACCAGCGGCGGGGCGCGCCGTGGGAGACGCCGGCGCGGCGGGCGATCTCGCGGAGGGTGAGGGCCTGGGCGCCTTCGGCGTCGACGAGGGCGACGCCGGTCCTGACGAGCCGCTCCCGCAGCCCGTCGCCCTTCTCTTCCGCGCCGGGACGGGCTTCTGCTTCGGCTTCGGCCCGCGCGTCGGTGCCTGCATCGACGCCGGGGCCGGCGTCGGCATCGGTCCCGGAGTGGTGGCGAGCCCGGGCGTGGTCCTGAGGTGAAGGCTGAGACATGGACACTGTCTACCAGTCCCCGTAGACAGTGTCTACGATCTTCGAAGCGCGAAATAGACAGCGTCTACTCCCCCGGCGCCCCATCGGTTACACTGGTGGGCAGCGAAGGGGAGTAGCCCTGCGAACCGGTCGTCGACACACTGGAACCCCCGGGTTCCCGGTGACCGGGTCCGCGCACGACGCGGACGGGCGAGACCTTCGGCCAGGCATCACCACGTCCACAGTTCCGTGGGCGTGGTCCGTCATGCCGGGCCGAGTGGTCCTCCCGTCGCCCACCGAGGTGTCGTGCGGAGCCACGGGGCCCGGGACCGAGCAGAGAGCGCCGGTATGCACCTCGACCCCTTGGCGATCGTCACCGCCTTCGGGCTCATCTTCCTCGCCGAGCTTCCCGACAAGACCATGTTCGCGTCGCTCGCCATGGGCACGCGCATGCGTCCCCTCTACGTGTGGTTCGGCACCTCCGCGGCCTTCGCGGTGCACGTCGCCATCGCCGTCGGCGCCGGCAGCCTCCTCGGGCTGCTCCCCGGCTGGATCGTCAAACTCGTCTCCGCCCTGATGTTCGGCTTCGGCGCGTTCATCCTGCTGCGCGCCGGGGGCGACGACGAGGACGACGCGGGCGGCAAGACCGTCACCGGCTTCTGGCCGGTGTTCTCCACCGCCTTCATGGCCGTCTTCATCAGCGAGTGGGGTGACCTGACGCAGATCACCACCGCCAACCTCGCCGCCACCAACGGCACCGCGTCGACCGCGATCGGCTCGTTCCTCGCGCTGACCTCGGTCTCCGCCCTGGCGCTGGTCGCCGGCCGTTTCATCGCCAAGCGCGTGCCGCTCAAGACCGTCCAGCGGGTCGGCGGCGTCTGCATGGCGGGCCTCGCGATCTGGTCCCTGGTCGAGGTCTTCACCGGCTGACGGGCCCCGACCGCTCCCCCTCCGGGGCCGTGACCGCCGCGCGCGGCCGCGGCCCCGGAGCCGTATCCCCCGCTCCCCTCCGGTGCGATCATGCGGACCATGGCCACCACCTCCGAACCGGCCGACCGCCTCACGGCGTTCGGGAACCAGCTCGTCGACGTCCACCTCTGGCTCCGCGAGGAGCTCGCCCGGCTCCGCTCCGGGCTCGACACCTTCCTGTCCGGCGCCGGCGACCGCCCCCGCGAGCTGCGGGCGCACTGCCTCGCCTTCTGCTCCGCGCTCACCCGCCACCACACCGCCGAGGACGGCGGCGTCTTCCCCGCGCTCGCCGAGGCCCACCCCGAGTTGCGGCCCGTCCTCGACGAGCTGGCCCGCGACCACGTCCAGGTGGAGGAGATCCTGGTCCGCCTCCAGGCCCTCCTCGACGGCCTGCCCGCCGCCCCGGACGCACCGCTCGGCACGGAGGAGGCCCGCCGGGTGCGCGGCGAGCTGGACGGACTGATCGCGCTCGTCGAGTCGCACTTCACCTACGAGGAGAAGAAGCTCGTGGCGGCGCTCAACGGGCTCGCCGTCCCGCTGCCCGAGGACTTCGCGCTCCGCGACCTGACCGGCCGCTGACTCGGCCACCCGCCCGCGGCCGACGGCCCGCGCGCTCCTCACCGGTCACCGTCGGACGACGGTCCGCTCCCCTGGCGGACGACCGCCCGTTCTCCACCGTCGGACCGCGATCCCCTTCTCCGTCCGCCCGCGGACGAGGCCGACGGCGAGCCTCACCCCGGGAAAGCCGCCGGTGGGGCACCGTCCACCCCGCAGACACCGGCACGCACCGACCGTCACGAGAGGACGCCCCATGGCCCACGATCCCGTCCACGCCGAGCTCGACCGGCTGGCCGCGCAGGCCTCCGCCCAGGTGATCGCCTGGCGCCGCCACCTCCACCGGCACCCCGAGCTGTCCAACCGCGAGGAGGGAACCGCCCGGCTGGTCGCCGACCACCTGCGGAGCCTGGGGCTCGACGAGGTGCGCACGGGCATCGCCGGACACGGCGTGGTGGGCGTGCTGCGCGGCACCGCCGACGGGGACGGCGGCCGGGTGGTGGCGCTGCGCGCGGACACGGACGCGCTGCCGGTCAAGGACCTGTGCGGGGTGGACTTCGCCTCCTCGGTGGTGGACGCCGACTATCCGGGCGGCCCGTTCCCCGTCTCCCACGCCTGTGGCCACGACTGCCACACGGCCATGCTGATGGGCGCGGCGACGGTGCTGGCGGAGGTGCGGGACCGGCTGCCGGGCACGGTCCTCCTCGTCTTCCAGCCGGCCGAGGAGGGACCGCCGGTGACCGAGACCGGCGGCGCGCTCGCCATGATCGACGCGAACGCCTTCGCCGACCCGGTGCCGACGATGGCGTTCGGCATGCACGTGACGCCGTTCCCGAAGGGGTACGTGGGCTACCGCGCGGGCAACCAGTACGGCGCCTCGGTGCTGGTCCGGATCACGATCAACGGCAAGCAGGTCCACGGCTCCACCCCCTGGCAGGGCGTGGACCCGATGCCGGCGGCCGGCGCGGTGCTCACCGGCATCGGGCAGCTGTACCGCCAGGTGTCCGCCTTCGCCTCGGTCACCGTCACCATCGGGCACATCGAGGACGTCGGCCGGTTCAACATCATCGGCCAGACGGTGACGCTCTGGGGCACCGTCCGCTGCGCCGTCGAGTCCGACATGGCCGAGGTGCGGGAGCGGCTCCGGCGGCTGGCCGAGCACTCGGCGGCGGCGTACGGGGCGACGGCCGAGGTGGAGTACCTCCAGCCGGTGCCGCCGGTGCACAACTCCGCGCCCTGGGTGGAGGCGGGACTCCCGACCCTCCGCCGGGTGGTGGGCGAGGAGCGGGTCACCGAGACCGGGGCGACCCTCGGCTACGACGACGTCTCCGAGTTCATCCGGCGCTTCGGCGGGCTGTACGTGATGCTGGGCGTCCAGGACGCGAAGCTGGGCGCCGACGGGCTGCCGGTCCCGGAGGAGGGCGGACGCGGCCTCGTCACCAACCACAACCCGCACTTCTACGCCGACGACGACACCCTCGTGACCGGCGTCCGGCTCCACGCGCACGTGGCGTACGACCATCTGACGGGGGCGCTGCTCCCGGCGGGGTGAGCGCGACGGCGCCAGGCGGCCCCGAGTTGCGTCCTCGTACGCAGCCTGGAGGCTGGGGGTATGAACCAGGACCTCTCCGACCTCACCGCACTCGCCGACGAGCACCTGGCCGCCGCCCGCACCGCGCCGCACGGGCGCAGCGCCCACCTCGTGCTGCACGACGGGGTGCTGCGGCAGACCGTCATCGCGCTGAAGGCCGGCACGGCCCTGGACGAGCACAACGCTCCCCCGGCGGCGAGCCTCCAGGTGCTCACCGGCCGGGTGCGGCTGACCACCCACGGCTGGGCGGACGAGCTCGCCGCGGGCGCGCTGCGGATGATCCCCAGGGAGCGGCACGGGCTGACCGCGGTGGACGACTGCGTGGTCCTCCTGACGGCGGTCAACGACTGACACCGGTCTGCGACAGACGCGGTCCGCGGCTGACGGCGGCCTGTGACGGACGGCGGTCCGTGGCTGACGGCGGTCGACGGACGCCGACGAAGGACGGTCGCCGGCGACGGCCCTCACCCGATCGCGTCGAGGTCCCGCGCGTAGTGCTCGATGGCCGCGCGGTACTCCCGCACGGACGGGTCCTCGCTGGTGGCGGCCAGGAGCTCCAGCAGCAGCCGTACGGAGTCGTGGTGGCGGCCGGTGTTGTAGAGGGCCATCGCGAGGAAGGCGCGCAGTCCGCCGTCCTCCGGGAACTCGGCCGCGGCCCGTTCGAGCAGCGTGACGGCGTCCTCGTACCGGCCGAGGGTCCGGTAGGTGCTGCCGAGGCCGAGGAGGGCGCCGCGCCGGTCGTCGGCGGTGAGGCCGTCACCGGCGAGCGCGGTCTCGTAGTAGGGCACGGCCTCGGCCTCCAGGCCGAGCACGTCGTGCGCCCAGGCGGTCTGGTACGCGACCTCGGCGTCGCCGGGGAGGCGCGCGGCGAGGGCGACCAGCCGCTCCCTGGCCTCTTCCTTGCCGCCCCCGGAACGGAGGGCGACGGCCTCGGAGAGGAGGCGGTCGCGCTCGTCGGGGGCGGGAGTGCTGTCGTTCATCCGATCATGCTCGCAGCGCGGGGCGGGATGGGCGAGGTGTTTTCGCGCGATCCGGCGCGGCGCGCCGGAGGCGACGGCCGAGGGCGGGCCGCGCCCGTCTCCTCGCGCGTCCACCGCTGTTAACGTTCACGAATGCGGCTTTTGTCCCGATTCGATGTGCGGGGTCTCGCGCGGCGGGCGGCAGCCCTGCGGCCCCGGCGGAGCACCGGCACCGTCACCCTGCCGGAGGACGAGACCGCCGGCCGGGAGCGGCTCAGGGACCTCGCCTCGCTCCTCTGCGAGCTCGGCTCCGATCTGCTGCGGGCCGCCGAGCGCAGCTCGGAGGTCGACCGGACGCTGCACGACATCGCCACCCGTTACGGCACCCGCGCCCGCTGCTTCGTCGTCCCCACCGGGCTCTTCGTGCGGGTCGGCGGCGGGCCCGACGGGCGCGGCGGCGAACTCGACTTCGCCCCGGTCGAGGGGCCCGATCTGCGGCTCGACCAGGTGGAGTCGCTCCAGGCGCTGGTCACCCGGATGCGGGCGGAGGAGGTGCCGTTCGACGAGGTGCGGCGCACGCTCCGGGAGAACCGGGAGCGGCCGGACCGGTTCAGCCCGGCCGCCACCGTCTTCGGCTACGTGCTGCTGACGGTCGGTCTCGGCACCATGCGGCACGCGACCGTGCCCGCCATCGCCGGGTACGCGACGCTCGGCGCGGGCGTCGGCCTGCTGCGCCTCTTCGGCGACCGGCTGCCCGCCGCCCGCACCGCCCTGCCGGTGGTCGCCGCCATCCTCGTCACCGCGGCCGCGCTGCGCTGGGCGGGCCCCCTCCTCCACGAGAACCCCGCCGTGCTCTACATCCCGCCGCTCATCGCCTTCCTGCCCGGCGCGGCGCTCACCCTCGGCGCCATCGAACTGGCCACCGGGGCCGCGCTGTCCGGGATCTCCCGGCTGGCCGGCGCGGTGACCGTCCTGCTGCTGCTCTCGCTCGGCATCCTCGTCGGCTCCGAGCTGCTGCGCCCGCACCCCTCCGGCGGGAAGGCCGCCGAGCCGCTCGGCGCGTGGGCGCCCTGGGTCGGGGTGCTGCTGCTCGGCTTCGGCTTCCTGCTGTACTTCTCCGCGCCGCCCCGGGTCACCGGCTGGCTGCTCGGCGCGCTCCTCGTCGAACGGCTCGTGCAGTCGACCGCCTCCGAGCTGGCCGGCGCGACCTTCGGCGCCTTCGCCGCCGGGGCGGTCCTGCCGCCGATGGCGAGCTGGATCGAGAAGCGTTCCCGCACCCCCGACCAGGTGGTCTTCCTGCCCTGCTTCTGGCTCCTGGTGCCCGGCGCGGTCGGGCTCACCAGCGTCTCGGAGATCATCGTCGAGAAGGACACCGACGGCGGCCTGAACAGCCTGATCGGCACGGTGATCACGGTCGCCGCGATCGCCCTCGGGGTCCTCGTGGGCGCCGGACTCCAGCGCCGGCCCCGGCTGCTGCTCGGCGAACCGGCACCGTCCACCCCCGAACCCGGCCCCGCCGGTGACGGACTCCCCGGCGCGGAGCCCTCCCGCGAGGGCGCGGGCGGCTGAGCGGCCCCCGCCGCGAGCCGATCCGGAAGACACTCCCTAGAGAGCGGGCCGCAGCGGACTCCCGGCCGATCCGGGACGGGCCGGACGGACGCCCAGGGCGCTGCCGCGCAGCCAGTCGGGCCAGCCGAGGTTCCAGTCGCCGTAGCCGTTGTCGAACGGGGTCATCGGCTCCCCGTAGCCGTGGACGACCCGCACCAGGTCGCCCTCGCGCACCGTGCGGAAGAGCCAGCGGGCCGCCTCCGTCGACATGCCCGTGCAGCCGTGGCTGACGTCCTCGCTGCCCTGCGCGTCCAGGGACCAGGGAGCCGCGTGCAGGTATTCGCCGCTCCACGTCACCCGAGTGGCCCAGCGCACCTTGAGGTCGTAGAACTCGCGGCTGCCGCGGGCGATGCCGATCGAGTCGCCGCGCATCCGGACCATGGACTCCTTGCCGAGGACGACCTTGGTGCCGACCCGGGTGCGGAAGCCGGGCTTGCCGGTGGTGACCGGGATGACCCGCAGCAGCCTGCCGTCGCGGTAGACCCGCATCTCGTGCGCGGCGACGTCGGTGACGGCCTCCACGCGGGAGCCGGTCGTGAAGGTGAGGGGGCGTGAGCGGCCGCCGTGCAGACGGTCGGTGACGCGGGCTCCGTCGAGGCCCGAACGGACCCGGACGGTGGCGCCCGAGGGCCAGTAGACGCGCGGCCGGTAGTGCAGGGTGTCGGCGTCCACCCAGTGCCAGGCCCCCTCGGCCCGGGGCTCGCTGCGCACCTCCAGCGCCCGCTCGACGATCCTGCGGGCACCCGGCTCGGCGGCCGGGACGGGGTGGCTGAGCTGGGCGGTGACCGGCTGACCCACGCCGTACGTCCGCCCCGGCGCGCCTTCGCCGGGGCCGAAGGCGACGGTGAGCCGCTCCCCTTCGGGGGCCTTCGCGGTGCGGACGGCGAGCCGGAGGATCCTGCGGCGCACACCGCCCGGGCGGTCCTCCTCCAGGACGAGCCGGGCGGTGTACGCGCCTCCGGCGGGCAGCGGGACGTCGCTGGTCCAGCGGGTGCCGTCACCGCCGGCGCGGCCCGCGATCCGGCGCCCCCGGCGGTCGGTGACGGTCACGTCGGTCAGCCGGCCGGGGGTGCGCAGGGCGAGGTCGACGGGGCCGGTGGCGACGCCGGGCAGCTCGACGGGCGCCGGGGCGTCCAGGCTCACGGTGGTGCGGGGCACCCGGCAGAGGCCGCCGGTGACGGAGCAGGTGCCGACGGTGAGAAGCGCGGGCCCCGGGGCTGCGGCGACGGCCGCCCGGCCGGGGGCGGGGTCCTGTGCGGCGGCGGTGGTGACGAGTACGGCCCCGACGGCGAGGGAGAGCGCTCCCCACCCCTGTACGTATCGGCGTGACGGCACGTCGGACACCCTCCCCTTTCGTCGCTGACCGGTCGGACGGCCGGCGGGCGGACACCGGCCGGATCATCAGAACCGACGAGAGGAGAAAAAGATGATCAAGGCTGCGGGCGTGGCGGGCGAGAGGCCCGGGAGACGACCCGTCTGGGTCAGCGGGGCGGTTCCGGAAGCTCCTCGCCGGTCTCCAGGAGCGACTTGAGGCTGGAGACGATCGCGGGCCAGCCCTCCCCGACGAGGCCCCGCATCATGCCGTCCGGTTCCAGGCCGTCGTGGGTGACGGTCAGCCGGACCATGTTGTCGCCGGAGGGTTCCAGGGTGAAGGCGACGGTGGACCTGCGCTCGCGGGAGAGGACTCCGTACACCTCGTCGTCCAGGCCGACGGCCTTCGCCCATTCGGGGGTGAAGGTGTGCCAGGTGTACGCGAGGCGGCGGCCCGGCACGGCCTCGACGACGACCTGCTCGGGGTCGGCGGTGCTGCGGTCGCCCTCGTCCCACACCATCGGCGCGCCGGGGGTCCACTCCGTCTCGAAGGCCACGCCCCAGTAGCGCCGGGTGAGTTCCGGCTCGGTGAGCGCCTTCCAGAGCTCGTCCGGGGTGGTCCTGATGTAGCTGGTGTAGACGTACGCGTCGGTGTCCATGGCGCTGCTCGCTCCTCCGGCTCCCCGGTCGTCTCCCCCGCGGTGTCGTGGTGATCCAGCCTAGGCAGGCACCGGGCCGCCCGCGCGGCAAGGCCGTGCGGAGCGCGGGTCCCTCCGGACGAGGGGACCTCGGGGCCCTTCCGCGCGTTGAATAGGTGCGGAGGAAACTATTCAACGGACTGCTAGCGTGTCCGGATGTCGCTCAAGCACGCCGTCCTCGCAGCTCTTCTGGAGGGCGAGGCATCCGGATACGACCTCGCCAAGATCTTCGACGTGTCCGTCGCCAATTTCTGGGCCGCCACCCCCCAGCAGCTGTACCGCGAGCTCGACCGGCTCTCGGAGGCCGGGCTGATCACCGCCCGGGTGGTCGAGCAGGAACGGCGGCCGAACAAGCGGATGTTCAGCCTCACCCCGGAAGGCCGGCGGGACCTCGACGCGTTCACCTCGGTGGCGCCCCGGCCGACCGCGGTACGGGACGAGCTGATGGTGCAGGTGCAGGCGTGCGACGGCGGCGACACCCCGGCCGTACGGGGCTTCGTGGCCCGGCACATGGACGCCTCCCGGGACAAGCTGGCGCGCTACGAGCGACTGCGCGAGTGGCTGCTCGGCGGCCGGGACGAGGAGACGTACCTGCGCGAGTCCGAACGCGTCGGCCCGTATCTGACGCTGATGCGCGGCCGCCTGCTGGAGGAGGAGAACCTCCGCTGGAGCGAGCGGGTCCTGGCGGTGCTGGACGCGCGGATCGCCGCGGGCCGGGGCGGCAGCGGGGTGACGGCGGCTCCTACCCTGCGGTAGAACTCTCGGGTAGCCCGCCGGGGTGGCCGGCGGGCGCGGAACGGGCGGACACCGGGGGACCGGGGCGCCCGACGAAGGGGCGACCCCATGAACGTCGGCGATCTCGTCGAGGACTTCACCCTTCCGGATGAGACCGGTGCCGCGCGCTCCCTCTCCGGGCTGCTGGCCGAGGGACCGGTCGTCCTCTTCTTCTACCCGGCGGCGATGACGGCGGGCTGCACCGCCGAGGCCTGCCACTTCCGCGACCTGGCGGCCGAGTTCCGCGCGGCCGGCGCGCTGCCCGTCGGTGTCAGCGGCGACGAGGTGGAGCGGCAGCGGGAGTTCGCCGAGCGGCACTCGCTCGGCTATCCGCTGCTCTCCGACCCCGAGGGCTCCGTGCGGGAGCGCTTCGGCGTGCGGCGCGGCTTCTCGCTGGCCCCGACGAAGCGGGTCACGTTCGTGATCGGGCAGGACCGGCGGGTCAAGGAAGTGGTCCGCAGCGAGCTGCGGATGAGCGCCCACGCGGACCGCGCGCTCGCCGCGCTGGCGGCCCTGCGCACCGCCTGACCGCTCCGGAGAGTCTTCGGCGAACGGGCGCGCACGGCTGCCCTTCGCTCCGCGTGCCCCGTACCGGCTCCACCGGCACCGGGCACGCCTGGCGGCCCGGTGTCAGCCGGCGAGGAGCCGGGCCTTCGCCGCGGCGAACTCCTCGGGGGTGAGCACTCCCTGCTGGGCCAGCTCACCCAGCCGGGCCAACTGCTCCGTGAGGCCGCCGGGGTCCTGCGCGGCCGGCTGCGCGGCCGGTGCGGCCTGCGGGGGCGCGGGCGGCGGGGCGGGGGCCGCCTGTTGGGCCTGCTGAGCCTCCTGTTGCTGCTGGTACTGGAGGTCGGCGATGGCCTGTTCCTGGTCCTGTTCGCGTCGGGAGGCCCGGGCCGCGCTGCGGCCCGCCGCGTACGTGGCTCCGCCGACGAGGGCGCCGCGCAGCAGCGGGGCTCCCGCGGGGCGGACCACCGGGCGGACGAGGGGGCGGCGTCGCATGAACATCCGGCCTCAGCTCCTTTCGGCGGCCGCGGCGACCGCTTCCTGATAGGCGGTCCGCGCCTCTTCCACATGGGCGTCGGGGATGGGCACCCGCGCCGCGACGCGACCGCCCGCCTCGCGGATCGCCTCGGCGGCCCGCGCGGCCCAGATGTGCTCGACCAGCAGCATCAGCGCGCAGGAACCCGCTTCGAGCGACTGGGCGACCTCGGCCGCGTCCTCGGGGCCGAGCAGGTTGGCCTCGGGCCCGATCTCCGCCGTGGCCTCGTCGTACTCGTCGTACTCGATGAGCTCGGAGCTGGAGACCTCCCCGGAGGGCGACTTCACCACCACGAGCGAGTCGATCAGCCGGACCTGCCCCTCCTTGCGGAGGTCGGCGATCGCGGCGACGGCCGCCACCTTGAGCCGCTCGCCCGGAAAGGCGAGCACCACGCATTCCACCGGTCCCATGAAACTCCGCTCCTCGTCATCCCCCGTGGCCGCCCTCCACGGACGGGATCTCCATGCGACCACGGAGGCCACGGGCCCGCACGCCGAGTGCGACCGCGCGGCCACGACATGCGAGGGCGGGCCGGACGGGTGAGACTCGCTGCAACGCGCGGCCTCCCGGCCGGCGAGGGAACGGAGTGTGCAGGAATGGACGACTACCCCCTCCTGAACGTCTTCTGGACGATGATGTGGTTCTTCCTCTGGATCATGTGGCTCTTCCTGCTCTTCAAGGTGATCTCCGACATCTTCCGGGACCACGAGATGGGCGGCTGGGGCAAGGCGGGGTGGCTGATCTTCTGCATCCTGCTCCCCTATCTGGGCGTCCTCGTCTACGTGATCGCCCGGGGCAAGGGCATGAGCCGGCGTGACGCGAAGCAGGCGAAGGACGCGGAGGCCCGCTTCCAGGAGTACATCCGGCAGACGGCGGGCACCCAGGCCGCGGCGGGCGGCCCGAGTGCCTCGGACGAACTGGCGCGGCTCGCCGACCTCAAGACGAAGGGCGCGATCTCCGAGGAGGAGTTCCAGCAGGCGAAGGCCAAGGTCCTCGCCTGACCCGCTCCCGCCCCACCCCCCGCCCGGCGGGCCCCGGTGTCCCGGACTGCGCACCCTTAATGCGAGTCCGGGATACCTCTTTGATACGGTCGGCTCGTGAGGTTGACCAAGTTCACCGACCTGGCCCTGCGCGCCGTGATGCGCCTGGCGGTCGCCGACGACGAGGAGCCCGTCACCACGCGAGCGGTGGCGGAGGAGATGGCGGTGCCGCACGCCCACATGGCGAAGGTGGTCACCCGACTCCGGCACCTCGGCGTGGTGGAGGCCCGGCGCGGGCGGGGAGGCGGGCTCGCCCTCACGGACTTCGGCCGGCGCTCCTCGGTGGGCTGGCTGACCAGGACACTGGAGGGCGAGGAGGAGGTCGTCGGCTGCGAGGCCGATCCGCCGTGCCCGCTGCGGGCGGCCTGCCGGCTGCGCGGCGCGCTGCGGGAGGCCCAGGACGCCTTCTACCGCGCGCTCGACCCGCTCACGGTGGCCGACCTCGTACGGTCGCCGACCGGTCCGGTGCTGCTCTCGCTCACCCCGCGCCCTCCGTCGTGACCCCGCACGCACCACCCCGGGCGGCCCTCGCCGCCCGGGATTCCACCTCGTTTTAAATACGTAGATCATCTACCAGATTGAGAGTTCCGATGCTGTCCGAGCAGGCCGTACCCGTCGTCCGCGCCACCCTGCCCGCCGTCGGCGGAGCGCTCGACCAGATCACCGAGCGCTTCTACGGGCGGCTCTTCGACGCCCACCCCGAGCTGCTGCGCGACCTCTTCAACCGGGGCAACCAGGCCAACGGCGACCAGCGCAAGGCGCTGGCCGGCTCCATAGCCGCCTTCGCCGTCGCGCTCCTGGAGCACCCGGACACCCGTCCGGACACGCTGCTCTCGCGCATCGCCCACAAGCACGCCTCCCTCGGCGTCACGGCCGACCAGTACAAGATCGTGCACGAGCACCTCTTCGCCGCGATCGTCGAGGTGCTCGGCGAGGCCGTCACCCCCGAGGTCGCCCAGGCGTGGGACGAGGTCTACTGGCTGATGGCGAACGCGCTCATCGCCCTGGAGAACCGCCTCTACCAGGAGGCGGGCGTCGCGGCCGGCGACGTCTGGCGCGCGGTGCGGATCTCCGAGCGGCGCGAGGAGACCGCGGACACCGTCTCCCTCGTCCTCACCGCCCCGGACGGCTCGCCGCTGCCGCCGTTCCGGCCCGGCCAGTACGTGAGCGTGCGCGTCGCCCTGCCGGACGGCGCCCACCAGATCCGCCAGTACAGCCTCTCCTCCGCCCCCGGCCGTCCCGCCTGGCGGATCACGGTCAAGCGGGTCGACGGCGACCCGGCGGGCGAGGTCTCGAACCAGCTCCA
The DNA here is from genome assembly GCF_014656075.1 of Streptomyces hydrogenans. Classification (GTDB taxonomy): domain Bacteria; phylum Actinomycetota; class Actinomycetes; order Streptomycetales; family Streptomycetaceae; genus Streptomyces; species Streptomyces hydrogenans. The sequence continues at coordinate 271,641 of NZ_BNBS01000001.1, forward strand.
CGCCCACGCGGCGACGGGTGACGTCCTGGAGGTCTCCGCGCCCTTCGGCGACCTGGTGCTGCCCGAGGGCGAGGCGCCGCTGCTGCTCGCCTCGGCCGGCATCGGCAGCACCCCGATGCTCGCCATGCTCGACCACCTGGCCGCCACCGGCGCCCGGCGCCCGGTCGTCGTCGTGCACGCCGACCGCTCCCCCGAGTCCCACGCCCACGCCGAGGAGCTGCGCGAGCTGGTCGGCCGGCTGCCGGAGGGGAGCCTGCACCTCTGGTACGAGGAGCCGGGCGCGTCCGGCGCGCGCGAGGGCCTCGCCGAGGTCGGCTCCCTGGAACTGCCGGCCGGCACCCACGCGTACCTCTGCGGTCCGCTGCCCTTCCTGCGGACGGTCCGCGGCGACCTCGTCGCCTCCGGCGTCGCCCCGGCGGACGTCCACTACGAGGTCTTCGGCCCCGACCTCTGGCTGGGCACCGCCGCCTGACCCGGGCCGCGGACGGTCGGTCCGGGGCGCGGGAGTCGGCGCCCCGGACCGACCATGATCCTTCGATCCCCAAGCACCATGGCGTTCCCGCTGCGGATCCTGCATAGTGTGGGCGCGGATCGGCCTCGTAATCAGTGGGCCGACAGGGAATGGACGGAAGCGATGGGATCGTACGGAGCGGGTGGCACCCACCTCGACGCGCGGCGGCCGGTACGGGGGATCGCCCTCGACATCGGCAGCTCACGGACACGGGCCTGGGCGCCGGGCGCCGGTGTCTTCGCGGACGTGCCGAGCACGGCGGTCCGGCGCGGCCGGATGCCGGACGACTCCTCCCAGCTGCTGCTCCTCAAGCGGCTCGCCGCTTCCGCGCCGGGCGCGGAGGGCCACGACACCGTCGTGATGCTGACCCATCCGGTGCTCGCCGCCCCGGCGGAGCGCGAGGCCGCCCGCCGGGTGGTGGCCGGGCTCGGCCCGGTCCGGGTGATCGCCGTCGACAGCGCCCGCGCCGCGGCCGCCTACGCGGCGCCGTCGGGCGGCGGTCCGCTGCTCGTGGTCGACCTGGGAGCCCGGCTGACCGAGGTCACGCTCGTCGTGGACGGGCAGGTGCAGGACGCGCGGCTCGCGGAGCTCGGCATGGACGACCTGCCGGCGCACGACGGGGCGCCGGACGCCGTGGTGGGCACGGCCGCGGACATGGTGGCCGACCTGTGGCGCGAGGACGGCACCGGCGCGGTGCGCGGGGCGCTGCGCCGCGGGGTCCTGGTGACCGGCGGCGGCGCGCTCCGGCTCGACGTGACCGCGCGGCTCGCGCAGGTGCTGCGCGGCCGGGTCCGACTGGCCAACGACCCGGCGACCAGCGTGGTCCGGGGCGCCGGCCTGATGCTCGCCTCGGCACTGCGGCACCCGGGAGCCCGGCGCACCCCGTGACGGGTGCGCCGGGCCCGGGGTCAGCAGCCGGTCGCCCAGATGTGGGAGTCGCCGCGGTCGTTGGCCGCGCCGTTGTACCCCACCTCCTGTCCCGGGGCGAGACAGACGGTCATGCTGCCGCCCTGCCAGGCGCTCTCGTAGACCCGGACGTGGTCCTTGATGCCGGGACCCGAGATGCCGTGGTTGGCCCACGAGGAGTCGGTGTCGGAGATCCAGCTCTCCCACCAGCCGTCGTCACCGCTCCAGTTGGCCCGCTGTCCGCCGAAGTTCGCCTCCTGCCAGACGCAGAAGTGTCCGGAGGGGCAGTCGGCGGCGGTGGCGGACCCGGCGACGGCGAGGCCGGTGGTGAGGGTGAGCAGGGCGGCGGCCGTGGTGGCCAGAAGTCGCTTCACGAGGGGGCGTTGCCTTTCGGTGGTGGGGTGGGTGCGGGCAGCAGGACCGCCCGCCGCAGCGCGCGGTCGCGCAACTGCCGGTAGGTGGCGAGCTCCTCGTGGTGCAGGGCGCGCACCTCGGTCAGCTCGGCGCGCTCCAGCCGGGCGCGCGTCTCGTCGAGACCGGTCTCCCGCGCGCAGCGGGCGGCCTCCCCGGGGTCGGGGTGCTCGGGACGGGGGCGGCCTGGCGGTGCGACGCAGGTGGTCCACCGGGCGAGGGCGGCGCGGTGGGCGGGGTCGTCGCGGTAGCGGGCCTGGGCCTCGGCGCGGAGGTTGTCGACGACGACCTGGACCCGGAACCAGCTTCGCTGGTCGCCGTAGAGCCGGTCGCGGGCGGCGGCGAGGCAGCCGTCGCTGTGGGCGGTGACGGTGGCGCCGGTGGCGAGTGTCACGGAGAGTTCGCGCGGGCCGGTCCCGAACAGGGCGGCCTGCAGGGCCCGGTCCTCGGCGGGGGCCCGCGGTTCGGCGGTGGCCCGGACGCCTCGGCCGGTGAGGCAGTCGTCGACGAGGCGACGCTCCGCCGTCCTGAGGAGGGCGTCCTGGGCGGCGCGCGCCGTCGGTACGGCGGGTGGTCCGGGCAGGTCGGAGCGGATGGAGGCGCAGCCGGTGAGCAGGGCCAGGGCGACGGCGGCCGGCAGGACCCGGCGGGCGAGCGGTGCGGTGGAGAGCGACATGGGTCCCCCGGTGCGCGATGGCGTGGTGCCTGGTCGGAGGGCCGGAGCATGATCGTCGACCGACCCGAACGATCACTGCCCGTGACGACGGCACTCATGCGCGAGCTCACTCGAACGGGTCGAACGCGCCGGGGTGCGCGCCCCTCGGGCGCCGTGCGCGAGCCGCCCCGGACATGGCGGAGCCCCGGCTGGACGGGGGATTCCAGCCGGGGCCGCTCACCGTGACGGGCGAAGGGCGGTCACCTCTGGGGGGGGACCTTGGGGACCGGGCCCCTTCGCCGTCACATAAGGGAGAACGGTGAACCATTACCGAATGTTCCGGACGGTCCGGGGTGAAGGGTGTGAGTCGGCTCACCCGTCACGGTCGGGCCGGGACGGGGTGGCGGTCAGTCCTTCTCGGGGCGGTAGACGGCCCCGGCGCGGGCGGCGCCGGGGGCGAGGAGCTCGGGGACGGTGACGAAGGTGTAGCCGCGCCGCTGGAGCTCGTCGATGATCCCGGGGACGGCGGGGACGGTGCCGTCGTATATGTCGTGGAGCAGGATGATGCCGTCGCGGTGCGCCTGGGTGAGGACGCGTTCCTCTATCAGCGCGGAGTCGGTGGTGGAGTAGTCCTTGGCGGTGATGCTCCAGAGGACCTGGGCGAGGCCGAGTTCGCGGCTGACGTCGCTGACCGTGGAGTCGGTGCGGCCCTGCGGCGGGCGCATGAGGACGGGCTTGCGTCCGGTGATCCCCTCTATCGCGTCCTGGGTGCGGGAGAGCTCCTCGCGGACCTCGCCCTCGTCGAGATCGGTGAGGATGCGGTGCGACCAGGTGTGGTTGGCCAGCTCGTGCCCCTCGTCCGCGATGCGCCGGACGACCTGGGGATAGCGGTCGACGTGCTTGTGACCGAGGAGGAAGAAGGTCGCGGGGACCCGCTTCTCCTTCAGGACGTCCAGGAGGTGCGGGGTGTCCTTGCCCGGCCCGGCGTCGAAGGTGAGCGCGATGCACTTCACCCGGGCGCAGTCGACCCGGCGGGACTCCGCGCCGGCCTTGCCGTCGTCGCCCGCCTCGGCCCGCGCCGCCTGTGGCGTGAGCGGGTCCACGCCGCAGCCGCCGAGGGTGAGCACGAGTGTGGCGGCGGTGAGCACGGCGGCGGTCCTCCCACCGTGACGGCGCGGCCTGGATCGGAACATGGCGGTACCCGCTTTCCCCGGTTTCGTGTGTGACGCGGCCGCCTCCATGCCTGGTCAGGGCATGGAGGCTCGAAGGCCGCCGTGAACTCTACACACGGTGTATACCGAGGTCGGAAGGGGGGTCTCCCCTTCCGTTCGAGAGGGCCCGCGCGGGACCCTCCCTCCCCGCTCCGGGCACGACGGAACCCCGGGCGGGGCCCGTCCGCTCCGCCCGGGGTGTCCGGTGAGGCCGCCCCGGCTCAGCGGGGTGCGAGGAGCAACCGCGCCTCGGTCTCCTGGTCGCCCGAGACCGCCTGGATCGACTCGATGTCGAAGCCCGCGGCGAGCACCTTCTCGACCTCACCGACTGCGTGGTAGCCGCCGGTCAGCGTCGCGACGACCTTGCCGGAGAGCGCGGGGGGAGACACCTCCTCGCGTCGGCCGCCCGAGGTGTCGAAGGTCGCCATCCACACGGTGGTGACGGGCGCCGTACCCGCCGGGGCGGGAGCTTCCACGTCCTCCAGCACGTAGTAGTGGTCGAGGACCCCGAAGACGGCGCGGGCGTCCTCCTGGCGGCAGTCGCTCAGCTGAACGTTGACGTCGGTGTCGATGTTCAAGTCGTACACGTCCCTCATCTCCTCGCGGCCCGGTGCCGCCCTTCCAGCATCCCCCTCACCCGCCGGGACGTCGACGTGGCGCCCCGCCGGCCGTCCTCAACCCGTGGCCAGGAGGGTGTCCACGGTGTCGGCCTCGGCGGCGGGCTTGTCTGGGCGGTGGCGCAGGACCCGGGCGAAGCGGAGCGTGATGCCGGCGGGGTACCGGGTGGAGCGCTGGAGGCCGTCGTAGGCGATCTCCACGACCAGTTCGGGCCGGACTCTCACGGTGTGGCCGTCGTCCTCGACCGCCAGTTCACCGAGGCGGTCCGTCTGCCAGCGGAGCATCCGGTCGGTGAGCCCCTTCATCGGCAAATGTACCCAGCATCGTTGACCTGCGGGTTTTCAGGCTCGCATCCTACGCCCCACCCCCGAGAGGATCCCGCGATGCCCAAGTTGAACCAGATCGTCGCAGTCGAGAAGGGCCTGAAGTCTCGGACGGCAACGGCGGTGACCAAGATCTACCACGACCTCCAGAAGCCCGCCCTGTTCGCCGGCCTGAGCCGCAAGTACACCCCGATCGACGACGACGGCGAGAAGTTCCCGCCGGAGTCGACCCTCGTCCAGAAGAACGTGGACGAGTCTCTGCGTACCGCGGCCAGCGAGCTGACGCAGCTGTTCGACACCGTGGCGACGAAGGAGGAGGGGAACCGGCACGCAACCGCCGACGTGGTCGTGGACGGCACCGTCGTCGTCCCTGGCGCGTCGGTGCCGCTGCTGCTCTTCCTGGAGAAGCAGCTGGCCGATATCCGCACGGTCATCAGCAAGGTCCCGACGCTCGACCCGTCCGAGTCCTGGAGTCCCGACGACACCTCCGGCGGTCACCGTACGGAGCCCGTCCAGACGACGCGGACGCGGAAGGTGCCCAGGACGCTCGTCAAGTACGAGGCGACCGAGAGGCACCCCGCCCAGACCGAGGTCTACATGGTCGACGAGATGGTCGGCCACTGGGCGACGACGAAGTTCTCCGGCGCCCTGTCCCCGGCCCGCCGCGACGTGCTCGCCGCCCGTGTCGACGCCCTGTCGGACGCCGTGAAGAAGGCGCGGGAAGAGGCCAACAGCACCGAGGTGAACCAGGTGCACGTGGGAGAGGCCGTTTTCCAGTACCTCCTTCGATAACAGACTCCCGGGTTGAGCGCCCGGGTGGCCCCTTTGGTGGGGCCGAAGACTGAAGTTGAGTTTCAGACTCACGATGCAAGGTGACAGTGCAGGTTCGCTCCCTGCCCCGGGCATTCCGCGCCCGGGTAGCCCAACTGGTAGAGGCAGCCTTGTGATTCAGACTCAGATTCTCGCTCCAGTTTCAGCAAATCCGCCGTTCTCCTGATCCCTCCGGCGAGGAAAGTAACCGAGAGATGCCAGTTCGATTCTGGCTCGCGGCACTCGGGCCGCGATGGCTGTAAAGGCAACAGCGCTCGGTCTTGAATCTGAAACTCGCCCAACCGTGCAGGAGACCTGAGTGGAACCCAGTGATAGGGCAACTGGCAGCCCAACTGTCTTAGGAACAGTAGATTGCGGGTTCAAATCCCGCTCACTCAAATACACGGGCGGCCTCGGATGGTGATAGCCGGGGTCGCCCCCTTAACTCTAGATTAGAGATGATCAGCCATGATGACCGACGAGGAGTTCGAAACGGCCTGGGCGGAGATCCGTGAGCACGTCCGCCACACGTCCTTCCCGGCGCCCCCGGCCTCCGATGAGGAGCGGGAGTACGCGCCCCACGGTCATCACGAGTTCGGCGAAGCCCGCCACTGAAGACTCCACGGTCCTCACCTCAGACACACCGACGTCTCCGAGGGAACGAGCTGGACACTCTGAGGGCCGTGGCCCCACTTGCACGGGACCGCCCCCTTAGCGGGGGGCGGGTGCGGGGGGCCCGCGCGAACGCCACCCGTGCGGCTGGGATCGAATCCCGGGCCCTCCACCAATCCCCCCGCTCCGCTGATCTCACGCAGCGTCGAGCGGGGTCCGCTCCCCCTGCCCGTGACGGGCCCAGGCGTAGTTACCACTGGGCTTGGGCGGGGGTCGAGCGCAGCCCTCCGGCCGGTTTCTGGGATGGGGCCGGCCGGAGGGCGCCCAAGCGCTGCTGAAGGGAACTGGCATACCTCGCTGCCTCAAAAGCAGTGGATTCCCGGTTCGAATCCGGGGCGGCGCACTCCACACCCCACCCCCATCGAAGGGACGTACGACCATGTCCGCACAGCAGGGCGCCAAGCACCACGCCGCGAAGATGACCACCGCCAAGGTCCGCCAGGCCCGGAAGTACTACGACGCCGGGAGGTACACCGTCGCGGCGCTCGCCAAGAAGTACGCGGTCTCCTGGACGGCGATGAACATGATCGTCCGGCGCGAGACCTGGAAGCACGTGTCATGACCGGCACATGGCCGGCGGACCCGCGCGGCGACATGGAACCGATCCTGCGAGCCTCCGTGGAGGCGGCGAAGATGAGGCATCCGTCGGCAGCTCGAACGTCCTGGGACAACCTCAACGCCACGGACAGGTGCGACGCCTGCGGTGCCGCTGCCGTCTACCGCGTCGAGCGGGAGCGCCTGGAGCAGCCGGAGGGCTACGCGCAGCCGTACATCAACGTGTCGGCGCTGGAGTTCTGCGGCCATCACTGGCGCAAGCACTTCCCCGCCATGGCCGGCGACGGCTGGACCGTCGTCGCCACCAACCCCGCCCTCGTCGGCCCGGAGAACCGCCTCCAGGGGAGTGATCACTGATGAACACCACCACCTGGCCGGAGCCCCCGGAGGAACGGCAGGCCCGCCTGGCGCGGGTACGTGCGCGGAGGCAGGTGAGCGGCAAGTGATGTGCGAGGGCTGCAAGGAGCTGGCGGATCTGGCGCGGCAGTTCCCCGGAACGGGCGCTGCGCGGATCAAGCACACCCGGAAGAAGAAGCCGCACTGCACGGCACCTCTTACCTGCACCTGTCAGCATCGGCGTGTTTCCGATGGCTACGTCGCGGTGCGCCCCGAATAGGCACCTCTGGTACTCCAGCACTTTCACAGTCCCTATGAAGTGGATTCGTAGGGACTGGTGCTGTCTGTGCGGGCAGAGGAGAGACGAGAATGTCACGCCCCATATACCGGAAGCTGAAGAAGGAAGTCCGGGAAGTAGTGGAATGGGCGGAGCCTCTCGGATGGGCTCTCCAGGGCGAGACTGACAGTAAGAATCACTGGATTCTTCGCCATGTCGCCACCGGGCAGGATGTCCACCTTCCCTGCACTCCCCGCAACACCCGGACCCTGGAGAATTCCAAGGCCAAGATCCGCCGCCTTTCAGGGATGTCCAGTGAAAGCGGCCCCGCGGCCCGATATCGCCACGAGTCCCGGCAGTCCGGATTCGACATGCGATCCGCCGCCCGCGAGGCCAAGGGGAGAGCCGAAGAGCGAGAGCGTATCGCCGCAGAGCACGCTGAATGGCAAGCCGATGTGGCTGGCATCGAGGCCCAGCTCGACGAAGCCATGCGCGCCCTCGTTGCTCTGAACCCTCGCCGCCATCCTCTACAGGTCCGAAAGCTCGCGGTTCGCATAGTCGAATTGGAAGAGAAGCTGGAAGACCTAACAACTGAATAGGCCTTCATGACCGAACTCACGAAGCTGTGCAAGGAGTGCTTCCCGGCGGGGTCTCTGGCGTGGACCTTGAAAACCAAGCCACGCCCCGCCCCTTACCCCGGTCCTCGCTGCGCCACCCATTGGCGCGAAAAAAAGAAGGCCGTCAAGGCAGCTAACCATGAAAAGCGCGTACAGAATACGTACGGGCTGGAGGCAGGCGAATATGCCCGACTCTACACATTCCAAGGCGGCCTGTGCGCTTTGTGTCGACGTGCTACAGGTGCATCTCGACGGCTCAGCGTCGATCACGACCACGCAACCGGGGAAGTGCGAGGTCTGCTTTGCCGAACATGCAACACGCTTCTCGGTCACGCTCGGGACAAGCTGGCGTTCTTCCGCCGGTGTATTGCATACCTGAGGTTCCCGCCATGCCGGGCAATGCGTGAGGGCTGGACCGGGTGGTACGCCGATGAGTGACCGCATCACCTGCCCCAGCAAGGAATGCGGGAAGAGCCTCGCGCCCACCGGCAGCGGCAAGTACCGCCAGCACCTGATGCCCGCGTCGAGGACCCCCTGCGACTTCGGGGGCACCGTCATACCCCAGGAGGAGGAATGCCTGAGCGAATCGTCTTCAACACTTGCGACCTCCCCGATTGCCCCGTCTGCGGAGTCACCGCCGGACGATGCGAAGGAGCGTGCCGAGCATGCGATCTCTTCGACGGCCTCTTCATCTTCGCCTCCGGAAGCGGCGGACGCTGCCTCGACGACTGCCCCTGCGGACTCTGCACTTCCCGGCGTCGAGGAGTACGCGGAGAGGCTAGATGAGCTGGTCACCGAGGCAGGAGAGCGGGAGCGACAGCGGGTAGAGGCCCGCCTGGTCACCCCCTTCTCCCAGCCGCGCGCGGAGGAAGTGGAGCAGCCTCCGCTTTTTAGCCAGCCGGCGCCGCCACTCGACGACGCCATCGAGCAGGGCCCGCTCTTCAGCCAGCCGGCCTCCGGGCGCTTGTCGGAGCAACCCGCGGCGCCCATGTCGGACCTCGGCCGGGACCTGACAGCCCGGCTGAAGGAGATGTTCTACGCCTTCGACAACCGAAGATCGGAGGACAACCGTAGCGCTCAGACCACTATGGGCCCGAGTGAGATGGGGACCCCCTGTGACCGTCGACTGGCGCTGTCTCTCATGCGGATGCCGCCAGTCAACCCCGGTGGGGATGGATGGGCCGCCTTCGTCGGCACCTGCATTCATGCGGGTCTTGAGCAGATGTTCATGTGGGCAAACCACGGAACTGGACGTTTCGCCACTGAGACAAGGCTTGAATTCGACAGCAAGTACGTACCGAAGGGCACCGCGGACCTGATCGACCGCACCCTGTTCATGCTGGATGATCACAAATGCCAGGGCCGGTGGAGCCGGAACAAGCTCAAGTCGCGTGGGCCATCGCAGACTTACCGCGTACAGGCTCACGTGTATGCCTACGGTGCCCGGCAGCGCGGCGAGAAGATCGAGCACGTTGCGATCATCTCCTGGCCCCGCGACGAATCCACCCTCGACGACCTCTACGTCTGGACCGAGCCCTACAACCCGGCCATCGTCCAGCAGGCGTTCGAGCGCGTGGAAAGGATCGGCGAAGAGGTCGAACAGAAGCTGGCCGAGACCGGCAGCGACGAGCGCCAGCTCCTCCAGATCAAGGCCCGGATCGGCGCCGACTACGAGGTCGCCGACGACTGCCGCTTCTGCAAGTTCTACCTCCCGAACGCCCGCAACATCACTCAAGGATGCGACGGTAGGCGATGATCGATTCCCTCAAGCCGAAGCCGATCAACTCTCCCCGTGTCAACGACCCCTCTTACCGGGGGATGCAGTGGGGGCTGCTCTCCTGGGGTCACGACGAGTTCACCTCATGGTTCGGGGTCAGTCTCCCCCAGGTCTACTGGCCGGGATTCCTCGCCCGCCGGTTCGAGTTCTTCGACAACCACCCGCCGGTCCAGGAAGGGTTCTACGGAATCCTCCACGCGCACAGTTAGAGCACGACAACAACTGAACACACAACTGAATGAGGGATAGTGACCTACCCGCCCCAGCAGCAGTTCTCTCAGCCCTCGTCGGGGGGTAGCGGCGGCGACACCTTCAACGCCGCCGACCACCGCGGGGCTCTCCTCCTGGTGTACCCGAAGCAGTACCAGCCGGAGGTATCGACGAAGAACGGCCCCTCCAGTGCCGCTGACGTCGATGTCATCGTCGTCGACCGGCCCGGCCCCGACGGGAAGCCGCTGAGCTTCATCGGCGCCAGGCTCTTCGGCAATCTGGCCAACTCCGTCCGCAACGACATCGGTGGCCAGGTGCTCGGCCGGCTCGATCAGATCAGCACCCAGGGAGGCCGGACGCCGTGGGTCCTGAACCAGTTCACCGATCAGGACGCGGCGATGGCCGGCCCGGTGCACCAGCAGTACGTGCAGGGGCTGTTCAAGCCGGCGGCGAACCCGATGCAGAGCACGAGCCCGGCGCCGGGTGTTGGTGCGGCTCCTGCTCAGTGGCAGGGACAGCCGTCTGCACCTGCGACCCCGCCTGGTGCACCCCCCCAGCAGCAGTGGCAGCCCCAGGGCGCACCGCTCCCGGTGCAGATGCAGCCCCCGCCGCCTGCGCCTGCTCCGGCGGCCCCGGCTGCACCGGCGCCCCCTGCCCCTGGTGGTGCGCAGGTTGACCCGCAGCTCGCCCAGTTCCTGGCGGCGCACGGCGTCAACGCGGCGGCCGTTCCCGACAACGGGACGGCCGTGATGATCGGCAAGGCGTTCCCCGACTTCGCCCAGGCCTTCCCCCAGTACCAGTAGCACCGACATCCGACCCGCGCCCTCCAAGGAGACCCCATGGTCTACCTCGTCATCGCCGGCCTCCTCCTCCTGGCCGCTGTCGCCGCCTTCGTCGCCTACAAGGGGGTGAAGGACTTCGACGGCGATCCGATTCCGGGGCTGAAGTGGGCCTCGGTCGGCCTGGTCACGGTCCTGGTCATCGTCTCCGTCGGCATGTCGATCACGACCGTCGGCGCCCGCTCCGTCGGTATCCAGACCGCCTTCGGGAAGTACAGCGCCACGCTGTCCAACGGCCTCCAGTTCGTCGCCCCCTGGTCGAATGTGGAGGAGTTCTCCACGCAGGTGCAGTACCTCGACCTGGACGGCCAGGAGGCCGTTCCGGTGACGTTCAAGGGCGGCGGTGGCGGCGGGGTGAACGCCACTCCCCGCTGGCGTATCGACGCCGACGGGGCCGAGGAGCTGTGGAAGAAGTACCGGACCTTCGAGTCGGTGAAGACGAAGCTGGTGAACTCCGCGGCGAAGGACTCGGTGCGGGTGGTGCTGTCGCAGTACACCCCGAACGAGGCGAGGGCCGGCGAGAACCTGCGGAAGATCGCCGACCAGATCCAGGACGACCTGGCCGAGTCCCTGGCCGATGACGGCGTGATCATCGATTCGATCAGCGTCAAGGGGATCTCCCTCGACCAGCGGTCGCAGGAGTCGCTCGACAAGATCGTCACCGCGAACAACAACATCGAGCGCGCGAAGGCCGAGCGTGAGCGGGCCCGGATCGATGGCGAGACCGCCAAGATCCGCAAGGCCGAAGGGTCGCTGACCCCGGAGGCCCTCACCCGGTACTGCCTCGAAGTCGTCAACAACTGGAACGTCGACCGGAACGGCTCCATGCCCGCGGGCTTCACCTGCCTCGGCGTCGCCGCCCCGTTCACCGTCACGAACAAGTAAGGACCCCATGCCCGCTGCGACCCGCAAGGCGCCCGCCAAGAAGGCGGCGTCCCGAGCCCGCAAGCCGAAGAACGACACCCCCGTGGAGGCACCCGTGAGCGAGACCGTCGAGACCCCCGAGACCGAGGCGCCGGCCCCGAAGCGCAAGGGGCCGAAGCCCAACCCGGTGTCCCGGGTGCAGCGCGCCAAGGCCAAGCTGGAGAAGGCCCGCCGTGACGCCGCGAGGGTGCAGGCCGTCGCCGCCGCCCTCGCCGCCGCCGAGGCCGAGTACGAAGACGCCCTCGCCGCCCTCCAGGCCGACCTCGACGGCCTCGGCCTCGACACCGACGACGTCGCCGCCGAGGACACCGGTGAGTGAGGCCGTCGTCGGCCCCCGCGAGCCGTCCTCGTCTCCGACGATCTACATCCGGATCCCGGTGGCTCCCGAGCTGGAGCTGACCGACGAGGAGACGCGCGAGCTGGGCGTCGCCGCCGAGCTGGCGCTCCGGAAGATCCTCGGACGACGGTAGGACTGCCGCCGGCCCAAGACGCGGTGCCTGGTGGGGATGCCCCCCGTAAAGGGGCAGCCCCGGCGTGGAGCCGAACCGCAGCCGACCACTACCCAGGCAAGGGGGTCGGTCGCCGAGTGGGATCCGGTGGAAATTATGAGCTGGGAGACGTCCTAGTGCCGGTAGGGGAGGGAGTCCCGACCCCGTAGATCCGTGACCGGCACCTTGAGCGGTCCGGCGCAGGTACACAAAGCCCTACTAAGAGATGGGCTGGGGGTTCTCGGTTTCGCCCTGCATTGATCGCCTGCGTCGTACCTACAACTGAATGGATCCGTATGGACGAGGAAGAGAAGCGCGTAGTCGAGAAGTCCTCGAAGCGGAAGAAGAAGCAGAAGCGGAAGAAGACAGACCCGCCGAAGCAGCTTGAGACGCTGGTGCCGGATCCCGTCACCGCTTCGACGCTCGACCGCCTCGACGCGTGGAAGGCCGCAGAGAAGCTCCTGCATGAGGCCAAGTGGGGCACGGGCATCGAGGACGAGGTCGTCATCATCCTGCCGTCCAGCGTCCTCGACCTGGCCAACTGGCTGCTGTACGGGCCAGCGGGGATGTCGTTCGCGGACGGCGGGGACGACTGATGTCGCTGCTCGGATACGCCGCGCGGGCGGCCTCCCAGGGGTTCGCGGTCTTCCCGTGCAACCCGGCCGGCACCGAGAACCCGGAGAAGCCGGGCGAGCTGATCGAGAAGTGGCCGCACCTGATCCAGCGCGGCAAGCCCTACAAGGTCAAGTGGGGTGACATCGCCACCACCGACATCACGAAGATCACCCAGTGGTGGACGTACTCCCCCGACGCCAACATCGGCGTCGCCTGCAAGCCGTCCGGGATCCTCGTCGTCGACTGCGACATACCCAAGAAGCAGGGCCTGCTCCGTGACACCCCTTGGGGGTACCTGCATGAAACGCTTGGGCCCCTCGTTGACGGCTCTGATGTTCTGCGCGAGATGTGCAGTCGTTACGGTGACGACTACGCGAGATTCGAGCGGACGTATCGGGTCTGTACGGCCTCCCTCGGCCTGCATCTGTACTACCGATGGCCCGCGGGGGTTCAGGCGTCTCAGGCGTCGCCTGTCCCTGGCCTGCTGGATATTCGCTGCAACGGGGGCTCGAAGGGCGGGTACGTCCTCGCCGCCGGGTCGATAACGGCGAAGGGCTCGTACGTCGCCGAGAACGACCTCCCCATCGCCGACGCCCCACCGTGGCTCATCGAGCTGTGCCGGGAGAAGCCGAAGCCGAAACCGGTGAAGCCGCTGTTCTCCCAGCCCGGCCACACCGCCTACGGCGGCCTGGTCGAGTCCGTCCGCCTCGCACAGGAGGGGAATCGGAACAACTGCCTTCTGTGGGCGGCTCGTTCCATGTGCGAGGACGGAGCCACCGAGGAGAAGTGCATCGAACTCCTCGTGCCAGCCGCCATGGAGTGCGGCCTCGACGGCGGTGAACGTCAGGCGCTCGCCACCATCCGCTCCGCCTACCGACTGCAAGGAGCCAGGTCGTGAACACCGTCATCGCCCTGACCGTCGTCATTGTCATCGTCGGCGTCACCCTCTACCTCCTGCCGAGCCACTACCCGAGCGGAGGAGAGCTGCCGAAGCGTAAGCCGGGCGATGACGAGGTGATGGTCATCCTCTCGCAGGGCTACGAGCCGGTGGAGACGCCGTCTGAACCGCCGGCCCCACTCACCTGGGAGGACCACACCCGGAACTGCCGGATCTGCCAAGAGAGGAACCTGTGAAACCGAAGATGACCATCCGCATGGTCCGTTGCGCGAAGTGCGGGGGGTGGCACTCCCACTTCTGGTCCACGTCGTCGATCCCACCGCCTTCGTGCGTCGAGCGGAAGGCGCGCACCTCGGGTCCCAGCTCACCGGCTTGGGCCAGCAAGTTCGTAGAACTCGATGCCTCCGAAGCGTAAGACCGCCGGCGAGCTGAAGGCGGAGGCCGAGGCGGCGATGATCGCCCGCATCCGCGAGTCACTGGTCGACTGGTACCCCGGCAAGTGGGCCGAGGAGAACGCGATAGGACCCGCGTGCCACTGCGGCCTGCGAGGGGTGAAGGAGGCGTGCACCCGCCATGGCCCGACCGATACAGACCCTGTGGCTGCCGGGTGACGAGGTCTCCGTCCTCGACTTCGAGCGGCGCCGGGCCATCAAGCGCGACGGCCGCTTGACCGCCAAGGAGATCCACGTCGTGGTCCTCGTACGTGCGTGTCGCGCTGCGAAGAGCAGCTACTCGTGGTGGCGCTGTACCTCGAACCAACCTTGCGTGTTCTGCGAAGAGCTGGCCGAGTTCTGCCAGGAGATGCCGAACGGATAGCAATGCCAAACAACTTCATAGGTCCACGGATCCTCAGCCTCGACATCGAGACGAGTCCGGTGGTCGCCCACGCGTGGGGTCTGTTCAAACAGACCGTCGCGATCAACCAGATCATCGAGCATCCCCGAACCATGTGCTTCGCAGCGAAGTGGATGCACGAGAAGAAGGTCCGCTTCTACAGCGAGTTCGAGCACGGCCCGGAGGTCATGTTCCACGCGGCACACGGGCTGCTCTCCGAAGCCGACGTCGTCATGCACTACAACGGTGACCGCTTCGATCTGCCCAGGTTGAACAGCGAGTTCCTCATCGCCGGCCTAAGCCCTCCGGCCCCGTACCAGAGCATCGACCTCTTGAAGGTGATGCGGAAGAACTTCGGGTTCCCCTCCAACAAGCTGGCCTACATCACAGACCGGTTGGGCCTGGAGAGCAAGGTCAAACACTCCGGCCATGACCTGTGGATCCGCTGCCTGGCCAGCGACCCGAAGGCGTGGGCCGAGATGGGCCGCTACAACCGCCGGGACGTGACCCTCCTTGAAGACCTCTACGAGAAGGTCCGCCCCTGGATCAAGAACCACCCGCACGTCGGTCTCTACACCGGCGAGCCCGACTGCTGCCCGAACTGCGGCGGCGTCGACCTCATGCGCCAGGGCTACGCGCTCACGAGCATGGGCCGCTTCCAGCGGTACCAGTGCCGGGGCTGCGGGACCTGGTCCAGAAGCAGCCGCCGCGAATCCGGCGTCGGCAACACCCAGATCAAGTAGGAGCCACCATGGCAGCGAACAAGGACCCGTACGTCCGACCGGGCGAGCTGGGCAGCAACGAGCTGACCTACACCCTCCGCGTCGTCGCCGACGGCACCAGGACCGTCGTCGAGGTCTACGACACCGCCGACGTGCAGCTCTGGACCAGGCCCGTCGGTGTCGGCCGGGCGAGGCGCCGCAAGGGAGACCGCCGGGATTCCGGCCTCGGTACCAGCCTTGCCCTGGCCCGCGCCCTCAAGGACGCCTCCGACAACGCCTTCAGCACCGTCGAGGACGCCATCGGATGACCCGACATCGGCGCCCCCCGCGGCGAGCCCCCTGGTATCTGGGCGGCGCCGTCGTCCTCATCCTCGGCGGCCTCGGCATGGGGGCGTCGATGGTCCCGATCGGAGACTCGTCATCGCCACCGTCGACTGTCCCTGTGTCTGCCACACCGACTTCACCTTCTTCGCCGCCGACTGCCAGCAGTGCGACGGCACCGGCCGTGTCACCTACCCCGACACGGCCCCCGAAGGCTGCGGCGAGTGCACACAGCTCACACCGTGCGCCAACCCGCGGGCCGGCTGCTACGTCACACCGCCCCGCCTCGCCGACCACGAAGCCCCGCCCTGCTGTCACACACCGGCCCTCTGCGGCGGCCCCCACAAGGACTGCTACGACGCCGCCCGCGCCGAAGCCGTCACCGACGCGCTTCTCGTCACCGCCCCCGACGGTGTCACCGACATCGCCTTCCCCGAAGCCGAGCACGAGTGCGACGCCCCCCACCCCTACTGCTCCCGCGACGGTCACGCCGACCGGTGGTGACGGCGCCACCGTCGTCCGGGGCCGGCGTGGCTGCATGACCCTGACGATCATCGACGGCGTCGAGCACTACGGCGCCCCCTTCCCCTGCCCGTAGGAGGGCGCCATGGCCGCCAAGCAGGGCGAGAGCCACCACAAGGCGAAGCTGACCGAGGACGACGTCCGGGAGATGCGAGAGCGGCACGCAGCCGGGGAGAGCATCGAGTCGATCTGGCTGACGACCTTCGTCGACCTCGGTATCGAGTCGTGCTCGACCATCGGCTACGCCATCCACCGCAAGACCTGGAGGCACGTCCGGTGATCCGGTTCTTCTTCTGGTGCGTGCTCGGATACGCCGCAGGTCAGACGCTCGCCCGCTGGGCGGGCCCGTACATCTTCGCCCGCGTCCAGGCCGCCGGCCTTGACGACGCCTGGGACGTCTACGACGAGGAGGTCAGCTGATGCCCGCCAAGATGATCGGCACCGGCCGGACCGCCCGTGAGGGCGGCCTGTCCCACGACGGTGTCCACGACTACAACGGCTTCTGCGACATCGAGCCGAAGTGCTGGGCGGTCAATGCTGCCGACCAGGTGGTACCGGCCTACGACCCGCCGCCCAGTCACTACGCCACCGAGAACGGCATACAGCCGTGGGACGTCTTCGATGCGTTCGGGCTCGACAAGAACACGTACCTCGCCTTCGCCGTCAAGTACCTGCTCCGCGCGGGGAAGAAGGACATCGCGCCCTACCTGGACGACCTGATAAAGGCCCGCAACTACATCAACAAGGCCATCGAGATGGAGGAGAAGCGCGATGAATGACGACGTCACCCGCGTCTTCACCGAGGGCGGCACCGTCGCCCACTACCTCGACTTCTTCCACTCTCCCAACCATGTGGAGACGGAGGCCCTGTGCGGGCGCACCGCGTATCCGGGCCTGTGGCACGGAACGGGTAGCCAGGAAGAGGAGGAGCGGGCCGCCGACCTGCGGATCTGCACCCCATGCCGGGCGGTCCTCATCCATCGGCGGAACGGATACGTGCCGCAATGACAGTGGCTTTCAACGACCCCTCCGCATGGGGTTACTGCCAGTTCTGCGCATTCATCGTGGGCGTCGACCTTGAGACCCGCCAGATGCTCGCTCACGAACGAATGATCTCGGGGTTCAACAAGAACCGCTGCTACGGCAGCCTCATGCCTCCGGCGGTGCAGCCTGGCCCGGAGGCGGAGCCGGTCACGTACGAAGAGGTGATCGCTGATGCGATTCGAGGAGATGAGTGACCGCCGCTGGCGCATGATCTGGGCCGGGTGGATCGCGTACTTCACGGCGGCCGAATATGCCGCACTCAAGGGGCGCAACCCCAAGGCCCCGTTCTCCTACTTCATGCGAACGACGCTGGGCATACAGCATTCGCCACTGCACCACCGCGCCGGCCAGGTGGTATTCGGAGCCGGGATCGTCTGGCTTATTTCTCATTTGTACGAGAGGGGCGACCGATGACGGGTGTCAACGATCCCCGCCGCCGCAAGCAGTGGCAGTACATGAGGGACATCGGCAAGCCGGCCCGGTGCACCGAGACGGAGAGGGAGCAGGCACAGGCTCGCATCCTCTTCCTCGGCCGCGAGATCCGGATGTCGGACCGGCAGATCGCCACCGTGTCAGGCGTCGCGGCGACCTCGATCAGCCGGGTACGGGACGGCGGGGGCATCACCCGCAGGAACTACGACAAGCTCATGGCGGTGCGCCCGGAGCTGCCGGACCTTCGGGGTTCCGTCGGCAGCGCCGTCGGAGTCGGCCGGCGCGTCGCGGCCCTGCGAGCCATCGGGTTTCCCCTGCGCACCCTGGCAGTCCTGACCCACGCCTCCGAGACCCGCCTCAGGGCTCTCTCCCTCGGGCACGGCAAGGTCACCCACTACGAGATGACCCAGCGGATCACGGCGGCGTACGAGAAGCTGCACGACGCCGACCCCGTCGACTACGGCGTCACACCGGCGGACATCCTCCGGTGCAAAGCCTGGGCGAAGACTCTTGCGCCTCCGACGGCGTGGGACGACGACACCATCGACGACCCGGAGGCCATCCCTGAGTGGACTGGGGCCTGCGGCAGCGACGAGGGATACCGGATCCACATCCGGGAGGACATCCCGATGTGCGATCCGTGCCGGCGCCTCGTCGAACTCGACGGGCCGTCCCAGCGCTTCTCCGGCACGAAGCTGCGCATCCATATGGACCAGACCGGGCTCGACGCACGCCAGGTGGCTGAGCGAGCGGGCGTCACTGTCGACTCGGTACGCCGCTGGGCGTGGGGGCAGCGGCGACCGCAGGTCAGGCACATCGAGTCCCTCGCCAGCGTCCTCGACTGCGCCTTCAACGACCTGATCGAGGGCGAAGACGTCGTCCAGGATCACGACTTCAACCGGGTCAAATTCGCCATGACGTTGGAAGAGAAGGGCCTCAAGTACAAGGCTCTCGCGGCCCGGATAGGTGTCTCGCACATGGCCGTCTACTACTGGCTGAACGGCAAGAACACCCCGAAGATCCCGAAGATCGTCAGGGCGGCGGAGGAGTTGGGGGTCGACTGGAAGGAGTTCTACCAGTGAGCCACATCTGGCGCTCGAAGCGCCGCCGAGAACAGAAGTCCGCCGCAACCGTCTTTGTCGTCCAGAACCAGGGGCGTCCCGTTGCGAGCACCGACGATGCGGCAGTGGCCCGTGGATACATCCACACCCGCGTGGACATCGGTTTCGCGTACACCACCACGGCCTGGACGACCACAGGCAAATTCCTCGTGAATGGCCGCTGGTCCGGATGGGAGATCCGGGAGGTGCGCGCGATATGAGGGTCGAGCAGCGAGTGCAGGTGCGCATCCTGAACGCCCAGAGGCTGTACTCATACGCCTGGTGGTTCGACCCGACGGCCGGCGAACTGCCTCTCCAGATCGGAGACAAGGTCGAGCTGCCCCCGAACCAGGTTCAGGAGGAGGGGAGTTCGGGGACAGTCGTCGCCGTCGGCACCAGCTACAAGGGCGAGCTGAAGAGCATCGTCCGACTGCTGTGGAAGGACGGGGAGGGCCCCGATTCGTCTTCGGGCTGGACCCTCGTCGAGACCGGGCCGCCGGATGCCCCAGACGGTGGCCTGGCGCTGCGCCGGAAGGACGCCGGCGACATGTGGCTCGGCTTCGGCGAGGGCGATTACTCATGAAAGGCCTGGTCCGGATCGCCATCATCGACCGGTGCCCTGACCACCAGGACAAGGTCATCTATCAGTCCTTCCCGGAGGCCCTCACGTACTCCGCGCTGAACCGGATCCGGTACGGCGGGCGTAAGAGGTCATCTCATTTGGTTGCCTCAGTGGGGAATATTGCTGGTAGGAGCGTC
>NZ_BNBS01000002.1 GCF_014656075.1 Streptomyces hydrogenans
GTGGCGGGCTCGGGAGCGTACGCGGGCGCCTGCGTGGTGCCGGCCGGATCGGCGGCGGGCGCGGCGGCCGGAGCCTGCGCCGGCGGGGCCGGGGGCTGGACCGGCGGCTGGATCTGGGTGGGGGCCTCCGACGCCGGCGCCCCGGCCTGCTGCGGCGCCGGCGCGGCGGGCGGCGTGGCGGGGACGGGCGGCGTGGCGGGGGCGGACGGGGCAGTCGGGTCCGCCGGAACCTCGGTGCCCTCGTTCTCGGTGCTCACAGCTCGCTCTCCTCGTTCACAGCGCGGGGACGGTGATACTTCGCTCCAGGGTGCTGGGCACAGCTTTTCCCACCCGGCGTCAGGCCGCGGTAAGGCGGAGCTGTGCGTCCGCACCCCATCCTTTATAACTGGGCAGAACGGACAGGTCCGGGGTGCCCGGGCCGCCCCGCCAATGGCACCATGACGCGGTGACCC
Source organism: Streptomyces hydrogenans (assembly GCF_014656075.1). Taxonomy (GTDB): domain Bacteria; phylum Actinomycetota; class Actinomycetes; order Streptomycetales; family Streptomycetaceae; genus Streptomyces; species Streptomyces hydrogenans. The sequence continues at coordinate 453 of NZ_BNBS01000002.1, forward strand.
ACGCACGGCAGCAACCGCACCCCGGCCCCGTCCAGGTCGTCGCCCACCGAGGGGCCTCGGAGGACGCGCCGGAACACACCCTGGCCGCCTATGTGAAGGCCATCGAGGACGGCGCCGACGCCCTGGAGTGCGACGTACGGCTCACCGCCGACGGCCACCTGGTCTGCGTCCACGACCGTCGTGTCGACCGTACATCGAACGGCCGCGGAGCCGTCTCCGCCCTCGAACTCGCCGACCTCTCCGCGCTGGACTTCGGCGCCTGGAAGCGGTTCAAGGAGCGCGAGGACTCCGGCGAGCCGGGCGAGAGCCCGGACTGGGGCGACCCCGAGTACACCTCGGTCCTCACCCTGGAACGGCTCCTGGAGCTCGTCTCCGACGCGGGACGGCGGGTCGAGCTCGCCGTCGAGACCAAGCACCCCACCCGCTGGGCGGGCCAGGTCGAGGACCGGCTCCTCGCGCTCCTGAAGCGTTTCGGCCTGCACGCGCCCGTGGCGCCCGAGGAGTCCCCGGTCCGGGTCATGAGCTTCTCGGCCAGATCGCTGCACCGGATCTCCGCCGCCGCGCCGACGCTCCCGACGGTCTCCCTCACCCAGTTCGTCACCCCCCGGCTGCGCGACGGACGCCTGCCCGCGGGCGCGCGCGTGGCGGGGCCCTCCATCCGGATCGTCCGGCACCATCCGGCCGTCATCCTGCGTCTCCAGAAGGCCGGTCACCAGGTCCACGTCTGGACGGTGGACGATCCGGAGGACGTCGAGCTCTGTCTGCGGCTCGGGGTCGACGCGATCATCACCAACCGTCCCAAGCAGGTCCTCAAGCACCTCGGGCGCGCCTGAGTCACGGCTCCAGTCCCCCGGCGGGGGCGGCCGCGGGGGAGTGCACCGGCGCGTTCGGCGCGTACGCGATCGTCACTTGTGCTCCACCCCACCCGGAACAGGCGGTTTCCGGTCGCGGTAGCCGGGGCATCCACACGGTGGCGTGGGGCGAAGGAGGTCTCGGGGGTGGCGTTGGTGGTGGCACAGAAGGTGCCCACGTCGTCGAGCATGGCCGTACCCCATGGCCCTGCGGGCGTGGGGGAAGCGCGACACCGGATGCGGGACGAGCTGTTCCGCGGCGGGGTGTCGGAATCGGTCGTCGACGACGCGGTCCTGATCCTGTCCGAACTGCTCAGCAACGCCTGCCGGCACGGCAGGCCGCTGGGCCGGGGCGACCGGGGCGAGGGCGACGTGCTGGCGGCCTGGCGGCTGGATCCGTCGGGCGGGCTGACGGTCGAGGTGACGGACGGAGGCGGTCCCACCAGACCCGTCCCGTCCACGCCCTCGGTCACGGCACGCGGCGGACGCGGGCTCCACATCATCGGCGTCCTGTCCCAGGACTGGGGCGTGCGCGACAGCGCGACGGGCGAGGTCACGGTCTGGGTGCGCGTCACCGAAGGCCACCGCCGCGAGGACTTCGCGACCCGCGTCGGCGCCGGGGGATCCGGCTTCGACCTCCTCGACGCGTACGACGACCTGGACTGACCGGACCGGCGCGACGGACCCGTGCCGACGCCCCGGGAGGGGCGTCCCTGGTGGGTGGCCGGTTCCCCGCCGGTCCGGCGGTACGACTCCGGGCGTACGGCTCCGTGGTGGTTCGCCCCCGGGGCGGTACGGCTCCGGGGCAGTTGGACTCGGAAGCGGTACGACTCCGGCCGGTACGACTTCAGCCGGTACGACTCCGGCCCGGTGTCCGCCTCGACGGCGACGTACCCGGGACGGCGTGACGGCGGAGCCGCGCCAGGGGTGGTCGTGGCACGGCTGAGCTCCCGGGGGCGTCCGGACGGCTAGGCTCGCGCCCGACACAGCACCGCGATCGGGAGAAAGCCACACCATGGCCAAGAAGCGCCCCCAGACGAAGGCCGCCAAGAGCGGCCAGGCACAGGTCACGAACGGGGAGATCCCGGTCGTCGGCGCGCGCGAGCCGTGCCCGTGCGGTTCGGGCCGCCGCTACAAGGCGTGCCACGGCCGGGCCGCCGCGCACGCCGCGACCGAGCACGTCCAGCGCCCCTTCGAGGGCCTGCCCGGCGAGTGCGACCTGGTCGCCCTGCGCGAACTGGTGCCCGCCGCCACCGTGCCGCTCACCCTCAAGGGCGGCCTGCCCGAGGGCGTGCCGTCGGTGACGCTCGCGACGGTCCTGCCGATGGCCTGGCCGGCGCTCCGCCGCGACGACGGCTCCGTCCTGCTCGCCCTGCAGAACGACGGCACCTCCGGCGACCTCGCCCGGGACCTCGCCGACACGCTCCAGCGCGCCCTGGAGACCGAGCCGGGCAACCCGGTGCCGCCGCGCCGCGTCGACCCCGAGGGCCCGCGCCTCCAGGACCTGCTCGACACGGACGCCGTGTTCGCGCCCGAGGTCCACACCGGCTTCGAGTTCTGGATCCCGGCGTCGGCGGACGGCGCCGACCCCGAGGTCGCCGCCTCCCTGGAGCGGGCCAACGCCGCCGCCATCCCGACCGTGAAGCTGGCCTCGGTCGACGCCGCGTACTGGTGCGAGACCCCGGAGAAGAACCACCTGCGCTGGGTCATGCCGCACCCGGAGGAGAAGCTCCTCGACGCGCTCGCCCGCCTCCACGTCGCCGGCACCACCTCGCTCGGCGCGGACACCCGGCTCGTCGGCTCGTTCCGCGCCCACGGCCTCATGGTGCCGGTGTGGGACCTGCCGTCGGCGATGACCGCCGAGGAGTGCGAGAAGCCCGCCGCCGAGTTCGCCGAGCGGCTGGCCGAGGCGCTCGCCGTCGACACACCGCTCACCGCCGAGGAGCGTCGGGCGCGCGGCGGCCTCACGAACCGTCAGGTCACTCTCAGCTGATACCCCAGGTGGTATCGGTGACTGACAGACCGACCAGTCGGTGACTTCCGCCACAGCGGAACCTACGGAGCGGTAAATCCCTGTCCGAATAACCGAGATCGAATTTGCGAACCGCAGATCTCTTGTTACCGTTCTGGAAGCCCGGTCGCTGGTGCATCCCCCGTCGCCAGCGACCGGGCGTTTCCATGCCCGCCCCGCCGTCGCGCCGGGGCCGCTGCTCAACTCGCTTCTTCGTCGGCCGTGTTGCTGCCCGAGCGGAGCAACAGCGGCGCATCGCCGCCCTCGTCGTCCCCCGCGAATTCCGCCACGGCCGTATACGAAGTCGCCGCTCCCGCCCCCGGTTCCCTCGGGGTCTCGCAGGTGTCCGGCTCGTCCCGCGCGGGCACCCCGCAGCGCACCTGGACCGTCCGCCCGCCGGGCGCCATGAGGGTCAGAATCGCGTCGATCTCCCGACCGGTGGCATTGCGGTAGTACGTGCGCGCCCAGACGTCCGGCCCCTCGGAGAGGACACAGGTCTGCGCCTCGACGCCCTCGGGCGAGGCGACTTCGGGACCGCAGCGGCTGACCCGCTCGGGCGCCTCGGCGAAGGCGACGGCGTCCTTCCCGCCCGCCCGGGCCGCCGGCGAGGCCGGGGAGGCGGCGACGGACGGGCCGCTCCCGGGCGTACGGGCCTCCCGGCCGAGCCCCAGGTCGCCGAGCAGCTCCCCCACCGTCCCGCCTCCGGCGGCGCCCGGGCCGCCGTCGGGCTTCGCGTCGGCCGAGGCCGGGGGCGCCGCCTTCGAGGGGGCCCCGCCGCTGTCGCCCGCCTTGGCGGCCAGGGGCACCAGGACGGCGATCGCGACGGCGGTGCCGAGGCCGGCCATGCGGAGGTGCGCCGGGCTCAGCCGACTCATGCGACCCACCTGCTCTGTTCGGGAAACGATCACGGACGGTGGGGCGAACCTACCGGCGCCGGGCGGGCACCCGGCGGGCCGCGCGCCCGATTCCCGTACGCGTCGGCCCAGGACACACCCGTTCGGGTGAACGGCGTCGGGCGGCCGGGTCACCCGGCACGCGCGCGTGGGCCGCTCCGCACCCAGGCCGGTTCAGTACGCGAGCCGGCTCCCGCCGCCCGGAGTGGCGGTGCTGGCCGCTACCAGGGCGTCGACGACGGCCTCCACGTCCGGCAGCCACGGGCGGGCCGAGCCGGCGAGCGGCGCCCGCTCCCAGCGGACCTGTCCGGTGCCCGCCGTGGACGGCGGCAGCAACAGATAGCCGCCCTCTCCATGGAAGCGCAGCGAGCTGGGCACGCTGTCCTTCGCGTACAGCAGCTCGCCGAGCCGTTCGAGGCCGTACGGGGCGACCAGGATCGACCAGCGGGTCGGCGTCGCGACCACCGGGCCGAGGCGCATGCCCATCGCGTCGAGGTCCCGCAGGGCGCGCGCGCCCGCCGGGGCCGGGAGGCTCACCGCGCACGGGGCACGGCCGCCGGTGGCCAGCAGGACCGGGGCGTCCGGGCGCCGGGTCCACCACCAGCGGATCATCCGCTCGTCGGTGGTGGCGGCCAGGAGGCCGGGGTCGAAGGGGTGGGCGCCGGGGACCACGCAGCCGGGGTCGGGGCAGGCGCACACCAGGTCGGCGCCGCCGGTGCGGGCCGCGCCGCCGGGTCCGGGCCGCTCCGCGCGGCCCTGACCGGACCGCTCCGCCCCCGGCCGGTCCGCGCGGCCGGTCCGGGGCCTCGTCCACAGGCCGCCGCGGCCGGGGCTCTCCGCCGTGCCGGCGGGCTCCGCCAGGCCCACGCCGGGCAGGACGGGCCAGTCCCACCCGACCGCGAAGGTGACCGCCGCTTCCTGCCGTGCGGTCCTCGCCTTGCGCCGGAACCGGAGCCTGCGTCGCCTTCCGAGGATCTCGCGCATGAGCGCTCGTTCCTTTCCGTTGAACGCCGAATCCACATCACACCATGTGCAGATCTCTTCACCGTGCGTATCAGCGCGTACAGCGTCGGCGGTGCGTCGCCCCGCTCGGGGGCGGGGCCGGCCGGAACGGGGCCGGGTCACAGTCAGGTCGAAGCCGGTTCAGAACACGATCCCCGCCACGCGGGGACGGGCCGCGGCCTGCGGCACGTACGACGCCGGGGTTCCGCTTCTCGATCCCGGGGCGCTGTCAACTGCCCCTGCCTGTCATCGATTACGTACCCCACACGCTCAGAATGACGCGCTTTCAAACGACGCCAGTCGACCGCAAATGGTGCACACCGAGGGCAATTTTCAGCCAACTTCCAGCCCACTTCAACCCCTGCGCACGACCTCCCGGAACGCCCCCCGGACACCACAAGTCCCACGGGGACAATGCTGGACATCGCTCCTCGGGTGCGTGTACATGTGGAGACATCGAGCGGTGCTCTATGACATGGGGGTTTGCGATGCCATGGCCTCGAACGCACCGGTCGGAAAGCCGACCGGGATGAGTTCCCCACACCTGCCGAAGCACCTTGCGAAAGTGGCCGGAATCGACTCCACGGTTCCCGCTCCACCGCACACTAAGGCGCCCCTCGCGGGCGTCCCCGCCGCGGCGGCACCGGCCGACGCCGCCCCCGCCCCCAACGCCCTGATCACCGACCGCCTCGCCGGCTGGGTCTCCGACCTCACCACCCTCCACGAATTCACCGAGCGGCTCATCCGGACCGCCACCCTCGACGAGGCCCTCCACGAGGTCCTCGGCGCGGGAGCCGCCCTCGTGGGCGCCCGCCGCGGCATGGCCGTCCTCGAACCCGCCGACGGCCTCGGCCCCACCGCCACCGTCGGCCTCGGCCTCGCCCACGCCGACCTCGGCACCATCGAGACCGTCCCCCGCGGCACCTCCAGCTACGGCCGCCTCCTCGACGGGCTCCCCGACCCGGCGGACCCGGGTGCCCCCGCCCGCGTCCCGGACCCCATCGCCATCCCCGACGTGCGCACCGAGGAGGGCCTCGACCCCCGCCACCGCGAAGTCGCCGCCCGGCTCGGCTACGCCGCCAGCTACGCCCTCCCCCTCGCCACCGAGGAGGCCGGCCGGATCGGCGCCGGCGTCTGGCTCTACGACGAGCCGGCCGCCCCCACCGACCGCCAGCGCCACCTCATCGGCCTCTACGGCCGCTTCGCCACCGAACACCTCGCCCGCCTCCTCCAGGTCGAACGGGCCCGCGTCCAGGTCTCCACCGTCGCCGAGGAGCTGCTCCCGAGCCGGCTCCCCCGCGTCCCCGGGGTCCGGCTCGCCGCACGCCACCACACCGGTCCCCGGGGCGGCGGCGACTGGTACGACGCGCTCCCGCTGCCCGAGGGCGCCCTCGGGCTCTCCGTCGGCTCCGTCTCCGGCACCGGGCCGAGCGCCCTGGCCGCGATGGGCCGGCTGCGCGCCTCGCTGCGGGCGTACGCGGTGATGGAGGGCGAGGACCCGGTCGCCGTCCTCTCCGACCTGGAGCTGCTGCTCCGGCTCACCGAACCGGCCCGCTCGGCCACCGCCCTCTTCGCCCACGCCGAGACCGCCCGCCGCCGGATCGTCCTGGCCGGCGCCGGTCACACCCCGCCGCTGCTCATCGGCGAGCGCCGCACCGAGTACGTGGAGACCTCGCTCTCCGCCCCGCTCGGGATGCTCTCCTGCTGGGAGGCTCCGAGCGTGGAGCTGGAGGTCGCGGCCGGAGAAACGGTGCTGCTCTACACGGACGGGCTGCTGCGGCGTACCGGCGATCCCATCGACCGGGCCTTCGCACGGCTCCACGCGGCCGCCGCGAGCGTGCCCCGGACGGACCGGGACGATCCGGGAGCGATCGCCGACCACGTGCTGCGGACCCTGCTCCCGGAAGGGCTCGACCCCACCGTGGAGGGCGAGGACGTGGTCCTGCTCGCCGCCCGCTTCGACTGATCGCACCGGCGTCCGCGCGGTAACAGGTCTTCCGGCCCTGGGCCCCCTTCCGTACGACCGTACGATGGAGGGGGTTCAGTGTCGTACCAAGAGGAGGCAGACCCGTGGCCGAAGAGCTCACTCCGGAGACCCCGGACGAGGCCGAAGAGCCGATCAAGCAGCGGAAGAACGGCCTGTACCAGGGCGTTTCCGACGAGCTCGCCGAGAACATGAAGTCCGGCTGGGCCGACACGGAGCTGACCGGCCTCGCGCCGATCGCGCAGGCGGCCGAGACCGCCGCGCGCCGCGCCGCGCTCTCCGCCCGCTTCCCGGGCGAGCGCCTGGTGGTCCCGGCCGGCAACCTGAAGACCCGGTCGAACGACACCGAGTACAGCTTCCGCGCCTCCACCGAGTACGCGTACCTCACCGGCGACCAGACGCACGACGGCGTCCTCGTCCTGGAGCCGACGAAGACCGGGCACGAGGCCACGATCTACCTGCTCCCGCGCTCGGACCGCGAGAACGGCGAGTTCTGGCTCGACGGCATGGGCGAGCTGTGGGTCGGCCGCCGTCACTCCCTCACCGAGGCGGAGCAGCTGCTCGGCATCCCGGCGAAGGACGTGCGCGAGCTGGCCGCCGCCCTCGGCGAGGCCACCGGCCCGGTCCGCGCCGTGCGCGGCCACGACGCCGGCATCGAGACCGCCCTCACCGACAAGGTCACCGCCGAGCGCGACGAAGAGCTGCGCGTCTACCTCTCCGAGGCCCGGCTGATCAAGGACTCCTTCGAGATCGCCGAGCTGGAGAAGGCCTGCGCCTCCACCGCCCGCGGCTTCGAGGACGTCGTGAAGGTCCTCGACAAGGCCGAGGCCACCAGCGAGCGCTACATCGAGGGCACCTTCTTCCTCCGCGCCCGCGTCGAGGGCAACGACGTCGGCTACGGCTCCATCTGCGCCGCCGGCCCGCACGCCTGCACCCTGCACTGGGTCCGCAACGACGGCGCCGTCCGCTCCGGCGACCTGCTCCTGCTCGACGCCGGCGTCGAGACCACCGAGCTGTACACCGCCGACGTCACCCGCACCCTGCCGATCAACGGCCGGTACACGGAGATCCAGCGGAAGATCTACGACGCCGTGTACGAGGCGCAGGAGGCGGGCATCGCCGCGGTGAAGCCCGGCGCCGCCTATCGCGACTTCCACGACGCCGCCCAGCGCGTGCTCGCCGAGAAGCTCGTCGAGTGGGGCCTCGTCGAGGGCCCGGCCGAGCGCGTCCTGGAGCTGGGCCTCCAGCGCCGCTGGACCCTGCACGGCACCGGCCACATGCTCGGCATGGACGTCCACGACTGCGCCGCCGCGCGCACCGAGGCGTACGTCGACACCACGCTGGAGCCGGGCATGTGCCTGACCGTCGAGCCGGGGCTCTACTTCCAGGCCGACGACCTGACCGTGCCGGAGGAGTACCGCGGCATCGGCGTCCGGATCGAGGACGACATCCTCGTCACCGAGGACGGCAACCGGAACCTGTCGGACCAGCTGCCGCGCCGCTCCGACGAGGTCGAGGCGTGGATGGCCGCCCTGAAGGGCTGACGACCGCGAGAAGGCCCCGCCCGGCGACCGCCGGGCGGGGCCTTCTCCCATTCCCTCGGCCGGGCCACGTCGTCGGTCCGGTCACGTCGTCGGCGGGGACGGGGTCACGCCATCAGCAGGGACGGGCTGTCCCTCCACTTGAGGATCTTGTCGAAGCTGACCACCGCGCCGCCGCGGCCCGAGCGGCCGAAGTGGACGTGGTCGGAGAGCTCCTCGATCAGGCGGAGGCCGCGGCCGTCCTCGGCGTCCGGACAGGCCGCCGGAGCGGGCGCCGACCGCACGCCGGGGAAGCCGGGACCGGCGTCCGTCACCTCGATGCGGCAGGTCTCGCCGTCGAGGAAGGCCGTCACGCGGTACGCCTCCGAGCCCCGCCCCGCGACCGGGCCGCCCCCGTGCTCGACCGCGTTGGCGCACGCCTCGGTGAGCGCCACCGACAGGTCGTAGGACACCTCGGGATCGACCCCGGCCGTCTCCATGGTGCCGAGGAACAGGCGCCGGGCGAGCGGTACGCTCGCGGCCTCGCGCCGCAGATGGAGTGACCACCAGATGCTCATGCTCCAGCCTCCCGGCAGCGGCTCGACATACCCCTAGCTATTGCCGCCCAGGGCGGTCCGTAAGCACGCGGAGGCGTCAAGAGCGCCCGTTCGGCGGACGCGAGGGGCCCCGAACCCGGTGTATGTCCGGTGTATCTCCTCCCGAACACCCCCAAGAACGACCTTGCGGACCTGCCTCATGGCGGCGGGTGCCCTGGTGCGATGATGGGGCCGCCATGTCTGCCCCCGCGCTCGCTCCACGGCTGCTGAGGGCCGCGGTGTTCACCGCGGTCTGCGTCGTGCTGTCCGCGCTGGGTCACGCGCTCGCCGCCTGTGCGGGCATCGCCCTGTGGACCCTGCTCGCCGGACTGCTCGGCGTCTTCGGGGTCACGGTCCTGCTCACCGGACGCGAGCGCTCCCTCGGCTTCGTCGTCGCCGCCCTCGCCGGCGGACAGCTCGGACTCCACCTGCTCTTCGGCCTCGGCCAGCGGCAGCTCGCCCTGAGCGCCCAGGCCGACGACTCGCTCGTGCGGATGGCCGCCAAGCTCGTCTGCGGGGCGGGCGCCGCCTCCCTCACCCCCGGCGACGCCGCCGGGATCCTCAGCCGCGCCGGCATCGACCCGGCCGTCGCCGCGCACGCCCACCCGGGCATGCACGGTGCCGGGGCGTCACCCGCCGACGCGCTGCTGCCGAGCCTGCCGATGCTCCTCGGGCACCTGCTCGCCGCCCTGGTGGCCGGCTGGCTGCTGCGCCGGGGCGACCTCGCCCTGGTCCGGCTCGCCGAGCTGTCCGAAGAGCGGGCCGCCGAGCTCGCCGAGGGCACCCTGGTACGCGTCCTGCGCGCCGCGCTCCGGCTCGTCCGGGCCCTGCTCGCCGGGCTGGCGGCGTCGGCCCCGGCCGGTCCGCGCGGCCGTCCCCGCACCGCCTTCGACTCCCCGACGCCGCCGGCGGCCGGGGCACTCCAGCACACGGTGATCCGCCGCGGCCCGCCGGCCGACGCCTGCGTCCTCGCAGCCTGACGCGGTCCGCTCCAGGGGGAGCGGGACCGCGCCCGCCCGCGCCCACCGCCCGGCTCCGCCCGGTGCACGTGGCGCGGCACCGGACCGCCTTCCCTCTTCCGGGGTCCCTCCGCGGACCCCCCACCGAGCCGGAGTGTCTTCATGAACCTGTCCCGCGTCGCCCTCGCCGCCGGCACCGCCGCCGCCTCCGTCGTGCTCCTGTCGGGCACCGCCTTCGCCCACGTGGGCGTGCAGCCGCAGGGCCAGGCCGCCCAGGGCGGCTACGCCACCGTCAACGTCAAGGTCCCGAACGAGCGCGACAACGCCTCCACCGTGAAGCTGGAGGTCAACTTCCCGCTGGACCACCCGCTCGCCTCCGTCATGCCGCAGCCGGTGCCTGGCTGGAAGGCCGAGGTCACCAAGACCAAGCTGGACAAGCCGCTGACGCTGCACGGCAAGCAGATCAACGAGGCCGTCTCCAAGGTCACCTGGACCGCGGACGGCTCGAAGATCGGCCCCGGCCAGTTCCAGCAGTTCCCTCTCTCCCTCGGCCAGCTGCCGGAGAACACCGACCAGCTGGTCCTCAAGGCCATCCAGACGTACGACAACGACGAGGTCGTGCGCTGGATCGAGGAGCAGAAGGGCTCCGAGGAGCCCCAGTACCCGGCTCCCGTCCTGAAGCTCTCGCCCGCGGGCGAGGACCACCACGGCGGCGCCGCCTCCGCCGCGCCCACCGCCTCCGGCTCGGCCTCCGCCGACGCGAAGGCCGGTCACGAGGCCGACGGCGGCCACGCCACCACCGAGACCGCCTCGGACTCCTCCACCGACACCACGGCCCGTGTGCTCGGCGTCGTCGGCATCCTCGTCGGCCTCGCCGGCATCGCCTTCGGCGTCCTCGCCGGCCGCCGTCGCTCGGCCTGACGGCACCCTCCCGGCGGGCCGTCACACCCGGCCCGCCGGGCCGTCCAGCACGTCCAGCACTCCGAAAGACAGTCACCGCAATGTCCACAGAGAAGACGTCCCCGTCGCAGAGCGGCGGGGACGGCACCACCGGCCGCCCCGGGCGGCGCACCCCGCTGATCGTCGCCGCCGTCGCGATCGTCGCCGCCCTCGGCATCGTCGCCGCGGTCGGCCTCGGCGACGACGACACGAAGGACACCGCGTCCTCCGGCGTCGCCCAGATCGAGGGCGTCACCGAGAAGACCCGGGCCGCCACCGTCCTGGACCGCCCCTTCACCAAGCCCGACCTGGTCCTCACCGACACCAAGGGCGAGAGCTACGACCTGCGCGAGCGCACCAAGGGCAAGCCGACGCTCATCTACTTCGGCTACACCAACTGCCCCGACGTGTGCCCGCTGACGATGAGCAACATCGCCGTCGCCAAGAAGCAGCTGCCCCAGGCCGACCAGGACAAGCTCCAGGTCGTCTTCGTCACCACCGACCCCGAGCGGGACACGGCCGCCTCGCTGGCCAAGTGGCTGCCCGGCTTCGGCGACGCGTCCTTCACCGGGCTCACCGGCGACTTCTCGGCGATCCAGGCGGGTGCCCGCTCGATCGGCATCGGCATCGACCCGCCGAAGAAGGAGAAGGACGGCACCGTCGTCTCCATGCACGGCGCCCAGGTCGTCGCCTTCTCCCCCACCACCGACCAGGGCTACGTCCTGTACGGGGAGGACGCCACCGTCGACGACTACGCCAAGGACCTGCCGAAGATCATCAAGGGGGAGAACCCGTGACCCGCCGCACCACCGCCCTGTCCGCCGCCGTGGCGCTCGCCGCCGCGCTCGCGCTCACCGGGTGCTCGTCCGACAGCGGAAAGCCCGAGCTGAAGGTCAGCGGCGCGTACATGCCCCAGCCCGTGACGGACATGGCCGGCGGCTTCCTCACCATCGAGAACACCGGTGACACCGCCGACAAGCTGACCTCGGTCACCAGCCCGCTCTCGGACGACGTCACCATGCACGAGACGAAGAACCAGAAGATGCAGATGGTGAAGGCGTTCGACATCCCCGCGAACGGGGAGCTGAAGCTGGACCGGGGCGGCAACCACCTCATGTTCATGGAACTGAAGAAGAAGCCGAAGCAGGGCGAGAAGGTCAGCGTCGAGCTGCACTTCGAGAAGGCCGACCCGATCACGGTCGAGCTGCCCGTCGAGGCCACCAACCACAACCCGCAGCAGCACTGAGCTCGTTGACGGAGTGACACTGTGACGACACCCACCGCCCCGCGCCTCGGCACCGCCCTGGCCCGGCTGCTCGTTCTCGCGGCCGCCCTCCTGGGCGTGCTCCTCGCCGGCGCCGCCCCCGCCTCCGCGCACGCGGCGCTGACCGGGAGCGATCCGCAGGACGGGGCGGTGGTCGCCACCGCCCCCAAGGAGGTCGGCCTCACCTTCTCGGAGCAGGTCGCGATGAGCCCCGACTCGATCCGGGTCCTCGACCCCTCGGGCCGGCGCGCCGACACCGGCGAGATCATCGACCTGTGCAGCGGCGCCGTCGTCAAGTACGGCGTGGCCCTGCGGGCCGGTCTGCCGGACGGCACCTACACCGTCGCCTGGCAGACCGTCTCCGCCGACAGCCACCCCATCGCCGGGGCCTTCACCTTCTCCATCGGCGCCCCGTCCGCCACCTCGGTCGCGCTGCCCGAGCAGGCGGCCGGCGGCGGGGTCGTCGGCGCCCTCTACGGGATCGCGCGCTATCTGTCGTACGCGGGCTTCGCCGTCCTCGTCGGCGGCGGCGCCTTCGTGCTGCTGTGCTGGCCGCGCGGCGCGGGCGTCCGGCCCGTGCAGCAGACGGTCGTCCGGGGCTGGCTGACCCTCACCGGCGCCACCCTGGTCATGCTGCTGCTGCGCGGTCCGTACACCGGCTCCGGCAAGCTCGCCGACGTCTTCGACCTGGACGGGCTCCAGGCCGTGCTCCAGACCAAGACCGGGGCGGCGCTCACCTCCCGGCTGCTGCTGCTCGGGGCGGCCGCGCTCTTCGTCGCCGTCCTCTTCGGCGCGTACGCCCGCCGCACCGACCCGAAGGAGCGCAAGGACCTCGCCTTCGGCCTGGGCCTCGGCGGCACCGTGGTCGCCGCGGGCATCGCCGGCACCTGGGCGCTGGCCGAGCACGCCTCCACCGGCATCCAGCCCGGCATCGCGATGCCGGTCGACATCCTGCACCTCCTCGCGGTCGCCACCTGGCTCGGCGGGCTCACCACCCTGCTGGTCGCGCTCTACCGGGCGCCCTCCGTGGAGCGCGCGGCGGTCGAACGCTTCTCCCGGGTCGCCTTCGTCTCGGTCGCCGTCCTGGTCGCCACCGGCATCTACCAGTCCTGGCGCCAGGTCGGCTCCTGGTCCGCCCTCACCGGCACCCGGTACGGGCAGCTCCTCCTGGTGAAGATCGGCCTGATGGCCGTGCTCGTCGGCATCGCCTGGATATCCCGCCGCTGGACCCGACGCCTGGCGGAACGGGCCCCGACGCTTCCGGAGCCGGAGTCCGGGTCGGAGGCGGAGGGCGCGGAGAAGGATCTCGAGGACGAGGGCCTGGAGAACGAGGGCCTTGCCGACGAGGCCCCTGACGACGAGGACGCCGGGGACGACCGCCCCGCGGACGCGGACGCCGACGGCGAGGACGCCCCGGAGGAGATCGACCCCGAGCGGGCCGCCCAGCTCGCCCGGCAGCGGGCCGCCGTGGCCACCGCCCGGCGGAAGAAGGCCCGGGACGCGGATCCCGAGCGGACCGGACTGCGCCGCTCGGTGCTGACCGAGGCCGCCGTCGCCGTCGTCCTGCTCGCCGTCACCACCGTCCTCACCTCCACCGAACCCGGCCGCACCGAGGAGGAGGCCGCCCGGACCGGCGGGACGACGGCCGGGTCGACCGCCGTGCCCGACCGTCCGGTGGACTTCCGGCTCCCCTTCGACACCGGCGGCGTGGACGGCAAGGGCGTCGTCCGGCTCAGCCTCGACCCCGGACGCACCGGTGCCAACGCCCTGCACCTCTTCGTGGAACGCCCGAACGGCAAGCCGCTGGACGTCCCCGAGATCAAGGTGAACCTCACCCTGGAGGAGAAGGGCGTGGGCCCGCTGCCCGTCGCCCCCGACCGGATCCAGACCGGACACTGGAGCGCGAGCGGCGTCCAGCTCCCGCTGCCCGGCGAATGGCGGATCCAGGTGACGGTCCGTACCTCCGAGATCGACCAGACCACCATCGAGAAGAACGTCAAGATCGGCTGAATGCCCGTGAGCAACCCCGTGACCGGCCCCGTGTCCGACGGCTCCCCCGCGTCCGACAGCGGCCACCTCGACATCTCCCGGCGCCGGCTGCTCGGCACCGTCGGCGCGGCGGGCGCGGCCGGCCTGGTGATCGGCGCCGCCGGCGGTGCCGGGATCGCGACGGCCGTCTCGGACGACGGCTCCGTGACGACCGGTGCCGGCGGCTCCCGTGCCCTCACCTCGGTGGGGTCCACCGAGGTGGTGTTCCACGGGAGGCACCAGCCCGGGATCACCACCCCGCTCCAGGCACGGGGCCATCTCGTCGCCTTCGACCTCGCGGCGGGCGCCGGGCGCAAGGAGGCCGCCGCGCTGCTGCGCCGCTGGTCGGCGACGGCGCGCACGCTGATGGCCGGAGAGGTCCCGTCCGGCGACACCGGGATCGCGCTGGACGCGGGCCCGTCCTCCCTCACGGTCACCTTCGGCTTCGGCCGCACCTTCTTCGACCGGACCGGGCTGGCCGCCCGGCGCCCGGCGCAGCTCGACCCGCTGCCCGCCTTCTCCTCCGACGCGGTCGACCCGAAGCGCTCGGAGGGCGATCTGTGGGTGCAGATCGGGGCGGACGACGCCCTGGTCGCCTTCCACGCGCTGCGCGCGCTCCAGAAGGACGCCGGGGACGCGGCCCGGGTGCGCTGGCAGATGAACGGCTTCAACCGCTCCGCCGGGGCGACCGCCCGGCCGATGACGGCCCGGAACCTGATGGGCCAGGTCGACGGCACCAACAACCCGAAGACCACCGACCCCGACTTCGACCGTCGGATCTTCGTCCCCACCGGGGCGACGGGCGCCCAGGACTGGATGGCGGGCGGCTCCTACGCGGTCGTGCGGCGGATCCGGATGCTCCTGGACGACTGGGAGGGGCTGCCGCGGGAGCGGCAGGAGCGGGTCATCGGCCGCCGCAAGGCGGACGGGGCCCCGCTGTCCGGCGGCTCGGAGACCACCCCGCTGGACCTGGACAAGCGGGGACCGGACGGGAAGCTCGCGATCCCCGACAACGCCCACGCCCGGATCTCCGCCCCCGAACAGAACGGCGGCGCGGCGATGCTGCGGCGGCCCTTCTCCTTCCACGACGGGATCGGCGCGGACGGCACCCCGGACGCCGGTCTCCTCTTCGTCTGCTGGCAGGCCGACCCGCTGCGTGGCTTCGTGCCGGTGCAGCGCAAGCTCGACCGGGGCGACGCGCTGTCGCCGTTCATCCGGCACGAGTCCAGCGGCCTCTTCGCCGTGCCGGGCGGAGCCGCCGAGGGCGAGTACGTCGGACAGCGGCTGCTGGAGGGCTGAGCCCCGCCGCCGGCCGGGAGCCGGTGACCGCCGGGGGCCGAGGGCTGAGACGGGGAGGGCGGGGGTCCCGGTCCGCATTAGGGTGACGGTATGTCCGCCACCCGGTACACCTACCTCGGCCCCGAAGGCACGTTCACGGAGGCCGCGCTGCGGAGCCTGCCCGAGGCGGCCACGCGGGAGCTCGTCCCCATGGTCTCCGTCCCGGCCGCGCTCGACGCCGTACGGAACGGGGAGGCGGCCGCCGCGCTCGTCCCGATCGAGAACTCGGTCGAGGGCGGCGTGACGGCGACCCTCGACGAGCTGGCCTCGGGCGAGCCGCTGATGATCTACCGCGAGGTGCTGCTGCCGATCGCCTTCGCGCTGCTGGTGCGCCCCGGGACCGCGCTGTCGGACGTCAAGACAGTGACGGGCCATCCGGTGGCCCAGCCGCAGGTGCGCCAGTGGCTGCGCAAGCACCTCCCGGAGGCGGTGTGGGAGTCGGCGGCGTCCAACGCGGACGGCGCCCGGCTGGTGCAGGAGGGGCGGTTCGACGCGGCCTTCGCGGGTGAGTTCGCGGCGGCGACGTACGGCCTGGAGGCACTGGTCAAGGAGATCCACGACGCCGAGAACGCGGAGACGCGTTTCGTGCTCGTGGGCCGGCCGGCCCGGCCGGCGGCGCCGACCGGCGCGGACAAGACCTCGGTGGTGCTGTGGCTGGGTGACGATCATCCGGGTGCCCTTCTGGAACTCCTCCAGGAGTTCGCGGTGCGTGGAGTGAACCTGATGCTGATCCAGTCCCGGCCGACCGGGGCGGGGATCGGGAACTACTGCTTCGCGGTGGACGCCGAGGGCCACGTCTCGGACCGGCGGGTCGGCGAGGCGCTGATGGGTCTGAAGCGGATCTGTCCGCAGGTGCGCTTCCTCGGCTCGTATCCGCGGGCGGGCGCGTCCCGCGCGGACGTCAGGCCGCTGCGGCGGGGGACCTCGGACGAGGAGTTCACGGCTGCCTCCGACTGGCTGGCGAGGGCCCAGGACGGAAGGGCCTGACCGCGATGGTGACCGAGCGGCGCGGTTTGTGCGTCCGTTCGTCCACAGGCAGGCTTTATTAGCCCTACCTGCATACTTTTTGGTTTCTCCCCTTAGTTATCCACAGGCTCGACGCGCAGGCTGGGGACAAGTCGACACCCGCCTCCGACAAGGTCGACAAATCACCCTCGTCACCCCTCGTGCGCATGCGCTCCATCCACAGGGCCCACCCCTGCGTACGTCAGAGCCACCCCGCCTCCCTCACCCTCCGGAGCGAGCGATTCCCCTCGAAATGAGTGCGTGAATCGGGTTTGATCACGCAATTCGGAGGTGGCGGACCCTGAATCCACAGAACTTCCTCACACCCTGTGGATAACTCGATTCCCCGGAATTTCCAGGACCGCAACAAGAACCCCAATTCGGGCATACCAACACGCGCCCGCATATCCGGTGGGGTCGCGCGAGCGCACACCGGTAGCCTGGTGGGGTGATTGACCTTCGCCTGCTCCGTGAGGACCCCGACCGTGTTCGCGCCTCCCAGCGCGCCCGTGGAGAGGACGTCGGCCTCGTCGACGCCCTGCTCTCCGCCGATGAGCGGCGCAGGTCGTCCGGCGTCCGCTTCGACGAGCTCCGCTCCGAGCAGAAGTCGCTCGGAAAGCTGATCCCCAAGGCCACCCCGGACGAGCGCGCCGAGCTCCTCCAGCGGGCCGATCAGCTCAAGACCGACGTCAAGGCCGCCGAGGCCGAGCAGAACGACGCCGACGAGTCGGCCCGCGCGCTCCTCCTCCGGCTCGGCAACATCGTCCACACGGACGTGCCGGTCGGCGGCGAGGAGGACTTCGTCGTCCTGGAGACGCACGGCACCATCCGCGACTTCGCCGCCGAGGGCTTCGAGCCCAAGGACCACCTGGAGCTGGGCGAGACGCTCGGCGCCATCGACGTCGAGCGGGGCGCCAAGGTCTCCGGCTCGCGCTTCTACTACCTGACCGGCGTCGGCGCCCTCCTGGAGCTCGCGCTGGTCAACGCGGCCATCGCGCAGGCCACCGAGGCCGGCTTCATCCCGATGCTCACCCCCGCGCTGGTCCGCCCGCGCGCCATGGAGGGCACCGGCTTCCTCGGCCAGGCCGCGGAGAACGTGTACCACCTGGAGAAGGACGACTACTACCTGGTCGGCACCTCCGAGGTCCCGCTCGCCGCGTACCACATGGACGAGATCATCGACGCCGACAAGCTGCCGCTGCGGTACGCGGGCTTCTCGCCCTGCTTCCGCCGCGAGGCCGGCACGTACGGCAAGGACACCCGCGGCATCTTCCGCGTCCACCAGTTCGACAAGGTCGAGATGTTCTCCTACGTCGCGCCCGAGGACGCGGAGAACGAGCACAAGCGGCTCCTGGAGTGGGAGAAGCAGTGGCTCACCTCCCTGGAGCTGCCCTTCCAGGTGATCGACGTCGCCACCGGCGACCTCGGCGCCTCCGCCTCCCGCAAGTTCGACTGCGAGGCGTGGATCCCGACCCAGGGCAAGTACCGCGAGCTGACCTCGGCGTCCAACTGCGACAGCTTCCAGGCCCGCCGCCTCTCGGTCCGCATGCGCGAGGAGCAGGGCGGCAAGAAGACCGTCCAGCCGCTCGCCACGCTGAACGGCACGCTGTGCGCCGTCCCGCGCACCATCGTCGCCCTCCTGGAGAACCACCAGCTCGCCGACGGCTCGGTGCGCGTCCCGGAGGTCCTCCGGCCGTACCTGGGCGGGCGCGAGGTCCTGGAGCCGATCGCCAAGTGAGCGCCTTCCCCTACCGTCTGGTCGCGACGGACCTCGACGGCACGCTGCTGCGGGCCGACGAGTCCGTCTCGGACCGTACCCGGGAGGCACTCGCCGCGGTGACGGCGGCGGGCGCCGCGCACATCGTCGTCACCGGACGGGCGGTGCCCTGGACCCGGCACATCCTCGACGACCTCGGCTACGAGGGGATCGCGGTGTGCGGCCAGGGCGCGCAGGTCTACCACGCCGGTGAGCACCGGCTGCTGACCTCCCTCACCCTGGACCGGCAGCTCGCCGGGCTCGCCCTCTCCAAGATCGAGGCGGAGGCCGGCCCGCTGGCGATCGCCGCGAGCCGGGACGGCCTGGAGGGCGAGGTCCTGATCGGACCCGGCTACCAGGCGCAGGAGGGCCCGCTGCCGTACGTGCCCTACGAGGACCCGGCCGAGGTGTGGGCGGCGCCCCTCACCAAGCTCTACATCCAGCACCCGACGATGTCCGACGACGAGCTGACCGCCGTCGCGCGCGCCACCGTCGGCGGCCTGGTCGACGTGGTCATGGCCGGTCCGGGGATCGTGGAGATCCTGCCGCTCGGCCTGAGCAAGGCCACCGGCCTCTCCCTGGCGGCGCGCCGGCTCGGCGCGAAGGCGGCGGACACCATCGCCTTCGGCGACATGCCCAACGACATCCCGATGTTCGGCTGGGCCGCGCGCGGGGTCGCGATGGGCAACGCGCACGAGGAGCTGCGGGCGATCGCGGACGAGGTGACGGCCTCCAACGAGGAGGACGGCATCGCGGTCGTCCTGGAGCGCCTGCTGGCCTCCTAGGACCACCGCCGAGGACCTACGGAGAAGGGCCCGCCTCCCTGGGGAGGCGGGCCCTTCCTCGTACGAGAAAGGGGCGGCCCGCGCGGACCGGAGTCCACGCGCTCGAAGCGGCCGCCCCTCGGGAGATCCCCCGTGTCCCCCGCACAACTAGTGTGCTCCGGACCTCCGTTCGGGGGCGAACGGTTTTCCGTCCGGCCCTGCGCCGTCCGGGTGGCGGGTGAGCGGGTAGCAGGCGAGGCCGACGGCGAGCGAGAGCGCGTGGCCGAGGTCGGTGTACGTGCGGTCGGCGAGCAGCGGCGCGAGGAAGAAGGCGACGGCTCCCGCGAGGTACAGCCACCGCAGGACGCCGTGCAGCCGGTAGGTGAGGATGCCGACGGAGGCGGCGAGGCCGTAGCTCACGCCGATGTCGACCACGTGGGCCATGCTGCGCGGCACGTCGTGGTGGGTGATCGCGAAGAGGACCACCTGCTGGCTGACGAGGGTGGCCACGACGTGCGCGGTGGCGACGGTGAAGAGCCACCTCGGCGTGCCGAGCCAGCGTTCCACGGGCGCGTGGAAGAGCTCGAAGAGGACCGCGTAGAAGAGCAGGGCGCCGGGGTCCTGGATCCAGAACGCGCTGGCGAGGAGGGCACGGACCGGGTGGTGGGCCAGCTGGTGGAGGTTGCTGCTGTTGCGGTGCAGCAGATAGGTGTCGAAGCCGTCGGGCGAGAGCGCGAGGACGAGGCTGGTGACCGCGATGACCGCGAGCCAGAGATGCGTACCGGGTGACGAACGCACCCACGACCTGATCGGTCGGGACGGTTCGCCACCCGGGGAGGTTTCGCTCGGCACCTCTCAGTGCCTATCACCCGGGACCGTGCTCCGCCGCCGGGACGGAGCCGGGCCTCAGAAGTTGATCATGTGGCCGGCGATGCCGTGGATCGCTTCCTTGACGGCCTCGCCCAGGGTCGGGTGGGCGTGCACGTTCCGCGCGACCTCGTGGACGGTGAGGTCCCACTGCTGGGCCAGGGTCAGCTCGGGCAGCAGCTCGGTGACGTCCGGGCCGATCAGGTGGGCGCCGATGATCTCGCCGTACTTCGCGTCGGCGACGATCTTGACGAAACCGGTGGAGTCGCCGAGGCCGTGGGCCTTGCCGTTCGCCATGAAGGGGAACTTGGCGACCTTGACGTCGTAGCCCTTCTCGCGGGCCTGCGCCTCGGTGTAGCCGAAGCTGGCGATCTGCGGCTGGCAGTAGGTGGCGCGCGGGATCATGGCGTAGTCGAGCTCCATGGTCTCGGCGTCCGCGAGGGTCTCGGCGGCGATGACGCCCATGGCCTCGGCGGTGTGCGCGAGCATCAGCTTCGCGGTGACGTCACCGATGGCGAAGATGTTCGGCACCGAGGTGCGGCAGCGGCCGTCGACGTCGATCGCGCCGCGCTCGGTGAGGGCGACACCGGTGTTCTCCAGGCCGTAGCCGGAGACGTTCGGGGCGAAGCCGATGGCCTGGAGGACCTTGTCGGCCTCCAGGACCTTGCTGGCGCCGTCCTTGCCGGTGACGGTGACGCGGACCTGCGGGCCGGTCTCGTCGATGGCCTCGACGCGGGTCGAGGTGAGGACGTCGATGCCGAGCTTGCGGTACTGCTTCGCCAGCTCCTTCGACACCTCCTCGTCCTCCAGCGGGGCCATCCGGTCGAGGAACTCGACGATGGTGACCTTGGTGCCGTAGTTGTTCAGCACGTACGCGAACTCGATGCCGATCGCGCCGGCGCCGGCGATGACGATCGACTTCGGGGCGTCCTCGGCGAGGATCTGCTGCTCGTAGGAGACGACCCGGTCGCTGAGGGCGGTGCCGGGCAGCAGGCGCGGGGTGGCACCGGTGGCGATGATGCAGTTGTCGAAGGTGATCGTCTGCGTGGTGCCGTCGGCCTTCGCCACCTGGAGGGTGTTCGCGTCGAGGAAGGTGCCCCGGCCGTCGAACTCTGTGATGCCGTTCTTCTTCATCAGGAAGTGGACGCCCTTGACGCGGCCGTCCGCGACCGTGCGGCTGCGGCGGTAGGCGTCGCCGTAGTCGAAGGTCACCGTGCCGTCGACCTTGATGCCGAAGGTCTTGGCCTCGTGGTGGAAGATGTGCGCCAGTTCGGCGTTGCGGAGCAGCGCCTTGGTGGGGATGCAGCCGACGTTCAGGCAGACACCGCCCCAGTACTTCTCCTCGACGACCGCGACCCGCTTGCCCAGCTGGGCGGCGCGGATGGCGGCGACGTAGCCGCCGGGGCCAGCTCCGAGTACGACGACGTCGAAGCGGTCTGACATGACTGACTCCCGAGGGTGATGAGGGTGTTCGGTGCACGTACGAGCCCACAGTAGTCCGGACGGAGGGCGGTGCCTCGGTGACCGTGAGCACTCCTGTGGATTACTTGTAGGATGACTGGGCAACCGGGTGAATCGGTCGGGTACGGAGGTACGGAGCGGATGGCGGCACTGAGAGCGGCGGGGCGGACCTCGCTGGTGGACTCCGCGGTGGAACAGCTGCGGGAGCAGCTCGCCGGGGGCGAGTGGTCCGTCGGCGACCGCATCCCGACCGAGCACGAACTCGCGCAGCAGCTCGGTGTCGGCCGCAACACCGTCCGCGAGGCGATCCGGGTCCTCGTCCACTCCGGGCTCCTGGAGTCCCGGCAGGGCAACGGCACCTTCGTCCGCTCCACCGCCGACCCGGCCGCCGTCCTGCGCGGGGTCCGGCACGCGGGCGCCCGCGACGTCCTGGAGGTGCGGACCGCCCTGGAGGCGGAGGCGGCCCGGCTCGCCGCCGAGCGCCGGGACACCCACGACCTGCTGCGGCTGCGGGCCGCCCTGACCACCCTGCGCGAGGAGGGCGACCGGGACGCCGACGCGGACCTGGCCTTCCACCTCGCCGTGGTCGGCGCCACCCACAACGCCGCCTTCATCGAGGTCTACCGCTTCTTCTCCACCCAGGTGCACGAGGTCCTGGTCGAGGCGCTCGGCGACCGCGCGATGCCGCCGGTCGACATCGACGCCCACGAGGCCCTGGTCGCCGCCGTCGAGGCGGGCGACGCGGACGCCGCCGAACGCCAGGCCCGCGAGCTGTTGCGGATACCGGCGGAGACGGTGGCGGCGCTGCTGGACCGGGAGTCCGGCACGTCCGCCCCGGACGGCGGGGCACGGTCGTGAGGGGCACGGAGACGGGCCCCGCGCGCGTGCTGGTCGACGCCGAGGCCGACGTACGTCCCTCGGCGGCGGGGGCGGCCGCGCGGCGGGCGCTGCTCGCCCATCCGGTGCTGCTGCTCGTCGGCATCGTGCTCGCCTCGCTCAACATGCGGGTCGCGCTGGCGAGCGTGGCCCCGCTGGTCGGCGAGATCGCCGAGAGCTTCGGCCTCTCCTCGACCGCCGGCTCCCTCATCACCTCGATCCCGGTGCTCTTCCTGGGCCTCGGCGCGCTGGTCGCGCCCTGGCTGGGCCGCCGCTTCGGCGCCGAGCGGACGGTCCTCGCCGCGCTGCTGCTGCTCGCGGGCGGCATCCTGGTACGCCTGCTGCCGTCGGTCCTGGCCGTGTACGGCGGCGGGGTGCTCGTGGGCACCGCGATCGCCCTGCTCAACGTGCTGATGCCGGGTCTGATCAAGCGGGACTTCCCGGACCGGGCCGCCACCATGACCTCGGTCTACACGGGAGCCATGGTCGCCGGTGCCACGCTCGCCGCGGCGGCGGCCGTCCCCCTGGAGGACGCGCTCGGCGGCGGCTGGCAGGGTTCGCTCGGCTTCTGGTCGCTGCTCGCCGTCGTGGCGGCGGTGGGCTGGCTGCCGCAGGTGCTGATCGCCCGGGGTCGTACCGGCCACGAGGTGCGGGCCGTCCCGGCCGCCGGCGCCGCGCCCACGCGCGTGTGGCGCTCGGCGCTCGCCTGGCAGGTGACCCTCTTCATGGGCCTGCAGTCGCTGTGGTCGTACGTGCTGATCGCCTGGATGCCGACGATCTTCACCGACCACGGGATGAGCCGCTCCGAGGCCGGGGTGGTCTTCGCCTTCAACAACCTGATCCAGATCGCCGGGGCCTTCGTGGTGCCGCTGCTCGCGGGCCGCAGGCGCAGCCAGCGCCCGCTGGTGGTGCTGGTGACGGCGATGGTCGCGGCCGGTTACGCCGGGCTGCTCGTCGCCCCGGCCGAGGGCGCCTGGCTCTGGTCCGCGGTCCTCGGCGTCGGCCAGGGCGGGGCCCTGGGGCTCGCCCTGACCCTGATCGTGCTGCGGACCGAGGACGCCCCGACGGCCGCCCGGCTCTCCGGGATGGCGCAGACGGTCGGTTATCTGATGGCCGCCGCGGGACCGCTCGCGGCCGGTGCCCTGCACCAGGCGACCGGCTCCTGGACGCTGCCGATCGCGCTGGTGCTCGGGGTCTGCGCGGCGGCCGCGGGCGTCGGACTGCTCGCCGCCCGCGACCGTACCGTCTGACCTCCCGTCCGGAGGAGCGGCTACTCCTCGCCGGCCAGCGTCAGCGTGCGCAGCTTGTGGCCGGCGAACCAGGTGGCGCCGAGGGTGACGACGACCAGGAGGACCGTCGCCGTCGGCAGGGCCACGTCCGAGCTGATCAGCCCCTCGCCGGTGACCTTCTCGGCGAGGGCGAGGGCCCACTGCTGGACGCTGAGGGTGCGGGCGCCGGCGATCAGGGAGCCGAAGAGCGCCTCCCAGACCAGGGCGTAGACGAGGCCGATCACCACGGCGTGCCGGCTGATCGTGCCCAGCAGCAGGAAGAGCGCGCTGTAGGCGATGGAGGCCACCAGCGCGGCCACCGTGTAGGCGACGGCGACCTGCTGCCCGTTGCCGTTCAGGATGAAGCCGGCGATCAGCGTGGGCACGGCCGAGAAGGCCATGGTCACGGCGATGGCCACGATCAGCTTGGTGATGATGATCGTCGGCCGCTTCACCGGCTTGGAGAGCAGGTAGACGATGGAGCCGTCGTCGATCTCCGGGCCGATCGCGCCCGTGCCGGCGATGACGCCGATCAGCGGGACCATCGTGGCCAGCGCGAAGCCGCCGAGGAGGTCGGCCGCGACCTGGTCGTCCGCGCCGTTGATGGCCCGGACGGCCGCGGCGATGATCAGGAGCAGGCCCGGCAGGAGGAAGAGGATCGCCGCCCGGCGGCGGCCGAGGAGGGCCCGGTAGGTGAGCCGGGCGACCGTGGGGTCGTACATCGGGGTCGTGCTCCTTTCAGGCCGCGACGAGATACGAGAAGACGGATTCGAGGGACTCGTCGGAGGGCGAGACCGTCAGCAGCCGGATGCCCCGCTCCCGCGCGACCTTCGGCAGCAGCTCGGTGAACCGTCCGAAGTCGACGGCCTGGATCCGCAGTCCGCCGTCGACCGCGTCGACCTCGATGCCGGCCGTCGACGGGTCGGCGATCAGGGCGGCGGCGAGCTCCCGGTCGTCGCTGGAGCGGACCAGGTAGCGGTGCGGCCGGTCGGTCATCAGACGGCGGATCCGGCGGAAGTCGCCGGAGGCGGCGTGCCGGCCCGCGACGATCACCTCGATGTGGGAGGCGAGCTGCTCGACCTCCTCCAGGATGTGCGAGGAGAACAGCACCGTGCGGCCCTCGGCGCCCATCCGGCGCAGCAGCTCCATGAGCTGCATCCGCTGGCGCGGGTCCATGCCGTTGAACGGCTCGTCCAGCAGCAGCACGGACGGCTCGTGGACGAGGGCCGAGGCCATCTTCACGCGCTGCCGCATGCCCTTGCTGTACGTGGCGATCTTCCGGTCCTGCGCGTACTCCATCTCCACGGTGGCCAGCGCCCGCTGGGCCTCCGCGGCACCGAGGCCCTGGAGCTCGGCGTTGGCCACCACGAACTCGCGGCCGGTGAGGAAGTCGTACATCGCCTCCCGCTCGGGGACGACGCCGATGGAGCGGTAGACCGACTCGTTGCGCCAGACCGGCTCGCCGTCGAGGGTCACCTTGCCCGTGGAGGGGTCGAGGAAGCCGCCCATCATGTTGATGAGGGTGGACTTCCCGGCGCCGTTGGGGCCGAGCAGACCGGTCACGCCGGGCCCGATCGACATGGTGATGTCGTTGACCGCGACGACGTTCCCGAACCAGCGCGAGACGTGGTCGATGTGGAGAGTGCTCATGGGCGCGGCCCATTCCTTAGAGGGGTGGTGGCGGTCGACGGGAGGGCACTCACAGTCCGACCTTCCGGTAGCGGGCCATCAGGATGCCGTAGCAGGCGGCGATGAGGCCGAGGATCACCACGAGGTAGACCACGCCGGCCCCGGCCCCTACCGGCACCTCGCCGGGGAAGGACGCGGGCGCGCCGAGGAAGGCGTTCTGCAGGCCGATGACGAGGGTGAGGGGGGAGAAGAGGCCGAGCCACGGGACGGCGCCGGTGTTCTCGGTGGCGTAGGAGATGCCCTGGAGGGTGGAGACCGCCCCGTAGGTGATGGTGAGGACGGCGATCACGGCGGCGACGCCGAAGCCGCGGCGCGGGGTGAGCGCGGCCATGACCAGGCCGACACCGCTGAAGAGCACCGAGAGGACCGCGACGGAGACGAGCCCCTGGCCGAACAGCTTGGCCTGCTCGACGAAGTCCATCTTGGCCAGCATCGAGCCGATCCACAGGATCAGCAGCGGGGACGCGGTGAGGATGAAGAGGGCCGAGGCCATGGCCCCGTACTTGGCCAGCACGTAGTCGACCCGCTCGATGGGGCGGGAGAAGTACAGCGGGACCGTCCGGAACCTCAGGTCGCGGGAGACCGACTGGGGGGCCTGGGAGGCCAGGTAGACGGCGATGACGAGCTGGAGGAGGACCGCGTACTGGGTGTACTCGACGAAGAGCTCGTCGGCCTTGGTGTACACCGAGATGGCGACGATGATCAGCGCCGGGGCGCACATGACCCCGAAGAGCAGCATCGGGAGCACCTTCGACTTGGCGCTGCGGCCCAGGCCGTACGCCCCCCGCAGGGACTGCGAGAAGAGCGAGCGGCGGGCGTAGGAGCGGCCGAGTCGGGGGCCGTCGTAGGACCGGTATCCGATGTTGTGGATCCGGGTGGTGTCGGGGGCTGCCTCGGGGGCGGGGGTGCTCATCGGGCCTTGACCTCCTCGTGCTGCTCGGCGGCCTCGGGACGGAATACCTCGGCGATGTGGTGGCGGCGCTGCTCCATGCGGACCAGGCCGAGGCCGAGGTCGGCGACGGTGTCGCGCACCAGGTCGTACGTCTCCTCGCCGGGGGCCTCCAGGAGCAGGATGTGACCGGCGCCGGGCAGGCCCTCCTCCACGCCCGCGTGGAGGGTGACGCCGGCGGCGGCGAGGGCCGCGCGCAGGGCGGCGGTGCCGTCCGGGTGGTCGTCGGAGTCGGTGACCTCGACCGCGAGGGTCGTGGTGGTGCGGGTGAAGTCGCTGGTGGAGCTGGACCGCAGCAGCTTCCCGCCGTCGATGACGACGACGTGGTCGCAGGTCCGCTCCAGCTCGCCGAGGAGGTGGGAGGTGACGAGCACGGAGATGCCGAAGTCGGTCCAGACCCGGCGGATCAGGCCGAGCATCTCGTCCCGGCCGACCGGGTCGAGGCCGTTGGTCGGCTCGTCGAGCAGGACCAGCTTGGGGTCGTGGACCAGGGCCTGGGCCAGCTTCACCCGCTGCTTCATGCCGGTCGAGTAGCCGCCGATGGGGCGGTAGCGCTCCTCGTACAGACCGACGTGGCGCAGGGTGTCGGCCGTCCGCTCGCGGGCGGCGGTCGGCGGCAGGCCGGACATCCGCGCCATGTGGACGACGAACTCGGTGGCCGAGACGTCCGGCGGGAGGCAGTCGTGCTCGGGCATGTACCCGACGCGCTCGCGGATCTCGGGTCCGTGCGTCGAGACGTCGAGGCCCAGGACCTCGGCGCGGCCCTCCGTGGCGGGGGAGAGTCCGAGCAGGATCTTGATCATCGTGGACTTGCCGGCTCCGTTGGCACCCACCAGTCCGGTCACACCGGGCCCGATGTCCAGGGAGAGCCGGTCGAGAGCGGTCACCCGGGGGAACCGCTTGCTGAGGCTTTCGGTGGCGATCACAGTCACATTCCGAAGGTAGTGGCGCGCGCCACAGAGGTCGTCAGACCTACGGATCGAACCCTCTCCGACTTAGGGAGTACGAACCCTGAGGGAGGTCGCGACGAAAGTCGTCGGGGTCCCGGCCCCGGGGAGTTTTCCACAGGGGCTCGTGCACACCCCTTGACGTAGCCGCCGGGCATTGTCACATTCATCGGTGTCAAGTTACGGACGCGTAGGGCGACCGGACGCTCACACCGGACGGGCGGGTGGCATGACCTCAGCAGTGGCAAGCGAACTGACCGCGGACCTGCGGGGGTTCAGGGAAGTACAGCAGCTCTCCTACGCCTGCGCGGAAGCGGTCGCGGCCCAGCTCAGGCCGGGCGTGACCGAGCGCGAGGCGGCGCGGATGCAGCGCGAGTGGCTGTACGAGCGGGGGGTGAAGGACTGGTTCCACCGCCCGTTCGCCTGGTTCGGCGACCGCACCGCCTTCGTCGACTTCAAGATCCCGCTGCAGTTCTTCCCCACCGACCGGCGCCTGGAGGCGGGGATGCCCTTCATCCTCGACATGGCGCCCGTGTACAAGGGGTACACGGCCGACATCGGCTACAGCGGCTGCCTCGGGCTCAACCCGCTGCACGACAAGCTCCTCGCCGATCTGCGCGCGCACCGCGAGCTGATCCTCCGCGAGGTGCGCGAGCGCCGCAGCCTGCGCGAGATATACGAGGACGTGGACCGGCTCATGGTCCGCCAGGGGTACGCCAACCGGCACCGGGCCTATCCGTTCGGCGTGATCGCCCACAAGATCGACCGGGTGCGGGAGCGGCGGTTCGCCCCCACCCTGTTCGGCTTCGGCACCCAGTCCCTCAAGGGGCTGCTGAGCGACGCCGTGCACGGGCACCGGGACGGCTGGTCGCCGCTCTGGTCGCCGTACAAGTTCTCCGACCACCCGCCCACTCCGGGCCTCTGGGCGGTCGAGCCGCACCTCGGATTCCGGGGGACGGGCGCGAAGTTCGAGGAGATCCTGGTCGTCACCGACTCCCGGGACCCCGAGCAGAGCGCTTTCTGGCTGGACGACGACCTGCCGCACGTGCGGCGCTGGAACGAAGGAGCGGTCTGATGGCGGGCGCGGGACTGAAGGGCGCGCGGGAGCGCCGGGTCCGGACGGGCGGGATCGAGCTGTGCGTCGCCGAGCTCGGCGACGCCGACCGGCCGACGGTGCTGCTCGTGCACGGTTACCCGGACTCGAAGGAGGTCTGGTCGGAAGTCGCGGTGCGGCTCGCCGAGGAGTTCCACGTCGTGCTGTACGACATCCGGGGCCACGGGCGTTCGACGGCCCCGGCGCCGCTGCGGGGCGGCTTCACCCTGGAGAAGCTGACCGACGACTTCCTGGCCGTCGCCGACGCGGTCAGCCCGGACCGGCCGGTCCACCTCGTCGGGCACGACTGGGGCTCGGTGCAGTCGTGGGAGTTCGTCACGGTGCCGCGCACCGAGGGGCGGATCGCCTCCTTCACCTCGATGTCGGGTCCGTCGCTCGACCACTTCGGGCACTGGATCAAGAGCCGGATGACCCGGCCCACCCCGCGCCGGGTCGGGCAGCTCCTCGGCCAGGGCGCCAAGTCCTGGTACGTGTACATGCTGCACACCCCGGTGCTGCCGGAGCTGGCCTGGCGCGGCCCGCTCGGCAAGCGCTGGCCGAAGCTCCTGGAGAGGATGGAGAAGGTCCCGGCCGGCGACTACCCGACATCCTCGCTGCCCGGCGACGCGGCCACCGGCGCCTGGCTCTACCGGGACAACGTCCGGGCGCGCCTCTCCCGGCCCCGGCCCGACGCCTTCGCGCACGCGCCCGTACAGCTGATCACCCCGACCGGGGACGCCTTCCTCTCCGAGCGGCTCTACGACGACCTGGGCGCCTGGGTGCCGGAGCTGACCCGCCGCACCCTGCCGGCGAAGCACTGGGTGCCGCGCACCCGTCCCGACCAACTGGCCTCGTGGATCAGGGACTTCGTCCGCACCCACGAGGAGCCGGAGACCCGGGCGCTGCGGCCGGTGGCGGAGCCCGAGGCGAAGAGCGGGGTGCGGCCGGAGTACGCGGAGCGGTTCGGCGGCCAGCTGGTGCTGGTCACCGGAGCCGCCAGCGGCATCGGGCGGGCGACCGCCTTCGCCTTCGCGGAGGCCGGGGCCCGGGTCGTCGCCGTGGACCGGGACGCCGAGGGGGCGGCCCGGACGGCGGAGATGGCCCGGCTGATCGGCGCCCCCGAGGCGTGGGGCGAGGCGGTGGACGTCTCCGACGAGCAGGCGATGGAGAAGCTGGCCGCCAAAGTGGCCGACGAGTACGGGATCGTCGACGTCCTCGTCAACAACGCGGGCATCGGCCTCACCGGCTCCTTCTTCGAGACCACCAGCGAGGAGTGGAAGCGGGTCCTGGACGTCAACCTGTGGGGCGTGATCCACGGGTCCCGGATCTTCGGGGCGCAGATGGTGGCGCGCGGCCAGGGCGGCCACATCGTCAACACCGCCTCGGCCGCGGCCTTCCAGCCCTCGCGGGCGCTCCCGGCGTACAGCACCTCCAAGGCGGCGGTGCTGATGCTCAGCGAGTGCCTGCGGGCCGAACTGGCGGACCGGTCCATCGGGGTGAGCGCGATCTGCCCCGGCATCGTCAACACCAACATCACCGCGACCACCCGTTTCGTCGGGGTCACGGACGCGGCGGAGGAGAAGCGGCGGCAGCGGAAGGCCTCGCGGCTGTACGGGCTGCGCAACTACCCGCCGGAGAAGGTCGCGGACGCGATCCTGGGCGCGGTGCTGCACGACCGCGCGGTCGTGCCGGTCACTCCGGAGGCGCGGGGCGCCCACGCCCTCTCCCGGCTGGCCCCGGGCGCGTTGCGGGCCCTGGCCCGCTGGCAGCCGCCGGCGTAGCGGCCCGGCCGTCCGCCCGGGACCGGGGGGCCGGGCGGACGGCCGTACGATCCCTCGCAGCAGGAGCCCCTCGCGGGGTGGAGCGAGCGTCCGGTGGGAGCGGTTTTGTCCGAGCAGTCAGCAGTACGACCGGAGTACCGGATCGAGGATCTGGCCCATCACAGCGGGGCCACGGTCCGGACGATCCGCGCCTACCAGGACCGCGGTCTGCTGCCCCGCCCCGAGCGGCGGGGCAGGTCGAACGTGTACGGGGACAGCCATCTGGCCCGGCTGCGGCAGATCGCGGACCTGTTGGACCGGGGCTACACGCTGGCCTCGATCAAGGAGCTCCTCGACGCGTGGGACACCGGCCGGGGGCTCGGCGGGGTGCTCGGGCTGGTCGCGGAGGTCCAGGGGCCGTGGACGGACGAGGAGGCGGCCCGGATCACCCGCGCGGAGCTCGACGCCCGCTTCGGCGGCACCCCGGACGAGGACGCCGTCCGGGAGGCGGTCGAGCTGGGCGTCCTGGAGCGGATCCCGGGCCGGGACACCGAGGAGTACCTGGTTCCCAGCCCCCAGGAGCTGGCGGTGGCCGTGGAGTTGCACGCGGCGGGCGTGCCGCTGTCCGCGATCACCGGGCACCTGAGGGAACTTCGGGAGCAGGTCGAGCACATAGCGGTCCGTTTCCTGGAGTTCACCACCGAGCACGTCTTCTCCCGCTATCTGGAGCACCGGCCGCCGACCGACTCCGACGCGGCCGAGGCGGCGACGATGGTGCGGCGCCTCCGGCCGCTCGCGCAGCAGACCGTGGACGCCGAACTGGCCAGGGCCATGCAGATCCTGGCGACCCGTCACCTCCAGATCCACCTCTCCCCCGACCCGCTGCCCGCGCAGGGGGACGAGCCGCGCCCGGTGCAGGTCCCGGCCGACACGATCCGGGCCGTACAGGCGCTGGTGGGCCCGGAGGGCGTCGCGGCGTTCATGACGGCGGCGGCCGAACGCGAGGTCAATAAAAGGACATTGGACGCATTGGCGGTAAATGCCCGCAATTCTCCCACACTTCAATAAACCATTTGATTCTTCTGGGTAGTTGTCCACAGAATCACCAACTGGCCTGTGGATAACCCATGTTGGCTGTGGACCAAACCCGGAGGGGAAGAACGATGGACGAACGTCGCACGGTGAAGGTGTCGAAGTACCTGTCGAAGCATCTGCGGCACCAGCCCGAGCGGATCGGCCTGGTCCTGGACGCGCACGGCTGGACCGAGATCGACGCCCTGCTCGCCGCCGCGGCCTCCCACGGCTTCCCGATCAGCCGCGCCGAGCTGGACCACGTGATCGCCTCCAACGACAAGAAGCGGTTCGCCGTCGAAGGCACCCGGATCCGTGCCAGTCAGGGCCACACGATCGAGGTCGACCTGGACCTGCCGGCCGCCGAGCCGCCCGCGTACCTCTTCCACGGTACGGTCGCGGACCGGCTGTCCGCGATCCGGGCGGAGGGGCTGAGACCCATGGCCCGTCACGACGTGCACCTCTCCCCCGACCGCGAGACGGCCACCCGGGTCGGGGCCCGGCGCGGCCGGCCGGTGGTGCTGAGCGTGGACGCGGGCGCGATGCACCGGGCGGGCCACGTGTTCCGGGTCAGCGCCAACGGGGTCTGGCTGACCGGAGCCGTACCACCGGAGTTCATCCGCTTCCCCGGCTGAGGGGCGGCCTCGCGCAGGTCATCGCCCTGGAGGCCGTTCGCCGCTGGGGCATGATCGAGGCATGGCTCACCCGCATCTGCCCAGCACCCAGGCCGCCGTCGGCGCCGTCCGCGCGCTCGCCGAGGAGTTCCGCCTGGAGATCACGGTCACCGACGACATCGGCGCGGACCAGACCTCCCGCCGCACCTCCGCCGGGGCCTTCGGCGTGCTCGACGAGGACGGCTCGCTGCCGCACGAGGCCTTCATCGAGCTCGGCGGCTCCCCGTACCTCTCCGTGCAGCTCTACCCCGAGGACGACGCCCGGATCATGGTGGACGGCGTCGAGTTCGCCGACGTGCCGCGGGACGCCGTACCCGGCTTCGTGCGGGCGATCCACACCGGGCTGGCCCATGTGAAGGGACGGTTCTTCCCGCCCGGCCAGTGGCTGATCGTCCCGGTGCCCGGCGGCGAGACCTACAAGGAGCTGATCCCGATGATGACGCTCACCCCCTGGCTGAGCGGCCGGGTCCGCTGAACCGTCCTCCGCTCCGGCGGCCCTGATCAGCCCAGCCGGCCGAGCGCCTCCGTGGCGATGCTCTCGAAGACGGCCTGGTCGGCGGCGAAGTCCGAGTCCTGGATCGGCCAGTGGATCACGATCTCGGTGAAGCCGAGGTCACGGTGGGTGCCGGCGAAGTCCACGAATCCCTCCAGGGAGGAGAGCACCGCGTTCTTCTCCGGGGTGAAGCTGGTCAGCAGGACCTTGTCGAGTTCGGCCACGTCCCGGCCGATCTCCGCGCACGCCTTGCCGAGCCGCTCGATCTGGCCGCGCAGGGCCTCGACCGACTGGGCCGCCGTGCCCGACTCGTACAGCTTGGGGTCGCCGGTCGTCACCCACGCCTGCCCGTGGCGGGCCGCCAGCCGCATGCCGCGCGGGCCGGTCGCGGCCACCGCGAAGGGCAGCCGGGGGCGCTGCACACAGCCGGGGATGTCGCGGGCCTCGTCGGCCGAATAGAACGTGCCGCTCTCCGTCACGGCGTCCTCGGTGAGCAGCCGGTCGAGCAGCGGGACGAACTCGGCGAAGCGGTCGGCCCGTTCCTTCGGCGTCCACGGCTCCTGGCCGAGCGCGGTGGCGTCGAAGCCGTTGCCGCCGGCGCCGATGCCGAGGGTGATCCGGCCGCCGGAGATGTCGTCGAGCGAGATCAGCTCCTTGGCCAGCGTCACCGGATGCCGGAAGTTCGGCGAGGTGACGAGGGTGCCCAGGCGCAGCCGGTCCGTCGCGGTCGCCGCGGCGGTGAGGGTGGGCACCGCGCCGAACCACGGGCCGTCCCGGAAGCTGCGCCAGGACAGGTGGTCGTAGGTGTACGCGGCGTGGAAGCCGAGTTCCTCGGCGCGCTGCCAGGTGGCGCGGCCGCCCTCGTGCCAGCGGTCGACAGGCAGGATCACGGTACTCAGGCGCAGGCTCATGCACCGAGCGTACGTCGGTCCCGCGGGAGTCCTCCTGCCGACGGTTCCCGACGCCGACTCACCCGACGCCGGCCCGCCCTGCCTCGGCTCCTCCCGACGCCGACCCACCCGACGCCGTCCCTCCCGTCACCGGCTCCCCTCCGCCTACTCCTCCCGCCGCCCCGCCCGCTTCGAGAGGTTGCGGTAGCCGGGGTGGACGCCCGGCGTGAGTCCCTGCTGCGCGGCGACGCGGCCGAGGAGCTCCGCGAGCCGGGCCCGCTCGGCCCCGTCCAGCGCGGCCAGCAGGTCGTCCTCGTGGGCGGCGGCCACCTCGCGGACCCCGGCGAGGGCGGCGCGCCCGGCCTCGGAGACGTACAGCTCGTAGTTGCGGCGGTCCTCGGTGCTGCGCCGCCGCTCCACCAGGCCCTTCCGCTCCAGGTTGTCGATGAGGGCGACGACCCGGCTGGGCACCACGCCCAGGTCGGCGGCGAGGGAGCGCTGGCTGCGGCCGGGGTCGGTGGCGATCATCCGCAGCAGGCCGACGTCCGGCGGGGCGAGTCCCAGCCCGCCGACGCGCTCGCCGAAACGTCCCGCCGCGTGCGCCCCGAGCTGCGCGAGCAGGAACGCCGCACCGCGCGGCACCGGAATCCGCTGGTCATGCCCGTCGGCCGGCCCGTGCTCTTCCGCTGGTTGTTGCCCCTGGCTGCTCACGGAGTTATCGTACTCGAAAAGAATGATTCTCCAAGGTGAACCATTCTCCCTTGAGAACGGAAACGACCATGGCCGTCCAGAACCCGACCGCCCGGCGCCACGAGGCCCAGGGCGGGCCTCCGCTCGGACCGCTCGCCCTCGTCTTCACCGCCCTCTTCGTCGCCGGGCTCGCCGCCGGCATCGTCATGGCGGGCGGCGCCACCTTCCCCTCGCCCTTCGGCGGCGCCGACGCGACCGACGACATCGCCGCCTACTTCCGCGACCACACCGACGCCGTCCGGATCGCCGCGACGCTCCAGTTCGGCGCGTCCGTACCGCTCGCGATCTACGCCGCCACCGCCTCCGCCCGCCTCCACCGGCTCGGCGTCCGGGCACCGGGCGCCACCATCGCCCTCGCCGGCGGCCTGCTCGCCTCGGGCTTCCTCGCCCTGTCCGCCCTGCTGAGCTGGACGCTCTCCCGCCCCGAGGTGCTCGGCCAGACGGGTGTCGTCCGCGCCTTCCAGACACTGGCCTTCGCGACCGGCGGCCCCGGCCACGTGGTCGCGCTGGGCCTGCTCGTCGCCGGCGTCGCCGTCCCCGGACTGCTCGCCGGACTGCTACCCCGGGGGCTCGCGCTCGGCGGCCTCGTCCTCGCCGCCCTCGCCGAACTGTCCACCCTCACCCTGCTGTTCGACGGCGCCGCCATCCTGCTCCCGATCGCCCGCTTCGGCGGCCTGCTGTGGCTGATCGCGGCCGGGTTCCTGCTGCCCCGCCACCGTTCCGACCCCCGCGTCCGGGCCCGTACCGGCGCCCCGCACCCCGAGGAGACCCGCGCATGACCACCCGCGCCGAGGGCCGTACGGCACCCGCCCCGCAGGCCCCGCCCACCGCGAGGCTGATCCGCTTCCAGCAGCCCGAGAAGAACCTCCGCTACCTCGGCGACCTCTCCGAGGCCACCGTCGCCGGCCTCTTCGGCCTGACCCCCGACGCCTACCGCGAGCTGCTCCACGACCTCGACGAGCAGGCCCGCCGGACCGCCGCCGGACTCCTCGCGGACCCGGAGTTCGCCGCCCGCGTCGCCCGGCTCCCCTTCCGCCCCGGGGAGCGGATCGCCGTCCTCGGCGAGAGCACCACCGCCGACCGGCTGTCCTGGCGCGCGGTCCTGCGCCACCTCCTGCCCGACGCCATCACCCTCGTCGACCTCTCGGTCTCCGGCCTCACCACCTCCCAGGCCCTCACCCACCTCCCGGGGCTGGGCCTCCTGCGCCCCGACCGGGTCCTGTGCATGCTCGGCGCCAACGACGCCCAGCGGCTCGCCCGCACCCCCGACCACCCCGACGGCGTCCTGCTGACCGGCCCGGCCGAGACCGCACGGAACCTGCGCGCGCTGCGGGAGCACTCCGGGCTCACCGACCCCGACCGCTGGACCTGGCTCACCCCGAGCGCCATGGACCACGCGCGCGCCGAGGCGTACCCGCACTTCCGGCGGGCCGGCATCGGCTGGCTCCGCGAGGACGTCGACGCCGTCGCCGACCTCGTCCTCACCCTCCCCGGCAGAACCGTCGACACCCGCGACGCCACCCGCCCCACCGGCACCGGCCCCGACCTCCACACCGAGGACGGCGTCCACCTGTCCGCCGCCGGTCAGCGGGCCGTGGCCGAGACGCTCGTACGGGCCCTCACGGCGTGACCGGCCGCGGGGAGCGGCGGGCACCCACAGCAGGACACGTCCGCACCACGCGACAGGCCCGTCCCCACCGCGCGACGAGCCCTCACGTCATGTCCCACTCAAATGTGCGGGGACCCGCACGCCCGTGCGCCTCTTGCGGCACCATAAGAAGGTGACCTCTCCCCGCCCGTCCTCCAGGCCCGCCGCCCGTCTCGTCGCCACCGACCTCGACGGCACCCTCCTGCGCGACGACAAGTCCGTCTCCGAGCGGACCGTCGCCGCCCTCGCCGCGGCCGAGCGGGCGGGGATCGAGGTCTTCTTCGTCACCGGCCGCCCGGCCCGCTGGATGGACGTCGTCAGCGCCCACGTCCACGGCCACGGCCTCGCCATCTGCGCCAACGGCGCGGCCGTCGTGGACCTGCACGCCGGCGGCGCCTTCGTGCAGGTCCGGCCGCTGGACCGGCCCGTCGCCCTCGACGTCGTACGGGCCCTGCGGGCCGCCGCCCCCGGCACCAGCTTCGCCGTCGAGCTGACCACCGGCATCCACTACGAGCCGCAGTACCCGCCCTTCTTCCTCGACCCCGGCGCCACCGTCGCCACCGCCGAGAAGCTGCTGTACGAGGAGGCGCCCGGCGCCGCCGCCCCCGTCCTCAAACTGCTCGCCCAGCACCCCGAACTCGACCCCGACGTCTTCCTGGCGACGGCCCGCGAGACCGCCGGCGACCTGGCCTCCTTCACCCGGTCCAGCCCCACCGCGCTCATCGAGATCAGCGCCCTCGGCGTCTCCAAGGCGTCCACGCTCGCGCTCTGCTGCGAGCAGCGCGGCATCGCGCCCGAGGAGGTGGTGGCCTTCGGCGACATGCCGAACGACATCGAGATGCTGAGCTGGGCCGGCCGCTCGTACGCGATGGGCAACGCCCACCCGGAGGTCGTCGCCGCCGCCTCGGGCCGCACCATCGGCAACAACGACGACGGCGTCGCCGTCGTCATCGAACAGCTCGTCGCCGAAGCGGCGGAACCGAGCACCCGCTAGACGAGACCCGCCCCCGCACCCTAGAGCGGCGCCTCCCACACCACCGACGTGCCGCCGCCGTCCTCGGCGAGACCCGGACCGCACCAGCTCGCACCGCCGAGGGACTCGGCGCGCCGGGCGAGGTTGCGCAGGCCGCTGCGGCGGCCGCCCTCGGGCATGCCCACGCCGTCGTCCGCGACCGTGAGCCGTACCCCGGGCGAACCGTCCGGCAGGGTCACGGTCGCGTCGACGACGACCTCGATGCGGCTCGCGGACGAGTGCCGGAAGGCGTTGGAGAGCGCCTCGCGGAGCGCGGCGATCAGGTTCTTGCCGGTCAGTTCGCCGACCGTGGCGTCGATCGCGCCGAGGAAGCGGTGCGCGGGCTTGAAGCCCAGCGGCACCGCCGCCATGTTGATCTCCCGCAGCACCCGCGTGCGCAGCCCCGACGGCGCCTCCGCCGGGCCCTGCTGGAGCGCGAAGATCGCCGTGCGGATCTCCTGGATGGTGACGTCCAGCTCGTCCACGGCCTTGCCGACGCCCTCCTGGACGGCCGGCACGATCGCCTTCCGCTGCGCGCTCTCCAGCATCATCCCGGTGGCGAAGAGCCGCTGGATGACGAGGTCGTGGAGGTCGCGGGCGATCCGGTCGCGGTCCTCGAAGACCGCGAGCCGCTCCCGGTCGCGCTGCGCCTCGGCCATCATCAGCGCGAGCGCGGCCTGCGAGGCGAACTGGGTGGCGAGGGTCCGCTCGGCCTCCGAGAAGGGGCGGGCGCCCCGGGCGCGGGGCATCGCGAGCGCGCCCAGGACCCGGCCGCCGCTCTGCAACGGCAGCAGCATGCTCGGCCCGTAGGCGGAGGTCAGCCGGCTGATCATGCGCGGGTCGGAGGAGGCGTCCTGGACGAAGACCGCCTCGCCCTCCAGGAGCAGCTCCACGACCCGGCTCTCCGGCGGGATCACCATGCCGAGGGACTTGGTGGGCCGGGCCGAGGAGACGGCGACGATCTCAAGGCCGCCGTCCTCGGCCGGCAGCAGCACGATGCCGGCGTCCGCGTCGGCGAGCCGCCGGGCCTGTTCGGCCACGACGGCGAGGGCGTCGTCGGCGTCGCCGCCGGAGAGCAGGGCGGTGGTCACGGCGACCGAGCCGTCGATCCACCGCTCGCGCTGGCGGGCGGCCTCGTAGAGGCGGGCGTTGCCGATGGCGATGCCCGCCTCGGTGGCGAGGACCCGGACCATGTGTTCGTCGTAGTCGTTGAACTCCTCGCCGCTGCGCTTCTCCGCGAGGTAGAGGTTGCCGAAGATCTCGCCCTGGACGCGGATGGGGACGCCGAGGAAACTCCGCATGACCGGGTGGCCGGGCGGGAAGCCGGCCGACCGGGGGTCGGTGGAGAGGTCGGCGAGCCGGATCGTCCGGGGCTCGCGGATGAGCGCGCCGAGCAGCCCGGCGTGCCCGTCGGGCCGGTGCCCGATGCGCCGGGCCACGTCCTCGCCGACGCCGTACGTGACGAAGTCGGAGAGGCCCTTGCCCTCCTCGTCGACGACCCCGATGGCCGCGTAGCGGGCGGCCGCCAGCTCCGCGGCCGTCTCGCAGATCCGGTCGAGGGTGGTGTGCAGTTCGAGCCCGGTGCCCACCGACCGCATCGCTTCGAGCAGCTGCGGCACGCGGGCGGTGAGCTCCGTGGACAGCCCCTGGAGGCTCCGGGTGGCCTCGGTGGCGGCGACCAGGGGGTCCGGTGAATCGGGCGTGGCGGCAGCGGTCATGGACCTGAGCCTAGTTAGTCCTATTTGGCGAGAAAAGTCGGACGGCTGTCGGTGGCCGTCCCCACGGCGTCGAGGAGGAGGTCGGCCGCCCGTTCCTGCTCCAGCATCCGGCGCAGCGGCCCGTCCTCGGCGGCCAGCTCGGCGTACGGTCCGCGCTGCACGGTCCGGCCGCCGTCCAGGACCACCACCTCGTCGACCGCGTCGAGTCCCCGCAGCCGGTGGGTGATGAGGACGGTGGTCCGGCCCTCGGTCGCGCGCAGCAGGTCGTCGGTGAGCGCGTCGGCGGTGGCCAGGTCCAGGTGCTCGGCCGGCTCGTCGAGGACGAGGACCGGGAAGTCGGCGAGGAGCGCGCGGGCCAGCGCGAGCCGCTGCCGCTGGCCGCCCGAGAGCTTCGAGCCGTGCTCGCCCACCAGGGTGTCGAGCCCGTCGGGCAGGACGTCCACCCAGTCGAGGAGCCGGGCCCTGCGGAGCGCCTCGCGCAGTTGCTCGTCGCTCGCGTCGGTGCGGGCCAGCCGCAGGTTCTCGCGCAGGGAGCTGTCGAAGAGGTGCGCGTCCTGCGCGCAGAGCCCGACGAAGCGGCGGACGTCGTCGCCGTCGAGCTCCCACGCGGGCACCCCGCCGATCTTGTACGTACCGGCTTCCGCGTCGAGGAACCGCAGCAGCACCTGGGCGAGCGTGGTCTTGCCGGAGCCGGAGGCGCCGACCACGGCGACCCGCCGCCCGGCGTCCAGGGTGAGCGCGAACCCGTCGAGCGCGGGGTGCTCCTGTCCGGCGTACCGGGCGCCGATCCCCGCCAGCTCCAGCGGGAACGGCCCGGCCGGGGGAGCGGCGGGCACGGCCGGCTCGTGTACGGGGACGGGCGCGTCCAGCACCTCGAAGACCCGCTCCGCGCTGTGCCGGACCCGCTGCCGGTACTGGACGGCGAGCGGCAGCCCGGTCACGGCCTCGAAGGCGGCGAGCGGGGTGAGGACGACGACGGCGAGGGCGACCCCGTCGAGCCGGCCGTCCCGGACGGCCTGCACCCCGACCCAGGCCGCGGCCACCACGGTCAGGCCGCACACCACGGCCGAGAGCCCCGCGCCGAGCGCGGCGGCGGCGGACTGCCGGGAGGCGATGCCGGTGAGGGTGCGGTCGGCGGCCCGCGCGCGGTCGAGCCGGTCCCGCAGCGCCGCCGCCAGGGTCAGTTCGGCGCAGCCGCGCAGCGGATCGGCCACGGCGGTCGCGAGCACCCCGCGCGCCGGGGCGAGCCGTCGCTCGGCCCGCCGGGCCAGCGCGGCGCCCAGCGGCGGCACGAGCACGCCCGCGAGGAGGAGGCCCGCCGCGAGCACGGCGCCCGCCTCGGGCAGCAGCCAGGCGGTGAAGCCGACCGATCCGAGCCCGACGAGGAGCGCGGCACCGGCCGGGAGCAGCCAGCGCAGCCAGTAGTCCTGGAGGGCGTCGACGTCGTGGACGAGCCGGGCGAGCAGGTCGCCGCGCCGGGTGCGGCGCAGCCCCGCGGGGGCGATCCGCTCCAGCCGGGCGTAGACGGAGACCCGCAGTTCGGCGAGCATCCGCAGCACGGCGTCGTGCGAGACAAGCCGCTCGGCGTACCGGAAGACGGCCCGTCCGATGCCGAAGGCCCGGGTGGCGGTCACGGCGACCATCAGGTGCAGCACGGGCGGCTGCTCCGAGGCCCGCGAGATGAGCCAGCCGGACACGGCCATGAGGCCCACGGCCGCGCCGAGCGCCAGGCTCCCGAGCAGCAGCGCGAGCGCCATCCGCCCCTTGAGCTGCCCGGCCATCGCCCGGACGCGGGCGAGGACACCGCGTCCCGCCGCCGCGCCCGCCGCGGGCGCGGGCTCCTCCAGGGCCGGGACCAGGGCCTGGGCCCCGGGGCGCACCCCGTCGACGGAACCGTCGCCGGCCTCCGCACCACCGGCACTCCCGTCGGCCGACGCGTCCGCCGATCCGTCCGCCGGTACGTCCTCCGGTCCGGCCGCCGTCCCGATCCGCACCACGCGGTCCGCGACGGCCAGCAGCGCCGGTCGGTGCACCACGAGCAGCACCGTCCGGCCGTGGGCCAGCCGCCGCACCGCGTCGACGATCCCCGCCTCCGTCTCCCCGTCCAGCGCCGCCGTCGGCTCGTCGAGCAGCAGCAGCGGACGGTCCGCGAGGAAGGCCCGGGCGAGCGCGAGCCGCTGCCGCTGGCCGGCCGACAGTCCCGCCCCGTCCTCGCCCAGCACGGTCGCGGCACCCTCGGGCAGCGCGTCCACGAAGGAGTCCGCGCCGGCCTCGCGCAGCGCCGCCCGCACCTGGTCGTCACCGGCCTCCGGCCGGGCGAGCCGTACGTTCTCGGCGATCGTCCCGGCGAAGAGGTACGGCCGCTGCGGCACCCACGCGATCCGCTCCCGCCAGGCCGCCAGGTCCAGCTCCGCCAGGTCCACGCCCCCGACCCGTACGGCTCCGCCCGTCTCCGGCTCCGTGAAGCCGAGGACGACGTCGAGCAGGGTCGACTTCCCGGCACCGCTCGGCCCGACCAGGGCCACGGTCTCCCCCGGCTCGACGGTGAGGCTCGCCGCGTCCAGGGAGGGCTCGGCGCGCCCGGGGTGGCGGACCGTCACCCGGTCCAGCTCCAGTCGCGCGTCGGCGGGCACCGCCCGGGTACCGCCGCCGCGCACCGGCGTCTCCAGGACCTCGAAGATCTCCTCGGCCGCCGCCAGGCCCTCCGCCGCCGCGTGGAACTGCGCGCCGACCTGGCGCAGCGGCAGATACGCCTCGGGGGCGAGGACCAGGATGACGAGTCCGGTGTAGAGGTCGAGGGTGCCGTGGACGAGCCGCATGCCGATGGTGACCGCGACGAGCGCCACGGACAGCGTGGAGAGCAGTTCGAGGGCGAAGGACGACAGGAAGGCGATCCGCAGCGTGCGCATGGTCGCCCGCCGGTAGTCGGCGGTGATGGCGCGGATCGAGGCGGCCTGGGCCTTGGCCCGGCCGAAGACCTTGAGGGTGGGCAGTCCGGCGACGACGTCGAGGAAGTGGCCGGAAAGCCGGGAGAGCAGTTTCCACTGCCGGTCCATCCGGGCCTGGGTGTACCAGCCGATCAGGATCATGAAGACCGGGATGAGCGGCAGGGTGACGACGATGATCGCGGCCGAGACCCAGTCCTCGGTGACGATCCGCGCGAGGACCGCCAGCGGGACGACGACCGCGAGGCCGAGCTGGGGCAGGTAGCGGGCGAAGTAGTCGTCGAGCGCGTCCACGCCCCGGGTGGCGAGCGCGATGAGCGAGCCGGTGCGCTGTCCGCCGAGCCAGCCGGGTCCGAGGGCGGTGGCGCGGTCGAGGAGCCGGCCGCGGAGTTCTGACTTGACCGCCGCGCTCGCCCGGTGGGCGGCGAGTTCGGTCAGCCAGGAGACGAGGCCCCGTGCCACCGCGACCCCGGCGAGCAGCAGCAGGGGAGTGGTCAGGTCGGAAACCGAGAGGCCCTTCTGGAAGGCCCCCACCACGATCTCGGCGATGAGCATCGCCTGGGCGATCACCAGCGCCGCCCCGGCCAGGCCGAGTACGACGACCGCGACGAGGAAGAAGCGGGTCGCCCGGGCGTACCGGAGCAGACGCGGGTCGATCGGTTTCACGTGAAACATGCCCCTCTGGATGAGCGCCCGGGCCCTCGGGGGCCCGGGCGACGACGGCCCTGGCAGGCGCCGGCGTGTGCCCTAGTGGGCGTCGGCGATGTGCTGGGTGCCGATCCGCTTGCGGAACACCCAGTAGGTCCAGCCCTGGTAGAGCAGGACCAGCGGCGTGGCGATGGCCGCGCACCACGTCATGATCTTGAGCGTGTACGGGCTCGACGACGCGTTGGTCACCGTCAGGCTCCACGCGGGGTCGAGCGAGGACGGCATGACGTTCGGGAAGAGCGCCAGGAACAGCATGGCGACCGCGGCGGCGATCGTCACCCCCGAGAGCGCGAAGGACCAGCCCTCGCGTCCCGCCTTGATCGCCCCGATCGCGCCGACCAGCGAGACCGCCGCGATCAGCATGGCCGCGAGGCTCCAGCCGTCACCCGAGTCGACCTGGGTCCAGAGCAGGAAGGCGACCGCGAGGACCGCCGTGACCAGGCCCAGCCGGAGCGCGAGCGTCCGGGCGCGGACCCGGATGTCGCCGACCGTCTTGAGGGCGACGAAGACCGTGCCGTGGAAGGTGAAGAGGGTGAGCGTGACCAGCCCGCCGAGGATCGCGTACGGGTTGAGCAGGTCCCAGAAGGTGCCGACGTACTCCATGTTCCGGTCGATCTTCACGCCCCGGACGATGTTGCCGAAGGCCACGCCCCACAGGATCGCGGGGATCAGCGAGGTCCAGAAGATGGCCTGCTCCCAGTTGCGCTGCCAGTTCTCCTCGGGCCGCTTCGCGCGGTACTCGAAGGCGACGCCGCGGATGATGAGGCAGACCAGGATGATCAGCAGGGGCAGGTAGAAGCCGGAGAAGAGGGTCGCGTACCACTCGGGGAAGGCGGCGAAGGTCGCGCCGCCCGCGGTCAGCAGCCACACCTCGTTGCCGTCCCAGACGGGTCCGATGGTGTTGATCAGAACCCGCTTCTCGGCCCGGTTCCGGGCGAGCAGCTTGGTGAGGATGCCGACCCCGAAGTCGAACCCCTCCAGGAAGAAGTAGCCGGTCCACAGGACCGCGATGAGTACGAACCAGACGTCGTGGAGTTCCATGCCTCGATCTCCTGAGCCTCAGTACGAGAAGGCCATGGGCCGGTCGGGGTCACGGGTGTCCCCGCCGATCCTGGTGGGCGGGTTGAGGTCGTTCTCGGTGAGCTCGGGCGGGCCGGCCTTCACGTACTTCACGAGGAGCTTGACCTCGATGACGGCGAGGATCGCGTAGAGCGTGGTGAAGACGATCATCGAGGTGAGCACCTCGCCCTGGGAGACCCCGGGGGAGACGGCGGAGCTGGTCTTCATCACTCCGTAGACCACCCAGGGCTGCCGGCCCATCTCGGTGAAGATCCAGCCCCAGGAGTTGGCGATCAGCGGGAAGAGCATGGTCCAGAGGGCCACGATCCAGTACCACCTGCCGAGCTTCGGGCTCAGCGCCTTGTTCTTGAAGAGGACGAGGTTCGGCACTTCGTCCTCACCGGTCCTCAGTCCGGGGGCGATCAGGAACTTCTTGCGGGTCAGCCAGAGGCCGAGGACGCCGAGGGCGAGCGAGGCCATGCCGAAGCCGATCATCCACCGGAAGCCCCAGTAGGCGACGGGGATGTTGGGCCGGTAGTCGCCGGGCCCGTACTTCTCCTGCTCGGCCTTGTTGACGTCGTTGATGCCGGGGACGTACGAGTGGAAGTCGCCGTTGGCGAGGTAGGACAGTATCCCGGGGATCTCGACGGCGACCTCGTTGTGGCCCTTGTCCACGTCGCCGATGGCGAAGATGGAGAAGGGCGCGGGTGCCTCGCCGTCCCAGAGCGCCTCGGCGGCGGCCATCTTCATCGGCTGCTGCTTGAACATGACCTTGCCGAGCATGTCCCCGCTGATGGCGGTGCCGAGGCCGGCGATGATCAGGGTGATCAGGCCGAGCCGCAGCGAGGTCCGCATCACCGGAACGTGCCGCTTGCGCATCAGGTGGAAGGCGGAGATGCCGACCATGAAGGCGCCGCCGACGAGGAAGGCGGCCGTCATGGTGTGGAAGAACTGGGTGAGCGCGGTGTTCTGGGTGAGCACCGCCCAGAAGTCGGTGAGTTCGGCCCGGGCGCCCTGGCCGCGGTCCTCGTTGATGCGGTAGCCCACCGGGTGCTGCATCCAGGAGTTGGCGGCCAGGATGAAGTACGCGGAGAGGATCGTGCCGATCGACACCATCCAGATGCAGGCGAGGTGGATCTTCTTCGGCAGCTTGTCCCAGCCGAAGATCCACAGGCCGATGAAGGTGGACTCGAAAAAGAAGGCGATGAGCGCCTCGAAGGCCAGCGGGGCGCCGAAGATGTCACCGACGAAGCGGGAGTAGTCCGACCAGTTCATGCCGAACTGGAACTCCTGCACGATGCCGGTGACGACACCCATCGCGATGTTGATGAGGAAGAGCTTTCCCCAGAACTTCGTCGCCCTGAGGTACTTCTCCTTCCCGGTCCGGACCCAGGCGGTCTGGAGACCGGCGGTGAGTGCGGCGAGGGAGATCGTCAGCGGGACGAAGAGAAAGTGGTAGACGGTGGTGATGCCGAACTGCCAGCGCGCCAAGGTCTCCGGCGCCAAAGCGAGGTCCACTGCGTCTTCTCCTTACATCGCCGTGGTCACATCGGCATTTTGCCCCTTTGATCACCCTCATTACGGGACGAACAGGGACACGCTTGTGAACGCGTTCACATTCACAAGCATTATGACTCATACGAAATCCGTACTGCAGAGCGGGGGGCTGTACCGAAGGTCACACCTTCCCAAGACCTTCAACATATTGTTGAATCCGGGCCATGACCCTA
This sequence comes from Streptomyces hydrogenans, assembly GCF_014656075.1. GTDB lineage: Bacteria > Actinomycetota > Actinomycetes > Streptomycetales > Streptomycetaceae > Streptomyces > Streptomyces hydrogenans. Next base: position 44,971 of record NZ_BNBS01000002.1, read on the forward strand.
CGGATACGCCTCACTTGGCCGGCCGGACACACCACGGCCACCCTCGACGAGACCCCCACGAGCAGCGCGCTCCTGGGGGCCCTGCCGATCGTCTCCACCGCCCGCACCTGGGGCGAGGAGGTCTACTTCGACACCCCGGTCTCGGTCCCGCGCGAGGCCGGGGCGCGCCAGGTCGTCGACCCCGGCACCGTGGCCTTCTGGACCGACGGCGACGCCCTCGCCCTCCCCTACGGACCCACCCCGATCTCGCGGGGCGAGGAATGCCGGCTGGCGAGCCCATGCAACGTGCTGGGCTCGCTCGACGCCGACCCCCGGATCCTGGCCACCGTCCGCGACGGCGACCCGATCCGCGTGGAACTCGCCTGAGGGGTACGCCCCAGAGCCGTCGGGCCCGGGCGACCCGCTGAGACGTACGCCCCCGAGCCGCCGGGCTCCGGGAACCCCCGGAGGCGTGCGCCCGGCCGTCAGGCGCCCTGGCGGAAGCCCTCCGTCACCTTGAGGAACAGGTCGTTCGCCTCGGTCTCGCCGATCGTGACGCGCACGCCCTCCCCCGCGAACGGACGCACCACCACGCCGTGCCGCTCGCACTCCGCCGCGAACTCCATGGTCCGCTCACCGAGCCGCAGCCAGACGAAGTTCGCCTGGGCGTCCGGCACCGTCCAGCCCTGGGCCACGAGCCCGGCGCGGACCCGCTCGCGCTCCGCCACCAGCGAGCCGACCCGGCCGAGCAGCTCGTCCTCGGCGCGCAGCGAGGCCACCGCCGCGTCCTGCGCCACCTGGCTCACGCCGAACGGCACCGCCGTCTTGCGCAGCGCGGCCGCCACCGGCTCGTGGGCGATCGCGAAGCCGACCCGCAGCCCCGCCAGGCCGTACGCCTTGGAGAAGGTGCGCAGCACCGCCACGTTCGGCCGGTCGCGGTAGAGCTCGATGCCGTCCGGGATGTCGGTGTCGCGCACGAACTCCTTGTACGCCTCGTCGATCACCACCAGGACGTCGGAGGGCACCCGGTCCAGGAAGCGCTCCAGCTCGGCCCGGCGCACCGCGGTGCCCGTCGGGTTGTTGGGGTTGCAGACGAAGATCAGGCGGGTCCGGTCGGTGATCGCCTCCGCCATCGCGTCGAGGTCGTGCACCTCGTCGGCGGTCAGCGGCACCTGCACCGAGGTGGCCCCGCTGATCTGGGTGATGATCGGGTACGCCTCGAAGGAGCGCCAGGCGTAGATCACCTCGTCGCCCGGGCCCGAGGTCGCCTGGAGCAGCGACTGGGCGACGCCGACCGAGCCCGTGCCGGTGGCGATGTGGGAGACCGGGACGCCGAAGCGGTCGGCCAGCTCGGCCGCCAGCTCGGTGCAGGCCATGTCCGGGTACCGGTTGAAGTTCGCGGCGGCGGCCAGCGCGCTCTCCATCACGCCCGGCAGCGGCGGGTAGGGGTTCTCGTTGGAGGACAGCTTGAAGGCGGCCGGGCCGTCCGCCGCGGCCGGCTTGCCCGGCTTGTACGTGGGGACGCCGTCCAGCTCGGCTCGCAGCTTCGGGGTGGACGCGCTCGTCCCGCTCGTCTCGCTCACAGTGTGGCCTCCTCGACCGTCCGTACCGCCAATGCTTCTCACTTTATGAGGATTCCCGTCCGCTGCGAATGGGCTGTGGACAACAGCCCTGCAACGCTGTGGAAAACCTCCCCGCCGGCGCTCCCCGACGAGCCCCCGGCCGGCTTCCCCTCTCCCCGCCCTTCCCCTCTCCGAAGGGTGCGGTCCCCCGTCCCGGGCACCCGCCCCCCGGGGAGGGGGCGCGCGGTCGGGTGGCGTGCGCCGGTGGCGAGCGCCGTGGCGCGCATCCCCCGTAGAGGTGAGTTGAGACCTCTTCGAGACCTCGCCCCCACACCAGGCCCATCCCGTCCGACGACATCGACTCGCATGGAGAACCCCTCAACTGCCTTGGATTCTCTTCCTCTTGATGCCTTTCGACCATGCAGAAACGTGCCTGTCAACGCCTGCATATGCGGCCGTCTCACCCACCCCTCATCGCCCTACTATCGGCTCGCCATGACAGCAGCAGGGAAGCACCAGGTGAGCCGGGCACAGACCCGGGGAAGCCGGCAGGGCCGGGCAGGCATCCGGGACGTGGCCGCCGCCGCCGGGGTCTCCATCACGACTGTCTCCGACGCGCTCAACGGCAAGGGCCGACTCCCGGACGCCACCCGCCGGCACGTCCGCGAGGTCGCCGACCGGCTGGGCTACCGGCCCTCCGCGGCGGCCCGCACGCTCCGCACCGGCAAGTCGGGGCTGATCGGCCTGACCGTGACCACGTACGGGGATGAACCTTTCACCTTCACGGAGTTCGCCTACTTCGCGGAGATGGCCAGGGCCGCCACCTCGGCCGCGCTAGCCCGCGGCTACGCCCTCGTCATCCTCCCCGCGACCTCACGCCATGACGTCTGGTCGAACGTCGCCCTCGACGGCACCGTCGTCATCGACCCCTCCGACCACGACCCGGTCGTCACCGAGCTCGTCCGGCAGGGCCTCCCCGTCGTCTCCGACGGACGCCCCGCGGGCACGCTCCCGGTGACCGCCTGGGTCGACAACGACCACGAGGCCGCCGTCCTCGACCTCCTCGACCACCTCGCCGACGCCGGCGCACGCCGCATCGGCCTCCTCACCGGCACCACCACCGACACCTACACCCGCCTCTCGACCACCGCGTACCTCAACTGGTGCGAGCGGGTCGGACAGGACCCCGTCTACGAGGCCTACCCGGCGCACGATCCGTGCGCGGGCGCCGTCGCGGCCGACCGGCTGCTCGCCCGCCCCGACCGTCCCGACGCCGTCTACGGCCTCTTCGACCCCAACGGCACCGACCTCCTCGCCGCCGCCCGGCGCTACGGCCTGCGCGTCCCCGACGACCTGCTGATCGTGTGCTGCAGCGAGTCCAACGTGTACGCCACGACCGAACCGCCCATCACGACGCTCTCGCTCAAACCGCGCCGCATCGGCACGGCCGTCGTCCAGCTCCTCATCGACGCCATCGAAGGGGTCGAAGGGGACGGACCGGTCGAGCAGGTGATACCGACCGAACTCATCGTCCGCACCTCCTCGCAGCGCCGGTCGCCGCGGACGACGGTCAGCCCGCCGCGCTCCCCCGCGAACGACTGACGACACCCTCCGGACCCCGGCCGCGCCGAAAGAGCGGCCGGGACGACGCCCCGCCGAAAGCCCCCGCGCGGCCCACGCGCTCCCTTCGTACGAGACCCCTCGCGCACCCCGCGCGCGGCTTCCCGTACGTCCTTCGCACGCCCCGAACGCTCCCCGCGCACGGCTTCTCGCACGCCCCGAACGACCCTCGCCCGCTCCGTGTTCAACTCCGCGCACGCGCCGAGCACGACCGGGTGAACGGGCGCCGATCCGCCCCTGCCCATGGGCGGAGGCGACAAAACCGGCCACCCCACCGGGCCCGACCCTGGACTGGACCTTCTCAATTCGGGCGAAACAACCGATGAACCCGGAGCGAACCCGGATTCACCACCCCTGGTGCGTCACACAGGCGGACCCTCATTCCTATGATGGGCGCACGACACCGCGGACCCCCCGACCAGGCCGGTCCGCGATGTGCAGGGCATCGCGACGGTGGTGGAGGGGTCGATGACTCAGGGGGCCGGGCAGGATCCCGTGGAGCGCACGGCGACATTGCGTGACTTCCGCGTACCCCCGTACGCCCGGGTGCCCGTGCAGGGCACCCCGGCCGAGCCGCCCGCCGCGCCCGCCGATCCCACCCTCCACCTGGGCACCCGCCCGGCCGCGTACCCGGAACCGGTCACCTTCCCGGAACCCCCGGCCCGCCCCGAACCGCCGGTACGCCCCGAGCCCGTCGCGTACGCCGAGCCGCCGGCCCGCCCCGAACCGCCGGTGCGTCCGGAGCCGACGCCGCACCCCGAACCCGTCGGGTACGCCGAGCCGTCGGTGCGTCCCGAGCCCGCCTCGTACCCGGAGCCGGCCTCGTACCCGGAGCCGACGCCGCGCCCCGAGCCCGCCGCGTACCGCGAAACGGCCGCCCCCGCCGCGCACGCCGCCGCCGGTCACACGGTCGCGCCCGTCGCCGCCGTACCCCAGGCCGCCCCCGCCTCCCCCGTCGTCACCGCGCACGCCGCCGCGCCCCACCCCGGCAGCGGCTACCCGGCCGACTTCCCGGACGGCTACACCCCGACCGAGCGCGACCTGCCGGTCATCCAGCGCGGCGACACCCTCCAGGTGCCCGTCACCCCGGCCGCCGCGCCCGCGCCCGCCCCCACGGGCGACGGCCCCGGCCCGCTCTTCGTCGTCGGCGACGTCCACGGCTACCTCGACGAACTCGTGGCCGCCCTGCGCGCCCAGGGCCTCGTCGACGAGAACGGCGGCTGGGCCGCGGGCAACGCCCGCCTCTGGTTCCTCGGCGACTTCACCGACCGCGGCCCCGACGGCATCGGCGTCATCGACCTCGTCATGCGGCTCTCCGCCGAGGCCGCCGCCGCCGGCGGCTACTGCAAGGCGCTCATGGGCAACCACGAGCTGCTCCTCATCGGCGCCAAGCGCTTCGGCGACACCCCCGTCAACTCCGGTGCCGGCACCGCCACCTTCCAGGCCGCCTGGCTGCTCAACGGCGGGCAGAAGCACGACATGGACCGCCTCCAGGACGTCCACCTCCAGTGGATGTCCCGGCTCGACGCCGTCGTCAGCGAGGACGACCACCTGCTGCTGCACTCGGACACCACCGCGTACCTGGAGTACGGCGAGACGATCGAGGACGTCAACGAGACGGTCCACGAGATCATCCGGCGCAACGACGCCGACGAGGTCTGGGACCTGTTCCGGAAGTTCACCAAGCGCTTCGCCTTCCGCGACGAGGGGGGCCCGCAGGCCGTCCAGGAGCTGCTCGGCACCTACGGCGGCTCGCGGATCGTGCACGGCCACAGCCCGATCCCGTACCTCCTGGGCCAGGTCGGCACGGAGGACGGCGAGGAGGACTCCCGCCCGGCCGTCGAAGGTCCGCACGTCTACGCCGACGGGCTCGCCATCGCCATGGACGGCGGCGTCACCATGGCCGGAAAGCTGCTGGTGGTCCAACTCCCGCTGGCGGACTGACTCTCACCCTGCGCATCCGCGGCAGGCGAATTCCGGAAACCCCCTGTCAGCGCGCACGGTCACGGCCCTACCATCGTTCTCCCCAGCTAGGCAGGCTCTCCTCCGCTTCCGCCCGGACCGCCGTTCACCACGGCCGGTCCCGGGCCCATCGAGCATCGGGGGATGCACATGAACGTGGCTCCGCACCTGCTGACCGAGGACCGCGCCGAGTACGAGCGGGTCCTCGACGACGCACTGCGCACCGCACCGGAACGGCCGGAACTCGTCGGTGCCGGCACGCGGCTGACGGCCGCCCAGCTCCGCGCGATGGCGCTGAACGCGACGACGCTGATCACCTCGGCGGCGGCGAGCGAGTACGAGCACTTCACCAAGGTGCGCGAGGAGCACCGCGTCGCCTCCAACCGCCCCCGGAGCTCCGGCCCGGACGAGTCGCCGGGCGCCGTCGCGGTCCTCACCGTCCTCGTCCCGGTGCTCGCCGGCACGGCGGCCGCGATCTTCCTCCTGGTCGGGGCGACGGTCCACCTGCTCGCCCCGGACGCCGCCCTCGGCACCACCCTGCTCACCGCGGGCCTGGTCTTCGGCGCGCTCGCCGCGGCCGGACTCCTCTGCGCCGGCGCCGGCCTCCTCCTGACGGCCCTCCGCAACAGCCCGGCCGAGTCCGGCGCCCCCGACGACGAGCTCGCCCGGGCCCGCGCCGACTGGCGCGAGGCGCTCCTGGAGCGCGGCGTCATCCCCTTCCTCCAGGCCGCCCTCACCGCCACCGACCCACCGTCCCGAGAAACCTGACGCCCCCCGGACGCACCCCGGCCCGCGATCCCCCCGTGGACCGCGGGCCGGGGTGGGTCTCGTACGGCCGACCGCTACTCCGCCATCGGCAGGTAGACGCGGTTGCCGGAGGCGGCGAACTCCGCCGACTTCTCGGCCATGCCGGCCTCGATCTCCTCCTTCTTCAGGTCCCCGCCGTGTTCGCGGCGGATGTCCTGGGAGATCTTCATCGAGCAGAACTTCGGGCCGCACATCGAGCAGAAGTGGGCCGTCTTCGCGGGCTCCGCCGGCAGCGTCTCGTCGTGGAACTCACGGGCGGTGTCCGGGTCGAGGGCCAGGTTGAACTGGTCCTCCCAGCGGAACTCGAAGCGCGCGTCGGAGAGCGCGTCGTCCCACTCCTGGGCCCCCGGGTGCCCCTTGGCGAGGTCCGCCGCGTGCGCCGCGATCTTGTACGTGATGACACCGGTCTTCACGTCGTCGCGGTTCGGCAGGCCCAGGTGCTCCTTGGGCGTGACGTAGCAGAGCATCGCCGTGCCCCACCAGGCGATCATCGCGGCGCCGATGCCGGAGGTGATGTGGTCGTAGGCGGGCGCGACGTCCGTGGTCAGCGGGCCGAGCGTGTAGAACGGCGCCTCCTCGCAGATCTCCTGCTGGAGGTCGATGTTCTCCTTGATCTTGTGCATCGGGACGTGCCCCGGGCCCTCGATCATGGTCTGCACGTTGTGCCGCTTGGCGATCGTGTTGAGCTCGCCGAGGGTACGCAGCTCCGCGAACTGGGCGTCGTCGTTGGCGTCGGCGATCGAGCCGGGCCGCAGACCGTCGCCGAGCGAGTAGGTGACGTCGTACGCCGCCAGGATCTCGCAGAGCTCCTCGAAGTTCGTGTAGAGGAAGTTCTCCTTGTGGTGCGCGAGGCACCAGGCCGCCATGATCGAGCCGCCGCGCGAGACGATGCCGGTCTTGCGGCGCGCGGTGAGCGGCACGTACGGCAGGAGCACGCCGGCGTGCACGGTCATGTAGTCCACGCCCTGCTCGGCCTGCTCGATGACCGTGTCCTTGTAGATCTCCCAGGTCAGGTCCTCGGCGCGGCCGTCGACCTTCTCCAGCGCCTGGTAGAGCGGCACGGTGCCGATGGGCACGGGGGAGTTGCGCAGCACCCACTCGCGGGTGGTGTGGATGTTGCGGCCGGTGGACAGGTCCATGACCGTGTCGGCGCCCCAGCGGGTCGCCCAGGTCATCTTCTCCACCTCCTCCTCGATGGAGGAGGTGACGGCGGAGTTGCCGATGTTGGCGTTGACCTTCACCAGGAACCGCTTGCCGATGATCATCGGCTCGATCTCCGGGTGGTTGACGTTGGCCGGCAGCACCGCGCGGCCCGCCGCGATCTCCTCGCGGACGACCTCGGGGGAGACGTTCTCCCGGATCGCGACGTACTCCATCTCCGGGGTGATCTCCCCGCGGCGGGCGTACGCGAGCTGGGTCACGGCCTGGCCGGCGCGGCCCCGGCGGGGCAGCCGCGGGCGGCCGGGGAAGACCGCGTCGAGGTTCTTCAGCCCGCCGCCGCGCGGCGAGGTGTGCTTGATGCCGTCGTCCTCGGGGCGGACCGGACGGCCCGCGTACTCCTCGGTGTCGCCGCGCGCGATGATCCAGTTCTCGCGGAGCGGGAGCAGGCCCCGGCGGACGTCGGTGTCGACGGCGGGGTCGGTGTACGGACCGGACGTGTCGTACAGCGTCACGTCCTTGCCGTTGGTGAGGTGCACCTGGCGGACCGGCACCCGGAGGTCGGGGCGGGAGCCCTCGACGTAGCCCTTGTGCCAACCCGGCGTGCGCGCGCCGTTCGGGTCGTTCTGGTCGGAGGCAGGCGTGCGTGCGTCCTGAATGGTCATGAGACCGAATCTCCCTACGCCGGCATTACCCGGTAACAGGTTCGGCGGTCGGCGCAGCCTCCTCCCGTACGTACGTCAGTCAGTACGCGCGTACGGTGATCAGCGCCCTCTCAGCCCGGTGCTCCGAGCTCCCGCGTGTGTAAAGGTGTCACGAGGCTAGCGCCCTCCCGGGCGTGCTGAACAGTGGGCCCCCGCCGTTCTTGCGATGATCGGGCGGTGACTTCCTCGCAGCAGACCCCCGATCCGCACGGCCACGAGCACGGGCCCGGCTCCGGCCACGGCGCTGCTCACGGCGCTGGTCACGGCCCCGATCCGGGGCACGGTTCCGGCCACGGGCACGGTCACAGCCACAGCCACGGGCCCGCCGCGCCCGTCTCCCGCCATCTGCGCAGAGTCATCGCGGCCGTCCTCATCCCCTTCGCCACCGCCGTGGTCGTCGGCCTCGTGGTGCTCTGGCCCGGCGGCACGCCCGCGCACGAGCGGACCGGCGTCGGCTTCGACCGGCAGACCGAGCAGGGCAAGGTCGTGGCGGTCGAGCAGGTGGACTGCAAGGACGTGAACGCCGCGCAGGTGCCGCCCACCGGCGACACCTCCACGCCGCAGGGGCGCGAGGCGGTCAACGGGCAGCAGGGACAGTGCGAGAAGGCGACGATCGAGGTCACCAGCGGCCCCGACGCGGGCCGCCGCTTCGTCGAGATCGTGCAGCCCGACGCCCCGCGCCAACTGGACGAGGGCACGGGCGTGGTGGTCGCCTACGCCCCCGACGCCCCCGAGGACCTGCAGTATTCGGTGACGGACGTGAACCGCAAGGTGCCGATGGCGGTCCTCGCCGGCATCTTCGCGCTCGCGGTCGTGCTCGTCGGACGGTTCCGGGGCGTGATGGCGCTGATCGCGCTCGCGGTGAGCTTCCTGGTGCTCACGCTCTTCATCCTGCCCGCGATCCTGGAGGGTTCGAACCCGCTGGTCGTGGCCGTGGTCGGGTCGAGCGCGATCATGCTGCTGGCGCTCTACATGTGCCACGGCCTCTCCGCGCGCACCTCGGTCGCCGTCCTCGGCACGCTGATCTCGCTGCTGTTGATCGGCCTGCTCGGTTCCTTCTTCATCGGCTGGGCCTCGCTCAGCGGCAACACCGACGACTACACCGGGCTGATCCACGGCCTCTACCCGGAGATCGACATGTCGGGCCTGCTGCTCGCCGGTGTGATCATCGGCTCGCTCGGCGTCCTGGACGACGTGACCGTGACCCAGACCTCGGCGGTCTGGGAGCTCCGCCAGGCCGATCCCGGCATGGGTCCGCGCGCGCTCTACCGCGCCGGGATCCGCATCGGCCGCGACCACATCGCCTCGGTGGTCAACACGCTCGTCCTGGCCTACGCCGGTGCCGCGCTCCCGCTGCTCCTGCTCTTCACCATCGCGCAGAGCAGCATGGGGACGGTGGCCAACAGCGAGCTGGTGGCGGAGGAGATCGTCCGGACCCTGGTGGGCTCGATCGGCCTGGTCGCCTCGGTGCCGGTCACGACGGCGCTCGCGGCGCTCGTGGTGTCGGCCGACCGCCCGGCGGAGAACGCCGGCGTCCGGCCGGCGGGCCGCGGCGGCCGGCGGCGCCCCGCGAAGTGACGGACGCGCGGCGGCCGTACGGGGTGGTGGACCGGTCGACGCACGTGCGGAACGGGACCGGACGAAGGACGTACGCGGGCGGGGCCGGTCGGCGGCCGCGGGAGACGTGCCCGGTCGGCGGCCGTACGGAACGGTGCGCCTCGGGTCGGACGTACGGAGCGGGCGCGGGTCAGGCCGGGCCGGCGCTCTCCTCGGCGAGGATCCGGCCGAGCGCGGCCTCCAGGCTGTCCTCGAAGTCGCCGAGTGTCTGTTCCTGACCGAGCGGGACGAGCTTGTCCGTGCGGTCGAGGAAGGCGACGAGCGGCGGGGCGCTGGCGCGGAAGAGGGCACGGTCGCCGCCCACCTGAAGGCGGATGGACACGTCCGACAGGCCCTCGGGGTCGGTCGGGGCGATGTGGACGTCGCCGTCACCGCTCGGGCGGTTGATCCCGTCGAGCAGCAGCTCTCTGCCGAACGCCCAGGTCACGGGCGCGTCTCCGGGAAGGTGAAAGGTCATCCGCACCGCGTAGGGATCCCGGGTCTCGTATCGCAGTTCGACTGGGATCTTGAAGGAGAGCTCCTCGGAGACGAGGAAGCTCATCAGGACCTCGGCCTGAACCGACTCTCGCATCATGTACCCCGCAGTAGATGGAGCAGTTGTGTAAACACAGCTGCTGAAAGCTGTGACCGAAACGGCCAGGAATGATCCCCCGTGGCCCTCTTGACGCAATCGTGCTGTACGCGCTAGCGGATCACAAGGAGTGATTTTTCAGATACTGATAGAGAAGGCGAACGAACTGAAGAGGCTTCCGATCTCCGTACGTAGCCGCTCGACTGCTGGGAGCAACCGTTCTTCCTGGTGAAGGGGGAGGGAAATGGCCAGAGTGGCCGCCGTGGAACCCGCTGTGATGGGGATGGCGGCACAAACCGTGCCGAGCGCATATTCCTGACGCTCCACCAGGGCCTCCATTCGCCCCAAACCGCCCAAACGCTCCAAAAGCATCCGCCGGTTACGCACCGTGTACGGAGTGATGGCTTCCACCGGGTGGCGATCGAGGTGGTCTTGACGAGATTTCAGATCCAGTTGACTGAGCAGACACTGCCCGATCGCATGGGCGTGGCCGGTCTCGCGGAAATCGGCCCACTCCTCCACCGCGGGGGAGTTGGGGGTGTCCGCCACGGAGACCAGTTCGATCTCGCCGTCGCGGTAGAGCGCGAAGTAGACCGGCACACCGATCTCGTCCCGCCAGCGGGCAAGGGAGTCCTCGATCTTGATGCGACGATTCTGCACAGCCCCGCCGCCGGCCAGCCTGGCGGCTGCCTCCCCGAGATAGAAGGCACCCTTGTCGCGGAGCAGATAGCCCTCGTGCGTCAGGGTGCGGAGGAGGTGGTACGTCGTGGGGAGCGGAAGGCCCGTCTCCCGGGCGAGCTGCTTGGCGGGGGCGCCGTCCTCGTGGGAGGCCACGGCCTCCAGAAGTCTCAGCGCCCGCTGCACCGAGCCGATCAGGGTCGGCGCAGCTGTCTGCGTAGCCATGGCCAAAGGTCACCCCCAGGCGTGACAACGGGTGCATGACTGCACCCGCTCGCGGGGGCCGCCCCCGCGCGCCCGCCGGGCCTGGGACCTGGTACACCGATGGGGTCCGATGGACGGACCCCTCAAGGGACGAGCGGGGAACCGCTGGTCTGCCGGAGATCTACGCCCGTAGCCCCCGACTCGGCGGAGATCTGTCACTGTAGTGGCTCGTCCTCGCCCCCCACCCTGTTTACACCAGCGCGTTCCCTCTGCCGGGCTAACGCCCGACAGAGGCCGAATACCGATGAGTAGCTTGTGCTACCAGTCGCGGTCGGACTTCGACGGGGAGCCGAACTTCCGTACGGCGTAGATGAGTCCGGCCACCAGCGCGACGAAGAGCAGCACCTTGAACAGCAGGCCGACGACGAACGTCAGGACGCTGGTGATGGCTCCGCCGAAGACGAGCAGGACGAGGGCGGGTATGGCGATCCACTTCACCCACCACGGCAGCCCCGCGAGAATCTCCTGTACGGCCATGGCTCTCTCCTTCACTCACGAAGCCCCGTCCGGAACCCTTCGTCCCCGACACCTCAAGGCTAGGCGGGGCACCCGTCCCGGCGGGGCCTCAGGGGCCCGGGCTCTCCCCTGATCCGACCCTTAGGGGAACCAGGGGGTCCGCCCCCGAGACCCGGGGGAGAGCACGCGCGTGACCGGTCACGCCTCCGGCGGGGAGAACACCACCAGGACCCGCAGGTCCTCGCTGATGTGGTGGAAGCGGTGCGGCACGCCGGCCGGCACGTAGACCACGCTGCCCCGCGCCACCTGCGTCGTCTCCTCCCCGACGGTGATCGCCGCCCGCCCGGACACCACGAAGTACACCTCGTCCTGGCCGTGCGGCGACTGCGGGTCCAGCGCGCCCGCGTCGAGCGCGTACAGCCCCACCGACATGTTCCGTTCGCGCAGGAACTGCAGGTACGCCCCGTCGTTGGCGAGGCGCTCCGCCTCGAGATCGTCCAGCCGGAATGCCTTCACTGCCGTTCGCCCCTGCCCTTTGCCCGATCGTCTCTGCCACGATCAGACACATGAAGAATTTCGTAGTCAAGACGCTCGCCAACGCGGGCGCCCTGGGAGTCGCCATCTGGTGGTTCGAAGGCATCACCCTGACCGGCACCGACGAGATCACCGGGGAGGCCGTCGGCACCCTGCTGCTCGTCGCGCTCGTCTTCGGCCTCGTCAACTTCCTGGTCAAGCCGATCGTGAAACTGCTGACGCTGCCCCTCTTCATCCTGACCCTCGGCCTGATCACCCTGGTGGTCAACGCCCTGATGCTGCTGCTCACCTCGTGGCTGGCCGGCCAGTTCGACCTCAGCTTCCACGTGGACGGCTTCTGGACGGCCGTGGGCGGCGGTCTGGTCATCTCCGTCGTCTCCTGGGCGCTCAACATCCTGCTCCCCGACGGCGACTGAGCGATCCCATGACCTACCGCGTCTGCTTCGTCTGCACCGGCAACATCTGCCGCTCCCCGATGGCCGAGCACGTCTTCCGCGCGCGCGTGGAGGAGGCCGGCCTCGGCGGAGCGGTCGAAGTGGACAGCGCGGGCACCGGCGGCTGGCACGAGGGCGACGGGGCGGACCCCCGCACCGTCGCCGTCCTGGAGGAGCACGGCTACACCTCCGCCCACACCGCCCGGCAGTTCCGCGCCTCCTGGTTCCCCGCCCTCGATCTGGTGATCGCGCTCGACGAGGGCCACGTCCGGGAACTCCGCCGCCTCGCCCGTACCCCCGACGAGGCGGCGAAGATCCGGCTGCTCCGCTCGTACGACCGCGCCGCCGGGGACGCGCTCGACGTCCCCGACCCCTACTACGGCGGACACGAGGGCTTCGAGGAATGCCTGGAGATGACCGAGGCCGCGAGCGGGGGACTCCTCGCCGCGGTCAGAGCCGGGCTCCGGGCCCGCACATCGGGGGACGAGATCGAGGAAAGGACCCCGTAAGACCGTGAGCCCTCAGGAACAGCGCCACCCCGCGGGAGGTCCCGGCGACGGGACCCTCGCCGTCCGGGCCGGACTGCCCGAGCCCGTGAAGCACGAACCGACCCTGCCGGGGCCGGTCTTCGCCGCCCACTTCCACCTGCCGGGCGAGCCCACCGGCCCCTACACCTACGGTCGCGACGAGAACCCGACCTGGACCCATCTGGAACGGGCCCTCAGCACCCTGGAGGCGCCCGCCGAGACCGGGGTCGAGACCGTGGTCTTCGCCTCGGGCATGGCGGCGATCTCCGCCGTGCTGCTCTCCCAGCTCTCCGCCGGCGACGCCGTCGTCGTACCGAGCGACGGCTACCAGGCCCTGCCGCTCCTCCACGAACAGCTGCGCGCGTACGGGATCGAGGTGCGCTCCGCCCCCACCGGCGGCGACTCCCAGCTCGACGTGCTCGACGGCGCCCGGCTGTTGTGGATCGAGACCCCCTCCAACCCCGGGCTCGACGTCTGCGACATCCGCCGGCTGGTCGGCGAGGCACACGCCCGCGGGGCGCTCGTCGCCGTGGACAACACCCTCGCCACCCCGCTCGGCCAGCGGCCGCTGGAGCTGGGCGCGGACTTCTCGGTGGCCAGCGACACCAAGGGCATGACCGGCCACGGCGACATCCTGCTCGGCCACGTCAGCTGCCGCGACCCGCTGCGGGCCGCGGAGGTACGGCGCTGGCGCAAGATCGTCGGCGCGATCCCCGGGCCCATGGAGGCATGGCTCGCCCACCGCTCGCTGGCCACCCTCCAGTTGCGGATCGACCGCCAGTGCGCCACCGCCCTGGAGCTCGCCCGGGTCCTCGCCGACCACCCCGACGTGACCGGGCTGCGCCACCCCGGGCTCCCGGACGACCCCTCGCACGCGATCGCCTCGCGGCAGATGCGGCGCTTCGGCTCGGTGATCTCCTTCGAGCTCGCCGACCGCGCCCGGGCCGAACGCTTCCTGGACGAACTGCGCCTGGTCGACGACGCCACCAGCTTCGGCGGGGTGCGCTCCTCGGCGGAGCGGCGCGGGCGCTGGGGCGGGGACGCCGTCCCGGAGGGCTTCGTCCGCTTCTCGGTCGGCGCGGAGGACCCGGAGGACCTGATCGCCGACGTGCTGCGGGCCCTCGACGCCTCCCGGAAGGCGGCCGGCTAGCAGCCGGACCGGCGCGGACCCGGAGCCGACCCGTCGCGCCCGCGCGGCGGGCCGGTTCCGGACCGCGGGGGAGCGGTGCGTTTCAGCCGGGCGGGAACGGGCCATTTTCTTCCCATGACCGAACGGCCCGTGGTCAAGCGCACCGCACGCGCCATCCTGCTCGACGGAAACGACCTCATCCTCATCAAGCGCACCAAACCGGGGGTGGATCCCTACTGGCTGACGCCCGGCGGCGGCGTCGAGCCCTCCGACTCCACCGTCGTCGAGGCCCTGCACCGCGAGGTGCACGAGGAACTCGGCGCCAAGATCGTCGACGTGGTCCCCTGCTTCGTCGACACCGTCGAGCACATCGTCGACGGCGGGGTCTCCGGCGTGAAGGTCCAGCACTTCTTCGTCTGCCGGCTGGAGTCGATGGACCCGGGGCTGCGCCACGGCCCGGAGATCGAAGAACCGGTCGGCGAGTACGAGATCGTCCGAGTGCCCTTCAGCCGCGTCGGCATCGCCGCCGTCCACCTGGTGCCGCTCTCACTGCGCCACTACCTCGACGGCAACATCGAAGGCGTCCGCGCCATGCACGCCCCCGACCTCGGCTGACCCGGCCCCCACCGCGGCGAGTTCCGCCAGGAAGTCGTGGCGGATCCGCTCGGAGGGGACGCCCGAGCCCCGGAGCACGTCCACGCCCTGCCGGACCATGCCGAGCGGCCCCGAGAGATAGGCGTCCCGCCCGGTCCAGGGACCCGCCTCCCGGACCGCCTCCGGCAGCGGGCCCTGCGCCTCGGTGACGGCGTGGACGGCCAGCCACGGGAAGGTCTTCTGGAGCCGCAGCAGGGTGTCCATGTCGTAGAGGTCGTGACCGCTGCGGGCGCCGTAGAACACGTCGACCTGCCGGCGGTCGCCGTGCTCGGCGACGTCCTCCACCAGCGCCTTGATCGGGGCGATGCCCGTGCCGCCGCCCAGGCAGAGCAGCCCGGTGTCGGTGGCATGGTCGACCGTCATGGAGCCGGCCGGCGGTCCCAGCCGCAGCACGTCCCCGGGCCGGGCCCGGTGGACCAGCGCGTGGGAGACCCAGCCGGCCGGGACGGCCTTGACGTGGAGGGTGAGCAGTCCGTCGGGGCGGGGAGCCGAGGCGAAGGAGTAGTGCCGCCAGACCCGCGGCCACCACGGCGTCTCCAAGGTCGTGAACTGCCCGGCGAGGAAGGGGTAGGGCGCGTCCGTCCGGAGCGTGAGCACGGCGATGTCGGGGGTCCGCAGATCGTGCGAGACCACCTCCGCCTGCCACCAGGCGGGGACCTTCGCCTCGTCCTCGGCGGCCGCGTCGATCATGATCTGCGAGATCGCCGTGTACGCCCGGACCCAGGCCGCCTCGGTCTCCGTGTCCCAGCTCCGCTCCGCGTACCGGGTGAGCGCCCCGATCAGGGCCTCGCCGACCGCCGGGTAGTGGGCCGCCTCGACGCCGTACTTCCGGTGCCCCCGGCCGAGATGGCCCAGGTACTCGCCGAGGAAGGCGGCGTCGTCCATCCGCTCGGCGACCGTGAGCAGCGCCTTGAGCAGGCGGTCCCGCTGGGCGTCCATCGCGGCGGGGAACAGCTCCCGCAGGGCCGGGGTCCGGACGAAGAGCAGGGCGTAGAAGTACGAGGTCACCTTGTCGGCGACCGGGGCGATCTCCTCGAGGGTGCGGCGGACGAGCACCGCATCGGGGGAGGGCTCTGATATTCGGGGCCCCGTCCCGCCCGTCGTGCTGGTCGGACCATCCATCATGTGCCTCGCCTCACGCAGCCGGCTTCCGTGCTCGCAGCATGGCGGCTGCCCGCCAGGCTCCGGGCGGAAAGCGGCGTTCTCGGGCCAAAGGGCCGGGTTGCGGACTAGGCTCCACTCTTTCGGCGCGGGCGGGCGTTTCACGTGAAACATCACCCGAAAACCCCTGGACGGACGATCACCGCTTCGGAGAGCCTGGCCGTCATGCCGATCTCCCCCACCGCCCTCGCCCAGCTCCCCGTCCGGCGCCTCGACGCCACCGACCTCCTGGCCTGCGCCGACCTCTCCGAGAACCGCGGCTGGCTCCGCGAGGAGCACAAGTGGGGCCTGCTGCTCACCGCGGGCACCGGCTACGGCATCGACGACCCGGACGGCGAGGGACTGCTCGCCTGCTGTGTGGTCACCTCGTACGGCTCCGAGCTCGCGGCCATCGGCATGGTGCTCGTCGCCGAGCGCTACGCCCGCCAGGGGGTGGGGCGCCGACTGATGCGCCACGTCCTGGACGAGGCCGGACAGACCCCGCTGACCCTCTACGCCACGCCGAACGGGCAGCCGCTGTACGAAGGGCTCGGCTTCACCGAGATCGGCCGCTCCGCGATGGTGAAGGGCCGCTTCTCCGCCACCGTGCCCGCCCCGCCGGTCACGGTCCGCCCGGCCACCGCCGACGACCTCCAGGAGATCCTCCGGCTCGACCAGGACATCTTCGGGCTCGACCGCACCCCTCTCCTCACCCGGCTCCCGGCCTTCGCCGACCATCTGCGGGTCGCCGTCGACGACGGCGCGATCACCGGCTTCGCCGCCGCCTGGCCCAACATGGACACCCATGTCGTCGGCCCGCTGATCGCCCGCGACGCCGCCACCGCCCAGGCGCTGGTGGCCTCGCTGGCGGCCGTCACGGACCGCCCGCTCCGCACCGACGTCGACCTGCGTCACGCCGGACTGCTGAGCTGGCTGGAGGAGAACGGCCTGGCCCCGATCATGACCAACGCGATGATGGTCCGCTCCCTCCCCGACCTCCCCGGCGACTCGGCCCGGCGCTTCGCCCCCCTGACCGTCGCGGCGGGCTGAGCCTCACCGGGCCTCCGGAACGGACCGGGGGAAGCCCTGGAAGACGGGAAACGGGCCGCAATACTTGCAGACGCGCACTATTGCGGCCCATCGTCTACCCTGGATCCCGAGCAGCCCACCGACGAGGAGAGGGACGAAAGACCATGACCGCGACGGATCCCGCCCTCACCGCACTCGCCCAGCGCTGGTGCGCCCTCTCCCTGCTGCACGGCCGGATCGAGTCGCACATCGAGCGCGCCCTGGAATCCGGTCACGGCCTGAGCGCCCGCGAGTACTCGCTCCTCGACGTCCTCAGCCGGCAGCACGACGGCCCCGGCGGACACCTCCAGATGAAGCAGGTCGCCGACGCCGTGGTGCTCAGCCAGAGCGCCACCACCCGTCTGGTCACGCGCCTGGAGGACCGGGGTCTGCTCACCCGCTACCTCTGCGCGACCGACCGGCGCGGCATCTACACCGACGTCACCGAGGCCGGCCAGAAGCTCCTCGCCGAGGCCCGCCCCACCAACGACCGCGCCCTGCGCGAGGCGCTGGACGAGGCCGGCAAGAACCCCGAGCTGGCACCCCTGGTGCGGGTCCTCGAAGGCGAGACCGTCACCGTCTGACGGCAGGCCCACGCCGTACGCTGCGGGGCATGAGCGATCTTGAGATCCGTCCCGCCACCGTCGACGACGTGCCCGCGATCATCGCGATGCTCGCCGACGACCCGCTCGGCGCCCAGCGGGAGTCCCCCGACCACCTGGAGCCGTACCTCACCGCCTTCGCGCGGCTCGCGGGAGACCCCCATCAGCACCTCGTCGTCGCCACCCGGGCGGAGCGGGTCGTCGGCACCCTCCAGCTGACGATCGTCCCCGGGCTCTCCCGGCGCGGCGCCACCCGCTCGATCATCGAGGGGGTGCGGATCCACGCCGACGAGCGCGGCAGCGGTCTGGGGACCCGGCTCATCGAGTGGGCCGTCGAGGAGTCCCGGCGCCTGGAGTGCGTCCTGGTCCAGCTGACCTCCGACGCCACCCGCGTCGACGCCCACCGCTTCTACGAGCGGCTCGGCTTCGAGGCCAGCCACGTGGGGTTCAAGCGGGCCCTCTGACACCGCCGTGGCGCGGGGACGCTGTTTCACGTGAAACAGCCTCCCCGCGCCACGACTCAGCAGGTCACAGCCCGCGCCAGCCCTTCTCGTCCACGCCGCCCGGCACCGCGTCCCCCGGCTCGTACGGCTCCCGGGTGAAGACGAAGGAGCCGAGGTCGAGGTGGCTCACGCCGCCGTCCGGCCGCCGCACCACGCGCAGGGTCTCCCCCGCGTAGTAGCCGTCCAGACCGATCCAGCCGCCCTCCGGCAGCGCCTTGAAGCGGGCGCGCCGGCCGGCCCCCCGCAGCGGTTCCAGGACCACCCCGCGCTCCGCGCCGAGCCGCAGCCCGAAGGCGTACGTCCCCCAGTACCAGGGGCCGGTCAGCGCCAGGAGCTCCTGGTCGACCTCGGACTCGGGCAGCGGCCGCCACGGCTCGGGGAGGCGCGGCTCGGCCTCGGCCACGATCCGTACGAGGTCGGTCGCCACGACCCCGGTCATCGGGCCGCTCGTCGCGTTGGCCAGGGCCACGCCCACCAGGCCCTCCTCGACGTCCACCCAGAGTCCGGCGACGAAGCCGGGCAGCGAGCCGCCGTGCCCGACGAGCGCGCCGCCCTCCTTCTGCGCGAGCTGGAGGCCGAGGCCGTACCCCATCAACGGGTCCCCGACGGCGGGCGGACCGACGGGCACCCGCATCTCGGCGACGGAGGCGGCGCGGAGCACGCTGTCGTCGCCCTCGATGAGGAAACCACCGAAGCGGCAGAGGTCGGCGGCGGTCGACCACAGCCGGCCGGCCGCGCCCATCACGCCCAGGTCCTCGGTGGGTTCGGGGAGCATCACGTCGGCCCAGGGGTGCACCGCCCAGCCCCCGGCGTGCGGGGCGACCGGCTCCCCCGTCGTCCGGTCCATGCCGAGCGGCTCCAGGATCTCGGTGCGCAGCGCCTCCTCCCAGGAGACCCCGCGCACCGCCTCGACGAGCGCGCCGAGCAGGGTGTAACCCGGGTTGGAGTAGTGGAAGCTGCGACCCGCCGGGTGGAGGACGGGCGTCTCCCCCAGGACGTCGGCGAGCTCGGGCCGCGTCGCGCCGGGCGTCCGCTCCCACCAGGGCGAGGGCGTCTCCGCCGCGAGCCCCGCCGTGTGGCCGAGCAGCTGGGCGACGGTGACCTCACCGACCCCGGTACCCGGCAGGTGCTTCTCCAGCGGGTCGTCGAGACCGAGCAGCCCCTCGTCCCGGAGCCGCAGGACGAGCACGGCGGTGAACACCTTGGTGATCGAACCGATCCGGTACTGGGTGTCGGCGTCCGGGGCGTGCCCGTCGACGCAGCTGCGGGAACCGCTCCAGACCATGGCTCCCCCACGGGCCACGGCGCCCACGAACGAGGGCGCGCGGCCCTCGCTCTGGGCGCGGGCCACGCGGTGCAGCAGGGAACGCTCGGTGGTGGGCAGCAGGGCTTCGAAGGCTGTGGTCATGCGACCGATCATGCCCCGGCGCCCCGCCCCGGCACGATCAGGTTTGTGCCATGTCCACGAAGCGCGAGTAGTGGCCCTGAAAGGCGACGGTGATGGTGGCCGTCGGGCCGTTACGGTGCTTGCCGACGATGATGTCGGCCTCGCCGGCGCGCGGGGACTCCTTCTCGTAGGCGTCCTCGCGGTGGAGCAGGATGACCATGTCGGCGTCCTGCTCGATCGAGCCGGACTCTCGGAGGTCGGAGACCATCGGCTTCTTGTCGGTGCGCTGCTCGGGACCACGGTTCAGCTGCGAGAGCGCGATCACCGGGAGCTCCAGCTCCTTGGCGAGGAGCTTGAGGTTTCGCGACATGTCGGAGACCTCCTGCTGGCGGCTCTCCTGCCGCTTGGAGCCGCCGGACTGCATCAGCTGGAGGTAGTCGATGATGACCAGCTTCAGGCCGTTGCGCTGCTTGAGCCGACGGCACTTCGCGCGGATCTCCATCATCGACAGGTTCGGGGAGTCGTCGATGTAGAGCGGGGCCTGGGAGACGTCCGGCATGCGGCGGGCGAGCCGGGTCCAGTCCTCGTCGGTCATCGTGCCGGAGCGCATGTGGTGCAGCGCGACCCGGGCCTCCGCCGACAACAGGCGCATCGCGATCTCGTTGCGGCCCATTTCGAGGGAGAAGATGACGCTGGGCAGGTTGTTCTTGATCGACGCGGCCCGGGCGAAGTCCAGGGCGAGGGTGGACTTACCCATGGCGGGACGGGCCGCGATGATGATCATCTGGCCGGGGTGGAGTCCGTTGGTGAGCGAGTCGAGGTCGCTGAAGCCCGTGGGCACACCGGTCATCTCGCCACTGCGGGAGCCGATCGCCTCGATCTCGTCGAGCGCGCCCTCCATGATGTCACCGAGCGGCAGGTAGTCCTCGGTGGTCCGCTGCTCGGTGACCTTGTAGATCTCCGCCTGGGCCGAGTTCACGATCTCGTCGACGTCGCCGTCCGCCGCGTAGCCCATCTGCGTGATCTTGGTGCCGGCCTCGACGAGCCGGCGCAGCACGGCCCGCTCGTGGACGATCTCCGCGTAGTACGAGGCGTTCGCCGCGGTCGGCACCGACTGGACGAGGGTGTGCAGGTAGGAGGCGCCGCCGACGCGGTTGATCTCGCCGCGTTTGGTGAGCTCGGCGCCGACGGTGATGGGGTCGGCGGGCTCGCCCTTGGCATAGAGGTCGAGGATCGCGCCGTAGACGGTCTCGTGCGCGGGCTTGTAGAAGTCGTGGCCCTTGATGATCTCCACGACGTCGGCGATGGCGTCCTTGGAGAGGAGCATGCCGCCGAGCACGGACTGTTCGGCGTCCAGGTCCTGCGGGGGGACCCGCTCGAAGCCGGAGAGTCCGCCGTCCCACGGGCCGTCGCTGCCGCGCTCGTGCTGCTCGTCGCGGCCCCGGCCGCGCCCGCGGCCCTCACCGCGGCCCTCGCCGCGCCCTTCGTTCCGGGTGCGGACGGGCAGCCGGTCGCTCGGTCCGCCGTCCGCCCAAGGGTCGTCCATGGGCTCGGGAACGCTCACCCGCCACCTCTTCCCGTCCGCTCAGCGGACCTCGCCGCGCCACTCCTTCTTACGCCACGGCCTTGATCAAAGAGTGGCTTTGCGTCCGGTTCTGGCGCGTCGGGCGCCGGTCCACGGTAGGCCCGCGAAGGGCATCAGCCAATCTGGTTATCCACAGGCCCTGTGGGTGAAGCCCCAGATGCTGTGGATAAGCCACCGGATCCTGTGCACGGACCGGGGGACAGCCATGTGGACAAACTCATAGACCCCCTCGATTTACGGCCCTGACCTGCGGGTTTTCCATCCACGGGCTGTGGGGGAGAAAAACTTTTCCCCTGGAACCGTGATCAGAACAAACAGCCCACACCCGAAGCCCCGATCCCCTCGAAAGTAAGGATCACTGATGCATTGCATCTCTTACCTGTGGACGATTACATTGACCTCATGACCCAGGCCCCCACGAGCACCAAGGCCACACCGCGCCGGCACGACCGCGAGATCCTCTCCCTCGCCCTGCCGGCCTTCGGCGCCCTCGTCGCCGAACCGCTCTTCCTCATGGTGGACAGTGCCATCGTGGGGCACCTCGGCACCCCCCAGCTCGCGGGCCTCGCCATCGCCGGCGCACTGCTCTCCACCGCGGTCAGCGTCTTCGTCTTCCTCGCCTACGCCACCACGGCCGCCGTCGCGCGGCGGGTCGGCTCGGGCGATCTGCCCGCCGCTCTGCGGCAGGGCATCGACGGCATCTGGCTGGCCCTCCTCCTGGGCATCGCCGTCGTCGCGGCCACCCTGCCCACGGCCCCCTGGCTGGTCGAGGTCTTCGGCGCCTCCGACACCGCCGCGCCCTACGCCACCACGTATCTACGGGTCTCCCTCCTGGGCATCCCCGCGATGCTGATCGTCCTGGCCGCCACCGGCGTCCTGCGCGGCCTCCAGGACACCCGTACCCCGCTCTACGTGGCCGTCGGCGGCTTCGCGGTCAACGGCGCGCTCAACGTCGGACTGGTCTACGGCGCCGGGCTCGGCATCGCGGGCTCCGCCTGGGGCACCGTCATCGCCCAGTGCGGCATGGCCGCCGCGTACCTGGTCGTGGTCGTCCGCGGCGCCCGTCGCCACGGGGCCTCGCTCCGGCCCGACGCGGCCGGCATCCGGGCCTGCGCCCAGGCGGGCGCCCCGCTCCTGATCCGTACGCTCTCGCTGCGCGCCGTCCTGATGATCGCCACCGCCGTCGCCGCCCGCCTGGGCGACACCGAGGTCGCGGCCCACCAGATCATCCTCTCCCTGTGGAGCCTGATGGCCTTCGCCCTGGACGCCATCGCCATCGCCGGCCAGGCCATCATCGGCCGCTACCTGGGTGCCGACGACGCCGAGGGCGCCCGCCAGGTCTGCCGCCGGATGGTCCAGTGGGGCGTGGTCTCCGGCGTGGTCCTCGGGCTGCTGCTCGTCCTGGCCCGTCCGCTCTTCATCCCGCTCTTCACCGGCGACCCGGCCGTCCAGTCCACCCTGCTGCCCGCCCTGCTCGTCGTGGCGCTCTCCCAGCCGATCTCCGGAGTCGTGTTCGTCCTCGACGGCGTCCTGATGGGAGCGGGCGACGGCCCCTACCTCGCCTGGGCGATGCTTCTCACCCTGGCGGTCTTCGCACCCGTCGCGCTGCTCGTGCCGGTGCTCGGCGGCGGGCTGACCGCCCTCTGGTGGGCGATGACGCTGATGATGGCGGTACGGATGGGCACGCTCTGGTTCCGCATGCGCTCCGGCCGCTGGATCGTCACGGGCGCCACCCGCTGACCGGCGCTCCCTGACCGGAGCCCGCCGACCCGAGCCCGTCGACCGAGGCGGTGTTTCACGTGAAACGCGGCAAAGCACGCCAAGCGAAAGTTTCACGTGAAACGGCGGAAGGGCCGCCCCCAAGGGGAGCGGCCCTTCCTTCTGCGCGAGCGCAGAACTGCTGAGAGCAGCGTTACGCGGCAACGACCTCGATGCCGAGCTTCGCGGCGACCTCGGGGTGCAGACGCACGAGCACCTGGTGCGAGCCCAGGGTCTTGATCGGCGAACCGAGCTCGACGCGACGCTTGTCGACCTCGGGGCCACCGGCGGACTTGATCGCCGTGGCGACGTCGGCCGGGGTCACGGAGCCGAAGAGACGGCCGGCGTCGCCGGAGCGAACGGCCAGGCGCACCTTCGTGCCCTCGAGCTTGGCCTTGACCTCGTTGGCCTGCTCGATGGTCGCGATCTCGTGGATCTTGCGGGCGCGGCGGATCTGCGCCACGTCCTTCTCGCCACCCTTGGTCCAGCGGATCGCGAAACCACGCGGGACCAGGTAGTTGCGAGCGTAGCCGTCCTTGACCTCGACGACGTCGCCGGCCGCACCGAGGCCGGAGACTTCCTGGGTGAGGATGATCTTCATTTTTCGGTCACCCTTCCCTTATCGCGCGGTGGACGTGTAGGGCAGCAGCGCCATCTCACGGCTGTTCTTGACGGCCGTGGCGACGTCACGCTGGTGCTGCGTGCAGTTGCCGGTCACGCGGCGGGCACGGATCTTGCCGCGGTCGGAAATGAACTTCCGCAGCATGTTCGTGTCCTTGTAGTCCACGTAAGCGGTCTTGTCCTTGCAGAACGCGCAGACCTTCTTCTTAGGCTTGCGCACAGGCGGCTTCGCCATGGTGTTTCTCCTGTGTGATCAAGAAGTGTGGGGTACGAGCCACTTCCCGGGCCTCTTCCGGAGAACCGGAAGGGGATCCCTAGAAGGGGGGCTCGTCCGAGTAGCCGCCGCCGGAGTTGCCACCCCAGCCGCCGCCACCGCCGCCGGCCTGCTGGCCGCCGGAGGAGGAGCCGCCGGAGGCCCAGGGGTCGTCGGAGGGAGCTCCGCCGCCGCCCTGCTGGCCGCCGCCGGAGTTGCCACCCCAGCCGCCGCCACCCTGCTGGCCGCCACCGCCGCCGCCGAAGCCGCCGCCACCACCCTGCCCACCGCGGCCGGTGGTCTTGGTGACCTTGGCCGTGGCGTTGCGGAGGCTGGGACCGACCTCTTCGACGTCCAGCTCGAAGACCGTGCGCTTGACGCCCTGGTTGTCCTCGTAGGACCGCTGCTTGAGCCGGCCCTGCACGACGACGCGCATGCCGCGCGTGAGGGACTCGGCGACGTTCTCCGCCGCCTGACGCCAGACCGAGCAGGTCAGGAACAGGCTCTCGCCGTCCTTCCACTCATTGGTCTGACGGTCGAAGGTGCGGGGAGTGGACGCGACGCGGAACTTCGCGACCGCCGCACCGGACGGGGTGAAGCGCAGCTCGGGGTCGTCGACGAGATTGCCGACGACCGTGATGACGGTCTCGCCTGCCATGGGTGAACCTCTCGGCGGGATTGCTTCTGGCTGCTTGCTGCTACTCGGACCCGATTACCTCTGAGCGGAAGCTCAGTGGGTCTCGGGGCGGAGGACCTTGGTCCGGAGGACCGACTCGTTCAGGTTCATCTGGCGGTCGAGCTCCTTGACGACCGCAGGCTCGGCCTGCAGGTCGATGACCGAGTAGATGCCCTCGGGCTTCTTCTTGATCTCGTACGAGAGACGACGACGGCCCCAGGTGTCGACCTTCTCGACCTTTCCGTTGCCCTCACGGACGACGGAGAGGAAGTTCTCGATCAGGGGGGCGACAGCGCGCTCCTCCAGATCGGGGTCGAGGATGACCATCACCTCGTAGTGACGCATGTGGAACCCACCTCCTTTGGACTCAGCGGCCACGGTCGTTCCGTGGCAGGAGGGTCGTGATGCGTGAGCGACGGTATCGGCCACCACTGACAACGAGCCCCGACGAGCGGGGTGTGTCGACGGCCCTGGAGAACCAGGTCCTGGAGTAACCAGGGCAGACACCGGCGCAGACCGTACAGAGTACCCGCACATCGCCTTGCGGTTGAAATCCGCCGGGGAGGGGACGCAATCTGTACACATCGGACGTCGGCGGCGCTAGGATGCGCCGCCCTCCGCACGGCACGCCAGGAGGTGCCCCATGGCACAGGCAATGCGACCCGACCCCGGCCACTCCCTCTTCGCCACCGACGGCAAGCCGCACCCGCTCCAGGACACCCTGCTCGCGGTGACCCTGGCGCTGGGCGTCCTGTCCTTCGTCACGGCGCAGTTCCACAACCTGCACCTGCTCAGCTCGTGGTCGGGGCTGATCGGCATCCTGACCGGGGCCTACGGACAGTTCATCTCCGTCACCACCCGGGAACGCTTCTTCCTGATCATCGGCCTCGGCGCCTCGGCCGTGGGCTTCTACCTCGGCATGGCTCACGGAGGGCTCTTCGGGGGCGTCTGAGCCGACGCCTGGCACGTCAGGGCCCACGTGGCCCTTCGGGGCGCTCCCCGGTCACAGTAGGCTTCGGCGCGAGAGCCGGAGCCCCTGACCGATGGGGACACACCTGCCGAGGAGCGCCCCGCATGAGCCTGACCCTGAGGACCATCAGCCGAGAGCAGCATCTGGCGTACATCCAGACCCTGCCCGGCGCGAGCCACTGCCAGGTCCCGGCGTGGGCGGACGTGAAGACCGAGTGGCGCTCGGAGAACCTCGGCTGGTTCGACAAGGCCGGTGAGCTCGTCGGCGTCGGTCTGGTGCTCTACCGCCAGCTCCCCAAGCTCAAGCGCTACCTGGCCTACCTCCCCGAGGGTCCGGTCATCAACTGGCACGCCCCCAACCTCGACGAGTGGCTCCAGCCGATGCTGGCCCACCTCAAGCAGCAGGGCGCCTTCTCCGTGAAGATGGGCCCGCCGGTCGTCATCCGCCGCTGGGACGCGGCCGCGATCAAGTCCGGCATCCAGGACCCGGACGTGAAGCGCCTCAAGGACGTCCAGGCCACCGAGGTCGTGCCGCAGGCCTTCGAGGTGGCCGACCGGCTGCGCAGGATGGGCTGGCAGCAGGCCGAGGACGGCGGCGCCGGCTTCGGCGACGTCCAGCCCCGCTACGTCTTCCAGGTCCCGCTGGCCAACCGCTCCCTCGACGACGTCCTCAAGGGCTTCAACCAGCTGTGGCGCCGCAACATCAAGAAGGCCGAGAAGGCCGGCGTCGAGGTCGTCCAGGGCGGCTACGAGGACCTCGCCGAGTGGCAGCGCCTGTACGAGATCACCGCGGTCCGCGACAAGTTCCGGCCGCGCCCGCTCTCGTACTTCCAGCGCATGTGGACCGTCCTCAACAACGAGGACCCCAACCGGATGCGGCTCTACTTCGCCCGCCACAACGGCGTGAACCTCTCCGCGGCGACCATGCTCGTCGTCGGCGGGCACGTCTGGTACTCGTACGGCGCCTCCGACAACATCGGCCGCGAGGTCCGGCCCTCCAACGCCATGCAGTGGCGGATGCTCCGCGACGCGTACGCGATGGGCGCGACCGTCTACGACCTGCGCGGCATCTCGGACTCGCTCGACGAGACCGACCACCTCTTCGGCCTCATCCAGTTCAAGGTCGGCACCGGCGGCGAGGCCGTCGAGTACGTCGGCGAGTGGGACTTCCCACTGAACAAGCTCCTGCACAAGGCGCTGGACATCTACATGTCGCGCCGCTGACGCCCCGCGCGAGGCTTGCGTAACCTCGTAGTCGCACGAGTCTCGTACACACCTGCGAAACCCCCCACCGCAGCCATCAGAAAGGTTCCGGGCCGGCCATGGCGCTCTCCCTCTACGTCGACACCGCTCGCTGGCGGGCGCACCAGAAGACCGTGATCGACCAGTTCCCCGGGCTGATCCCGGTCTGCAAGGGCAACGGCTACGGCTTCGGCCACGAGCGGCTCGCCGAGGAGGCGGCCCGCTTCGGCGCCGACATGCTCGCGGTGGGCACCACGTACGAGGCCGCGAGGATCAAGGACTGGTTCGGCGGCGACCTGCTGGTCCTCACCCCGTTCCGGCGGGGCGAGGAGCCGGTGCCGCTGCCCGACCGGGTCATCCGTTCGGTCTCCTCCGTCGACGGCGTGCACGCCCTGGTCGGCGCCCGCGTCGTCGTCGAGGTGATGAGCTCGATGAAGCGGCACGGCGTCCGCGAGGAGGAGCTCGGGCTGCTGGCGTCCGCGATCGAGGACGTGCGCCTGGAGGGCTTCGCCCTGCACCTGCCGCTGGACCGCCCGGACGGCACGGACGCCGTCGAGGAGGTCATCGCCTGGATGGACCGGCTGCGCGCCGCCCGCCTGCCGCTGCACACCATGTTCGTGAGCCACCTGCGGGCCGAGGAGCAGGCCCGGCTCCAGCAGCAGTTCCCGCAGACCCGCTTCCGTGCCCGGATCGGCACCCGGCTCTGGCTGGGCGACCACGAGGCCACCGAGTACCGCGGTTCGGTCCTCGACGTCACCCGGGTCGCCAAGGGCGACCGCTTCGGCTACCGCCAGCAGAAGGCCGCCTCGGACGGCTGGCTGGTCGTCGTCGCCGGCGGCACCTCGCACGGCGTGGGCCTGGAGGCGCCGAAGGCGATGCACGGCGTGATGCCGCGCGCCAAGGGTGTGGCCCGGGCCGGCCTGGCCACGGTCAACCGGAACCTGTCGCCGTTCGTCTGGGCGGGCAAGCAGCGCTGGTTCGCCGAGCCGCCGCACATGCAGGTGTCGATCCTGTTCGTGCCGGCCGACGCCCAGGAGCCGCAGGTCGGCGACGAGCTGGTCGCGCACCTGCGGCACACCACGACGCAGTTCGACCGGCTCGTGGAGCGCTGAGCCGGTCGTCGCGCCGTCGGGACCTCACCCCCGGGAGCCCTCGGCCCCGGGGGTTCCCCATGTCACGAGGAGTTCCTGCTCGCCGGTCTCGGGCGCGGGGGCCGCGTGCCGCGCCGGCCGGGCCGCCCGGCCCACCACGAACACGTCCCGCGCGCCGTCCAGGACACCGCCCGAGGGGTCGTCCGAGCCGTCCTTGCGGACCGGGTCCTTCTCGGGCGCCAGGATGTCCCGGACGACCACGGCGCACAGGTACAGCGTGCCCAGCAGGTGCAGCACGATCGCGAAGTGGTAGCCGTCCAGCGGGAGTCCCTGCTTGCTGCCGCTGCCGGTGAACGCGAGGTACATCCAGATCCCGAGGTAGTACAGGACCTCGCAGCACTGCCAGATGAGGAAGTCGCGCCAGCGCGGCCGGGCGAGCGCGGCGAGCGGCACCAGCCACAGCACGTACTGCGGCGAGTAGACCTTGTTGGTGAGCACGAACGCGGCGACCATCAGGAACGCCAGCTGTGCCAGCCGGGGCCTGCGGGGCGCGGCGAAGGCCAGCCAGGCGAGCCCGCCCGCGGCCAGCAGCAGGAGCAGCAGCGCGTACAGGTTGGCCCGCTCGGGCGGGATCGTCTGGCCGCCGCGCTGGCTGACGAGGAGCCAGACCGAGCCGAAGTCCACGTTCCGGTCGCGGCTGAAGAGGTAGAACTGCTTCCAGCCCTCGGGCGCGAGGAGCATCACCGGCAGGTTGACGACGAGCCAGGAGCCCGCCGCGCCGAGCAGCGCGGTGCCGAAGGCGCGCATCCTCCCGGCCCGTCGGCAGAGCAGCAGCAGCGGCCACAGCAGCAGCACCGGGTAGAACTTGGCGGCGACGGCGAGGCCGAGCAGGATGCCGGCGGCGAGCGGCCGCGAGCGGGACCACATCAGGATCGCGGCGGCGGTGAGGGAGACGGCCAGCAGGTCCCAGTTGATGGTGGCGGTGAGGGCCACGGAGGGCGCCAGGGCGACCAGCAGGCCGTCCCAGGGCCGTCGGCGGTGCGTCCGGGCCACACAGACGGCGAGGACGGCCGCGCAGACCATCAGCAGGCCGGCGTTGACGAGCCAGTACGCCTGGCCCTGCTCCTGGAGCGAGCCGTCGGGCGTCAGCCAGGCGGCGACCTCCATGAAGAGCCCCGTCAGGACGGGGTACTCCAGGAACGGTATGTCGCCGGCGAGCCGGTCGAAGTAGGGCACCAGGCCCTCGGAGAAGCCGCGCCCGGCGAAGAGGTGCGGGATGTCCGAGTAGCAGGCGTGGGTGTACTGGGAGGTGGTGCCGCGGAACCAGGCCCAGTTGTAGCAGGGCAGCTTCTGCACCATGCCGAGGGCGAACATGCCGATGGCGACGAGGGCGATCACCCGCACCGGGGTGAACTGCCCGCCCGCGGGTCCGCTGCCGGGCAGGGCGCGGCGGCCGTAGCGCCCGCCGATGAGCTCGCTGCCCGCGGCGGCCACCTCGTCCCGCCGGGTGGGGGCGACGACCGGAGCGGCGGCGGGGAGCGTGTCCCCACGCGTTCCGTCCGACGCCGGGGACCCGTCGGCCGGGGACCCGTGGGGCGCGGCCCCGGCGGCCCCGGACCGGTCACCCTCGGGACCGTCGAGGGGGCCGTTGGTCTTCTTCAGGCTCGGCATGGGGGACATCCTGCCGTACGCCCCTGGGAATCCGGCCGCGGCCGGGACGGAAACCGGCGCCCGGGGCCTCGTGTTTCACGTGAAACGCGGAGGGCCGCCGCGGTCCGCTCCGTACGTGCTGTACGGAGCGGCCGCGACGGCCCTCACGGCGCCGGGGTCCCGCCCTCGCGGGTCGGGCCCCGGCCACCTCAGTCGAAGAGGTTGCCGCTTCCGGTGGATCCGTCGGTCGGCTCGCCGCCGTTGCCACCGTTGTTGTTGCCGTTCCCCGGGCCGCCCGGGGCCGTCGTGGTCGGCGGTGGGGACGTGTTCGTGTCCGTCGGCGTGGGATCGGTCGGCTGGCCGGTGTTGCCGCCGTCGCCACCGCCCGTGCTGTCGCAGTTCCAGTCCCAGATGTTGCAGGTGGTCTTGCCGGGCTTCGGCTCCTTGGTGGTCGGACGGCCGCCGTCGGTGGGCGTCGCCGGGGGAGTCGTCGTCGGGGCGGTGGTGGCCGTCTCGGTCGGCGTCGCCGTCTCGGTCGGCGTCGGGGTGGCCGTCGGGCTCGGCGTGGCGCCACCGCCGAAGACGCCCTTGGCGTCCGCCAGCTTCTCCGGCTTCGGGAACTTCTCGACGGGCAGGTCCGCGACGGCGTCCGTCATGTAGTCGTTCCAGATGCGGGACGGGAAGGACGAACCGTGGATCGCGTCCTGGCCACCCGTTCCGTACATCTCCAGGAACTCGCGGCCTTCCTTGGTCTCGTCGTCGTCGAAGCGGTACATGTCGATCGCCGTCGAGAGCTGCGGGGTGTAGCCGACGAACCAGGCCGACATGTTGTCGTCGGTGGTACCCGTCTTGCCGGCCACGTCGCGGCCGGGGATGGCCGCGTTCTTGCCGGTGCCGTCCTTGTCCTCGACGACGCTGCGGAGCACGTCGGTGACGTTGGAGGAGATGGCCGAGGAGAACGCCTGCTTGGAGGCGGCCTCGTGCTTGAAGATGACCTTGCCGCCCTTGACCACCTTGGTGACCGAGTAGGGCTCGTTGCGCACGCCCTCGTTGGCGAAGGTGGAGTAGGCGCCGGCCATGCGGATCGCGCTCGGGCTGGAGATGCCGAGGGAGAAGGACGGGACCTCGCCCTTCACCAGGGAGTCGGGGCGCAGACCGGCGGCGACGGCCGCTTCACGCACCTTGTCGATGCCGACGTCCATGCCCAGCTGCACGAAGGGGGAGTTGGCGGAGACGATCATCGCGCGACGCAGGCTGATGTTGCCGTAGCTCTGGTCGCCCTCGTTGTTCTGCTTCCACTCCTCCCCCTTCTCGTTGTGCCAGATGTCGCCCTTGTAGGTACGGACCTTGAGGTCGTCCTTGCCGGAGTAGCGGCTCTTGTCGGGGTCGACGAGGGTGCGCGTGGAGGGACCCTGCTCCGCGGGGCCGTCCGGGTCCCTGACACCGTCCTGCATCGCGGCGGCGAGCACGAAGGGCTTGAAGGTCGAGCCGACCTGGGCGCCGGTGGTGTCGGCGTTGTTGGTGTAGTGCTTGGTGGCGTCCTGGCCGCCGTAGAGCGCGACGATGGCGCCGGACTCGACGTCGATGGAGGCGCCGCCGAACTCGACGTGGGTGTCGTCCTTCGGACGCTTCTTCTCGTCGATGTACTCGTCGTAGATCTTCTTGACCGACTCGGACATCGCGTTCACCTTCTTCTTGTCGAAGGTGGTGTGGATCTCGTAGCCGCCGAGGTTCAGGGCCTCTTCGCTGATGTCGTACTTGCTGCGGAAGTTGGCCTTCGCGGTGGCGACCAGGTAGCCGATCTGGCCACCGAGCTGCGCGTCCTGCTTCGGCTTCTGGATCTTCGGCAGGGTCTTGTACTTCGCCCGCTCCGCCGCCGGGATCTTCCCGTCCTTGACCATCTCGTCGAGGATCCAGGACCAGCGGATGGTGAGCCGCTCCAGGTTCTTCTGGGGCGTGGCGTTCGGGTCGACCTCGGGGTAGCCGGCCGGGTCGAAGTACGTGGCGCCCTTCAGCACGGAGGCGAGGACGGCCGACTCGGAGGCGTTGAGGTCCTTGGCGTCCTTGTCGAAGTACGCGCGGGCGGCGGCCTGGATGCCGTAGGCGTTGCGGCCGTAGTAGGCGGTGTTGAGGTAGCCCGCCATGATCTCGGGCTTCTCGACCTCGTTGCCGACCTTGATGGAGATGAAGAGTTCCTTCACCTTCCGGGACAGGGACTGCGTCTGGTCGTTGAGCAGGCCGTTCTTCACGTACTGCTGGGTGATGGTCGAGCCGCCCTGGGTCTCGCCGCCCTTCGCCATGTTCCACACGGCGCGGCCGATGCCCATGGGGTCGACGCCCCAGTCGGTGCGGAAGGTCTTGTTCTCGGCCGAGATGACGGCTTCCTGCATGACCATCGGGATCTGCTCGATGCCGATGATCTGGCGGTTCTGGCCGGCGCCGGTCGCGACCATGCGCGAGCCGTCTTTCCAGTAATAGATGTTGTTCTGGGACGTCGCCGCGTCGGCCACGTTCGGGATGGTCACCTTCGAGTACGCGATGACCGAGCCGCCCATGATGAGCGCGAAGAAGACCAGGAACGTGCCCGTGACGAGCTTCCACGACGGCATCCAGCGGCGCCAGCCGTGCTTGCCGAACCGCGGGTAGTCGATCAGGCGCTTCTTGCCGGGCGGCGGACCGCCCGGGCCGCCACCGCGGCCGACGCCGCCTCCTCCGCCGCGCCGGCCGGCGCCGCCCGGGCCGTTCGGTCCGCCGGGACCGGCCGCGGGCGCGCGGCGGCGACCGCCCCGCTGGGCGGCCCGCCGGGCCTCCGCACGGCCGCCGTACGGACGTGACTCCTCCTCGTGGGAGGAGGGGGACCCGTACGAACCGGACGACCCGTACGCATCGGAGGACCCGTAAGGGGCCGGCGATCCGTACGGAGGCGTCCCCGTACCGGGGTCATGGGCAGGGGCCGACCTGCGGCCGGCCGGCTGCTGGGCGGCGCGTCGTGCCGCCGCGCGGCCGCCCGTCGGCGGCTCCTGCGACGGCATCCTGCGACGGTGCTCGCTCATCGAACGACTACTCCTCGGGCAGGCGCGTACGCCTGGAAGCGGCAGTTGAGTTCCGGTCCCCCCGAAATGCGTACGACCGGAGCCCATCGGAGGCCCCTTTCGTATCGCAGCCGGTCACCCGCTGCACTGACGCCCCAGCGCGGCTCCTGGTTCCCGGTGGTGTGCATGCCGCACAGACTACGCACGGCCAAAACCCCTCTTGCGCCGGAGTTCACCCCAAATCAGGCAAGTCGCACGCTGTGAATTGACGATGTGACGCCGGTCACGGCACCCCCACTTGTCGGACCTCTCGGGCCGTTCTATCGTGCTGATGTATCGAGTCGATACATCAGCACGGCATAAAGGTTTCCCAGGGCGGACCGCGAGACGGAGGAGGCGACACATGAGCAGACGCTCCGGCATCCTCGAGTTCGCCGTTCTCGGCCTGCTGCGCGAAGCCCCCATGCACGGCTACGAGCTGCGCAAGCGCCTCAACACCTCGCTCGGCATCTTCCGCGCGTTCAGCTACGGGACGCTCTACCCCTGCCTCAAGACGCTGGTCGCCAGCGGCTGGTTGATCGAGGAACCGGGCAGCGCCCCCGAGGAGGCCCTCGCCTCGTCACTCGCAGGACGCCGGGCCAAGATCGTCTATCGGTTGACGCCGGAAGGTAAGGAGCACTTCGAGGAGCTCCTCTCCCACACCGGCCCCGATGCCTGGGAGGACGAGCACTTCGCCGCCCGCTTCGCGTTCTTCGGCCAGACCGAGCGCGAGGTGCGGATGCGGGTGCTCGAAGGCCGCCGCAGCCGGCTGGAGGAGCGCCTGGAGAAGATGCGCGCCTCGCTGGCCCGGACGCGCGAGCGACTCGACGACTACACGCTTGAGCTCCAGCGCCACGGAATGGAGTCCGTGGAGCGCGAAGTGCGCTGGCTGAACGAGCTCATCGAGAGCGAGCGGGCGGGCCGCGACCAGCGGCCCGACACCGACGCTCCGCACGACAACGATTCTGGAGAGACGGGCGGCCTGCCCCGGCACGGGGGCAGTACCCGGCCGGATCCGTCCGACGACACCGCCAAGTGAAACCCTGCGCCAGCAGGGCTTCCACGATCACACAGGGAGCAACCGGAATGGGTTCGGTTCGCGTAGCCATCGTCGGCGTGGGCAACTGCGCCGCCTCGCTGGTGCAGGGCGTCGAGTACTACAAGGACGCCGACCCGGCGACCAAGGTGCCCGGCCTCATGCACGTCCAGTTCGGCGACTACCACGTCGGCGACGTGGAGTTCGTGGCCGCCTTCGACGTCGACGCGAAGAAGGTCGGCCTCGACCTCGCGGACGCCATCGGCGCCAGCGAGAACAACACCATCAAGATCTGCGACGTGCCCGCCTCCGGCGTGACCGTCCAGCGCGGTCACACCCTCGACGGGCTCGGCAAGTACTACCGCCAGACCATCGAGGAGTCCGCCGAGGAGCCGGTCGACGTCGTCCAGATCCTCAAGGACCGTCAGGTCGACGTTCTCGTCTGCTACCTGCCCGTCGGTTCCGAGGCCGCTGCGAAGTTCTACGCGCAGTGCGCCATCGACGCGAAGGTCGCGTTCGTCAACGCCCTCCCGGTCTTCATCGCCGGCACCAAGGAGTGGGCCGACAAGTTCACCGAGGCCGGTGTCCCGATCGTCGGCGACGACATCAAGTCCCAGGTGGGCGCCACCATCACGCACCGCGTGATGGCGAAGCTCTTCGAGGACCGCGGTGTCCGTCTCGAGCGCACCATGCAGCTCAACGTCGGCGGCAACATGGACTTCAAGAACATGCTCGAGCGCGAGCGCCTGGAGTCCAAGAAGATCTCGAAGACGCAGGCCGTCACCTCGCAGATCCCGGACCGCGAGCTGGGCGAGAAGAACGTCCACATCGGCCCGTCGGACTACGTGGCCTGGCTGGACGACCGCAAGTGGGCGTACGTCCGCCTCGAGGGCCGTGCCTTCGGCGACGTCCCGCTGAACCTGGAGTACAAGCTCGAGGTCTGGGACTCCCCGAACTCAGCCGGTGTCATCATCGACGCCCTGCGCGCCGCGAAGATCGCCAAGGACCGGGGCATCGGTGGCCCGATCCTCTCCGCGTCCTCGTACTTCATGAAGTCCCCGCCGGTGCAGTACTTCGACGACGAGGCCCTGGCCAACGTCGAGAAGTTCATCAAGGGCGAGGTCGAGCGCTGACCTTCCGAGGTCCGAAGCGTTTCACCTGACGAGGGTCCCCGCGGCACTGCCCGGGGACCCTCGCCGTGTGTGAGTCTTGCTGCCATGTCCGTCGTACGTGATCTGCGCGTACTGCTGCGCCTGCGCGACTTCCGGCGCCTGCTCACCGTCCGGCTGCTCTCCCAGTGCGCCGACGGCGTCTACCAGGTCGCCCTGGCCACGTACGTCGTCTTCTCCCCCGAGAAACAGGCCTCGCCCGCCGCCATCGCCTCCGCCATGGCCGTGCTCCTGCTGCCGTACTCCCTCGTCGGCCCCTTCGCCGGCGTCCTCCTCGACCGCTGGCAGCGTCGCCAGGTCTTCCTCTACGGGAACCTGCTCCGCGCCCTGCTCGCCGCCGGGACCGCCGTGCTGATCCTCGCCCCGGTCCCCGACTGGCTCTTCTACGCCTCCGCCCTCTCCGTCACGGCCGTCAACCGGTTCGTCCTCGCGGGGCTCTCCGCGGCCCTGCCCCGGGTCGTCGACGCGGAACGGCTCGTCGTGGCCAACTCGCTCTCGCCCACCGCGGGCACCCTCGCCGCCACCGTCGGCGGCGGACTCGCCTTCGGCGTCCGGATGCTCGCCGACGGCTCCGACGCGGCCGTGGTGGCCTTCGGAGCCGCCCTCTACCTCTGCGCCGCCCTCGCCTCGCTGCGGATCGCCCGGGGCCTCCTCGGCCCCGACCCCGACCAGGTGCCGGCCCGGCTCGCGACGGCGCTCGCCTCCACCGCCCGGGGCCTCGCCGCGGGACTCCGCCACCTCGCCGAGCGCCGCCCGGCCGCGCGGGCGCTGACCGCGGTGGGGCTGATGCGCTTCTGCTACGGCGCCCTGCTCGTGACCGTGCTGATGCTCTGCCGGTACGCCTGGAGCAGCACCGAGTCCGAGGGGCTGGGGCTCCTGGGGATCGCCGTCGCCGCCTCGGGCGCCGGCTTCTTCGCCGCCGCCGTCCTCTCGCCGTGGGCCGTGGGACGGTTCGGGCCCTTCGGCTGGATGATCCGGTGCGCGGCCGCGGCCGCCGTCCTCGTCCCGGCGCTCGCCCTGTCCTTCACTCCCGCGCCCTTCCTCGTCGCCGCCTTCGTCCTGGGGCTCATCACCCAGGGAGCGAAGATCGCGACGGACACGGTGGTGCAGACCCAGGTGGACGACGCGTACCGGGGGCGGGTCTTCTCCCTCTACGACGTGCTGTTCAACGTCGCCTTCGTGGCGGCGGCCGGGGTCGCCGCGCTGATGCTGCCGCCCGACGGCCGCTCCCCGCTGCTGATCGTGCTGGTGGCGTCGGGGTACGCGGCCATCGCCCTGTTCCTGCGTGGTCGCGGGCGGGAGTCCCGGGACTCCGGGTGATGTTTCACGTGAAACAGCGAAGGCGCTGTTTCACGTGAAACACGGGCGCGGGGTCAGTCGCGCGCGGCCCACCACTCCTTGAGCGCGGCGACGGCCTGCTCGTACTCCATCGGGCCGTTCTCCAGGCGCAGCTCCAGCAGGAACTTGTACGCCTGCCCGACGGCGGGACCCGGCTTGATCTCCAGGATCTGCTGGATCTGGTTGCCGTCGAGGTCGGGACGGATCGAGTCCAGCTCCTCCTGCTCCTGGAGCTGCGCGATCCGGTCCTCCAGGCCGTCGTAGGCACGGGAGAGCGCGGACGCCTTGCGCTTGTTGCGCGTGGTGCAGTCCGAGCGGGTCAGCTTGTGGAGCCGCGAGAGCAGCGGGCCGCCGTCGCGGACGTAGCGGCGCACGGCCGAGTCGGTCCACTCGCCCGTCCCGTACCCGTGGAAGCGCAGGTGCAGCTCCACCAGGCGCGAGACGTCCTTGATCATCTCGTTCGAGTACTTCAGCGCGGTCATGCGCTTCTTCGTCATCTTCGCGCCCACCACCTCGTGGTGGTGGAAGGAGACCCGGCCGTCCTTCTCGAAGCGTCGGGTGCGCGGCTTGCCGATGTCGTGGAGGAGCGCCGCCAGGCGGAGCACCAGGTCGGGGCCGTCCTCCTCCAGGTCGATGGCCTGCTCCAGGACGGTCAGGGAGTGCTCGTACACGTCCTTGTGCCGGTGGTGCTCGTCGCTCTCCAGGCGCAGCGCGGGCAGCTCGGGCAGGACGTGCGCGGCGAGACCGGTCTCGACGAGCAGACCCAGGCCCTTGCGCGGGTGGTCGGAGAGCAGCAGCTTGTTCAGCTCGTCCCGGACGCGCTCGGCGGAGACGATCTCCAGCCGGTCGGCCATCTCCGTCATCGCCGTGACGACCTCGGGGGCGACCTCGAAGTCGAGCTGAGCGGCGAAGCGGGCCGCGCGCATCATGCGCAGCGGGTCGTCGGAGAAGGACTCCTCGGGCGTGCCCGGGGTGCGCAGGACCCGGGCGGCGAGGTCGTCCAGGCCGCCGTGCGGGTCGATGAACTCCTTCTCGGGGAGGGCCACGGCCATCGCGTTGACGGTGAAGTCACGCCGGACGAGGTCCTGCTCGATGGAGTCGCCGTAGGAGACCTCGGGCTTGCGGGAGGTGCGGTCGTACGCCTCGGAGCGGTACGTCGTGACCTCGACCTGGTAGCCGTCCTTCTGCGAGCCGACGGTGCCGAAAGCGATCCCGACCTCCCAGACGGCGTCGGCCCAGGGGCGGACGATCTTCAGGACGTCCTCGGGGCGGGCGTCCGTGGTGAAGTCCAGGTCGTTGCCGAGCCGGCCGAGGAGGGCGTCCCGTACCGATCCGCCGACCAGGGCGAGGCGGAATCCGGCCGCCTGGAAGCGGCGTGCGAGGTCGTCGGCGACAGGCGCCACGCGCAGCAGTTCGCTGACGGCGCGGTGCTGCACCTGGCTCGGTTCGGTCGAGGTGTCTTCGTTGGCGTTCGGCACAACAGAAAAGGGTACGTGCCCCGCTCCGCCCCGACGCCCCCGTTTTCCCGCGCTCCGTGCCGCACGCGCGGGTGGCGCCTGTGGGGTTCCTGTGAAAACGGCCTCCTCCCGCGTCATCGGCTGGAGGAGTCCCCGGCACTCGGCCCCTCTCTGCCTCGTTACCATGCCTGGACACAGCGGCCGGGAACCACTGGCATCACGGGCACCACCGACAACGACGAGGACGGGCGAACGCGTGGCTGAGGCGGCAGCTTTCCAGGGAACCGGTCCCTCACCTGCCCGCCGATGGCTGCGGCGCACCCTCACCGTCGCCGTCGGGGCCCCCCTCCTCGCCGGTCTGCTCCACAACCCCGCGCCGGCCCAGGCCGCCGCGGACACCCCGGTCTCCCGGACGGTCGATGTGGCGATCGACACGCTGACCCCGAGTGCCCCGGTCGAGGGCGACACCGTCACCGTCACCGGCACGCTGACCAACCGCGGCAAGCGGACCATCACCGACGCGACGGTGAACCTGCGCGTCGGCCCGCGGATGGACAGCCGCAGCGAGATCGACCAGGTCGCCCGCCGCAAGGGCTTCCGCTCCGACAGCGACCCGCGGCCGCTGGACGCCCCCGAGATCGACATCGCGAACCTGCCCGTCGGCGTCCCCCGCGACTTCCGGATCTCCGTGCCCGTCTCCGAGCTGGACCTCGACGACGAGGGCGGCGTCTACCAGCTGGGCGTCTCCCTCTCCGGCCAGACCTCGGACGCGCGCTGGGACCGTGTGCTCGGCATCGAGCGGACCTTCCTGCCGTACCAGCCCGAGCCGACCGCCAAGCGGACCCAGCTCACCTACCTGTGGCCGCTGATCTCCTCGGCCCACATCTCGGCCGACACCGCCTCGGACGACCAGCAGAGCGCGGTCTTCCAGGACGACGACCTGGCCGAGGAGCTGCGCCCCGGCGGCCGGCTCGACGAGATGGTCAGCCTGGGCAAGGACCTCCCGGTCACCTGGGTGATCGACCCGGACCTGCTGGCCTCCGTCGACGCCATGGCCAACGGCTACCGGGTCAAGGACGGCACCGGGCACGCCGCCGGCACGGAGCCGAACCGGAAGCTGGCCGAGCGCTGGCTCGGGCAGCTGGAGGCGGCGGTGCAGGGCCGCAAGGTGGTCGCGCTGCCCTTCGCCGACCCCGACCTCGCCTCCCTCGCCCACCGGGGCAAGGCCGTCCCCGGCTCGCTGAAGCACCTCCAGTCGGCGACCGCCCTGGCCGGATCGACCGTGGAGACGATCCTCCACGTCCAGCCGGCCACCGACTTCGCCTGGCCCGTCGACGGCGCCGTCGACCCCTCGATCATGGCGGTCGCGACCTCCGCGGGCGCCCGCAAGGTGATCGCCCGCAGCGACAGCATCCAGGACGACGACCTCTCCTACACCCCCACCGCGGCCCGCCCCCTCGGCGGCGGCACCACGGCCGTGGTCAGCGACGCGGAGCTGTCGACCGCCTTCCAGGGCGACATGGTCCGGGCCGAGACCTCGACGCTCGCCGTCCAGGAGTTCCTGGCGCAGACCCTCGCGATCACCCTGGAGCAGCCGCAGGACCGGCGCAGCGTCGTGGTCGCCCCGCAGCGGCAGCCGAGCGTGTCCCAGGCCCAGGCGATGGCGGCGGCCGTGCGCGGGCTCGGTGCCAAGCGCTGGACCGAGCCGCTCGACCTGGTCGCCGCGGCGGCGGCCAAGCCCGACCCCGACGCCACCACCGCGGTGCCGCGCGCCGGGCAGTACCCGAAGAAGCTCCGGGCCACGGAGCTTCCGGTGGAAGCCTTCCGCGACATGAAGACCACGGGCGACGAGCTGGACGACTTCAAGGTCATCCTCTCCGACGCGACCCGCGTCGTCCCGCCGATCGGCAACGCCATCAACCGCGAGATGTCCACCTCCTGGCGCGGCCGGACGACCGAGGCGGCGATCTACCGCGTCGACGTCCAGGACGTCCTCCAGCGCCTCACCAAGAGCGTCGTCCTCGTCGACAAGTCGGACCTGACCCTGTCGGGGCGCAGCGCCACGATCCCCGTCACGGTGCAGAACAGGCTCCTCCAGGACGTGGAGGGGCTCGTCCTGCGGCTGACCTCCAGCAACGGAACCCGCCTCAAGGTCGACGGCGGCACCTCGGCGGAGCTGCCGATCACGGTCCGCGCCGGGCACAGCCAGTCGGTGAAGTTCCCCGCCTCGGCCAACGCCAACGGCCAGGTCTCCATGACCGCCCAGCTGTACACGGCGGACGGCACCCCCTACGGCACCTCGATGACCTTCTCCGTGAAGGTCTCCGAGATGACTCCGACCGTGATGCTCGTCATCGCCGGCGGCGTGCTGCTCCTCGTCCTCGCGGGTGTCCGCATGTACAGCCAGCGCAAGCGCCTCGCCGCCCGCGCCGCCGAGGCCGAGGCCCGGGCGGAGGCGGAGACCGAAGGGGAGGACGGGGCTCCGGAGCACGCCGCTGCCGGCACCGTCGGGGCCCCTGCCGCGAAGGACACGACCGAGGGCGACACGGCCGACGGAGCCGGGCACCCGAGTGACCCGGACGCGGACACCGGCTCCGAAAGCGGCGACCCGTCGGGCCCGGGTGAGAAAGTGGACCGTTGAGCGATGTCGTGGCCGGTCGGCCGGGGACGATGAGGTGGGGTAACCATGAACGCGCCGTACGACGCTGACCGCGGGCAGGGTGCGGGCGGCGCCGCACCGTCCGGCGGCACGCCCGTTCCCCCCACCGGGCCGGACGGGCAGCCGCTCCCGCAGGGGCAGCACCCCGGGTACCCGCCGCAGGCCCCGCACGCGCAGAGCCCGTACGCGGCCCAGCAGC
This sequence comes from Streptomyces hydrogenans, assembly GCF_014656075.1. Classification (GTDB taxonomy): domain Bacteria; phylum Actinomycetota; class Actinomycetes; order Streptomycetales; family Streptomycetaceae; genus Streptomyces; species Streptomyces hydrogenans. The sequence continues at coordinate 85,101 of NZ_BNBS01000002.1, forward strand.
AGGACCCGTACGCGGCCCAGCAGCAGGATCCGTCCGCGCACCCCGAGAACCCGTACGCCCAGGACCCCTACGTCCAGGACGCGTACGCGCACGACCCCTACCGGGGGCGCGACCTGTCCGCGCAGGACCCGGTGGGCGAGGCGCTCTACGACCGCGCCGCCCACCCGCCGCCCCCGCCGGGCACGTACCAGGAACCGCAGCCGCTCTACCAGCAGCCGGCCGTGCCCCAGCACGCCCCGGACCCCCGGGTCTGGGCCCAGACGCCGGCGCCCGAGCCCGACGGCCCCTCCCGCCACCTCCCGTACGGCGACGACGCCCGCACGGTGCAGTTCACCGGCGTCGACGACCTGGTGACCCGGGCGAGCGAGGAGGAGCGGCCCGAGCAGGACGCCTTCGCGCACCTCTACCGCGACCAGCAGGGCCAGGGCCAGGTGCCCGCCCCGGCCGCGGAGCCCGACCCGCTGCCCGCGCCCGCGCCGAAGAAGTCCGGCCGCGCCTCCGGGCTGCTGAAGTCGAGCGCCGTGATGGCCGCCGGCACGCTGGTCTCCCGGCTCACCGGCTTCGTCCGCTCGCTGGTCATCACCGGCGCCCTCGGCGCCGCGCTGCTCGGCGACACCTTCACCATCGCGTACACCCTGCCGACGATGATCTACATCCTCACCGTCGGCGGCGGCCTCAACTCGGTCTTCGTGCCGCAGCTGGTCCGCTCGATGAAGAACGACGAGGACGGCGGCGAGGCGTACGCCAACCGCCTGCTCACCCTCGTCATGGTGGCGCTCGGCCTGATCGTGGTCGCGGCCGTCTTCGCGGCGCCCGTCCTGATCCGGCTGATGTCGAACACCATCGCCGACGACGCCGCCGCCAACAGCGTCGCGGTCACCTTCGCCCGCTACTGCCTGCCCACGATCTTCTTCATGGGCGTGCACGTGGTGATGGGCCAGATCCTCAACGCCCGCGGCAAGTTCGGCGCGATGATGTGGACCCCGGTCCTCAACAACATCGTCATGATCATCACCTTCGGCCTGTTCATCTGGGTCTACGGCACCTCCGCCGAGTCCCACATGGGCGTCCGGACCATCCCCGACGAGGGCATCCGCCTGCTCGGCATCGGCACCCTCCTCGGCCTCGTCGTGCAGGCGCTGGCGATGATCCCCTACCTGCGCGAGACGGGCTTCCGCTTCCGGCCCCGCTTCGACTGGAAGGGCCACGGCCTCGGCAAGACCGTCAAGCTCGCCAAGTGGACCGTCCTCTTCGTCCTCGCCAACCAGGCGGGCGTCCTGGTCGTCACCCAGCTCGCCACCGCGGCCGGCGAGGAGTCCGGCAAGAACGGCGCCGGCTTCCTCGCGTACTCCAACGCCCAGCTGATCTGGGGCATGCCGCAGGCCATCATCACGGTCTCCGTCATGGCCGCGCTGCTGCCCCGGATCTCCCGCGCCGCCAGCGACGACGACCCGGGCGCCGTCCGCGACGACATCTCCCAGGGCCTGCGGAACTCCGCCGTCGCCATCGTCCCGGTCTCCTTCGCCTTCCTGGCCCTCGGCGTCCCGATGTGCACCCTGCTGTACGCCTCCAGCGGCGTCGAGGCCGCCCAGGGCATGGGCTTCATCCTGATGGCCTTCGGCCTCGGCCTGATCCCCTACTCGGTGCAGTACGTCGTCCTCCGCGGCTTCTACGCCTACGAGGACACCCGCACCCCCTTCTACAACACGGTCATCGTCGCCGCCGTCAACGCGGCGGCCTCCGCCCTCTGCTACGTCCTGCTGCCCGCCCAGTGGGCCGTGGTCGGCATGGCCGCCTCCTACGGCCTCGCCTACGCCGTCGGCGTCGGCATCGCCTGGCGCAGGCTGCGCAACCGCCTCGGCGGCGACCTGGACGGCGCACACGTGATGCGCACCTACGCCCGCCTCTGCATGGCCTCGCTGCCCGCCGCGGTCGTCGCCGGCGCCGTCGGCTTCGGCCTGCTGAAGCTGCTCGGCGAGGGCGCCCTCGGCTCCCTGGTCGCGCTCGTCGTCGGCGGCGCGGTGCTGCTCGGCGTCTTCTTCGTCGCCGCGCGCCGCATGCGGATCACCGAACTGAACACCCTCGTCGGCATGGTGCGGGGCCGTCTCGGACGCTGATCCTCTCCCCCGGGGCAACCATCGGGGGGACCCGTGTGTCGTGCATAGCGTCCGACTGTGGGCACAATTGGCTTGGCTGTTGGATGTGGCGCAACGGATGGGGAGGCAGGAACGACGGTGGCGGAACGTAGCACGGCTGCCGTCGACGTGGCCGACAACAGCGGTGACGACCCGCTGACCGCGCAGGCGGACACGGCCGCGACCGACGGGGTGGCGGAAGAACGGAAGACGGCGGAGGAGCCCACCGAGGCCCCCGAGCAGAAGGCGGTCGAACGGAAGAACGGCGAACAGCCCTCCCTCGCTCCACCCGAGCTGCACAGCGGCCACAAACTGGCCCGGCGCTACCGGCTGGAGGAGTGCGTCACCCGTCTGGACGGCTTCAGCAGCTGGCGCGCGGTCGACGAGAAGCTGCGTCGCGCCGTCGGCGTGCACCTGCTTCCCGCCGACCATCCCCGCGCCCGCTCCGTGCTGGCCGCCGCCCGCTCGGCGGCCCTCCTCGGCGACCCCCGGTTCGTCCAGGTCCTCGACGCGGTCGAGGAGAACGACCTCGTCTACGTCGTCCACGAGTGGCTGCCCGACGCCACCGAGCTGACCGCGCTCCTCGCGGACGGCCCGCTCCAGGCCCACGAGGCGTACCAGCTCGTGGCCCAGGTCTCCCAGGCCATGGCCGCCGCGCACCGCGAGGGCCTGGCGCACCTGCGGCTCACGCCCAGCGCCGTGCTGCGCAGCTCCACCGGTCAGTACCGCATCCGCGGCCTCGCCGTGAACGCCGCCCTGCGCGGCATCACCGCCGACCGGCCGCAGCGCACCGACACCGAGGCCATCGGCGCCCTCCTCTACGCGGCGCTCACCCAGCGCTGGCCGTACGAGAGCGACGCCTACGGCCTCTCCGGGCTGCCCAAGGGCGTCGGCCTGATCCCGCCGGACCAGGTCCGCGCGGGCGTCCACCGGGGCCTCTCCGAGATCGCCATGCGCGCCCTCGCCAACGACGGGGCCACGGCGTCCCGTCAGGAGCCGCCCTGCACCACGCCGGACGAACTCGCCAAGGCCGTGGCCGCGATGCCCCGCGTCAAGCCGCCGGAGCCGGAGTTCCCCCCGCCGGCCCAGTACCAGCGCACCACGTACCAGCAGGGCACGTACGGACGCCCGCAGCCGCGCCCCGTGGCCCCCCAGCCCCTGCCGGTCCCGCCGGCCCCGCTGGAGAGCCGCACGGGCAAGGCGCTGAAGTGGGCCGTCGGCGCGCTCCTCATCGCCGCGCTGGGCCTCGGCAGCTGGCAGATCGCCGACCGTCTCCTCCCGAAGGAGACCAAGGAGGAGACGCCGATCGTCCAGCCTCCGGTCGACGAGAAGCCGGAACCGCCGAAGCCGGTCGCGATCGTGTCCGCCGAAGACTTCGATCCGCTCCCCAAGGGCAGCGGATCGGAGAACCCGGAAGCCGTGAAGAACGCCTTCGACGGGGACACCAGCACCTTCTGGCACACGCTGAACTACACCAGCGAGAACTTCGGCAACCTGAAGTCCGGCGTCGGGTTGGTGCTGGACCTGGGCACCGCCCAGAAGGTCAGCGAGGTCGACCTGTCGTTCGTGGGACACACCTCGGTGGAGATCCGCACGGCACCTGCCGACGCCTCCACGGCACCGTCCGAGCCCGAAGGGTTCACGACGCGGGCGTCCCAGGCCGGCAGCGAGGTCAAGGCGAAGCTCACCAAGCCCGTCACGACCCGCTACGTTCTGGTCTGGCTGACGAAACTGCCACTCACCAACGGCGAGTTCCGCGGCCAGCTGACCGAAGCCAAGGTCATGGGCTGACGACACAGGGGAGGGGGCTCACCGTTGGACCGTCCGATAGACGCCGCAGACGACCAGGAACTCCTGGCCCGTCACGTCGCCGGGGACCCGGACGCCTTCGGTGAGCTCGTACGGCGCCACCGCGACCGACTGTGGGCGGTGGCGCTCCGCACCCTGGGGGACCGCGAGGAGGCCGCCGACGCCGTCCAGGACGCCCTCCTGTCCGCCTTCCGGGCCGCCCACACCTTCCGGGGCCAGTCGGCCGTCACGACCTGGCTCCACCGCATCACGGTGAACGCCTGTCTGGACCGCCTCCGGAAGAGCGCCACCCGGCGGACCTCGCCCGTGGACGACACCGCCCGCTTCGAGCAGCTCCTCGAACCCCACGAGTCCGCCGAGGCCCCCGCCGAGCGCCAGGACCTCCACCGGCAGCTGCTCGCCGCGCTCGCGACGCTCGCCCCCGACCAGCGCGCCGCCCTCGTCCTCGTCGACATGCAGGGATACCCGGTCGCCGAGGCTGCCCGTATCCTCGGCGTTCCCACCGGCACCGTGAAGAGCCGCTGCGCGCGCGGGCGGGCCCGGCTGCTGCCGATGCTCACTCATCTGCGCGTGGACACCGTGGGTAACGAGCCCCCCGAAGGGGGAAGGAACCGGACGCCGGGGGCATCCGTCCCACCGGTGTCGGAGCCGACGGAAACCGGACCGGCTGATCCAGCTGCGGTGAAGGGTGGAGGTGGGGGCGCGTGAACACGACCGACAAGGCCGACACCGCACAGCATCCGGACGTCTCGGAGATCTCCGACCTGACCGAGGGCCTGCTCTCCCCGAGCCGGTCCGCGACGGTCCGACGGCACCTCGACGGCTGCGCCCTCTGCGCGGACGTCCGCAGCTCCCTGGAGGAGATCCGCGGCCTCCTGGGCACCCTGCCGGGCCCGCCGCGCATGCCCGCCGAGATCGCCGGCCGGATCGACGCCGCCCTCGCCGCCGAGGCGCTCCTCGACGCCACCGCGCCCGAATCGACCCGGCCTGTTTCACGTGAAACCACGGCCCCGGCGGACGCTGTTTCACGTGAAACAGCCTCCCCGGCCGCCGCCACCCGTCCCTCCTCCGCGCGCCCCCCGGCTCCCCGGGCGGCCACCGGCCCCGGGCGGGGCCGCACCCGCCACCGTCGGCGGATCGCCGTGCTCTCGGGCATCGCAGGGTCGCTGGTCGCCGCCGTCTGCGCGTACAGCCTCTACGCGCTCTCCCAGAACGGCGCGGACACCCACGGCGTCGCCTCCGACACGTCCGCCGCCGCGCCCCTGAGCACCTTCTCCGGGGAAGCGGTCGAGGACAGGGTCGAGAGCCTGCTCGGCGGCGGGGACCCCGCCGTCCGCGCGCCGAAGGCGGACCGGCCCGAGTCGCTCGCGGCCCAGGAGTCGGGGAACGTCGGCACCGCCCAGCGGAACAGCGACGGCGCCCTCCCGCCGTGCGTCCTCGCGGGCACCGGGCGCCAGGACACCGTCCTCGCCTCCGAGCGCGGCGAGTACGAGGGCACCTCCGCCTATCTCCTCGTCCTCCCGGACCGGGCCGACGGCGACCGCGTGCAGGCGTACGTCGTCGACGCCGACTGCACCGGGAACACGCCGGGGAAGCTGCTCCGGACGGCCTCCTACCCGAAGCCCTGAGCGCTTCCGCGTCCCGCCTCCGTCTCACGGTTCGTCTCACGCACGCGCCGCGCGGCGCCCTCGGGAATGCTCGCCCCTTAGGATCCGTTGGGTGGGGTGAGAGTGACCGAGACACCGCCCCGTAGGCAGTAGGCAGTCCGCAGAGACGAGGAAGAAACCCGTGAGCGACGTCCGTAACGTGATCATCATCGGCTCCGGGCCCGCGGGTTACACCGCCGCGCTCTACACGGCCCGAGCGTCGCTGAACCCGCTGGTCTTCGAAGGCGCCGTCACCGCCGGTGGCGCCCTGATGAACACCACCGAGGTCGAGAACTTCCCCGGCTTCCGTGACGGCATCATGGGCCCGGACCTCATGGACAACATGCGGGCCCAGGCCGAGCGCTTCGGCGCCGAGCTCGTCCCGGACGACATCGTCGCCGTGGACCTCACCGGTGAGATCAAGACCGTCACGGACACCGCCGGCACCGTGCACCGCGCCAAGGCCGTCATCGTCACCACCGGCTCGCAGCACCGCAAGCTCGGCCTGCCGAACGAGGACACTCTCTCCGGCCGCGGCGTCTCCTGGTGCGCGACCTGCGACGGCTTCTTCTTCAAGGACCAGGACATCGCCGTCGTCGGCGGCGGCGACACCGCGATCGAGGAGGCGACCTTCCTCTCGCGCTTCGCCAAGTCGGTGACCATCGTCCACCGCCGTGACACCCTGCGTGCCTCCAAGGCCATGCAGGAGCGCGCCTTCGCCGACCCGAAGATCAAGTTCGCCTGGGACAACGAGGTGGCCGAGATCCACGGCGACCAGAAGCTCTCCGGTCTGACCCTGCGCAACACCAAGACCGGCGAGACCAGCGAGCTGCCGGTGACCGGTCTCTTCATCGCCGTGGGCCACGACCCGCGGACCGAGCTGTTCAAGGGCCAGCTGGAGCTCGACGCGGAGGGCTACCTCAAGGTCGCCGCCCCGTCGACCCGCACCAACCTCACGGGCGTCTTCGGCGCCGGTGACGTCGTCGACCACACCTACCGCCAGGCCATCACGGCCGCCGGTACCGGCTGCTCCGCCGCGCTCGACGCCGAGCGCTTCCTGGCCGCCCTCGCCGACAGCGAGAAGCTGGCCGAGACCCCCGCGGTCTGACCCGAACTCCCTTCACCCCACACCCCGCGAAGTTAAGGAGGCCGCCGTGGCCGGCGCCCTGAAGAACGTGACCGACGCTTCCTTCGAAGAGGACGTCCTCAAGAGCGACAAGCCCGTCCTGGTGGACTTCTGGGCTGCCTGGTGCGGCCCGTGCCGTCAGATCGCCCCGTCGCTGGAGGCCATCGCCGCCGAGCACGGCGAGATCGAGATCGTGAAGCTCAACATCGACGAGAACCCGGCCACGGCCGCCAAGTACGGCGTCATGTCCATCCCGACGCTGAACGTGTACCAGGGCGGCGAGGTCGTGAAGACCATCGTCGGCGCCAAGCCGAAGGCGGCCATCCTGCGCGACCTGGAGCCCTTCGTCGCGGCGAAGTGACCCACGCTGTTTCACGTGAAACGGCCCGCCCCTTTCCGGGGCGGGCCGTTTTCGCGTGGGGGGCGCTCCTGGTTCACGAAGCGCTCCGGGTTCACAGCGGCCGGAGCGCCGGCTCCTTCTGCACCGCGCCGAGCAGCCGGTCCAGGGCCAGCTCGACGTCCTCCTTCCAGGAGAGCGTCGTCCTCAGTTCCAGCCGGAGCCGGGGAAACGCGGGGTGCGGCCGTACCGTCTTGAAGCCGACCGCCAGCAGGTGGTCGGCCGGCAGCACACAGGCCGGTTCCTTCCAGCGGGCGTCCCCGAACGCCTCGATCGCCTTGAACCCCCGCCGCAGCACGTCCTTGGCGACCGTCTGCACCATCACCCGGCCCAGCCCCTGACCCTGGTACTCCGGCATGATCCAGGCCGTCATCAGCTGGACGGCATCGGCCGCCACGGGGCTCGTGGGGAAGGCCGTCGACCGGGGCACATAGGCCGGGGGAGCGTAGAGGACGTATCCGACCGGGACCTCGTCCACATAGACGACCCGGCCGCAGGAGCCCCACTCCAGCAGGACGGCGGAGATCCACGCCTCCTTCTCCGCCTCCGCGCGGCCCGCCTTCACCGCGGCCTCGCCGCTCACGGGATCGAGCTCCCAGAAGACGCAGGAGCGGCAGCGCTTAGGGAGGTGCGGAAGATTGTCCAGCGTGAGCGGTACGAGCCGACGCCCCACAGCTGCCCCTCGCTTCCCTGGCCGCCGGGCGGCCACCGAGCACGGATACGGCTCTCGGAATCGTATCCATCGGACTTTCGGGGCGACACCGCACACAGGCAAAGGGCGGGGAGCCTCCCGGTGACACCCGGAACGCTCCCCGCCCTGGGGACTGCGAGGGAGGGCCTACTCCTCGCCGTACTCCCCCTCCTGGTCGGCCTTCAGCTGGTCCATGACCTTGTTCTCGCCGGGGGCCAGCGTCGACAGGATCCGGTCGAGGTCCTCCACCGAGGCGAACTCGACGACGATCTTGCCCTTCTGCTGTCCCAGGTCGACCTTCACCCGGGTCTCGAAGCGGTCCGACAGACGGGTGGCCAGGTCGGAGAAGACCGGCGAGACCCGGGCCCCCGCACGGGGCTTCTTCGCCTTGGTGACCGCGGGCTCCTCGAAGCTCATCACCCGCACGATCTCCTCGACCGTGCGCACCGAGAGGCCCTCGGCGACGATCCGCTGCGCCAGCTGGTCCTGGGCCTCCGGGTCCTCCACGCCGAGCAGGGCGCGGGCGTGACCGGCGGAGAGCACCCCGGCGGCGACCCGACGCTGGACGGCCGAGGAGAGCCGCAGCAGTCGCAGGGTGTTGGAGACCTGCGAGCGCGAGCGCCCGATCCGGTCGGCGAGCTGGTCGTGGGTGCAGCTGAAGTCGGTGAGCAGCTGCTCGTAGGCGGCGGCTTCCTCCAGCGGGTTCAGCTGGGCCCGGTGCAGGTTCTCCAGGAGGGCGTCCAGGAGCATCTTGTCGTCGTCGGTGTCCCGGACGATCGCGGGGATGGTCTGCAGGCCGGCCTCGTCGGAGGCCCGCCAGCGCCGCTCACCCATGATCAGCTCGTAGCGCCCGCCGTCGATCTTGCGGACGACCACGGGCTGGAGGAGGCCGACCTCGTTGATGGAGGTGACCAGCTCGGCGAGGGCGTCCTCGTCGAAGACCTTCCTCGGCTGGTGCTGGTTGGGGGTGATGTCACCGATCGGGATCTCGGTGAAGTACGCCCCGGCTACCAGCGCCGGCTCGGGCTCCACCGGTGCCGCCATCTTCTCGGCCTGCGGGGTGCTCTGGGGGAACAGGCGTGCCGCGCCGCTCCCGGGGAGCGTGGAGACGGCGCCGGTCTCCGGCGCCTGCTGGTCCTGGGGGGCACCGGCGAACAGCGCGCCGAGCCCCCGCGGCCCCAGTCCCCTACGTCGGTCGCTCACTGAAGTTCCTCCGCCATGCTGTGCTGGTTGTTCTGGTGCCCCACGCGGCCGTGCTGCTGGGGCTCGTAGTGGACGGCGACGCCCCGGAAGGCGATCTCGCGCGCCGCTTCGATGTACGACAGGGCGCCGCTGGAGCCCGGGTCGTAGGTGATCACGGTCTGGCCGTAGCTGGGGGCCTCGGAGATGCGGACGGACCGCGGGATGCTGGTCCTGAGCACCTCCTTCCCGAAGTGGGTGCGGACTTCCTCGGCGACCTGGGAGGCGAGCCGGGTCCGGCCGTCGTACATGGTCAGCAGGATCGTCGAGACGTGGAGCGTCTGGTTGAGGTGCCCGCGGACCAGGTCGACGTTCTTCAGGAGCTGTCCGAGGCCCTCCAGCGCGTAGTACTCGCACTGGATCGGGATGAGCACCTCGGCGCCGGCCACCAGGGCGTTCACCGAGAGCAGGCCGAGGGACGGCGGGCAGTCGATCAGGATGTAGTCGAGCGGCTGCTCGTACGCCTGGATGGCCCGCTGGAGCCGACTCTCGCGTGCCACCATCGACACCAGCTCGATCTCCGCGCCGGCGAGGTCGATCGTGGCCGGGGCGCAGAAGAGACCCTCGACGTCCAGGACCGGCTGGACCACCTCGGAGAGCGGTCTGCTGTCGACGAGGACGTCGTAGATCGAGGGGACGTCGGCGTGGTGGTCGATGCCCAGGGCCGTGGAGGCGTTGCCCTGCGGGTCCAGGTCGATGACGAGGACGCGGGCGCCGTGCAGGGCCAGGGAGGCGGCCAGGTTGACGGTCGTGGTCGTCTTGCCCACTCCGCCCTTCTGGTTGGCCACCACCATGATCCGGGTCTGCTCGGGACGGGGCAGTCCCTCCCCGGCGCGACCCAGCGCCTCTACGGCCAGCTGTGCAGCACGGCCAATCGGGGTGTCGTCCATCGGGGGCAGCGTTTCACGTGAAACATCTTCCCCAGCCGATTCGGTTCGGGGACCGGGGACCGGATCGGTCATCGGTCCCGCGATGTTGGCGTCGGACCGCAAGGATTCACTCTCCTCGGCATCAAGCTCGCGATGGGAAGAGCCTGCCATGCCTTCGGGGTCCTGAACCAGCGAGGTCGGTGTATCTGTGGGTGAATCCACCTCGGTGGAAAACTCCGTAACCCTCGCGGGTGGCTTCACACGGGGTCTGCGGTCCCGGGGGGTGGCGGCCGCGCGCCCGCGGCTGATGATCCCCTGGAGCAGTGAGCGACGTTTCACGTGAAACACGATGCCCCTGCGGCCCTGCCGGGACCGTTCGACACTCCGTGAAAGCGGACGAATGCGACGCTCAGCGGCGCCGGCGGGTCTTGCTCGTCCGTGCGGCCTTGGCCCGCTTGGCGGCGAAGCGCACCCCGCCGGGGCTCTCACCGACCTCGACCCGGACCACCGTGGACATCGGATCGACGATTCCCTCGCCGACCTGGAGCACCGAGGTCTCCACCACGCCGAGCTTGGCGAGCGCCGAACGCGCCCCGTCCAGCTCCTCCTCCGCGGTGTCGCCCTTCAGCAGCAGCATCTCGCCGTAGGGGCGGAGCAGCGGAACGCCCCAGCCGGCCAGCCGGTCCAGGGGCGCCACGGCACGGGCGGTCACGACGTGGACCGGCGGGAACTTGCCGAGCATCTCCTCGGCCCTGCCCCGTACGACGGTCACGTGGTCGAGACCGAGCAGCTCCACGACCTCCAGGAGGAAGTTCGTGCGGCGCAGCAGCGGCTCCAGGAGCGTGATCTTCAGATCGGGCCGCACCAGCGCCAGCGGGATGCCGGGAAGACCGGCGCCGGAGCCGACGTCGCAGACCGTGACGCCCTCGGGAACGACCTCCGAGAGGACGGCGCAGTTCAGGATGTGGCGCTCCCAGAGCCGCGGAACCTCACGGGGGCCGATGAGCCCCCGCTTCACACCGGCGTCCGCGAGCAGCTCCGCGTACCGCACGGCCTCGGGGAAGTACTCGCCGAAGACTTTCCGCGCCTGTTCGGGCGCCTCGGGGAGCTCCGCTTCCTCCGTCACGGGGACCGTCCTTCCGTACCGCACGCGTACCGCGCGAGCGCACTGTGGTGGCTGAGTGGCTGAACTATCAGGCTGACAAAGATCGGCCCCGTCTGCGAACAGACGGGGCCGACGCGAGGGGAGGGGTCAGGCAGGGAGGACGACGACGAAGCGCTGCGGCTCCTCGCCCTCGGACTCGCTGCGCAGACCGGCGGCGGCGACCGCGTCGTGCACGACCTTGCGCTCGAACGGGGTCATCGGGTCCAGCTTGACCGGCTGACCGGAGGACTTGACCTCGTCCGCGGCCTTGGCGCCGATCTGGGCCAGCTCCGTGCGCTTCTGCGCGCGGAAGCCGGCGATGTCGAGCATCAGGCGGCTGCGGTCGCCGGTCTCCCGGTGCACGGCCAGGCGGGTCAGCTCCTGGAGCGCCTCCAGCACCTCGCCGTCGCGGCCCACGAGCTTCTGCAGGTCGCGGCCGCCGGAGTCGCTGACGATCGAGACCGCGGCCCGGTCGGCCTCGACGTCCATGTCGATGTCGCCGTCGAGGTCGGCGATGTCGAGCAGGCCCTCAAGGTAGTCGGCCGCGATCTCACCCTCCTGCTCCAGGCGGGTCAGGGTGTCGCCACCCTCGGCGGCGGAGGTGGTGCCTTCCGTCACGGACGGTCTCCTTCTAGCTACGGGGACGCTTACTTCTTGGAGGACGGGTGCTTGGGCCGCTGCTGGCCCTTGCGCTGACGGGAGCCGCCGGAGTTGGCGCGGCTGCGTCCGCCCTGCGGGCCGCCCTTGGCGGGCGTCTCGGGCTTCTTCTCCAGCGAGGTCTTCGGCTCGGTGTCCTGGGCGGCCTCGCCCGCGGACTCCTCGGCCGTCTCCTCGACGGTCTCGTCGTCGCTCTTGGCCTGGTGTCCGCCGGACTGGCGCTGGGCCTTCGACTGGCGCTTGGGCTGCTGCCGCTTGGGGGCGGCGGTGCCCTCGGCCTCGGCCACGGCGGCGTCGCTCTTCACCACGGTGCCGTCGGCCTGGGCGGCGAAGCCGGCCTTGGCGAGACCGCCGATGAAGCGGCGCTCGTTCTCGTTGCGGTCGGAGCCCTTGGCGACGATCGCCTTGACGACGGCCTTGTGGCGCCGGCTGCGGATCTCACCGTGCTGAGTGACGCTCTTCAGCAGGCGCTGGAGGTAGGAGTCCTGCGCCTTGCTGCCCGGGGTCGGGTTCTGGTTGATCACGTACATCTGCTGGCCCATGGTCCACACGTTGGTGGTCAGCCAGTAGACGAGGACACCGACGGGGAAGTTGATGCCCATGACGGCGAAGATCACCGGGAAGATGTACATGAGCATCTTCTGCTGCTGCATGTACGGGGTCTTCACCGAGAGGTCGACGTTCTTCATCATCAGCTGGCGCTGGGTGAAGAACTGCGAGGCCGACATCATGATGATCATGACCGCGGTGACGATGCGGACCGAGGTCAGCGAGGCGTCGAGAGCGGCCACCTCGGCGGCGCTGTCGGTGAACTTCGAGGCGAGCGGGGCGCCGAAGATGTGCGCCTTACGGGCACTCTCCAGCAGCGGCTGGTCGATGACGCCGATGACCTTGCCCGACGCGATGTTGGACAGCACGTGGTACAGGGCGAAGAAGAACGGCGACTGGGCGAGGATGGGAAGGCACGAGGAGAGCGGGTTGGTGCCCGTCTCCTTGTACAGCTTCATCATCTCTTCGGACTGACGCTGCTTGTCGCTCTTGTAGCGCTCCTGGATCGCCTTCATCTTCGGCTGGAGCGCCTGCATGTTCCGCGTCGACTTGATCTGCTTCACGAAGAGCGGGATCAGGCAGATGCGGATCAGCACCACGAGGGACACGATGGACAGACCCCAGGCCCAGCCCGTGTCGGGGCCGAAGATGGCTCCGTACAGCTTGTGGAACTGGACGATGACCCAGGAAACGGGCCAGGTGATGAAGCTGAACAGACTGGCAATCGTGTCCACTAATCAGGCTCCTTGAGCATTGGGCGAGGTCTCTGCGGCCGGGCTCGTCTCGGCGGAGATCCCGCCCTTGTCGCCGCGCAGCGCGTTCCTGAGCATCTCGTGCCAGCGCGGACGCTTCCGCGGGGGGACATGGTCCACTCCGCCGGGCGACCACGGGTTGCACCGCAGGATGCGCCAGGCGGTCAGGGCGATGCCCTTGATCGCGCCATGCCGGTCTATGGCCGTGAATCCGTAGTGGGAACACGACGGGTAGTACCGGCAGACGTCGCCCAGGAGAGGGCTGATCGTCCACTGGTACAGCTTGATGAGGGCGAGGAACGGGTACTTCATCGCGTACCCCCTCCCAGCAGCCGCTGGAGGGCGGCGTCCAGGTCGCGGGCCAGGTGGGCGTGGTCGGCGTCACCGGCTCCGGGCAACGCCCGTACGACCACCAGGCTACCGGGGGGCAGCGCGGACAGCCGGTCGCGGACGAGGTGGCGCAGACGACGCTTCACCTGGTTGCGGACGACCGCACCGCCCACGGCCTTGCTCACGACGAAACCCGCACGCGTCGGGGGAGCGCTCTCCCCAGGCGCGTGCGGGTCCGTTGCACCGCTTCGTAGGTGGACGACGAGGAGCGGGCGACCGGCCCGGCGTCCTCGACGTACCGCGGTTGCGAAGTCCTCGCGCCGCCTCAGCCGATTCTCGGTAGGCAGCACGTCATGACCTGTTTAGGTGGATCAGGCGGACAGGCTCGCGCGACCCTTGGCACGGCGGTTCGCCAGGATGGCGCGGCCGGCACGGGTACGCATGCGCAGGCGGAAACCGTGGGTCTTCGCGCGACGACGGTTGTTCGGCTGGAAGGTGCGCTTGCTCACTCGGGGGCTCCAGAAATGATTCGGGTGGTGGCGGGACATCGCCTGGCTGTCACCGTGCGCCCACGAGTAGCTCGCAATACGCCCGAGTGCACCGCTTCACAGTCACACTACGGTGACCTTCGCCCATCGGAGGCAGGCGGCAGCAGCCATCGACAACTCGACCTCGTTACGGTACGCGCGGTTACGCCATCCGGTCAAACCGACCCGTCGACAGGGCCGCTTGTGCACAGGCTGTGGACAACAACTTGAACCACGTCAGCCGCCCCGACTACCTTGGCTGGACTCGACTAACTCTTCCGTTCTGTTCTTATCGTCCCGAGAACCACACCTTCGTGGGACCTGCGAGAAAGCGTGCCCCGTGGCTGACGTACCTGCCGATCTTGCCGCAGTGTGGCCACGCGTGCTCGACCAGCTGCTCGGAGAAGGACAGCAGGGCATCGAGCCCAAGGACAAGCAGTGGATCGAGCGCTGCCAGCCGCTCGCGCTGGTCGCGGACACGGCGCTGCTCGCGGTCCCCAACGAATGGGGCAAGCGCGTCCTGGAGGGCCGGCTGGCCCCCCTGATCAGCGAGACCCTCAGCCATGAGTGCGGCCGCCCGATCCGGATCGCGATCACCGTCGACGACTCCGTCGGCGAGCAGCCCCCCGTGCCCTCCCCTGGCCGGCCGCCGCAGCCCCGCTACGAGGAGCGTCCGCAGCCGGAGGCGTACGAGAAGTACGACGCGTACGGTCACCGCGCGCTGCCCGACGACGGGCTGCCCACCGCGCGCCCGGCCTATCCGGACTACCAGCAGCCGCCGCGCCCCGAGCCGGGCGCCTGGCCGCGGTCCCAGGAGGACCTCTCCTGGCAGCAGCCGCGCCTCGGCGGCTTCCCCGAGCGCGCCCCGTACACCGGTCCGGCCTCTCCGGAGCAGACCGGGCGCCCGCGCTACGACGAGCCCTCCCGCGGCTACGAGCAGCCGCAGCGGCCCGAGCGCGCCGAGATCCACGAGCCCCCGGGAGCCGGCCCGCGCCCCGGTCCCGGCCCGGGCGGCGGCGGTGTCGGCCCCGGCATCGGCCAGGGCTCCCTCGGCGGATCTGGTACGGGCTCCGGCTCCGGCGGGCCCGGCGAGCCGCACGCGCGGCTGAACCCCAAGTACCTCTTCGACACCTTCGTCATCGGTTCCTCGAACCGCTTCGCCCACGCGGCCGCGGTCGCGGTGGCCGAGGCGCCGGCGAAGGCGTACAACCCGCTCTTCATCTACGGCGAGTCGGGGCTCGGCAAGACCCACCTGCTGCACGCCATCGGGCACTACGCGCGGAGCCTCTACCCCGGCACGCGCGTGCGGTACGTGAGCTCGGAGGAGTTCACCAACGAGTTCATCAACTCGATCCGCGACGGCAAGGGCGACGCCTTCCGCAAGCGCTACCGCGACGTGGACATCCTGCTCGTCGACGACATCCAGTTCCTCGCGAGCAAGGAGTCGACGCAGGAGGAGTTCTTCCACACCTTCAACACCCTGCACAACGCGAACAAGCAGATCGTGCTCTCCTCGGACCGGCCGCCCAAGCAGCTGGTGACCCTGGAGGACCGGCTGCGCAACCGCTTCGAGTGGGGGCTCACCACCGACGTGCAGCCGCCGGAGCTGGAGACGCGGATCGCGATCCTCCGCAAGAAGGCGGTGCAGGAGCAGCTGAACGCCCCGCCGGAGGTGCTGGAGTTCATCGCCTCCCGGATCTCGCGGAACATCCGTGAGCTGGAGGGCGCGCTGATCCGGGTGACGGCCTTCGCGAGCCTCAACCGGCAGCCGGTGGACCTGGGGCTCACCGAGATCGTCCTCAAGGACCTGATCCCGGGCGGCGAGGACTCGTCGCCGGAGATCACGGCGCCGGCCATCATGGCGGCCACGGCCGACTACTTCGGGCTGACGGTGGAGGACCTCTGCGGTTCCTCGCGCAGCCGGGTGCTGGTGACGGCCCGCCAGATCGCCATGTACCTGTGCCGGGAGCTGACGGACCTGTCGCTGCCGAAGATCGGCGCGCAGTTCGGCGGGCGCGACCACACGACCGTCATGCACGCGGACCGGAAGATCCGTGCCCTGATGGCGGAACGGCGCTCCATCTACAACCAGGTCACCGAGCTGACCAACCGCATCAAGAACGGCTGACAGGGCTCCGTGCGGCTGCCGTACCGGCTCGGCCCGGCAGCGGTACCGCCGTCGGGCCGCCGCCGTACCGCTGCCCCTTGCTGCCGTACCGCCGCCCTGTCGCGGCCGTGGAACCTCCGAAGGGCGTTCCGGGACACCTCCCGGGGCGCCCTTCGGCGTTGGCCCGGAGGGGCGTCCGGAGGGCCGTCCGGCGCGGTACGGGACGCCGTTTCGCGCTGTCCGAGGCACCGTTTCGCGCTCTCCGGAGGCTCCTCCGGTGGCGGATGGACGCCGTGACGGCTCCCTGCCCCGGACAGCAGCGTTCGATTACTTCGTTCCGGTGGCGGGTTCTCCACAGATTGCGGGATGATCTCGCGTCCACAGGGTGGGGACTGGCGAGTTATCCGGATTCTGTCCACAGGCCGGGCTGGTGACAGATCATCACTCCAGTTCAGAGGGGTGTGGATTTGTTGGCAACCGATGTCCACAGGCTGTGGATGAATCCTTCGTCCACAGGGGGCCCGGAGAGTTGTCCACCGGCTGCCCACAGGGACGGGCCTGTTGCCCACAGCTTCTCCACACCGCTGTCCACTGTTCGGCAACACCACGGCCCATCTCACCGGTAGGAGTGAAAGGCGTCACACCAAGGGAGACGTTTGGCCTGTGGGGAACCTGGGGAAAGCTGGGGACAGCACTGGGGAGAACTCCCCCTTGCCTGTGCATGGGGTGTGCAGAACTTTCCGGCGTCCACAGAGAACCGTGGTTATCCACTGGTTCCACCCACAGGGGCAGTGGACAAAAAACTGGCTCTGACCTGCGTGGACGACGTTATCCACGGTTTCCACAGGACCTACTACTACTGCCACTCATAGTTAGCCCGAGAATCGCTTTGAAGCGGGGGCTGTGCACAACTCGGCGCCGGAGCCCCGACGCGCTCTCGTCGCGACTTGACCCCGAGCCGCACCGAGTGTCGGCGGCGTACGTCAGACTGGATCCCGCAGTCGACGAAGAGCCAGCAACAAGCAGGAGGCGGTTCCGGTGAAGATCCGGGTGGAGCGCGATGTACTCGCGGAGGCGGTGGCGTGGGTGGCCCGCAGCCTTCCGGCCCGTCCGCCGGCGCCTGTGCTCGCCGGCCTTCTGCTGAAGGCCGAGGACGGCGCGCTGAGCTTCTCGAGCTTCGACTACGAGGTCTCCGCCCGCGTCTCCGTCGAGGCCGAGGTCGAGGAGGACGGCACCGTCCTCGTCTCCGGCCGCCTCCTCGCCGACATCTGCCGCGCCCTCCCCAACCGTCCGGTGGAGATCTCCACAGACGGTGTACGGGCGACCGTGGTCTGCGGCTCCTCCCGCTTCACCCTCCACACCCTCCCTGTGGAGGAGTACCCGGCGCTGCCGGAGATGCCCACCGCGACCGGCACCGTGCCCGGCGAGGTCTTCGCCGCCGCCGCCGCCCAGGTGGCCATCGCCGCGGGCCGTGACGACACGCTGCCCGTCCTCACCGGTGTGCGCATCGAGATCGAGGGCGACACGGTCACCCTGGCCTCCACCGACCGCTACCGCTTCGCGGTCCGCGAGTTCCTGTGGAAGCCGGAGTCCCCGGACGCCTCCGCGGTCGCCCTGGTGCCCGCGAAGACCCTCCTGGACACCGCCAAGGCGCTCACGAGCGGTGACACGGTCACCCTGGCGCTCTCCGGCTCCGGCAAGGGCGAGGGCCTGATCGGCTTCGAGGGCGCGGGCCGCCGCACCACCACCCGCCTCCTGGAGGGCGACCTCCCGAAGTACCGCACGCTCTTCCCCACCGAGTTCAACTCGGTCGCGGTGATCGAGACCGCCCCCTTCGTGGAGGCCGTGAAGCGCGTGGCCCTGGTCGCCGAGCGCAACACCCCGGTCCGCCTCAGCTTCGAGCAGGGCGTCCTCATCCTGGAGGCCGGTTCCAGCGACGACGCACAGGCTGTGGAGCGGGTCGACGCGCAGCTGGACGGCGACGACATCTCGATCGCCTTCAACCCGACCTTCCTGCTGGACGGCCTGAGCGCGATCGACTCCCCGGTCGCCCAGCTCTCCTTCACGACCTCCACGAAGCCGGCGCTGCTGAGCGGCCGCCCGGCCGTGGACGCGGAGGCGGACGACGCCTACAAGTACCTGATCATGCCGGTGCGGCTGAGCGGCTGACCTGCGCTCCGGGGGTTCGACTGAGCGGCTGACCCCACAGGTGTGCGGCCGGGTCCGGGCGTAGGCTCGGACCCGGGTAGGAACCGCACACGACGCTTAAGGAACACTCTGATGGAGCTCGGTCTCGTCGGTCTCGGCAAGATGGGCGGCAACATGCGCGAGCGCATCCGCCGCGCAGGCCACACCGTCATCGGATACGACCGCAACCCGGACCTCGCCGATGTCCACAGCCTCGAAGAGCTTGTGGGCAAGCTCAAGGGTCCGCGCGTCGTGTGGGTCATGGTCCCCGCCGGTGCGGCGACCCAGTCCACCGTCGACGAGCTGGCGGAGCTGCTCTCCCCCGGCGACATCGTCGTGGACGGCGGGAACTCCCGCTGGACCGACGACGAGAAGCACGCCGAGGAGCTCGCCGCCAAGGGCATCGGCTTCGTCGACTGCGGTGTCTCCGGCGGCGTCTGGGGCCTGGAGAACGGCTACGCCCTGATGTACGGCGGCTCCGCCGAGGACGTCGCGAAGGTCCAGCCGATCTTCGACGCGCTCAAGCCCGAGGGCCCGTACGGTGCCGTCCACGCCGGCAAGGTCGGCGCGGGCCACTTCGCGAAGATGGTCCACAACGGCATCGAGTACGCGATGATGCAGGCCTACGCCGAGGGCTGGGAGCTGCTGGAGAAGGTCGACTCCGTGGAGAACGTCCGCGAGATCTTCCGCTCCTGGCAGGAGGGCACGGTCATCCGCTCCTGGCTGCTGGACCTCGCGGTCAACGCCCTCGACGAGGACGAGCACCTGGACCAGCTGCGCGGCTTCGCGTCGGACTCCGGCGAGGGCCGGTGGACCGTCGAGGCCGCCATCGACAACGCCGTCCCGCTGCCGGCGATCACCGCGTCGCTGTTCGCGCGGTTCGCCTCCCGGCAGGACGACTCGCCGCAGATGAAGATGATCGCCGCGCTGCGCAACCAGTTCGGCGGCCACGCGGTCGAGAAGAAGTAGCAATCCACAGGCTGTGCACCACCCGGTGCACAGCGACCGGGGGAAGGCCGGCGCCCACCATGCACGTCACGCATCTCTCGCTGGCCGACTTCCGCTCGTACGCCCGGGCCGAGGTACCCCTCGACCCGGGCGTCACCGCGTTCGTGGGGGCGAACGGCCAGGGGAAGACCAATCTCGTCGAGGCCGTCGGCTATCTCGCGACCCTCGGCAGCCACCGCGTCGCCTCGGACGCCCCGCTGGTGCGGATGGGCGCCGAGCGCGCCGTCATCCGGGCCGCCGTCACCCAGGGCGAGCGCTCCCAGCTGGTCGAGCTGGAACTCAACCCGGGCCGCGCCAACCGCGCCCGCATCAACAGGTCCTCGCAGGTCAGGCCCCGTGACGTGCTCGGCATCGTGCGGACCGTGCTGTTCGCGCCCGAGGACCTGTCGCTGATCAAGGGCGACCCCGGCGAGCGCCGGCGCTTCCTCGACGAGCTGATCACGGCGCGCGCGCCGCGCATGGCGGGTGTGCGCTCCGACTACGAGCGCGTGCTGAAGCAGCGGAACACCCTGCTGAAGTCCGCCGCGATGGCACGCCGGCACGGCGGCCGGGGCATGGACCTGTCCACGCTCGACGTCTGGGACCAGCACCTGGCCCGGGCCGGCGCC
The DNA here is from genome assembly GCF_014656075.1 of Streptomyces hydrogenans. Classification (GTDB taxonomy): domain Bacteria; phylum Actinomycetota; class Actinomycetes; order Streptomycetales; family Streptomycetaceae; genus Streptomyces; species Streptomyces hydrogenans. Next base: position 104,882 of record NZ_BNBS01000002.1, read on the forward strand.
GAGCTCCTCGCCCAGCGGCTCGATCTCGTCCACACCCTCCAGCCGCTCGCGGACAAGGCGTACGAACAGCTCGCCCCCGGCGGCGGACCGATTCTGCTGGAGTACCGCCCCTCCGCCCCCGGCACCGGACACACCCGCGAGGAGCTGTACGAGCAGCTGATCGCCGCCCTCGCGGAGGCCCGCAAGCAGGAGATCGAGCGCGGGGTCACCCTGGTCGGCCCGCACCGCGACGAGCTGCTGCTGCGCCTCGGCGACCTGCCCGCCAAGGGGTACGCGAGCCACGGCGAGTCCTGGTCGTACGCGCTGGCGCTCCGCCTCGCCTCGTACGACCTGCTGCGCTCCGAGGGCAACGAGCCCGTCCTGGTCCTCGACGACGTCTTCGCCGAGCTGGACGCGCGCCGGCGCGAGCGGCTCGCGGAGCTGGTGGCCCACGGCGAGCAGGTGCTGGTGACGGCAGCGGTCGACGACGACGTGCCGGACGTCCTGGCCGGGACGCGGTACGCGGTGACCGGAGGGACGGTGGAACGCGTATGAGCGACACCGGCGAAACTTCCCCACAGCCTGTGGACAAGCCCGCGGCTCCCGAACCCTCCGGGGTGGACCTCGCCCGGGTCGCCCTGCGCGCCGCCAAGGAGCAGGCACGCGCGCGTGGCGCGGCCGCGCAGCAGAAGAAGCAGGCCAGGCGCGGGGGCGGCCTGCGCTCCGGGGCGCGCGCCGACGGGCGCGACCCGATGGCGCTCGGCGCCGCGATCAACCGGCTGCTCGCCGAGCGCGGCTGGGAGACCCCGGCGGCCGTCGGCGGAGTCATGGGCCGCTGGCCGCAGATCGTCGGCGAGGACCTGGCGAAGCACTGCGTACCGGTGAAGTACGAGGAGGAGCCGGACGCGCGGGTGCTGACCGTGCAGTGCGACTCGACCGCGTGGGCCACGCAGCTGCGGCTGCTCGCGCCGACGCTGGTGGCGCGGCTGAACGAGGACCTGGGACACGGGACGGTCCGGCTGATCAAGGTGCTCGGGCCCGGTGCGGGGGCGCGGCGGTACGGGCCGCTGCGGGCGCCCGGGTCCATGGGGCCCGGGGACACGTACGGCTGACACGGCCGAGAGGTCCCGGAAGCGCGGGTCCGGACCGTCGGGCGCCGTGCGCTCGGCGCTGTGCCCGCCCTCTTCCGGCCTCCGTCCGGGGGACCCCCGGCCCGCGGAACCCCTGCCCACGACGAGGGCGGCGGGGCCGCCCACTACCCGTCACCACCCGAAGCGCTAGGTGGCCGTCAGAGGCCCCTGGAGCCCCTGTCCGGATATGGGGAGTCGTCTCGGGGCCGCGGAGGGCGGCACATGCGCATTCAGGTACCGGCAAACCCCCATGAGTGTCGGCGGTACCGGTAGACTGGAAGACAATCCCGCCACACTGCGGAACTGTCGAACGACGCAGCCGGCTCCCCTATGCCCGGAGCACGGCCTGTGCTGTGCCAGAAAGGGCGCTTCGTGGCCGATTCCGGCAACCCCAACGAGAACAACCAGTACACCGCCAGCAACATCCAGGTCTTGGAGGGCCTGGATGCGGTGCGCAAGCGCCCCGGCATGTACATCGGCTCGACCGGCGAGCGCGGTCTGCACCACATGGTGCAGGAGGTCGTCGACAACTCGGTCGACGAGGCCCTGGCCGGCCACGCGGACACCATCGACGTGACGATCCTGCCCGACGGCGGCGTGCGCGTCGTCGACAACGGCCGCGGCATCCCCGTCGGCATCGTCGCGTCCGAGGGCAAGCCGGCCGTCGAGGTCGTGCTGACGGTCCTCCACGCGGGCGGAAAGTTCGGCGGCGGCGGCTACGCGGTCTCCGGCGGTCTGCACGGCGTCGGCGTCTCCGTCGTCAACGCGCTCTCCACCAAGGTCTCGGTGGAGATCAAGACCGACGGCCACCGCTGGACCCAGGACTACAAGATGGGCGCCCCCACCGCGCCCCTCGCGCAGCACGAGGAGACCTCCGAGACCGGTACCTCGGTCACGTTCTGGTCCGACCCGGACATCTTCGAGACGGTCGAGTACTCCTTCGAGACGCTCTCGCGCCGCTTCCAGGAGATGGCCTTCCTCAACAAGGGCCTGACGATCACGCTCACCGACGAGCGCGACTCCGCCAAGGCCACGGTCGGCGCCGACGACCCGGACGCCGAGGCGGCCGCCGAGCCGGCCGCCCGCACGGTGACGTACCACTACGAGGGCGGCATCGTCGACTTCGTGAAGTACCTCAACTCGCGCAAGGGCGAGCTGGTCAACCCGACCGTCATCGACATCGAGGCCGAGGACAAGGAGCGCCTGCTCTCCGCCGAGATCGCGATGCAGTGGAACTCGTCGTACAGCGAGGGCGTGTACTCCTTCGCCAACACGATCCACACCCACGAGGGCGGTACCCACGAGGAGGGCTTCCGCGCCGCGCTGACGACGCTCGTCAACAAGTACGCGCGCGAGAAGAAGCTGCTCCGCGAGAAGGACGACAACCTCACCGGCGACGACATCCGCGAGGGTCTGACCGCGATCATCTCGATCAAGATCGGCGAGCCGCAGTTCGAGGGCCAGACCAAGACCAAGCTCGGCAACACCGAGGCGAAGACCTTCGTCCAGAAGGTCGTCCACGAGCACCTGACGGACTGGTTCGACCGCAACCCGAACGAGGCCGCGGACATCATCCGCAAGGGCATCCAGGCCGCCACCGCGCGCGTGGCCGCCCGCAAGGCCCGCGACCTCACCCGCCGCAAGGGTCTCCTGGAGTCGGCCTCCCTCCCGGGCAAGCTCTCCGACTGCCAGTCGAACGACCCCACCAAGTGCGAGATCTTCATCGTCGAGGGTGACTCCGCCGGCGGCTCCGCCAAGTCCGGCCGGAACCCGATGTACCAGGCCATCCTGCCGATCCGCGGCAAGATCCTGAACGTCGAGAAGGCCCGCATCGACAAGATCCTCCAGAACACCGAGGTCCAGGCGCTGATCTCCGCCTTCGGCACCGGCGTCCACGAGGACTTCGACATCGAGAAGCTCCGCTATCACAAGATCATCCTGATGGCGGACGCCGACGTCGACGGCCAGCACATCAACACCCTGCTGCTCACCTTCCTCTTCCGCTTCATGCGGCCGCTGATCGAGCACGGGCACGTGTACCTCTCCCGCCCGCCGCTCTACAAGATCAAGTGGGGCCGGGAGGACTTCGAGTACGCCTACTCGGACCGCGAGCGCGACGCGCTCGTCGAGCTCGGCAAGCAGGCGGGCAAGCGGATCAAGGACGACTCGATCCAGCGCTTCAAGGGTCTCGGCGAGATGAACGCCGAGGAGCTGCGCGTCACCACCATGGACGTCGAGCACCGCGTCCTCGGCCAGGTCACCCTGGACGACGCCGCCCAGGCCGACGACCTCTTCTCGGTGCTGATGGGCGAGGACGTCGAGGCACGGCGCTCCTTCATCCAGCGCAACGCCAAGGACGTTCGCTTCCTCGACATCTGAGTCGGTCTCAGCTGACCGTACGAAAGGACTGACGACCAGCAATGGCCGACGAGAACCCCCCTGTGACCACCGACGAAGAGGGCCCGCAGCTGCGGATCGAGCCCGTCGGGCTCGAGACCGAGATGCAGCGCTCGTACCTCGACTACGCGATGTCCGTCATCGTGTCCCGCGCGCTGCCCGACGTCCGCGACGGCCTCAAGCCCGTCCACCGGCGCGTGCTGTACGCGATGTACGACGGCGGCTACCGGCCCGAGAAGGGCTTCTACAAGTGCGCCCGCGTCGTCGGCGACGTCATGGGTACCTACCACCCGCACGGCGACTCCTCGATCTACGACGCGCTCGTCCGCCTCGCCCAGCACTGGTCGATGCGGATGCCGCTCGTCGACTCCAACGGCAACTTCGGCTCCCCGGGCAACGACCCGGCCGCCGCCATGCGCTACACCGAGTGCAAGATGGCGCCGCTGTCGATGGAGATGGTCCGCGACATCGACGAGGAGACCGTCGACTTCACGGACAACTACGACGGCCGCAACCAGGAGCCGACGGTCCTCCCGGCCCGTTTCCCCAACCTCCTGGTCAACGGCTCCGCCGGCATCGCGGTCGGCATGGCGACCAACATCCCGCCGCACAACCTCCGCGAGGTCGCCGAGGGCGCCCAGTGGTACCTGGCCCACCCCGAGGCCAGCCACGAGGAGCTCCTCGACGCGCTCATCGAGCGGATCAAGGGCCCCGACTTCCCCACCGGCGCGCTCGTCGTCGGCCGCAAGGGCATCGAGGAGGCGTACCGCACCGGGCGCGGCTCCATCACGATGCGCGCGGTCGTCGAGGTCGAGGAGATCCAGAACCGCCAGTGCCTGGTGGTCACCGAGCTGCCCTACCAGGTCAACCCGGACAACCTCGCGCAGAAGATCGCCGACCTGGTGAAGGACGGCAAGATCGGCGGCATCGCCGACGTCCGCGACGAGACCTCGTCCCGGACCGGCCAGCGCCTGGTCATCGTGCTCAAGCGGGACGCCGTCGCCAAGGTCGTCCTCAACAACCTGTACAAGCACACCGACCTCCAGACGAACTTCGGCGCCAACATGCTGGCGCTCGTCGACGGCGTGCCGCGCACCCTCTCCCTGGACGCGTTCATCCGCCACTGGGTGACGCACCAGATCGAGGTCATCGTCCGCCGGACGAAGTTCCGGCTGCGCAAGGCCGAGGAGCGCGCCCACATCCTGCGCGGCCTCCTCAAGGCCCTCGACGCGATCGACGAGGTCATCGCCCTCATCCGGCGCAGCGACACGGTCGAGGTCGCCCGCGAGGGCCTGATGGGCCTCCTCCAGATCGACGAGATCCAGGCCAACGCGATCCTGGAGATGCAGCTCCGCCGGCTCGCCGCCCTGGAGCGCCAGAAGATCATCGCCGAGCACGACGAGCTCCAGGCGAAGATCAACGAGTACAACGCGATCCTCGCCTCGCCCGAGAAGCAGCGGGCCATCGTCAGCGAGGAACTGGCCGCGATCGTCGACAAGTTCGGCGACGACCGGCGCTCCAAGCTGGTGCCCTTCGACGGTGACATGTCCATCGAGGACCTCATCGCCGAGGAGGACATCGTCGTCACCATCACGCGTGGCGGCTACGTGAAGCGCACCAAGACCGAGGACTACCGGTCGCAGAAGCGCGGCGGCAAGGGCGTGCGCGGGACGAAGCTGAAGCAGGACGACATCGTCGACCACTTCTTCGTCTCCACCACCCACCACTGGCTGCTCTTCTTCACCAACAAGGGCCGGGTCTACCGGGCCAAGGCGTACGAACTGCCGGACGCCGGCCGGGACGCCCGCGGCCAGCACGTGGCCAACCTGCTGGCCTTCCAGCCGGACGAGCAGATCGCCCAGATCCTGGCGATCCGCGACTACGAGGCCGCGCCCTACCTGGTCCTCGCCACCCGCTCCGGCCTGGTGAAGAAGACCGCGCTGAAGGACTACGACTCCCCGCGCTCCGGCGGCGTGATCGCCATCAACCTGCGCGAGCGGGACAACGGCGCCGAGGGCGTCGCCGACGAGCTGATCGGCGCCGAGCTGGCCTCCTCCGAGGACGACCTGCTGCTGGTCTCCAAGAAGGCGCAGTCGATCCGCTTCACCGCCACGGACGACGCGCTGCGCCCGATGGGCCGCGCCACCTCGGGCGTCAAGGGCATGAGTTTCCGCGAAGGCGACGAACTGCTCTCGATGAATGTCGTCCGGCCCGGTACGTTCGTCTTCACCGCGACGGACGGCGGGTACGCCAAGCGCACCCCCGTCGACGAGTACCGCGTCCAGGGTCGTGGCGGCCTCGGCATCAAGGCCGCCAAGATCGTGGAGGACCGCGGCTCGCTCGTGGGCGCGCTGGTGGTCGAGGAGACCGACGAGATCCTCGCCATCACGCTCTCCGGCGGTGTGATTCGCACGCGAGTCAACGAAGTCAGGGAGACCGGCCGTGACACCATGGGCGTCCAGCTGATCAACCTGGGCAAGCGCGATGCCGTCGTCGGCATCGCACGGAACGCCGAGGCCGGCAGCGAGGACGAGGACGGCGACGACGTCGTCGACGCCGAGGGTGCCCTTGAGGCAGCCGAGGCCGAGGCATCGGTCGAGGGCACGGAGCCTGCGACCGGGAATCACGAGGAGTAGAGCGTGAGTGGAGCCACGGGCGCCGGATCGGCGGCTGCCGGAGCTTCTGCAGGTGCTGGAGCGTACGGCGCCCGTGGCTCGGCCACGGACTCCCAGGGGGGTGCGGTGACGGACACTCGGGGGCAGCAGCCCCCCTACGAGACCTACAGCGGGGCGCTGCCCGGCGAGCGTCAGGGCGCGCAGCAGCAGGGCGGCCCGTACCACCCGCCGCAGGCGTACGGCGCTCCGGCGACGGGCGGCCAGGCGCGGGGCGGCAACACCGGCGCGGTGCGCCGGCCGCGGACCGGGGCACGCACCACGCCCCGCACCCGCAAGGCGCGGCTGCGGGTGGCGAAGGCCGACCCGTGGTCGGTCATGAAGGTGAGCTTCCTGCTCTCCATCGCGCTGGGCATCTGCACGGTCGTCGCGGCGGCCGTGCTGTGGATGGTCATGGACGCCATGGGCGTCTTCTCGACGGTCGGCGGGACGATCAGCGAGGCCACGGGCTCCAACGAGTCCAACGGCTTCGACCTGCAGTCCTTCCTGTCGCTGCCGCGGGTCCTGATGTTCACCTCGGTGATCGCGGTGATCGACGTGGTCCTGATGACGGCCCTGGCGACCCTCGGCGCGTTCATCTACAACCTGTCGGCGGGCTTCGTCGGCGGCGTCGAGCTGACGCTGGCCGAGGACGAGTAGGACGGGCGGGGCCGGTCCGGGAACCGATTTTGGGACTGGCCCCCACGTGCGCTAATGTTCAGGAGTCAGCGCGGCGGGAAACAAACCGCGAAGCGCGGCGGGGCTATAGCTCAGTTGGTTAGAGCGCATCCCTGATAAGGATGAGGCCACAGGTTCAAATCCTGTTAGCCCCACAGCACGAAAGGCCCCCGGTCCATTGACCGGGGGCCTTTCGCGTGGACGGCTGCCGGGGCCGTTCCGGTCAATGGCTTCCGACGTGGAACCGCGCCAGAGCGAAGATGATCGCGAGGTCGAGCGCCATCACGGAGATGGCCCACGCCGGGTAGTACGGGATGAACATGAACTGGGTGATCAGGCTCACTCCCGCCGCCGCCATGCCCGCTGCGCGGCCCCAGCTCTGGTTGCTCACCACCCCCAGGCCGGCGGCGACGAGGACCACTCCGACCACGATGTGGATCCAGCCCCACGCGGTGAGGTCGAAGCGGTAGATGTAGCTCGACGCGGCGAAGATGTTGTCCCTGGCGATGCCGGCCGCGCCCATGAGGATGCTCAGCGGCCCGCTGAGCATCAGGGCGGCACCCGCGAAGACGGTGGGGCCGCTGAGCCCGTGGTCGCCGCCCGGTCCCCCGTACCCGCGCGGTGTCTCCTTCGGCGTCGCTGCCATGGCCGCCACCTTCCTGTCCCGCGAGGTCACCGGCGCACAACGCCTGTGCGACGTCGGCCGCGCTCCTCTGCCAGGATCACCGCCACGCGTGTGCGGCGCGACCGCAGGCCGCCGGAGGCCGCGCCGGCCCGGCGTTCCCGGTCGGCGGGCCCGGGGCGCGTGGGGGACGCCCGCCCGCCGCGCGGGAGTGATCCACCCGGGGATTCCACCGTCCGGGTCGATCTCGGCACGTGAGGTTTGGCGCTCCCCTAGGTCACCGATCGGTATCGGTCGCTGTGTAGAGTGGGCGTCAGAAGTCTCCTACGTCAACGAAAGACGAGGTCGCGCGGTGAAGAAGCTGCTCCTGGTCGCACTGGCCGCCATCGGCGGTCTCCTCGTGTACCGCCAGATCCAGGCGGATCGCGCCGAGCAGGACCTGTGGACGGAGGCGACCGACTCGGTCCCGTCCGGCTCCGGTGTCTGAGACCCACCCCAGCTGAGAACCGAGATCCCGGCCGCGCGCACCGCGCGGCCGGGATCTCGGCGTTTCCGCCCCTCCGTCGGCCCCTGGCGCGGGCTCTGTCCGGTACGCGCTGTTCGACGACCGTGACACGCGGTCCTTGAGTTCACCGAAGCAAATCATCTGCTTGCTCTGGCAAAGTCGACAGATCGTGGAGAGGCGTGCGCGGGGATTTTCCCGCGTCCGGGGCTTCCCCGACCGACGACGGGGGCTCCTGCCCGCGGAGCGCGGTCCTGGGGGGACGAGAAGGCGGGACCCGAGCACCACGCGCGCGTGGCGGCCCCGAAGGACGCGAAGGGCCCGGGTGAATCCGGCCCCGATGCGGACACCGGAGGCGCGAGCGGGGCAGGATGGTCCGGCACGACGGCCCTGGCGGTCGGCGGCGGGGCGCTCCTCCTGCTCGCGGGGGTCCTCCTCGGCGTCCGGCGGGCCCGGGGCGGGGCACGGTGACGGACACGACGAGGAGAAGCGCGTGAGCACGCAGGCGGGGGCCACGGCGGGGGACGGGACCGGGCGCCGGGGGAGGACGGCCGGGACGCGGAAGGTCGCGGCGCTCCTCACGGCCGCCGCCGCGGTGGGCACCCTCACCGCGCTGCCCGCGCGGGCGGCCGAGAGCGCTCCCCCGCCCGCGTACTCCTTCGACCCCGCGGCGCAACGGATCGCGGGCGCCGCCTCCAGCGCCGACGCCAAGCCGATGGATCCCGGCAAGACCTATCGGGACACCCTCAAGAAGGACGGCAAGCTCTACTACCGGCTCCACCTGGACACGCTGAGGAACTCGTACGTCTCCGCGGTCGCCGTCCCCCAGCCGGGCGGGAAGACCGCCTACGGCGACGGCTTCAAGATCACCATCCAGGACGGCTCCGGCACCACGTGCGGCTACCAGGACGTCAGCTTCGGATCCGGCGAGTACGTCCGGCCGCTGACCGCCTACGCCCAGCGGATCGTCCACCCGGACGTCTCCTCCTGCCAGGAGGCCGGCACGTACTACGTGATCGTCGAGCGCGAGTCGGACGCGACCTCCACCCCGGACGACTGGGAGCTGGAGCTCCAGCACGTCACCGAGCCGCTCCTGAAGCAGAACGGGCCGGACAAGCTGCCCGACTCCTGGCCGTCGGGAACGCCCGAGCCGGTCGCCGGCGAGCCGAGGGAACGGCAGGGCGGGAACGGCTTCCACGACGCCGTCTCCCTGGACACCGGCGAGTGGCGGGCGGACATCCGGCCCGGCCAGACGCTCTTCTGGCGGGTGCCCGTCGACTGGGGCCAGCAGCTGTTCGCCAGTGCCGAGCTGGGCAGCAGCGACAAGGGCGACGACCTGGTGAGCTACGCGCTCGCGCTCGGCCTCGACAACCCGGCGCGCGGCTTCGTCGACCTCCAGACGGTCGGCTTCAGCGGCGACCCCGCCACGGCCACCCTCGCCCCGCGGCGGCCGGTCGACCACAAGAACCGCTCCTCGTACGAGTCCGCCACGACCGGCATGCGGTTCGCCGGCTGGTACTACCTGACCGCCACCCTCAGCCCGGAGATCGCCCAGGAGTACGGCGACGGGCCGGTGCCGCTGATCCTGCGGGTCACCGTCCGCGGCGACCGCCGGCAGGGCCCCGGCTACGACGGTGACCCCGGCGTCTTCCAGGTGACCAAGGACGACCGGAAGGCCGCCGCGAGCGGCGCGACGGGCGCGGAGGTCACCGGCGACTCCACGATGGTGGCCGTCGCGGCGGGCGGCCTCGGCCTCGGCACCGTCCTGCTCGTCGGCCTCGGCGGCTGGACCCTGTGGGCGCGCCGGGCGGCCCGCTGACTCAGACCTGGGTCAGCGCCCAGAAACCGACCGCCAGCGACACCAGCGCGAGCAGCAGCACCGGGACCGCCACCTTCGGGGGCGGTCCCGGACGGCGCTCCGGGGCCGTCGTCGGGGCCGGCTCGGGGTGCCGGGCGGGCTGAGCGGTGTAGGCGTGCGTGGGGGCGTAGGGATGCGCCGGGGCGTGCGGGCCGGAGGGGGCGAAGGGGGGCACGGTGCGGGCGGCCGGCGGGGGCAGGTGGAAGCTGCCCGTCTCGGAGGCCCCGGGCGCCGGCGGGTACTGCTGCCGGTACGGGTTCCGCTCGGCGTCCCGGTACGGCTCGCCGTACGCCTGGGGGGCCTGCGCGGGCGGTACGGCGGCGGGCGGGACCGGTGGGGCCGGCGGGGCGTCCTGGACCGGCGGCGCGGCGTCCTGGACCGGGCGGGCGGCCGGGCCCTCGGGTCCGAAGCCGGCCGGCAGCGGGCCGAGCTGGTCGAGGATCTCCACCGGCTCCTCGCCGGCCTCCGGCTCGGGCAGCATCTCCACGGCGGCCTCAAGGGCCTTGCGCACGCCCGTGGCCGTCCGGAAGCGGGCCTGCGGGTCGGGCTGGAGCAGCCCGGCCAGGACCTGCCACAGCGGCTCGGGGACGCTCGCGGGGGCCGGCGGGGTGCCGTGGGTCAGGAAGTGCTCCACGAGGGCCTGCGAGTCCGGCCGGGTGCCGTGCAGCAGATAGAGCGCGACCAGACCGACGGCGTACAGGTCCGCGGTGAAGTCGGGCTCGGCGCCGAGGAGTTGCTCGGGTGCGAAGTAACCGGGCGTGCCCACCACGTAGTTGGTCTCGGTGAGCCGGGGTTCGCCCTTGCGCATCGAGATGCCGAAGTCCGACAGCCGCAGGTGCGGCCGACCCGTACCGGTGGCCTCCATCAGGATGTTGGCCGGCTTGATGTCCCGGTGGACGACGCCCTCCGCGTGCACCGTCGCCAGGCCCGAGAGCAGCTGGTCGAGGAGGGTGCAGACATAGCGGGGCGGCAGCGGGCCGTAGTCGCCGATGACGTGGGCGAGCGAGCCGCCGGAGATCAGGTCCATCGTGAAGAGGACCTTGTCGTCGTCGGCGGCCCAGCTGGCCGGGGCGAGGACGTGCGGATGGTCGATCCGCAGCGCCTGCTCCCGGACGAAACGCAGCAGCGTGTGGGCGTCGCTCTGCTGGAGCACCTTGGCCGCCACGTAGCGGCGGCGGCGGTGGTCCCAGGCGCGCCAGACCGCGCCGGCCCCGCCCCGTCCGATCGGGTCGACCAGTTCGTACCTGCCGGCGAAGACCTCACCCATCGCGCTGCGCCCGCTCCCCGTCCGTCGTCCGTCGTCCGTCGTGCGTGTGCCGTGTCAGTTCTGGTGCGACTCGTAGTGGGCGACCGCGTCGGCGGTGCGTCCGGCGCCGTACACCCGGAGGAACTCTGCCAGTTCGGGGTGGGCCGGGGCGAGGGAGTCGGCGGCGTCGATGATGTCGCCCGCGGCGGCCACGGAGCGCAACAGGGACTGGATCTCGCGGACCACGCGGCGCACGGTCGGGGCGCCGGATCCGTTGGTGGTCTGGCCGGTGGTGCCGGTGAGGACGGAGCCGCCCTGGGACTTCTTGATCTCGTCCATGCGGTCGGTGGCCTCGGCGGCGCTGACGCTGCCGTCGGCGACCTGCACGGCGAGTTCCTGGAGGGCCTGGACGCGCTGGACGACGGCCGGGTTGCCGATCTTGGCGCGCTGGCCGCTCATCAGCTGGGACAGCATGGGCGCGGAGAGCCCGAGCACGGCGGCCAGCCTGGCCTGGTTGAGCCCGAGATCGTCGATCAGCCGACGGAAGAGCGCCCCCAGCGGCTCCCCGTACCAACTGCGCTGAAGCTCTCTGGCTCTTGCCGTGGCTTCCTGCTGCGCTGCGTCCATCACTTCTCCCCATCCCTGCGGTTCGCCACTGCGAACCTCGGTCAGCATCTTACGGAGCGTGGTCGTTCATCGGGAGTCCCCACCTTTTGCCCGGGACCGGGGGAGAACCGGTACGCTGTCCTCGTTCCGGGGCCTTAGCTCAGTTGGTAGAGCGCTGTCTTTGCATGGCAGATGTCAGGGGTTCGACTCCCCTAGGCTCCACCGGACGTAAAAGCCCCTCCGAGCTGCGGGTACGCAGCGCGGAGGGGCTTTTCGCGTGATCTCTTGCACAGGGGCGGCCGCACACCCTAACTTACTGGTCGGTAACCAGGGTTTCCGTGCCCGTGTGAGGAGTCGTCATGCCCACGCTCGACCGTCACGACCACGTCTTCGTCCTCGACCTCGGGGACGGGGAGAACCGTTTCCACCCGGACTGGATCGCCGCCGTCGACGCCGCCCTCGACGAGGTGGAGAAGGCCGAGGGCCCCCGGGCGCTGGTCACCGCCGCGACCGGGAAGTTCTACTCGAACGGCCTGGACCTGGAGTGGCTGCTGGCCCACGCCGACCGGCACCAGGAGTACGTCGTCTCCGTCCACCGGCTGTTCGCGCGGATGCTGTCCCTGCCGCTGGTCACCGTGGCCGCGCTCCAGGGCCACACCTTCGCCGCCGGCGCGATGCTCTCCCTCGCCCACGACTTCCGCGTCATGCGCGGCGACCGGGGCTTCTGGTGCCTGCCCGAGGCGGACATCGACATCCCCTTCACCCCCGGGATGTCCGCGCTGATCCAGTCCCGGCTGACGCCGTCGACCGCCCACCGCGCCATGGTCACCGCCCACCGCTACGGCGGGACCGACGCCGAGGCGGCCGGCATCGTCGACCACGCGGTCGCCGAGGACGCCGTCCGCGCGACCGCCGTCGAGCTGGCCGGGGCCCAGGCGGGCAAGGCGGGCGGCACCCTCGGCACCATCAAGGCCCGCATGTACGCGCCCGCCCTCGCCGCCCTCCGCGACACCGCGAACCCGCTCGGCTGAGCCGCCGCCCGGGTCAGGCCGGCCCGGGCACCCGCGCGCCCGCCCGGGTCCCGGCCGGTCCGGTCAGGGTGCGGGCCAGGTCCAACGTGCTGAGGGCGACCATCGCGACGCCCAGCGGCACGTGGAAGGCCGGCAGGTGGGCGATGCCCAGGACGACCTGGACCGAGGCCAGGGCCAGCAGGCCGGAGGCGTACAGGACCGGGCGGCCGCCGCCGCCGCGCCGCCAGGCCAGCACCGCGGCCACCACGTACAGCATCGAGGCGCCGTACATCACCCGGGAGCCGACGTCGTGGAGGAGCGCGCCGTGCGAGGAGACGAGCAGGGCGCCGGCGGTGCTCGCCTGGAAGAAGAGGGCCAGGGTCTGGAGGGCGACCGCGGCCCTGACGGTCCTGGGGAAGGCGGTGCGGGGTCCTGCGGTCACAGCGGTCGGTCCGGTCATCTCGGGGTCCTTTCCGGTGCGGGCGGGGGTCAGCGGAGGGTGAGGGAGGTCTCGGCCATGACGTGGGTGAGCTTCTCGGGGTTGCGGACGTAGTAGAGGCCGCTGATCCGGCCGTCCTCGACGCGCAGCGCCATCACGCCGTCCAGCTCGCCGTCGAGGAGCACGGCGAGGGCCGGGGCGCCGTTGACGACGGTCGGCTCGGTGGTGACCGTGGCGTCGTGCTTGAGGGTGCCGCCGAGGTAGAAGCGGGTCACCCGGTCCGCGCCGACGACCGGGCGGAGCGCGGCCCGCTTGATCCCGCCGCCGTCGCTGACGAGGACGATGTCGGGGGCGAGCAGGTCCAGGAAGTCCTGGGGGTCGCGGGTCTCCAGCGCCCGCCGGAAGGAGTCCACGACCGCCCGCGCCTCGCGGGCCGAGACCGTGGTGCGGGGGCGCCGGGCGTCGACGTGCCGACGGGCCCGGTGGGCGATCTGGCGGACGGCGGCCGGGGTCTTGTCGACGGCCGCCGCGATCTCGTCGTACCCCACCTCGAAGACCTCGCGCAGCACGAAGACGGCCCGCTCGGTCGGGGTGAGGGTCTCCAGGACCAGCATCATCGCCATGGACACCGACTCGGTCAGCTCGACGTCCTCGGCCACGTCCGGCGTGGTCAGCAGCGGCTCGGGCAGCCACGGCCCCACGTACGCCTCGCGGCGGCGCTGCACGGTCCGGAGCCGGTTGAGCGCCTGCCGGGTGGTGATGCGGACGAGGTACGCCCGCCGGTCGCGGACCTGCTCCAGGTCGACGCCGGTCCAGCGGAGCCAGGTCTCCTGGAGGACGTCCTCGGCGTCGGCGGCCGAGCCGAGCATCTCGTAGGCCACCGTGAAGAGCAGGTTCCGGTGGGCGACGAAGCTGTCCGTCGCCGGGTCCGTGGTGTGCTCGCCGTTCATGATGTTCTCGTCTCCCCGTTCTCGGTCCGCCGGTCAGGCCGCGTGCTCGGGGACGTCCGTCGTGCCGACCGCGCGCTCCCGCAGCAGCCGCGGCCGGTGCCCGCCGTCCTTGGGCCAGGAGTGCGCGCCGGGCTCGCGGGCCTCTTCCGTCAGGTGCTTGACGCTGAGCGTGCAGGCCAGCTCCTTGAGCTTCGCCCCCGCACGCCCGCCGACGTAGATTCGCATCGCCCGGTCGTCCTTGTGCGCGATCTGGAAAATCGCCGTCCGGCGGCCGAAGCTGAGGCACATCGCGTTGAAGGACATGTCCACCGGCTCGGGTCGGACGCCCGCGAGCCGGGCCAGCACCGTGTCGGCGGCGTGCGCGCCGAGGCAGCCGGCGACGTAGGCGCTCATCCGGAAGGGCAGGTCCGAGGGGGCCGAGCAGTCCCCGGCCGCGACGATCCGCTCGTCGTCGACGCTGGTGAGGGTCTCGTCGGTGAGCAGGCGCCCCTCGGCGTCGGTGCTCAGTCCGCTGCGGGCGGCCAGGTCCGGGACGCCGAAGCCTGCGGTCCAGACGGTGAGGCCGCCGTCGACCGTGCGGCCGTCGGCCAGGCGGACGGCCCGTGCCGTCACCTCGGTCACCTTGGTGCCGGGGCCGTCGAGCACGGTCACGCCGAGCGCCGCGAACCGCCGGGCGGCCGAGCGCCGCGCCCTCGGGTGCAGATAGGGGCCGAGGACCCCGCCGCAGACCAGCGTCACCGGACGGCCGCCCTCGGCGAGCTCGGCGGCGGTCTCGATCCCGGTCGGGCCGGCGCCGACGACCGTGACCGGGACTCCGGCGGGCAGGGCGGCGACGGCGGTCTTCAGCCGCTCGGCCGACTCCAGCTCGGCGACCTGGTGGGCGTGCTCGGCCACGCCGGGGACCGCCGGCCGGGCGCCGGTGGAGCCGACCGCGTAGACCAGGCGGTCGTAGCCGACCGAGGCACCCGACTCCAGGACGACCACGCGCGCGTGGACGTCGATCCGGGCCACCGAGTCGACCACCAGCCGGACGCGGTCCGCCAGCACCTCCTCGTACCGGACGGTCCCGGAGTGGCTGCCGCCGACCACCTGGTGGAGGCGGAGGCGGGGGACGAACGACGGACGGGGGTTGACCACCGTCACGGTCACGTCGTCGCGCGCGGTGAGCCGGTTGGCCGCCATCACGCCCGCGTACCCGCCGCCGATCACGACCACCTCGGTGTTCCCGCCCATGGTGTCTCTCCCTCGTCCCGGACCGTCCCCTTCAGGGGGTCGACCTCAAGACACCGGGAGGGCGTCGACTGTGACGTCATGTGACGCGGATCACTCGATCATCGAGGGGATCCGGGGCATGCGCCTGCTGCGTGCCGGACCGTCAGACGGTTGTTGAGTTCTGAATCACGAGGATTGCACCTTGTGAGTGATCTTTGAGCTTCCTAAGGTCGGCTCCGCGCCGTCGCCACCCGCCCCGAGGTGGCGCGAAGGCGATGTCGAGGTGGGGGTCTTCCCGAGTGTCGAACCTGGTGCAGTCCGCGGACCGGACAGCGAGCCAGGCGCCGCCGTCCGTCACGGCCGCGGCCCCGTCGCCCGCCCCGCCGGCCTCCCCGTCGCCCGCCCCGCGCAAGCGGGGGCGGCTGTACGTCCTCGACGGGCTCCGCCTCGGCGCCGCGCTCATGGTCGTCGCCTACCACTACACGGCGCTGGGCTCCGCGGCCTGGAACCGGCCCGCCTGGGAGGTCTTCCCCGAGGTCTCCCGCTTCTCGTCGTACGGCTACCTCGGCGTCCAGTTCTTCTTCGTGATCAGCGGCTTCGTCATCTGCATGAGCGCCTGGGGCCGGCCGCTGAAGGCGTTCTTCGTCTCCCGCGTGGTGCGGCTCTACCCGGCCTACTGGTTCGCGGTCCTCGCGACCACGGTCACCCTCGCCCTGATCCCGGGCGAGCGGGAGCGGCTCCCCGGGTACGACGTCCTCACCAACCTGACCATGCTCCAGGAGCCGCTCGGGGTCCGGCCCGTCGACGCGGTCTACTGGACGCTCTTCGCGGAGATCCGCTTCTACCTGCTCTTCGCCGTCCTGGTCCGGATCGGGCTCACCTACCAGCGGGTGGTCCTCTTCTGCTGCGCCTGGGGCGCGGCCTCGCTGCTCGTGGCCGAGGCCGGTCCCGGGCCGCTGCGGATGCTGGTCATGCCCGAGCACAGCTGGTTCTTCATCGCCGGCATGGCGTTCTACCTGATGTACCGCTTCCGACCGAACCTGCTGCTCTTCGGCATCGTCGGCTTCTCCTTCTGCGCCTCCCTCGCGGCCACCGTGGAGAACTTCGAGCACCTCACCCACCCCGGGGCGCAGGCCCGCTGGCCGGTGATCGCGGTCCTCGCCGTCATCTTCGGCCTCATGGCGCTGATCGCGACCGGGAAGCTGTCCGGGGTCCAGTGGCGGTGGCTGCCGGTCGCGGGGGCGCTGACGTATCCCCTCTACCTGCTGCACGAGTTCATCGGCTGGGAGATCTTCGGCCACTTCTCGGCCCGGGGCGTCCAGCCGTGGGTCCTCGTCGGGGCGACGACGGCCGGGATGCTGGTGCTCTCGTACCTGGTGTACCGCCTGGTCGAGACCCCGCTCAGCGGGTACCTCAAGCGCCGGCTGAGCTAGGGGCGCCGTCCGGGCGTTGACCCGGACGGGTGGTGTTGATCGGAAGAACTGCGCGGTCGCGGCGTCGCTCCGCCGGATCCCGGTGTGCGTACACATCATGAGAAAGGTATGTAAAGCGCGCAACTCGGACGAAGCCGTTCGAGAAGTGCGGGGATCCCTTTCCGTACGCACCCGTCGAGCCGCACTCCCGAAAGTGAGGGGCCATGGCCACCGCCAAGGTCAAGCAGTTCTGGACCGCCTTCATCTCCGTCCTCTTCGCCCTGTTCGCCTCCGTCGGCCTGGCGGCCCCCGCCGCCGCCCACGGCCAGGCCCCCGTGACCCAGCCGGAGGAGCCGGCCGCGCCCCTCGCCCGTACGACCGGGGAGCGCGCCGCCACCGTCGTGGCACAGAGGCAGGCGGAGCCGTGGGCGCCCGTCCGCCGCGGCTCGCTGCCGCCCACGATCAAGCAGCGCATCGGCGCCGAGGCGCACGGTTCCTCGCCCGCCTCCCGCTCCCTCCGCGCCGCCACGACGACGCCGCTCGCGAGCGACCCGGCCGCGCTGACGCGGCTCGCGCTCGCGACGGCCGCCTAGGGTGCGGGGAGAGAGCATGACGCCTCCCACCCCGCACCCCGCCCCGCCCGTCACGGACCACCGGACGAACGGACCGGACGGCCCGCTCCAGGGGAACGGACCGAACGGACCGGACGAGACCACCGGGTCGGACGGACCGGAGGACGGCTCGAACGGGCCTGCCCCGGGTCAGCGGCGGTCGTCGGGCTCCGTGGGCTCGGTCTCCGGCACCGGCTCGATCCCGGCCGTGCTCCCGTTCCCGGTCTCGGCCTCCACGACGCCCCGGGACTCCTCGACCACCCGCGTACCGGCCTCGGACTGAACGCCCGGGACGCCCGACGCGGACGGCATGCCCGAGCCCTCGTCCATCTCCGTGGGCGCCGGCGGCTCGACCAGCCAGTCCGGGTTGGCCTGCCTGTCCCACCACTTCCAGGCGGCGAACGCGCCGCCGACCAGCAGCCCGAGCACGGCGAGACCCTTGACGAGACGCCCGGCCCTGGCCCGGCGCTCCTGCTTCCTCACGATCTTCCGGACGTCGTCCGGCGTCACCTGACCGCGCAGCGCGGCCCAGGCGGCAGTGGAACGCGACCCGGCCTCCCCCAGGACGGGACCGGTCGCGGCGACCGCGTGCTCGACACGCGGAACGGTGTAGTTGGCCACCTGATGGGCGACCGAGCGGGTCCGAGCCGCAGCGCGATGCGCGGCGTCGTCGACCCGCGGCGGCACGTGCGGTGCCACGTACGCCGCGTACTGCACACGCGCCTGCGCGCGTGCCTGCCGAGCGGCACTCGACACCTTGGGTGCGAGACGCGCCCGCGCCTCGTGCGCATAGTGCGCGGCCTGGTCCTTGGCCGTGCCGGCGTACGGCGCCACCACGTCCGCGGCGTGCAGGACGCTTTCCTTCGCCGAATCCGTAGCGGCGCGCACGCTGTCCATGCGAGTCACGGGTTCCTCCTCCTCGGTGGCGAGCGATGTCGGTTTTTCACCTTTCCATCCTTTTCGGCATCATGCCTGCCGGAACGAAGTCCGGCATGCGGGGCTGGCATCCGGGGCATGCGGGGGACGCGGGCGGGCCGTTCGGGGCCGGTCCGGCATGCGAGGATCGACTCGCCAGGGCCGCGGACGCGTGAGGCGATCCGTTCCGCGGTGTGACGCACGACCAGGGAGGGATGGCGGACCGTGGCCATGCCGTACGCGATCCTCAAGACCAGCGCGGGCGACATCGAGGTGCGCCTGCTGCCGTTCCACGCGCCGAAGACGGTGCGGAACTTCACCGAGCTCGCCTCGGGCGGCCGCGAGTGGACCCATCCGGGCACCGGGGAGGTCTCCAGCGGCCCCCTCTACGACGGCACGGTCTTCCACCGGGTCATCGGCGACTTCATGATCCAGGGCGGCGACCCGCTGGGCACCGGCACGGGCGGCCCCGGGTACGAGTTCCCGGACGAGTTCCACCCCGAGCTGTGGTTCGACCGGCCGTACCTGCTGGCGATGGCCAACGCCGGGCCGGGCACCAACGGCTCGCAGTTCTTCATCACGGTCGGCCCCGCGACCTGGCTCAACCGCAAGCACACCATCTTCGGCGAGGTCGTGGACGCGAAGAGCCGGGCCGTCGTGGACGCCATCGCGAAGGTCCCCACCGACGCGCAGACCCAGCGGCCGCTGACGGACGTCGTGGTCGAGTCCGTGGTGATCGAGCAGCGCTGACCGGGAAGGACGGGACCCCGCGCATGGACACCCAGTCCGGACCGCCGCACTGCTACCGCCATCCCGGCACCGAGACGGGCATCCGCTGCACCCGCTGCGAGAAGCCCATCTGCCCGGAGTGCATGATCTCCGCCTCCGTCGGCTTCCAGTGCCCCGACTGCGTCCGCAGCGGCTCGGGCACCGGGCACGCGGCCGACGCCAACCAGGCCAGGACGCTCGCGGGCGGCCGGGTCAGGACCGACGACCGGCTGGTGACCAAGGTCCTCATCGGGATCTGCGTCCTGGTCTACGGCCTGGTGCTGATCCTCGGCGACCGGTTCGTCGACGAGCTCGTGCTGATCGGGTACGCGTTCAACCCGCTGCTCGGGGAGGTCGTCGGGGTCGCGGACGGCGAGTGGTACCGGCTGCTCACCGCCACGGTCCTGCACCAGGAGCCGTGGCACATCCTCTTCAACCTGATCGGCCTGTGGGTGATCGGCGGGATCGTCGAGCCCGAGCTGGGCCGGTCCCGGTACGCGCTGCTGTGCCTGCTTTCCGGCCTCTCCGGCTCGGTCCTCGCCTATGTGGTCGCCGCCCCGAACCAGCCCTCGCTGGGCGCCTCGGGGATCGTCTACGGCCTCATCGGCGCCTGGGTGGTGCTGGCCCGCCGGCGGCGTCACGACATGCGGCCGGTGGTCCTCTTCGTGGCGCTCTCCCTGCTGATGACGTTCACCCGTCCGGGGATCTCCTGGGAGGCGCACGTCGGTGGACTGGTGGCCGGAGTGCTGGTGACGTACGCGCTCGTGCAGGCGCCCCGGTCCCGTCGGGAGCTGATCCAGTACGGCGCCTGTGGACTGCTGCTGCTGATCGACGTGGGGGTCGTGACGGCCCGGACCTTCGCGCTCACCTGAGCGCGAACGGCTGTGGACGAGCTGGGGACGTGAGCTTTCCCCAAAGTTATCCACAGTGTGTGGCGAGTTCTCCCCACCCTGCGGGGCATGACCGAGCCCCCTGCCTCTGACCTGGGATTTCTCCCGGGAGGCAGGGGGCTCCAGCCCGCTGTGGACAAGTGATCGCAGTCATACCGGCGTCAATCCGGCGTGGGTTATCCACAGATCTTCGTAAGTTATCCAGTGCTGTGCACAACGCTGTGGATAAACTCTGGGGTGAGCTTGACGGCAGACGGGCGGACCCGCTAAGCGCCGCTAAGACGCTCACTTCCACTGTGTGGAGACACCGAACCCGGCGGCGATGAAACCGAAGCCGACCACGATGTTCCAGTTCCGGATCGACTCGATCGGAAGCGAACCGTCGGTGACGTAGAAGACCACGATCCACACCAGACCGATGGCGAACAGGGCCAGCATCACCGGGGCGACCCAGCTGCGGTTCGTCAGCTTGATGTTGGTGGCCTGCTTCGCCGGCGGGGGCGTGTAGTCGGCCTTCTTGCGGATCCGTGACTTCGGCACGAGGGACTCTCCTGTCGATGCGCTGCGTGACCGCGCAGGGAACTGTGGCTGTCGCCGGGATGTGACGTAGCAGGTCGACTGCGCCCCCCGGGCGTCCGTTAGCGTAGTGGTTCCGCGGCGCAGAAGGGGATCAGGGTACGTTGAGCAATTCCGCCGGCACTCCGGGCGAACCCCCCGCCGGACCGGGCAAGGCCACTCGCTGGCGCCCCGTCCGGCTCCTCACCCTCGCCGTCTTCGCCCTCGCGGGACTGCTCTTCGTGACCAGCTTCAACACCGCGAAGGGCACCAACATCCGCACGGACGCCTCCCTGCTGAGGCTCTCCGACCTCATCGAGGAACGCAGCCACAAGAACGCCGGCCTCGACGAGTCCACCGCCGCCCTGCGCGGCGAGGTCGACACCCTCGCGGCCCGCGACGACGGCTCGACGGCCGCCGAGGACCGCCGGCTGAAGGCCCTGGAGACCGCCGCCGGCACCACCGAGATCTCCGGCCCCGGCCTCACCGTCACCCTGAACGACGCCCCGCCCGGAGCCCAGGCCGCGCCCGGCTACCCGGAGCCGCAGGCCAACGACCTGGTCATCCACCAGCAGGACCTCCAGGCCGTCGTCAACGCCCTCTGGGAGGGCGGCGCCGAGGGCATCAGGGTCATGGACCAGCGGCTCATCTCCACCAGCGCCGTCCGCTGCGTCGGCAACACCCTGATCCTCCAGGGCCGCGTCTACTCGCCCCCCTACAAGATCACCGCCATCGGTGACCGGGGGAAGCTCGACAAGGCCCTCGCCGACTCCCCGGCGCTCCAGAACTACCAGCTGTACGTGAAGGCCTACGGGCTCGGCTGGAAGGTCGACGACCACAAGGACGTGACCCTGCCCGGCTACACCGGCGCGGTCGACCTCCACCACGCCAGGCCCGCCGCGTAGCCCGGCCGCGCGGGCCGTCCGCGGGTCCTCGTCCACAGGGTTCGGACAGCTTCCCCCCGACGGAGCCCCCGACCCGTACTCTGGTGCCCGTAACGAACGGAAGGGGCGACGACGTCATGTACGGCTGGATCTGGCGGCATCTGCCGGGGAACGCGTTCGTGCGGGCGCTGATCTCCCTCGCACTGGTCCTCGGGACCGTCTACGTCCTCTTCCAGTACGTGTTCCCCTGGGCGGAGCCGCTGCTTCCGTTCAACGATGTGACGGTGGACGGCCAGTGAGCGCGCGCATTCTCGTCGTCGACAACTACGACAGCTTCGTCTTCAACCTCGTGCAGTACCTCTACCAGCTCGGTGCCGAGTGCGAGGTGCTCCGCAACGACGAGGTGGAGCTGAGCCACGCCCAGGACGGCTTCGACGGCGTGCTGCTGTCGCCCGGCCCCGGCGCCCCCGAGCAGGCCGGCGTCTGCATCGACATGGTGCGCCACTGCGCCGCCACCGGGGTGCCGGTCTTCGGCGTCTGCCTCGGCATGCAGTCGATGGCCGTGGCCTACGGCGGCGTCGTCGACCGCGCCCCCGAGCTGCTGCACGGCAAGACCTCGCCCGTCGTCCACGAGGGCAAGGGCGTCTTCGCAGGCCTCCCCTCGCCGTTCACGGCCACCCGCTACCACTCGCTCGCCGCCGAGCCGGCCGTCCTGCCGGCCGAGCTCGAGGTGACCGCGCGGACCGAGGACGGCATCATCATGGGCCTCCGCCACCGCGAACTGCCCGTCGAGGGCGTCCAGTTCCACCCGGAGTCGGTGCTCACCGAGCACGGCCACCTGATGCTCGCCAACTGGCTGAAGCAGTGCGGAGACGAGGGAGCGGTCGGCCGGTCGGCGGGGCTCGCGCCGGTGGTGGGCAAGGCCGTCGCGTGACCACGGGCTCGCCGTGGTTCCGGGCCTCCGAGCAGCCCGGCGCCGAGCCGATACCCCCGGAGCACGGACCCGGCCCGTACGAACACGAGCGGCGGGACGCGTACGGCCACGAGCAGGGGGACCCGTACGGCTACGAGCAGCAGGCCCCGTACGGCCAGGCACCGCAGCAGGGCGGCCCGTACCCCTACCCGGCCGAGCAGCCGTACGAGACCGGCGCCGGCACCCCGTACGTCTACGACCCCGGCACCGCGTACGGCTACGAGACCGCGACTCCCGTCCACGAGGCCCCGTACGCGGGGGCAGGGCACGCGCAGGCCCCGTACGAGGAGGCCCGGCACGAGCAGGCACCGTACGCGGACGTCCCGCGGGCGGAGGCCCCGTACCCGGCGCCGCAGGAGGCCGCGTACGAGCCCGTACGCGAGCCGTACGGGGCCGAGGGGACCCGGGAGCTGCCCCAGGTCTCCGAGGAGGCCCCGGCGCCCGTGGAGCCCCTTCCCGGGCCGGGACGGGCCGAGCGCCGCCGGGCCGCCGCGAAGCAGGGCCGCGGCAAGGGCCGTACGGGACCTGGCCCGGACCGCGGGGCCCCCGCCGAGCGGCCCCTCTCACGGGTGGAGGCGCGGCGTGCCGCCCGGGAGGCCAAGGCGGCCAAGGACAGCGTCGGCGTCGTCGTCGGCGAGCTGTTCATCACCCTCGGCGTCGTCATGCTCCTCTTCGTCGCCTACCAGCTGTGGTGGACCAACGTCCTCGCCGGCCAGGAGACCAACCAGGCCAAGGAGAAGATCGAGGACACCTGGGCCAAGGGCGAGAGCAAACCCGACGTCTTCGCCCCCGGCGAGGGCTTCGCCATCATGCACATCCCCAAGCTGGACGTCGTCGTCCCCGTCGCCGAGGGCATCAGCAAGCCCAAGGTCCTCGACAAGGGCATGGTCGGCCACTACGGCGAGGGCAAACTCAAGACCGCCATGCCCGCCGACAAGCAGGGCAACTTCGCGGTCGCGGGCCACCGCAACACCCACGGCGAGCCGTTCCGCTACATCAACCGCCTCAAGCCCGGCGACCCGATCGTGGTCGAGACCCAGGACGCCTACTACACCTACGAGATGGCGAGCATCCTCCCGCAGACCGCGCCCTCGAACATCGCGGTCATCGACCCCGTCCCCAAGGGCTCCGGCTTCACCGGGCCGGGCCGCTACATCACCCTGACCACCTGCACGCCCGAGTTCACCAGCACCTACCGCATGATCGTCTGGGGAAAGCTGGTCGAGGAACGCCCTCGCAGCAAGGGAAAGCCGACCGCGCTCGTAGGCTGAGACCCCACACCTCCAGAAGGGACGAGGGCCGACCCAGTGTCACGTGCGCGCAACCGGATCGCCGGGCTCATCAGCGTCTTCGGTGAACTCCTCATCACAGCCGGCCTCGTGCTCGGACTCTTCGTCGTCTACTCGCTGTGGTGGACGAACGTCCTCGCCGACCGCGCCGCCGACAAGGAGGGCGCGCAGGTCCGCGGCGAGTGGGCCGATCCGGGCCCCGGCGCGCTCGACACCAAGGGCGGCCTCGGCTTCCTCCACGTGCCCGCCTTCGGCGGCGACGAGATCCTCGTCAAGCAGGGCACGGGCAGCACCGTCCTCAACAACGGGGTCGCCGGCTACTACACGGACCCGATCAAGTCGGCGCTCCCGCAGGACAAGCAGGGCAACTTCACGCTCGCCGCGCACCGGGACGGCCACGGGGCCAAGTTCCACAACATCCACAAGCTGAAGAACGGCGATCCGATCGTCTTCGAGTCCAAGGACACCTGGTACGTCTACAAGGTCTACAAGACGCTCCCGGAGACCACGAAGTACAACGTGGACGTCCTCCAGCAGGTCCCCGAGGAGTCCGGCAGGACCGAGCCCGGCCGGTACATCACCCTCACCACCTGCACCCCCATGTACACCTCGGACTACCGGTACATCGTCTGGGGAGAGCTGGCCCGCACGGAGAAGGTCGACGCCGAGCGGACGCCCCCGGCGGAGCTGCGCTGAGGCGCGGCCGACGGCCGAGGGACGGCGGACGGACGCACGACGGCCCGGCGGAGAACCGCCGGGCCGTCGTGGATCGCGCCACTATCCGCAGTGGGTGGCCTTGCTGTTGAACGAAGCCTGCGAGGAGCTCGGGCCGCTGGTGAGGCTGTTGATGCCGGTCACCGAGATGCACCGGCCGGCCGCGGAGATGCTGACCGGGCCCGCGTACTGGCTGTAGGTGATGCCCGTGGTGGACGGGTCCTGGACGTAGGTGTCCTGGACGCAGGTGGAGCCCGCCGTGGTGCCGGCGACACACTTCACGATCATCACGAACTTGAAGGTGGGGGTGCCGTACCCGCCGGCCGCCGTCGCCACGTTGACCGCACAGTTCTTGCCGGTCGAGGCGTCGTAGTACAGGTAGACGTTGCCGTAGACGCTGCCGCCCGTGGTCTTGACCTGGTACGAGTCGATCTGGCTGCCGCCGCAGCCGTAGGCGCCGGTCGCGGCGGCGGAGGCCGAGGGCGCCATGACGAAGCTGCCGGCCAGAAGCAGGAGAATTCCGGTGAGAACAGAGAATATTCGGCGCATGCCAACTCCGGTCGTGAAGAGCCTTTGGGGTTGATGATCTTGGCGTGGGCGGGTCGCCGCCGCAATGGCTCAAGAAGTCCGTAGCGCCTATGTCGTGATAGATGCCGGGGTGTTGAGCGTCACAGGTCCCAAGTGTTTGGGCGGGGTCGGTGACACATATCGCCGGGAGTTGTCGTGAATGGTCGGCGTGAGGGCCCGCGCACCGGTACGTCCGAATTCACGACCGCTCGCCCTGAAGCAGCTCGTTCGCGGCTCGCATCCTGAATTCCAGGCCTTTTCGCACCTCGGCCATGGCGGCCGCGTTCTCGGCGAGTGCCTTCTCCTGGTACGCGTGGTCCACCGCGTACCAGACGCCCACCACGTTGTGCTCGTGCCGACAGGCGGCGTCGGCCGTCGCCACCCGCAGTTCCCGGGCCGTGGGCCGGGGCGTCCTCCGCCAGGCCGGGTCGCCGCCCGCCGCCAGCGGGTCCGGGTAGGCGAAACCCCTGCTTTTCATGCACCGCGACCACTCGGCGAACACCGCCCGGGTCCGTCCGTCCTGCTGGGATTCGTTCAGCGTCCGCATTTTCAGGTCGATGGCGATCTGCGGGTCGTACAGCGCGCCGTCCGCGCTTCCGGTCAATTCCTTGAAGCTCTCGCCCATGCAGCCGTGATACGGCACGGTCCGTCCGTTGACGACCTGGCCGCCCGGACCGAAAGCCTTCTGGGGGTCGGACGTGCCGCGCCCGGCGGCGACCATCTCCGGACTCACCGACCGGGTGGGCGCCGCGGAAGAAGCCCCTTCCGCGGGAATCCCCCCTTCGGGGTGGTATCCCCAGGTGGCCATCAGCCGGGCGTTCTGGCTTCCGTAGCGGCCGTCCATCCGCGTGACGGGAGCGTCGCTGTCCCGGGGGCCCGGGGATTCGAGCGGCGGCACGTGGTCGAAGCCGAAGCGCGCCATGCAGCGGGCGAGGGACTTCGCGTACGCCTGGCTGAGGGCCGTGAACTGGCCCGGATTCACCAGGTACGGATCCAGCGGCAGCGGCTTGTCGTTCGCGGAGTCGAGGACCGGCACGGAGCGGACGGGGGGCGGGGTCCGCGCGCCGTCACGAGCCGCCGTGCCGGCGGTCCCGGGGCGCTCGGCGCCGGTCTCTGCCCCGTTCCCCGCGCAGCCGGCCACGAGCAGCGGCAGGACGATCAGGGAGGCGGCGGTACGGAACGCGCGGCGAGACACCTGGGCGATCTCTTTCGGTACGGGGGTGCGGGAGTGCGGAGTGCGGGGCGATGGAGTGCGGGGCGGTGGGCGCCCGGCCGGGGTGACGGCCGGGCGCCCACCGCGGGTGCCAGGGGGTGTCAGCCGACCTGGGACGGGCCGAGCTTGCCCGACGCGTTGTCGTTCTTCAGCGGCTCGGAAAGGTTGATGAGGGTGCCCGGCGAGACCGTGACGCAGGCGACCCGGCAGTCGTAGTTGCTGTTGTAGTAGAGGTAGAAGTTCCGCGGCGTCGCCCGGTTGTCCACCGCGGCGGCGTTGTTCTTCACCGAGACGCCGGCACCGGTGCTGCCGTTGTCACCGGCCTTGAAGTAGTAGCCCGAGTAGTCGGAAATGCTGCCACTCTGTGCGAAGTAGGCGCCGTATCCGTACGAACTGGAGCTGTAGTAGAGGCACACCTCGTCGAAAAGGCAGTCGTAAGCGGGGGCCGCCGAGGCCGTACCGGCCGATACCACCACGGCGCCGAAAGCCACGAAACCCGCGGCAAGTGCTTTTCCGACACGCATCTCTTTTTTCTCCTCATGGCATGGTTCAAGGGTGATCCGCTGAAACGCCTGAGTGTATCGCCGTTCTGCTTCGGCCGGTGGGGCGATTTTCCCCGGCTGAATTTATTCAGGTAAATAGCCGGATCGATTGATGTGTCGCTTTATAAAGGAATGGCCCCGGAATCAGTGATTCCGGGGCCATTTCCTGCTCAGGAGCGGGCGGGCGTCAGTCGAACCAGCCGCCGATGTTGCCGCTGTTGTCGCCGTTGTCACCGTTGTTTCCGCCGTTGGGCTGCTGCCCGCCGTTGTTGTCCATGGTGACCAGGGTGACCGTGTCGCCCTGCTTGACCGGCGTGCCGGGGGCCGGGAGCGACTGGCGCACCTGGGCGTCGTCCTTGTCGACACCGACCACGACGACCGTGACGCCCTGGCCCTGGAGGTTGTCCCGGACCTCCTTGAGCGACTTGCCGACGATGTCCGCCGGGATCACGATCTGGGCCTGCGCCGGGCCCTTGGAGACCTTCAGGACGATCTCGACGGTCAGCGGCTGGTTGCTCGGACCCGCCGGGGTCTGCTCCACCACCATGCCCTTGGGCTGGTCGCTGTCGACCTCCTCCTGCTTCACGTTGGTGAAGCCGAGGCCGGTCAGCTGCTGGAGCGCCAGGCTCACGTCGCGGTTCGTCACCGGCGGCAGCTGCGTCAGCTTCTGCTTGGCGACGGTGAGGGTCACCGTGGAGCTCTTCTCGGCCTTGGTGCCGTTCTGCGGGTCCTGCCGCAGCACGGTGCCGGGGTCCTCCTCGGACTCCTCCTCCTCGACCTTGACCTTGAAGCCCTTGCCCTCCAGGGTCTCCTTCGCCCGCTGGAGCGACTGCTCCTGGACGTCGGGGACCTCCACGAGCGGCGCGCCCTCGGAGACCCACACCTGGATGGTGCCGTCGACCTCCATCTTGCCGGCGCCGTCGGCGACCGGGTCCTGGCGGCAGATCGCACCGGTGGGCTGGTCGCAACGCTCCTTGCCCGCCTCCTGGACCTTCACCTGGGCGTTGAGCGCGGACTTCTGCGCCTCGGGCATCGTCTGCCCGACGAGCGGCGGCACCAGCGTCTGCTGCGGGGTGTCGTTGGTGTCCATGAGGTAGCGGGCGATGAAGATCGCGCCGACAAGCACCAGGACGCCGCAGAGGGCCAGCAGGATCGTCGAGGCGTTCGACTTCTTCTGGCCGCCGCGCCGGCGGTCCGGGCGGTCGTCGTAGCCGTCGTACCCGCCGTAGCCCCCGCCGTCCGGCGGGACCGGAGGCATCATCGAGGTCTGGCCGACCGGGTCGGTCTGCCGCAGCGCCGTGGTCGGCTGGTCGTCCGGCGGGTAGCCGTAGCCGCTGTACGCCGGGGCCGCCATGCCCATCGCGGCGGCGGCCGCCACCGGCTGCCCGTCCAGGCACGCCTCGATGTCCGCGCGCATCTCGTCGGCGGACTGGTAGCGGTAGTCGGGGTCCTTGACCAGGGCCTTGAGGACGATGGCGTCCATCTCAGGCGTGATCTCGGCGTCGAAGTTGCTCGGCTGCTGCGGCTCTTCGCGGACGTGCTGGTAGGCGACGGCCACGGGGGAGTCGCCGATGAACGGCGGCCGGACGGTGAGGAGTTCGTACAGCAGGCAGCCGGTGGAGTACAGGTCGGAGCGGGCGTCGACCTGCTCGCCCTTGGCCTGCTCCGGGGAGAGGTACTGGGCGGTGCCGATGACCGCGGCGGTCTGCGTCATGGTCATGCCCGCGTCGCCCATGGCGCGCGCGATGCCGAAGTCCATGACCTTGACCTGGCCGGTGCGGGTCAGCATCACGTTCGCGGGCTTGATGTCGCGGTGCACGATGCCGGCGCGGTGCGAGTACTCCAGCGCCTGCAGGATGCCGACCGTCATCTCCAGCGTGCGCTCGGGAAGCAGCTTGCGGCCCGAGTGCAGCAGCTCGCGAAGGGTCGAGCCGTCGACGTACTCCATGACGATGTACGGGATGGAGACCCCGTCGACGTAGTCCTCGCCGGTGTCGTAGACGGCGACGATCGCCGGGTGGTTCAGGGAGGCGGCGGACTGTGCCTCGCGGCGGAACCGGGCCTGGAAGGACGGGTCACGGGCCAGGTCGGCCCGCAGCGTCTTCACGGCGACGGTGCGACCGAGCCGGGTGTCCTGGGCGAGGTACACCTCGGCCATGCCACCACGGCCGAGCACCGAGCCCAGCTCGTACCGGCCGCCGAGGCGACGCGGCTCTTCCATAGCTAATCCAGCCCTCTCCGTCTGTCCCGACCGCACCCTGGGGTGGTCCGGCGGTGTGTGCTGTCCGCGCATACGGTACCGGCCCCGAAGAGCCGTACCGCGCGCGGAGGGCAGCTGATACCCGACCGGTACCTGGCGGGCACCGGCCCTTCGCAAGATCAGCCGCGGCTCTTCAGAACGGCCTTCATGACCGCCTTCGCGATCGGTGCGGCGAGACCGCCACCGCTGATGTCCTCACGGCCGACGCCCTCGGCGTCCTCGACGATCACGGCGACGGCGACCGGGGAACCCTTGTCCGTCTTGGCGTACGAGATGAACCAGGCGTAGGGCCGCTTGGCGTTCTTCTCGCCGTGCTGCGCGGTACCCGTCTTGCCGCCGACCTTCACGCCGCTCATGTTCAGGTCGGCCTTGGCGCCGGTGCCCTTGGCGACGACGTTCTCCATCATGGCCTGGAGCTTCTGGGCGTTCTCCGGCGAGACGGGCTGGCTCATCTGCTCCGGCTCGTTCTGCTTGATCACGTCCAGGTTCGGCGCGCGCAGCTGGTCGACCATGTACGGCTTCATCAGCTTGCCGTCGTTCGCGATCGCCGCCGTGACCATCGCCATCTGGAGCGGGGTGGTCGCGGTGTTGAACTGACCGATCGAGGAGAGCGCGTTGCCACCTCGGTCGGCGTTCTTGTCGTAGACCGACGCGGCGGAGCGGACCGGCGTGAACTGCTCGGCGTTGAAGCCGAACTTCTCCGCCATCTCGTTCATCTTCTCGACGCCGACGTCGTCACCGAGCTTGGCGAAGACCGAGTTGCAGGAGACCCGCAGCGCCTCGTTGAGGCTGGCGTTGGCGCAGCCGCCCGAGTGGTTCTTCATCGGCAGCGTGGAGAGCGGGATCTTCCAGCCCTCGGGTGTGTCCGTCGACGCGTCGATGTCCTTGACCTTGCCGGACTCCAGCGCGGCGGCGGCCGTCACGACCTTGAACACGGAGCCGGGCGGGTAGATCTCGCGCAGGGCGCGGTTCTGCTTCGGCTTGTTCTTGTCCTTCTCCAGGCCGACCCAGGCCTTCTCGTCCTTGTCGGAGTAGCCGGCGAAGGAGGCCGGGTCGTACGACGGGGTGGACGCGAGCGCCAGGATCTTGCCGGTCGACGGCTCGATCGCGACGACGGCGCCCGTGTTGTTGCCCAGGCCCTCGAAGGCGGCCTTCTGCGCGGCGCCGTTGAGGGTCGTGACGACGTCGCCGCCCTTCTTCTTCTCGCCGGTGAACATGGCGAGCGTGCGGTCGAAGAAGAGCCGGTCGTCGTTGCCGGTGAGGATGCCGTCCTCGATCTTCTCGATCTGGTTGGCGTCGTACGCCTGCGAGGCGTAGCCGGTCACCGGGGCCCACATGGGGCCGTCCACGTAGGTCCGCTTGAACTTGTAGAACTTGTCGCCCGAGTCGACGGAGCCGGTGATCGGCTGTCCGTCGACGATGATGTTGCCGCGCTCGTTCGAGTAGCGCTCGATCTGGATGCGCCGGTTCTTGGGGTTGGCGTTCAGCTCGTCGGCACGGACGAACTGGAGCCAGTTGTCGCGCAGGAGCAGGGCGAGGACGAGCAGGCCGCAGAAGATCGCGACCCGGCGCAGCGGCTTGTTCACGGACGGACCACCTGGGTCATCTCGGCGTCGGGATTCGGTGCGGGGGAGGGCGCCGGACGGCGCGCGGTGTCGCTGATCCGGATCAGGATGCCGATCAGGGCCCAGTTGGCGATCACGGACGAACCGCCGTACGCGAGGAACGGCATCGTCATGCCGGTGAGCGGGATGAGGCCCATCACACCGCCGGCCACGACGAAGATCTGCAGCGCGAAGGCGCCGGAGAGGCCCATCGCGAGCAGCTTGCCGAAGGGGTCGCGGGCGGCGAGGGAGGTGCGGATGCCGCGCTCGATGATCAGGCCGTACAGCAGCAGGAAGACCATGACGCCGGTCAGGCCGAGCTCCTCGCCGACGGTGGCGAAGATGAAGTCGGAGTTGGCGGCGAACTGGATGAGGTCGGAGTTGCCCTGACCGAGGCCGGTGCCGAGGATGCCGCCGGAGCCGAAGGACATCAGCACCTGCGTCATCTGGTCACAGGCGTACGCCATGTTCGAGCCCTCGGGGGCCGTCTTGAGGCACTCGAAGGGGTCGAGCCAGGCCGCCACGCGGGACTGCACGTGACTGGCGGTCGAACCGACGACCACCGCGCCCGCGACGGCCATCAGCAGACCCATGACGATCCAGCTGGTCCGCTCGGTCGCCACGTACAGCATGATCACGAACATGCCGAAGAACAGCAGCGAGGTGCCGAGGTCGTTCTCGAAGACCAGGATGAGGAGGCTGACCGCCCAGATCGTCAGGATCGGGCCGAGGTCACGGCCGCGCGGCAGGTAGAGCCCCATGAAGCGGCGGCTGGCCAGGGCCAGCGCGTCCCTCTTCACCATCAGGTAGCCGGAGAAGAAGACGGCGAGGACGAGCTTGGCGAACTCACCGGGCTGGATCGAGAAGCCGCCGATCCGGATCCAGATCTTGGCGCCGAAGACGTCCGTGCCGAGCCCGGGGACCAGCGGCAGCAGCAGCAGCACGAGCGCCACCACCATGGAGATGTACGTGTAGCGCTGCAGGACCCGGTGGTCCTTGAGCAGCAGCAGCACGCCCACGAACATGGCGATGCCGATCGCCGAGTACATCATCTGGTTCGGCGCGGACGGGCTGAACGCCCCGTAGCTGCGCTTCGCCAGCGAGATCAGCCGCGGCGACTGGTCCAGCCGCCAGATCAGCACCAGGCCCATGCCGTTGAGCAGGGTCGCCAGCGGCAGCAGCAGCGGGTCCGCGTACGGCGCCCACTTGCGTACGACGAGGTGGGCGACGGTCGCGAGAAGCGCCAGGCCGAGTCCGTAGCCGAGCATGCCGGAGGGCACTTCGCCATCCAGCGCGAGCCCCACGTTGAGGTACGCGAACACCGGGATCGCGACGGCGAAGGCGAGCAGCGCCAGCTCGGTGTTGCGGCGGCTCGGCGCCTCGATCGCGCCGATGGTGGTCGTGTTGGTGACAACGCTCATGGTGGTGAAAGGCCCCCTACGGGTGCTTACTGCTTGCCGCAGTTCGAGGCCAGCTTCTGCTCCTCCGCGGTGAGGGTGGGACCCGGGGTCGGAGCGGCTGTGGTGGGCTTGGATTCGGGCTTGGCTTCGGCGCCGTCGGCCGGCTTCTCGGCCGCCTTCTCCTTGTCGGCCTTCTCCTTGGCCACGCGGCGCTCTTCGGTCTTCTTGCAGGCCGAGGCCTGCACGGCCAGCTCGGAGATCTTCGTCTGGGCCTTGGCGAGGCTGCCGCCCGCGATCGTGTCCTCGACCTGCTTCCGCTGGTAGGCGGGGAGGTACTTGAGTTCGATCTCGGGGTGGTCCTTCTCGACCTCCGAGAGCTTCACCCAGGCGAGGTCCTGGCTGATGCCCCGGTACAGCGCCACGTGCTCGGCGTTGGAGCCCACGAAGTACTGGGTCTGGGTCCACCGCCAGCCGCCGTACGCGCCGCCGCCGAGGACGCCGAGCGCGAGGACGAGGATCAGGGTGCGCCCGATCCACCGCCGCTTGCGGCGCGGCTTGACGAAGTCCTCCTCGTCGTACGAGTCGAAGGCGCCGTGCGGCGGCCCGCCGTACCCGTGGTCGTCGCCGCTGCCGGGCGGGCCGAAGCCGCCGGCGGGCGGCTGGTGGTGCGGGGCGGTGCGGCCGAGCCCGGAGGCACGGCCGGCCGGGGTCTGCATCGCGCCGCCGTCGTTCAGCTGCTGCTGGTTCTCGGCGACCGCGCCGACGACGACGGGGGTGTCGCTGAGGTGGCCGGCGAGGGTGTCGCCGCCGTCGACGTCGAGGACGTCGGCGACGATCACCGTGATGTTGTCGGGGCCGCCGCCGCGCAGCGCGAGCTGGATCAGCTCCTGCACGGTCTCCTGCGGGCCCTGGTAGCTGGCGAGGGTGTCCTCGAGGGTCTGGTGCGAGACCACTCCGGACAGGCCGTCGGAGCAGATCAGGTACCGGTCGCCGGCACGGACCTCACGGATGGACAGGTCGGGCTCGACGTGGTCGCCACTGCCGAGCGCGCGCATCAGGAGCGAACGCTGCGGGTGGGTGGTGGCCTCCTCCTCGGTGATCCGGCCCTCGTCCACGAGCCGCTGGACCCAGGTGTGGTCCTGGGTGATCTGCGTCAGGACGCCGTCGCGCAGCAGGTACGCGCGGGAGTCGCCGACGTGCACGAGGCCGAGGCGCTGCCCGGTCCACAGCAGGGCGGTGAGCGTGGTGCCCATGCCCTCCAGCTGCGGGTCCTCCTCGACCATCATCCGGAGCTGGTCGTTGGCGCGCTGCACCGCCGTGCCCAGCGAGGTGAGGATGTCGGAACCCGGGATGTCGTCGTCGAGGACGACGAGCGTCGAGATCACCTCGGAGGAGGCGACCTCGCCGGCGGCCTGGCCGCCCATGCCGTCGGCGATCGCGAGGAGACGGGGACCGGCGTAACCGGAGTCCTCGTTCCCCTCGCGGATCATGCCCTTGTGCGAGCCCGCGGCGAATCGCAGGGACAGACTCATGCCCACCTGCCCTGTCGCCGCTGCATCGGGGTACAGCCGGTCTCGACCCACACTGCCCACCCTCCGGTCGCTCCGGTCAGCTCGCTCATTGTCGTACTACTTCCGCAGCTCGATGACGGTCTTGCCGATGCGGATCGGCGCCCCCAGCGGAATCGGCGTCGGGGTGGTGAGGCGGGTCCGGTCGAGGTACGTGCCGTTCGTGGACCCGAGGTCCTCGACGATCCACTGGCCGTCCCGGTCGGGGTAGATCCGGGCGTGCCGGCTGGACGCGTAGTCGTCGTCCAGCACGATCGTCGAGTCGTGCGCCCGCCCCAGCGTGATCGTCTGGCCCTGGAGGGCGACGGTGGTGCCGGTGAGGGTGCCCTCGGAGACGACCAGCTTCGTCGGCGCGCCGCGCCGCGACCGGCCGCCGCCGGCCGGCTGCGGCGCCTGCTGCGCACCCCGCTGCTGCGGCGGAGCGGCCTGCTGGCGCCCGCTCTGCTGGGGACGCGCCTCCTGGCGACGCGAACCGCGCTGGGTCACCCGCGTGCCGAACAGGTCACTACGGATGACCTGGACGGCCACGATGACGAACAGCCACAGAACGGCCAGGAAACCCAACCGCATGACCGTCAGGGTCAGCTCTGACATTGCCCCCGCTTCACCCTTCGGCTTGCCGGTAAACGATGGTGGTGCTGCCCACGACGATCCGCGAGCCGTCGCGGAGCGTAGCGCGGGTGGTGTGCTGCCCGTCCACCACGATGCCGTTGGTGGATCCGAGATCCTGGATCGTCGAGGGCGTTCCGGTCCGGATCTCGCAGTGCCGGCGGGACACGCCGGGATCGTCGATCCTCACGTCCGCGTCGGTGCTGCGGCCGAGGACCAGGGTCTGGCGGGAGATCTGGTGGCGGTTGCCGTTGATCTCGATCCAGCGGCGCACCTGGGTACCGCCGGACGCCGGGGGACGGCCGCCGGCGGGCCGCTGGCCCGCGCCGCCGCCCGGAGGCGACGGAGGCATCGGCGGAGCGCCGGGCGGGGGCCCCTGCGGGGGGTACCCGTAGCCGCCCTGGCCCTGTCCCTGCTGCTGATGGGGCTGGTGCTGCTGCCCGCCGTGCTGCTGCCCGCCGTGCGGCTGCGGCTGGGACGTGCTCGACGCGAGCGTACGGCTGCGCACCCGGTACAGACCGGTGTCGAGGTCGTCGGCCTTCTCCAGGTGGACCTTGATCGGGCCCATGAAGGTGTACCGCTGCTGCTTGGCGTAGTCCCGGACCAGCCCGGCGAGCTCGTCGCCCAGCTGTCCCGAGTAGGGGCTCAGGCGCTCGTAGTCGGGCGCGCTGAGCTCCACGATGAAGTCGTTGGGGACGACGGTCCGCTCGCGGTTCCAGATCTGCGCGTTGTTGTCGCACTCGCGCTGGAGCGCGCCGGCGATCTCGACCGGCTGGACCTCGGACTTGAACACCTTGGCGAAGGTGCCGTTGACCAGACCTTCGAGACGCTGCTCGAAACGCTTCAGGACTCCCATGGGGCACCTCCTCCGTCGTTGCCGTCCTGGTACTGCTTACTGATCGTATCCACGCGTCGGGAAATCGGCTGGTTCCCCTTCTCTGCCCTGTGGACGAGTGTCACCTCTCACAGGCCCTCCCCCCAGGGATCGTAGAGGGGGCCTGTGGACAGTGTCCCGCACGAGGCTGTCCGACAGGAGGGGCGGAGGGCCGGAGCGAGCGCGTCGATCAAGGCGGCCGGCGCCGCAACCTCCCGCTTCTCCCCCGTCTCTCCCATCTCTCCCCTCTTTCCCCTGTGTCCCTTCTCTCCTTCTTCTCCGTACTTCTCCCCCCCTCTGTGGTGGGGGTGGGAAGGAGGGAGGTGTGGAGGAGTGAGGGGAGGTGGCGGGGAGGGAGGTGGGGAAGAGGGGCGAGAGGAGAGGGGGGAGGGAAGCGGCGAGGGAGGCGAGGAGGGTTCCTCGCCTGCTCTTCTGGGGTCCTCTCCCCCGGGGTCTCTCCGCCGCCGGTCCGCCTCGTGACGGTCCGCCCCGTGGCGGGCAGCGTCGTGACGACCTGCCCCGTGGCGGCCTGCGCCATGACGGCCTGCGCCATGACGGCCTGCTTCGTGGTCACTCGCCCGCTCTCTCGGTCGGTTCCTCCGCGCGGTCGCTCCGGAGGGGTGGCGGTGTGCTCTCCCCCTACTCCTCTGTTCTGCTCGCGGGGGGCCGAAACAACGGATGTGAATCCACCGTCTCCGACGTGCTAATCTTCAGATGTCGCCAGGCGCTCCCACCGAAAAGGTGAGAGGGCAGGGAGACCACCCAATGCGCGGGTGGCGGAATAGGCAGACGCGCTGGATTCAGGTTCCAGTGCCCGAAAGGGCGTGGGGGTTCAACTCCCCCCTCGCGCACCAGACGGAAGCCCCGTAGGTCTCAGACCTACGGGGCTTCCGCGTTGTCCGGGGCCATCGACATCCTGCCTTTCGTCGTTCCGGGCCGCGACGAAAGAGGGACGCCGCGAGGCGACGCCGCTGCCTAGGGTGCGAGCGTGGAAACGACGAGGGCGGGAACGGCGGCCGGGCAGACGGCCGTCGGAGGGACGGAAGCCGGGAGGGCTGCCGTCGGACAGGCGGAAGTAGGGAAGCCGGCCGTCGGACCGGCGGAAGCCGAGAAGGCGGGGGACCGGCGCGGGATCCGGGCCAGGACTGCCGCCGCGTGGAGATGGCTCGCGCCCGCCGGGGAGTGGTCACGGCGCAGGACGGTCGGCGAGGCCGCCCTCACCGCCGTCGTCGCCCTGCTCGCCGCCGGCACCGAGGAACTGCTCGGAGGCGAGGGCTGGCAGCTCGTCGTGGTCGCCGTCGCCGCGGCCGTACTGTCGCTGCTGCGCCGCCGGTTCCCCGCCAGCGTGCTCGTCGTCACCGCCGCGCTCTCCCCCGCCGTCCCCGGCCTCGGCGCGCTGCTGCTCGTCCTCGGCTGGTCCGCCGGCGGCCACATCGCCGGCGTCGGCCGGGCCCTGCACGCCTTCGTCGCGGCCTACGTGCTCAACGTCGGCTGCACCCTCATCGTCAGCTGGGACCGCCAGCGGCTGCTCACCCTCGCCTTCATGGCGACCCTCTACTACCTGGGCACCACCCTCGCTCCCGGGCTCGCGCACCGTTACTGGGCCCAGCGCCGCACCCTCCTCCACGCCCTCCAGGAGCGGAACGTACGGCTCGTGAGCGAGCGGGCGATGATCGGCCGGAACGCGCGGCTGCGCGAGCGGCAGCGCATCGCCCAGGACATGCACGACAGCCTCGGCCACCAACTCGCCCTGATCGCCGTCCAGACCGGCGCCCTGGAGGTCGACCGCGAGCTCACGGACCGGCAGCGCGAGGTCGTCGGCGTCCTCCGCAACGCGTCCGTGACCGCCATGCACGAACTGCGGGAGGTCGTCGGCATACTCCGGGACGGCACCGAGGCACCCGACCCCGACACCGGCCCGGTGACCGCGGGGGACGAGACCGGCCGGGCGGCCCGCGGGATCGCCGGCATCGAAGGACTCGTCGCCTCCGCGCGCGCCGCCGGGACCACGGTCGCACTGCGGCGCAGCGGCGCCGAGCGGCCCCTGGAGCCGGCCGCCGGGCACGCCGCGTACCGCATGGCCCAGGAGGCGCTCACCAACGCCTACAAGTACGCCCCCGGTGCCCCGATCAGCGTCGAACTGCGCTACGAGCCCGACACGTTCGTCGTCGAGATCTTCAACGAGGAGCCGGCCGACGGCCCCGCGGAAGGGGTCGTCAGCGGCGGACAGGGCCTGGCCGGACTGGTCGAACGGGCCCGCCTCGTCGGCGGCATGTGCCACGCGGGCCCCGCCGACGGCGGAGGCTTCCGGGTCGCCGGGATGCTCCCGTACGGCTCCGCGCCGGTCGGCGAATCCGCGTCTTTGGTCGATGCGGCCGACGACTTCCGGCAGCAGTCGACGAGGCCCTTCGGCGGACAAGGTCGTTCCGTACCGGTCGGAAAGCCCGACTGGACTTTCACGGAACGGGAGTTGGCGATGGCACTGCACGGGGGAAAGACCCGCAGCACCGGAGCATCCGTGGCGCTCGGCTGCGGCATCGCCTTCGCGGCGCTCGTCGTCCTCCTCGTCGCGGGAGGCTTCGGGCTCTACCACCTCGTCGGAACCTTCCAGGACGACATGGTCACCCCCGGGAAGTACGCCTCGATCGAGATCGGAACGGCCGAGGCGGACGTCAGGGCCGCGCTGCCCGACGCCGACTCCCTCGCCGTCCTGGGCATCAAGGACAAGGGCGGGCCCGCCAGACCCGAAGGCGCCGACTGCCTCGTCGTGCTCTCCACCGAGATGGGCGACGAGTTCGAGGAGGACCCGGTTTTCCGGTTCTGCTTCAGGGACGGCAAGCTGATCGAGAAGAAGTCGTACGTCGTCAGGCAGTAGCGCCACGACGACCCGTACCGAAGGCGTGGGGGAGGCACGATGCCGGCAGAGCGGGCG
The DNA here is from genome assembly GCF_014656075.1 of Streptomyces hydrogenans. Classification (GTDB taxonomy): domain Bacteria; phylum Actinomycetota; class Actinomycetes; order Streptomycetales; family Streptomycetaceae; genus Streptomyces; species Streptomyces hydrogenans. The sequence goes on from NZ_BNBS01000002.1 coordinate 142,742, forward strand.
GGGCGGTCCGGGTGGACCGAGCGGGTCGGGCGGACCGGGCCGGCCGTCAAGGTCGTGGTCGCCGACGACGAACCGCTGATCCGGGCGGGGATCCGGATGATCCTCAACTCCGACCCGGACATCCACGTGGTCGCGGAGGCGGCGAACGGCCGCGAGGCCGTCGACGCGGCCCGCGCGCACGCCGCCGACGTCGTGCTCCTCGACATCCAGATGCCCGTCCTCGACGGGCTCTCCGCCCTCCCCGAGCTGCGCAGGGCCGCACCGGCGGCGCGGGTGATCGTCCTGACCACCTTCGGCGAGCGGGAGAACGTCCTGCGGGCCCTGGAGCACGGCAGCGCCGGCTTCCTGCTGAAGGACACCGCCCCCGCCGAGCTGATCGGAGCGGTCCGCGCCGCCGCCGCGGGCGACGCCTACCTCTCGCCGGCGGCCACCCGGCACGTCGTCGAACAGCTCGCCTCCGGCCGCGAGACCGCCCGCGCCGAGGAGGCCCGGGGGCGGATCGCCGCGCTCGGCGAGAAGGAGCGGGAGGTGCTGGCCGTCCTCGGCGAAGGCCTCTCCAACGCCGACGCGGGCCGCCGGCTGCACATGAGCGAGGGGACCGTGAAGACCTACGTCAGCCGCATCCTCGCCAAGCTCCAGTGCGAGAACCGGGTCCAGGCGGCCCTCCTCGCCCGGGACGCGGGGCTGTAGGGCCGAGGGGGCGGAGGTTTTCCCCGGGAGGGTGCGCGAGGTGGGTCAGCGGGGGTCGGGGAGGCCGGCGGGGCCTTCGGCGTTGTAGCGCAGGAGGTAGTCGGCGAAGCGGGCCAGGTCCTCGCCGGACCAGTCCTTAAGGCGCTCCTGGTAGGCGGCGAGACGGTTGGCCTGGGCGGTGGCGAGCACCGTGAGACCGGCCTCCGTCGGGTGCAGCACCTGGACGCGGTGGTCCTCGGGGGCGGGCCGTCGCTCCACCAGGCCCAGCTTCTCCAGGCCCCCCAGCTGACGGCTGACCGTCGACTTGTCCAGAAGGTAGTGCGCCGCGAGATCCGTGGCGCGACAGCCGCTCCGCTCCGCGATGTGGGAGAGGAGCGTGTACGAGACGAGCGGGATCTCCGGGTGCACGCGGGCCGCCGCGGCGCGGGCCCGGCGCGCGAAGGCCGTCAGCTCGCGCTGGATGACGTCCACGGATGCCTCGCGCGGAGGTTCACGCGGAGGTTCGTGCGGGGGTTCGTGCGCGGTGGCGGGCGTCGCTTCGGTGCCGGCGTCGGACATGGGGGCTCCCTTGGCGCGGTCGCCCTGTGCGGGCTTTCGGTTGTATAGTACAACAGTTCTTTAGTTGTAAAAGCCAACGAATGTCTTCGGAGGTCACCGTGTCCAGCGGACCGAACCCCACAACCGGCGCCCTGCGGCACGTCCTCGGGCACCTCCTGACACCCCTGCTCATGTGCCTCGGCATGGGCCTCGCCTACCTCGGGGCCTTCCACGCCCCCGAGCCCCACGACCTGCGCGTCGACATCGTCGGCTCCGGGCCCACCACCCAGGTCCTCGCCCAGACCCTCCAGGACGAGGCCGCCGGCGCCCTCGACGTCCGCACCGTCCCCGACCGCGCCACCGCCGCCACCGCCCTCGCGCGGCAGGACAGCTACGGCGCCTACATCCCCGGCGACCACCCCGAGCTCCTCGTCGCCTCCGCCTCCTCCGACACCAGCGCGATGGCCGTCGAGAAGGTCTTCACCCGGGTCGCCGCCGGCCAGGACGCCCCCCTGAAGGTCACCGACCTCGCCCCCACCGCCTCCGGCGACCCCACCGGCCAGGGCGTCTTCTTCCTGCTCGTCGCCGTCAGCATCGGCGCGTACGCCTCCGTCGCCGTCATCGGCGCCGCCGGAGCCGCCCTCCCCATGCGCGTCCGCGCCCTGCTCGCCGCCGGCACGTCCCTCGTCGTCAGCCTCATCGGCACGCTCTTCGCCGGACCCGTCTTCCACCTCGTCGACCACGGACTCGCGGGCGTCTGGGCGCTCTCCTGGCTCTACGCCGCCGGCATCCTCCTCATCGGCATCGGCCTCCACACCTACCTCCGCCGCTGGACCACGCTCGGCGTGATGGTCCTCTTCGTCATGCTCAACTTCACCAGCTCCGGCGGCATCTACCGCCCCGAGCTCCAGCCCGGCTTCTTCGGCTCCCTGCACGCCTTCTGGAACGGCGCCGGCCTCGTCGAAGGCATCCGCGGCCACGTCTACTTCGACGGCCACGGCCTCGGCGGCAACGTCCTCGTCCTCGTCCTCTGGTTCCTCGCGGGAGTCCTCCTCGTCACCCTCGCCGGCCGCACCGAGGCCCAGCGGACCGCCCTCGCCGCCGCCCGGACAGCCCCGTCCTCCACGCACGGGCAGCCGGAGGAGAAGACGGCAGAGGCGGCGGACGAGGAGAGGGCGGCGGAGGAGGAGAGGGAAGAGGAGATGGAAGAGGCCGTGGCCGTCTGACCAGGGGACAGGGAGTTGTCCACAGGCCGTTGTCCACAGGGGGAGACGGCCGATCAAGACCCGCTGTACCGTCAGGCCCGGAAGTCGTCGGACCCACCGTCCGGCCAGTCATCGGGGGAGGTCGTCCCATGGACGAGATCCAGGCCGTCGTGCCCGGACAGCGTGGCGGAACGGACGGGGAGCGCATCCCGCACGTGCCCGGATTCGTACGGCGCGGCACCGCGGAGCACTCCCCCAGGGCGCTCGGCAAGCAGCTGCGCGCCACCGTCCCCCGCTCCTCCCACGCGGAGCTCACCCTCCCCGCCGACCGCCCCGACGCGGTCCGCGCCGTCGAGGAGTCCAGCCGCGGCCGGGTTCCCGAACTCACCCCCATCCGCGTCGGCCGCATGGCCGCGAATCCCTTCGCCTTCCTGCGCGGCTCCGCCGGCCTCATGGCCCACGACCTCGTCGGCACCCCCGTCACCGGCGTCGCCGCCCAGCTCTGCGGCGACGCCCACGCCGCCAACTTCGGTCTCTACGGCGACGCCCGCGGCCGGCTCGTGATGGACCTCAACGACTTCGACGAGACCGTCGTCGGCCCCTGGGAGTGGGACCTCAAGAGGCTCGCCACCTCCCTCGTCCTCGCCGGACGCGTCGTCGGCGCCGACGAGGACACCTGCCGGGCCGCCGCCTTCGACACCGTCGGCGCCTACCGGCGCACCATGCGCCTTCTCGCCCGGCTCCCCGCCCTCGACGCCTGGAACGCGATACCCGACGAGGAACTCGTCTCCCACACCGACGCCCGCGACCTCCTCGGCACCCTGGAACGCGTCTCCGCCAAGGCTCGCAACAACACCAGCGCCCGGTTCGCCGCCCGCTCCACCGAGGAGGTCGCCGAGACCGAAGGCGGCGGACGCCGCTTCGTCGACGCGCCCCCGGTCCTGCGCCGGGTGCCCGACGCCGAGGCCGCGGCCGTCACCACCGCCCTCGGCGAGTACCTGGAGACCGTCTCCGAGGACCGCCGCCCGCTCCTCGCCCGGTACACCGTCCACGACGTCGCCTTCCGGGTCGTCGGTACCGGCAGCGTCGGCACCCGCTCCTACGTCGTCCTGCTCCTCGACCACCGCGGCGAACCGCTCGTCCTCCAGGTGAAGGAAGCCCGGCCGTCCGTGCTCGTGCCCCACCTGCCCGCCGCCGGGTTCACCGTCCCCGCCCCCGGCCACGAGGGCCGCCGCGTAGTCCTCGGCCAGAAGCGCATGCAGGTCGTCAGCGACATCCTGCTCGGCTGGACCACGGTCGAGGGGCGCCCCTTCCAGGTGCGCCAGTTCCGCAACCGAAAGGGCAGCGTCGACCCCGCCGCCCTCACCGCCGACCAGGTCGACGACTACGGCCGCATGACCGGCGCGCTCCTCGCCCGCGCCCACGCCCACAGCGCCGACCCGCGCCTCATAGCCGGCTACTGCGGCAAGAACGAGGAGTTCGACGAAGCCGTCGCCGCCTTCGCGGTCGCCTACGCCGACCGCACCACCGCCGACCACGCCGACCTGCTCGCCGCCATCCGCACCGGGCGCATGGCGGCGGAACTCGGGGTCTGACGACGGGCCCGGGCGGCGGTGGGCCCGGGCGGCGGTGGCCCGGGCGGCGGTGGGCTGGGCGGGAGCGAGCGTCGGCCTGCCGTGCGACACGACGAAAACCGGGGGAGGGGGAGGGGAGGGAGGGGGGAGGGGCCCCCGGTGAGGACCTAGGCTTGAGGGGTCGGGCCGGAACGAGGACGTGGGCGGGCGTGAACGTGAGCGAGGACCAGCACCAGGGCCAGGAGCCGGAGCGGGTGGAGGCCCCGGAGCCGGGGACCGGGACCGGGTCGGCGGCGGAGTCCGGGGCGGCTACCGAGGCAGATACGGCGACCACGAGCGCTGCCGAGTCCGATGCCGCGGCCGGAGACGGAGCGGTCGGTGGGGACGAGCGGCCCGAGGCTCGGTTGGAGCGGGCTGTGCGGGTGGCCGAGCAGGCGTTGATCGAGTTCGAGATCGCCGTGGAGACCTTCCGGGTCGAGGTGGAGAACTTCTCGCGCCTGCACCACCAGAAGCTGGGGCCGATGTACGCGCGGCTCGACGAGCTGGACGCGTCGATCGCGGAGGCGCGGGCCGAGAAGAGCGGTGACCCGGAGGACCTGCGGCGGGCCCAGGAGGCGCGGGCCGCGGTGCTGCCGCTGCCCGGGGTCGAGGCGCTCTTCGACGACTGGATCGACTCCGACGGGCTCTCGCCGGAGGCCGCCGCGATGCTGACCGAGCGGCCGGTGCGGCCGCCGCAGCGGGTGCGGCCCAGCGAGGAGGTCCGCCGGCTCTATCGTGAGCTGGCCCGCAAGGTCCACCCGGACCTGGCGCGCGAGGACGACGAGCGGCAGCGGCGGGAGGAGTTCCTCACCCGGGTGAACGCCGCCTACGCGCGGGGCGACGAGACGGCGCTGCGGGAGCTCGCCGACGAGTGGGAGGCGGGCCCGGTGCCGGCCGAGGAGCGGCTCAGCGAGAGCGAGGAGCTGTACGCCCGGCTGGAGTGGCTGGCGCAGCGCAAGGACCTGCTGTCGACGCTGGCGCGGGAGCTGGAGGACAGTGCCATCGGCTCGATGCTGCGGCTGGCCCCGGAGGACCCGGACCGGCTCCTGGAGGAGATCGCCGAGCAGCTCCGCGGGCAGGTGTCCGAGCGAGAGGCCGAGCTGGCCACGCTGGTGCAGTAGGTTTTTCCAGGTCGAGGCGGTTGACGCCGTACAGGAGAGAAGGTCGTTCCCATGAGTTTCGCCCCGCTGCCGTCGGTGCCCGCCGCGTCCGTCCCCGCCGATGCCCTCGTGCTCGACGTGCGGGAGGACGACGAGTGGGCGGCCGGGCGGGTCGAGGGCGCGGTGCACGTGCCCATGAGCGACTTCGTGGCGCGGTTCGCGGAGGTCGGCGAGGTGCTCGCCGAGCACGGTCGCGCCTATGTGATGTGCCGGGTGGGCGGCCGGTCGGCGCAGGTCACGCAGTACCTGGTGCAGCAGGGCTACGACGCGGTGAACGTGGACGGCGGGATGATGGCCTGGGAGGGCGCCGGGCGGCCCGTGGTCGCGGACAACGGGCCGGGGTTCGTCGCCTGAGCCGTACCGCTCCGGGTCAGTCCAGGGGGTGGGCGGCGATGAGGTCGCCCAGGGTCTCCTCGTGGGCGGCGGCCGGGCCGAGGGAGAGTTCGAGGTACTTGGCCCAGGCGTGGTAGCGGTGCAGCGGGTAGTCGGTGTCGGCGCCGAAGCCGCCGTGCAGGTGCTGGGCGGTCTGGACGACCCGGCGGACGCCCTCCGACGCCCAGATCTTGGCGACGGCGAGGTCCGCTTCGGCGGGCAGGGCCGCGTCGGCTCCGGTGGAGACGCGCCAGGCGGCCTGCCACAGGGTGGCCTCCATCGCGCGCAGGTCGATGTAGCGGTCGGCGGCCTGGACGGCTACGGCCTGGAAGGTGGCCACGGGGTGGCCGAACTGTTCGCGCTTGCCGGTGTACTGGCTGGTCAGGGCGAGGACCTGCTCGCCGAGGCCGAGGGCGAGCGCGCAGGTGCCGGTGGTGAGCAGGGCGCGCAGCGCCGGCCAGGCGTCGGCGGAGTCGAGGACGCGGTCGGCGGGGAGGCGTACGGCGTCGAGCCGTAGCCGGGCGAGGCGCTCGCCGTGGGTTCCGTACTGGGCGTCGAGGGCGAGCCCCTCGTGGTCGCGGGGGAGCAGGGCGAGGACCGTGCGGCCGTCGGTGGTGTGGGCGGGGACGGCGGTCAGGTCGGCGTGGTGGGCCCACGGGACGTGGTCGGTGGTGCCGTCGAGGATCCAGTGGGTGCCGTCGTGGCGGGCGGTGACGGCCCGCTCGGCGGGTTCGTGGCCGGTGGTGCCGTGGGCGGCGGCGGTGAGGACCAGTCGTCCCGCGCTGACGTCGGGCAGGAGCGCGGCGGCGGTGTCGGCCGGGGCGTGGTGCTGGAGGACGTGGGCGACGGCGGCGGTCTCCAGGAGGGGGACGCGGGCCAGGACCCGGGCGGACTCGCGCAGGACGAGGCAGAGGGCGACGGCGTCGAGGTCGGTGCCGCCGTGTTCCGGGGCGACGAGGAGTCCGAGGAGGTCGGTGGCGGCGAGCCGCTTCCACAGGGGCCGGTCGAGGTCGTCGGCGACGGCGGTCGGGGTGAGGGCGGGGCTGGGTACGGCGTCGGGCGCGACGTCGGCGAAGACGGTCCGGGCCGTCTCCGCGGCGGCCTGCTGCTCCTCGGTGAACGTGAAGTCCATGGCCCTGTCCTTCCGTTGCTGTCCGTTGCTGCTCGGCGGCCCGTCAGGCAGCACTGTGCTGACGGGCCGTCAAGATAGAACAGGTTCTAGCGGAAGGGAATGGCGACGGCCAGCCGAGTGGGCCGGCCAGCCGAGTGGGCCGGCCGGCCGAGTGGGTGGGCCGGCCGGGTGGGCTCAGCGGTCGAAGTCCAGCTCCACGTCGGGGGTGGCCGGGTGGGACTGGCAGGCCAGGACGTAGCCGGCGTCGGTCTCCTCCGGTTCGAGGGCGAAGTTGCGGTCCATGCGGACCTCGCCGCCGACGACGAAGGCCCGGCAGGTGCCGCAGACCCCGCCCTTGCAGGCGTACGGGGCGTCGGCGCGGGCGCGCAGGACGGTGTCGAGGAGGGATTCGCCGCGCTCGACGGGCCAGGTGCCGGAGCGGCCGTGGAGGGTGGCCGTGAGGGTGGCGTGGGCCGGGGTGTCGGCGGTGGGGACGGGCGCGGGGCCCGAGCCGTCGTCGACGTGGAAGATCTCCTGGTGGACGCGGGCGCGGTCGACACCGAGGTCGCGCAGGGCCCGTTCGGCGCCCTGGACGAGGCCGTAGGGGCCGCAGAGGAACCAGCCGTCGATGGTGCCGACGGGCAGCAGGGCGGGCAGGAGGGCGGTGAGCCGTTCCTCGTCGAGGCGGCCGGAGGGGAGGCCGGCCTGCTGCTCCTCGCGGGAGAGGACGGTGACGAGCTGGAAGCGGTCCGGGTGGCGGTCCTTCAGGTCGGCGACCTCGTCGAGGAACATCGTGGAGGCGGCGGTGCGGTCGCTGCGGATCAGGCAGAACCGGGCCTCGGGCGCGCGGTCGAGGAGGGTGGCGGCCATGGAGAGCACCGGGGTGATGCCGCTGCCGCCGGCGACGGCGGCGAAGTGTCCGGGACGCGGGTCGAGGACGAACCGGCCGGTGGGGGCCATGACGTCGACGGTGTGGCCGGGGGTGAGTTCCTTGAGGGCCCAGGTGGAGAAGGCGCCGCCGTCGACGAGGCGGATGCCGACGCGGAGTTCGGGCCGCTCGCCGGCCGGGGTGGCGGGGGAGCAGATCGAGTAGGTGCGGCGGATCTCCTGGCCGGACTCGTCGGTGCGGCGCAGGGCGAGGTGCTGGCCGGGGCGGTGCCGGAAGGTCTCGTGGAGTGCGTCGGGGACGTCGAAGGTGACGGCCACGGAGTCGTCGGTGAGCCGCTCGACCCTGCTCACCGGGAGCGGGTGGAACATCTAGAGCTCCTTGAAGTGGTCGAAGGGCTCGCGGCAGGCGGTGCAGCGGCGCAGGGCCTTGCATGCGGTGGAGGAGAAGCGGCTGAGGAGTTCGGTGTCCGTGGAGCCGCAGTGGGGGCAGCGGATGGCCAGGGTGAGGGAGACGGGTCCGCCGGCGGGGCCCTGGGGGCGGGGCGGGGCGATGCCGAACTCGCTGAGTTTGCGGCGGCCCTCCTCGCTGATGTCGTCGGTGGTCCAGGCGGGGGCGAGGACGGTGACGACGGTGACGTCGGGTATGCCGTGCCCGTGGAGGGCTTGCTCGATGTCGGTGGACATCGTCTCCACGGCGGGGCAGCCGGTGTAGGTGGGGGTGAGGGTGACCTCGACGCGGCCGGGTCCGGTGAGGTGGACGCCGCGGAGCACGCCGAGTTCGGCGAGGGTGAGGACGGGCAGCTCGGGGTCGGGGACGGCGCCGGCGATCCGGGCCAGCTCCGCCTCCAGGGGGGTGGTGGTGCCGGTCACCATGTCGCCCCCGGGTGGCTGCGGTGGAGGTGCTGCATCTCGGCGAGCAGCCGGCCGAAGTGCTCGGTGTGCAGGCCCTGGCGGCCGGCTCCGGCGCGCCAGGCGCCGGTGCGGGAGCCGCTGGGCACGGGGAGGCCGGCGCGGGTGAGGACCGCGGTGACGGAGTCCAGCCAGGCCGCTTCGAGGGCGGTGGTGTCGAGGCCGAGGCCGTCGAGGGGCTGGAAGAGTTCGCCGGTGTACCGCCAGAGGGCCTCGCAGGCCGTCCGCATGCGGCGGTGGCTCTCCTCGGTGCCGTCGCCGAGGCGGAGGGTCCAGTGCTCGGCGTGGTCCTGGTGGTAGGCCACTTCCTTGACGGCCTTGGCGGCGAGGCCGGCCAGCGGGGTGTCGCCTGCGGCCAGCGCGGCGTAGAGGAGCCGCTGGTAGGTGGAGAAGTACAGCTGGCGGGCGATGGTGTGGGCGAAGTCGCCGTTGGGCTGCTCGACCAGCTGGACGTTGCGGAAGGCGCGCTCCTCGCGGAGGAAGGCGAGTTCGTCCTCGTCGCCGGCGAGGGAGAGCAGGACGCGGGCCTGGCCGAGGAGGTCGAGCGCGATGTTGGCGAGGGCGACCTCCTCCTCCAGGACGGGGGCGTTTCCGGCCCACTCCCCCAGGCGCTGGGCGAGGACGAGGGCGTCGTCGCCGAGGGCGAGGGCGGCGGAGGTGAGCGCCGGGTCGGTGGCCGTGGCGGTGCCGGCGGTGGTGTCGGTGGTGGTCACAGGTGCTTCACCCCCTCCGGGATCTCGTAGAAGGTCGGGTGCCGGTAGGGCTTGTCGGCGGCCGGCTCGAAGAAGGGGTCCTTCTCGTCCGGGGAGGAGGCGGTGATGGAGGCGGAGGGGACGACCCAGAGGGAGACGCCCTCCATTCGGCGGGTGTAGAGGTCCCGGGCGTTGCGCAGGGCCATCTCCGCGTCGGGGGCGTGGAGGCTGCCGGCGTGGGTGTGGGAGAGCCCTCGGCGGGAGCGCACGAACACCTCCCACAGGGGCCAAGTGTCGCTGCTCATGCCTGTGCCTCCCCGGGCTGTCCGGTGTGCTTGCGCGCGTAGGCCGCGGCGGCCTCTCTGACCCAGGCGCCGTCCTCGTGGGCCTGGCGGCGCGTGGTGATCCTCTGGTCGTTGCAGGGGCCGTCGCCCTTGAGGACGTCCCAGAACTCGGCCCAGTCGATGGGGCCGAAGTCGTAGTGCCCGCGCTCCTCGTTCCACTTCAGGTCGGGGTCGGGGAGGGTGAGGCCGAGGGCCTCGGCCTGCGGGACGGCGATGTCGACGAAGCGCTGGCGGAGTTCGTCGTTGGTGTGGCGCTTGATCTTCCAGGCCATCGCCTGCGCGGTGTGGGTCGATTCGGCGTCGGGCGGGCCGAACATCATCAGGGACGGCCACCACCAGCGGTCCACCGCGTCCTGGGCCATGGCGTGCTGGGCCTCGGTGCCGCGGGAGAGGGCGAGCAGGGCTTCGTACCCCTGGCGCTGGTGGAAGGACTCCTCCTTGCAGACGCGGACCATGGCCCGGGCGTAGGGGCCGTAGGAGCAGCGGCAGAGGGGGACCTGGTTGGTGATGGCGGCGCCGTCGACGAGCCAGCCGATGGCGCCGACGTCGGCCCACGTGAGGGTGGGGTAGTTGAAGATCGAGGAGTACTTCTGGCGGCCGGTGTGGAGCTTGTCGAGGAGCTCGTCGCGGCTGACGCCGAGGGTCTCGGCGGCGCTGTAGAGGTAGAGGCCGTGGCCGGCCTCGTCCTGGACCTTGGCCATGAGGATGGCCTTGCGGCGCAGCGAGGGCGCGCGGGTGATCCAGTTCGCCTCGGGCTGCATGCCGATGATCTCGGAGTGGGCGTGCTGCGCGATCTGCCGGACGAGTGAGGCGCGGTACGCCTCCGGCATCCAGTCGCGCGGCTCGATGCGCTCGTCGGCTGCGACCGCGGCGTCGAACACCGCCTCGCGGGCGGCCTGTGCCGCCGCGTCCGCGGCGTGTGTGCCGGGCGCTTCCGCGGTCACTGCCGTCCCTGCCGTCCCTGCGGTCATCGGACCCCCTACCGACCGATCGTTCGGTTGAATGACTTCAATGGTGGGTCGGCGGCCCGTATGGTGTCAACCCTGTGGATAACCGCCTGCTCCGTTCGGGGCGCAGACGAGCGGGTCACCGGTGGGACGGGATCGGGTGGGGAAGCCCGGGATCGGGGTGGGATGAGCGCGCACATCGACGGCAGCGGGGAGCGGCGGCCGACCGCGGGGATCCTGGCGCTGTCCATGCCGTACCAGGTGGTGGCGGCGGTGGCGCTCGCCGCCGCGGCGGTGCTGGCCTGCCTGCATCTGGCCATGGTCTTCCTGCACGTGGCGCCGTCGAACACGGTCACCAAGCAGCACGGGCAGGCCGTCGACGACTGGATCTACCCCGAGTTCGAACAGAACTGGAAGCTCTTCGCGCCCAACCCGCTCCAGCAGAACGTCTCGGTACAGGTTCGCGCCGAGGTGCTCTCCGACCGTGACGGCTCCCGCCGCACCACCGGATGGATCGACCTGACCGCCCAGGACGTCGAGGACATCCGGGGCAACGTCTTCCCCAGCCACACCCAGCAGAACCAGCTGCGCCGGGCGATCGACTGGTACGGCAACGCGCACGACGAGGAGGGCCGCCCCAAGGGCATGCGGGGCCGGCTCTCGGAGGCGTACATGCGCCGCATCGTGCTGCTCCGCATCGAGGGCGCCGGGGCGCGCGCGGACGTCGGCGGGAAGGTGGAGCGGATCCAGCTCCGGCGGACCGCCCGGCCCGTGGCCTCCCCGCACTGGAGCACCGAGAAGCGTTCCACCGAGTCCTCCAGCCGGCAGATGCCCTGGTGGGACATCACCGACGCCGACCGCAGCCGTACGGAGACGAGCCGATGACCGCCCCCAGCCCCGCACCCGTCGCGGCTCCGGCGCGCGTGCCCTTCGACCGCAAGCTGGCCCGGGCGGCGCAGACCGTCACCTCGCGCGCGCTGGGCCCGTACCAGACCGCGATCGTCCGCATCGGCTTCTCGCTGACCTGGCTGTTCTTCCTGGTGCGGGAGTTCCCGCACCGGCACGAGATGTACGGCCCCGACGGCCCCTGGTCCTTCGACCTGGCCCGCCGGCTGATCGCCGACAACCGCGCGTTCACGGTCCTGATGTGGTCCGACGGGCGGCTCTGGTTCGAGGTGGTCTACGGCCTGGCGGTGGCGGCCGCCGTGCTGCTGCTCCTCGGCTGGCACACCCGGGCCGTGTCGGTGGTCTTCATGGTCGGCGCGCTGTCGCTGCAGAACCGGTCGGTCTTCCTCGGCGACGGCGGCGACAACGTCGTGCACCTCGTGTCGATCTACCTCACGCTGATCCGCTGCGGCCAGGTCTGGTCCCTGGACGCCCGGCGGGCCGCCCGCAGGGCCGCCCGGGGCGAGGAGGGCGCCCGGAAGGTCGAGCTCACCGGCCCGGCCCTCTGGGTCGTCCTCGGCGGTTTCCTGGTCGCCGCGACGTGGTTCAGCCCGGTCACCGGCGAGTGGTGGATCTACGTCCTGCTCTGGGTCCTCTGGCTCGGCCAGGGCCTGTGGTGGCTGGTCGAGCAGTACGCGCCGGGCGAGCCCCGCGTCCTCCTGGACGTGCTGGCGAACCTCGCCCACAACGCGGCGCTCACCGTCCTCATGGCCGAGGTCTGCCTGATCTACGCCACCGCCGGCTGGTACAAGATCCAGGGCTCGCGCTGGCAGGACGGCACCGCGCTCTTCTACCCGCTGCACCTGGACTACTTCACGCCCTGGCCGGCCCTCTCCGAGCTGCTCGCCTCCAGCGGGATCATGGTCATGCTGCTCAGCTACGGCACGGTGATCGTGCAGGTCGCCTTCCCGTTCACGCTGTTCAAGCGCAAGGTGAAGAACGTCCTGCTCGTCGCGATGATGCTGGAGCACGCGGGCATCGCGCTCCTGCTCGGGCTGCCGGCCTTCTCGATGGCGATGATCGCCGCCGACGCCGTCTTCCTGCCCACCGTCTTCCTGGTCTGGCTCGGCGCGCGCGCGGCCCGGGCCCGGGACCTGCTGCTGCGGCGCGAGCCCGCGGCGGCCGGGCTGCCGCCGCAGCGGCCCGCGCGGGAGGCGGGAGGAGAGCCGGGCGGGGAGGCCGACGGGGAGGCCGCTCCCCGTACCCTCGTCGGGTGAGCACCACCGAAGAACACCCCGCCCCGGCCGGGGCCGAGCCGCTCCAGTACGACGAGGGCTACGGCCCCGAGATCGGCGTCGGACCGCACCCCGAGCCCTGGCCCGAGGACCCGCGGTACGACCGCGAGCTGCTGGCCGAGGGCGACCGGCGCAACGTCGTGGACCCCTACCGGTACTGGACGCGGGAGGCGATCGTCGCCGACCTGGACACCCGCAGGCACGACTTCCACGTGGCCGTCGAGAACTGGGGCCACGACTTCAACATCGGATCGGTGGTGCGGACCGCCAACGCCTTCCTGGCCAAGGAGGTGCACATCGTGGGGCGGCGGCGCTGGAACCGGCGCGGCGCCATGGTCACCGACCGCTACCAGCACGTGCGGCACCACCCCGACACCGAGGCGCTCACCGCCTGGGCGGCGGCCGAGGACCTGCCGATCATCGGCATCGACAACCTGCCGGGCTCGGTGCCGCTGGAGCGGACCGTGCTGCCCCGCCGCTGCGTGCTGCTCTTCGGGCAGGAGGGGCCCGGGCTGACCGAGGAGGCCCGCCGCCATGTGCGCACGGTCTGCTCGATCGCCCAGTTCGGCTCCACCCGGTCGATCAACGCCGGGGCGGCCGCCGCCGTCGCCATGCACGCGTGGATCCAGCGCTACGCGGAGATCGAGACCCCGTAGTACCGGTCCCCCGGGGGACGGCGGAGGCCCGGAGGCCTCCGCCCGCGCCGTCAGGCCTGGCGGCGCACCTCGACCACCCGGAAGCGGTTGGAGACGAAGGCGCCGTCGCACAGCGCCGCGTTCGCCGCCGGGTTGCCGCCCGAGCCGTGGAAGTCGGAGAAGGCGGCCGTCTGGTTCACGTACACCCCGCCCGTCAGGTTGAGCGAGAGCTGCGCCGACTCCTCCAGGCAGATCTCCTCCACGGCCCGCTCGGTGTCGGCGGAGGTGGTGTACGCGCCGACCGTCATCGCGCCCTTGTCGCGGATCGTGCGCCGCAGCAGCTCCAGGCCGTCGGCCGTGGAGTCGACCGAGACGGCGAAGGAGACCGGACCGAAGCACTCGGAGAGGTACGCCGCCTCCGCGTCCGGCTTGGAGCCGTCCAGCTTGACCATGACCGGGGTGCGCACGACCGCCTCCGGGAAGTCCGGGTGGGCGACCTCGCGGGAGGCCAGGGCGACCTCGCCCAGACCGGCGGCCGCCTCCAGGCGGGCCTTCACGTCCGGGTTGACCAGGGCGCCGAGCAGGGCGTTGGCCCGGGCGTCGTCGCCGAGGAGGCCGCCGACCGCGGCGGCCAGGTCGGCCACCACCTCGTCGTAGGACCTGGGGCCCTGGTCGGTGGTGATGCCGTCCCGGGGGATCAGCAGGTTCTGCGGGGTGGTGCACATCTGGCCGCTGTACAGGGACAGCGAGAACGCCAGGTTGGACAGCATGCCCTTGTAGTCGTCGGTGGAGTCGATCAGCACCGTGTTGACGCCGGCCTTCTCGGTGTAGACCTGCGCCTGGCGGGCGTTGGCCTCCAGCCAGTCGCCGAACTCCGTCGAGCCGGTGTAGTCGATGATCCGGATCTCGGGGCGGACCGCCAGGGTCTTGGCGATGCCCTCGCCCGGACGCTCGGTGGCCAGCGCCACCAGGTTCGGGTCGAAGCCGGACTCGGCGAGGACCTCGCGGGCGACCTTCACCGTCAGCGCCAGCGGGAGGACCGCGCGCGGGTGGGGCTTCACCAGGACCGCGTTGCCCGTCGCGAGGGAGGCGAACAGGCCCGGGTAGCCGTTCCACGTCGGGAAGGTGTTGCAGCCGATGACCAGGGCGACGCCGCGGCCGACCGGGGTGAACTCCTTGCTCAGCTCCAGCGGGTCCCGCTTGCCCTGCGGCTTGGACCAGGCGGCCCGGCCGGCGGGGGTGCGGGTCTGCTCCTCGTACGCGTACGCCACCGCCTCCAGGCCGCGGTCCTGCGCGTGCGGACCGCCCGCCTGGAACGCCATCATGTACGCCTGGCCGCTGGTGTGCATGACCGCGTGGGCGAACTCGTGGGTGCGGGCCGAGATCCGGGCCAGGATCTCCAGGCAGACCAGGGCGCGCGTCTCCGGCCCCGCGTCGCGCCAGGCGGGCAGCCCCGCGCGCATCGCGGGCAGCAGGACGTCGACGTCCGCGTGCGGGTACTCGACGCCCAGCGCCGGGCCGTACGGCGAGACCTCGCCGCCGGTCCAGCCGTCCGTGCCCGGCTGGTCGAGGTCGAAGCGGCCGTTCAGCACCGCCTCGTGGGCGGCGAGGCCCGCGGCGGCGTCCAGGGATCCGTCCGCCCCGTATGCCTTCGGGTGCTCCGGGTACGGCGACCAGTAGGCGCGGGTGCGGATGGTGGCGAGGGCCTGATCGAGCGTGGACCGGTGCTTCTCGGCCAGAACGTCGGTGGTCGGCTGGGCGGTGGTCATGGATGGACCAACTCCTCGTCGAGCTGGGCGGGGAGACGCGTACGGAGTTAGAGTAACCGAACGATCGGTCGGGACAAGGGGGTCCATCGATCCTGTGGAAAACCCATCGGGGAGGATCACTCCTATGAGCGCCGAGACGAGCGCCGGCACGGACGACGAGACGAGCGACGAAGCGAGCGCCGGCACCGACGCCGGCACGGACGACGGCAAGGGCGCCGGGGACGGCGCCGGCACGAGCGCCGCCGCACACGCCAACGGAACGGTCAGGGGGAGCGCCACCATGGACGACACAAGGGCCGCGGGCAGGGCGATCGGACGGGACCGGACCGTCGCCGTCGTCGGCACCGGCACGATGGGCCAGGGGATCGCGCAGGTGGCACTGGCCGCCGGCCATCCCGTACGGCTCTACGACAGCGCGCCCGGCCGGGCCGCCGAGGCCGTCGCCGCGATCGGCGCCCGCCTGGACCGGCTGGTCGAGAAGGGGCGGATGGCCGCCGCCGACCGCGAGGCCGCCGCCGGCCGTCTGCACGCCGCCGCCGACCTGGCCGAGCTCGCCGACGCGGCCCTCGTCGTCGAGGCGATCGTCGAGGACCTGGCGGTCAAGCAGCGGCTCTTCGCCGACCTGGAGAAGGCCGTCGGCGACGACGCCCTCCTCGCCACCAACACCTCCTCCCTCTCCGTCACCGCCATCGCCGGCGGCCTGCGGCTGCCCGGCCGCTTCGTCGGCCTGCACTTCTTCAACCCGGCCCCGCTGCTCCCCCTCGTCGAGGTCGTCCGCGGCTTCGCCACCGACGAGACCGCCGCCACGCGCGCGTACGAGACGATGAAGACCTGGGGCAAGACGCCGGTGCGCTGCGCCGACACCCCCGGCTTCATCGTCAACCGGATCGCCCGGCCCTTCTACGCGGAGGCCTTCCGCGTGTACGAGGAGGGCGGCGCCGATCCGGCGACCATCGACGCGGTGCTGCGCGAGTGCGGCGGCTTCCGGATGGGTCCCTTCGAGCTGACCGACCTGATCGGGCAGGACGTCAACGAGGCCGTCACCCGCTCCGTGTGGGACTCCTTCTTCCAGGATCCGAAGTTCACGCCGTCGCTGGCGCAGCGGCGGCTGGTCGAGTCGGGCCGCCTCGGCCGGAAGACGGGCCACGGCTGGTTCTCGTACGCGGAGGGCGTGGAGCGGCCCGCGGCGCACCAGGCCCCGCCGGCGCAGGCGCCCGCCGAGATCACCGTCGAGGGCGACCTCGGCCCGGCCCGCGAGCTGATCGCGCTGGCCCGCGAGGCCGGGATCACCGTCCACGAGACGGCGGAGGACAACGGCACCCGCATCCTGCTCCCGAGCGGCGGCCAGCTGGTGCTCGCCGACGGCCAGACCTCGGTCGAGTTCCGCGACGTCGTCTACTTCGACCTCTCCCTCGACTACCGGGCGGCGACCAGGGTGGCCCTCTCGGCCTCCGAGGTCACCGCCTGGGAGACGCTGCGCGCGGCGATCGGCCTGTTCCAGGCGCTCGGGAAGCGGGTCAGCGTCATCGGGGACGTCCCCGGCATGATCGTCGCCCGCACGGTGGCCATGCTGATCGACCTCGCCGCCGACGCCGTCGCCAAGGGCGTCGCCACCGCCGAGGACATCGACACCGCGATGCGGCTGGGCGTCAACTACCCGGTCGGGCCGTTCGAATGGAAGCGCCGGCTCGGTGCCTCGTGGGCGCACGAGGTCCTCGACGAGCTGCACGCGCGCGTGCCCACCGGGCGCTACGCACCCTCCCTGGCGCTGTACCGCCGGACCTACACCGAGATGGGTGGCGAGTGACATGACCACCGCCAGACGCGACACCTACACCCCCGAGACGCTGCTCTCGGTGGCCGTGAAGGTCTTCAACGAGCGCGGTTACGACGGCACCTCCATGGAGCACCTGTCCAAGGCGGCGGGGATCTCCAAGTCCTCGATCTACCACCACGTGACGGGCAAGGAGGAGCTGCTGCGGCGGGCGGTCAGCCGGGCGCTCGACGGGCTCTTCGGGGTCCTGGAGGAGCCGGGCGCGGTGCGCGGCCGGGCGGTGGAGCGGGTCGAGTACGTGACCCGGAGGACCGTCGAGGTGCTGATAGCGGAGCTGCCGTACGTGACGCTGCTGCTGCGGGTCCGGGGCAACACCGCGACCGAGCGGTGGGCCATGGAGCGGCGCCGGGAGTTCGACCACCGGGTGGCGGAGCTGCTCGGGGCGGCGGCGGCCGAGGGCGACCTGCGGGCCGACGTGGACATCAGGCTCGCGACCCGGCTCCTCTTCGGCATGATCAACTCCCTGGTGGAGTGGTACCGGCCGCATCCGGACCAGGCCGAGCGCGACCAGCTCGCCGAGACCGTCGCCCATCTGGCCTTCGACGGGCTGCGGAAGGCCCGCTGAGGCGGACGGGGGCCCCTGGAGCCTGTGAGGGCGCCGTAGGGGCCTGAGCGTGCCCCGGGGGCGAGAGGGGCGGCCCCCGAGAGGGCAGGGTGGCCCCGAGGGTCTTGTAGTGGGCTTCTCGGGGCCGAGAGGGCCCTGGGGGGCCTGTGAGACAGCGGAGAGGGCTCTGGGACATCCCCCGGAGCCCTCTTTCGCGTTCCCGGATGCCTCCGGAGGCGTCCTTCTCGTTCCCGGACGCCCCTGGAGCCGCCTTTCGCGTTCGGGGGACGTCCAAGGACGTCCGGGCCCGCCCCGGACCTCCTCCCCCCCGTCCCCTCAGGGCCTCGGGTCGGCGTTCAGGTCCATCTCGTCGAAGACGAGGAGGGTGCGGGTGGAGAGCACCTCGGGGATCGCCTGGAGACGGGTGAGGACCAGCTCGCGCAGGGTCCTGTTGTCCGGGGTGTGCACCAGCAGCAGCACGTCGAAGTCGCCGCTGACCAGTGCGATGTGCGCGGCCCCCGGAAGCGCCTTGAGCTGTTCGCGGACCGTGCGCCAGGAGTTCTGGACGATCTTGAGCGTGATGTAGGCGGAGGCGCCGTGGCCCGCCCGCTCGTGGTTGATCCGGGCGCTGAAGCCGCGGATCACGCCGTCGTCGATGAGCCGGTTGATCCGGGCGTACGCGTTGGCCCGGGAGACGTGCACCCGCTCGGCCACGGACCGCACCGAGGCGCGTCCGTCCGTCTGGAGCAGTCGCAGGATGTCCCGGTCTATCGCGTCCAGCGGCCGTGCCGGGACGGCGTGCGCCGGCGTGTCCGGGGGAGCGCTCAGCACTTCGCCCGTCACGTCCGCCGCCGCTTCTTCCGGGGCCCCGCCCCGGGCGACGGCCATTTGTTCATCCGCCATGTCCCCCCGCCTCTCTCCGGTGGACGACCTGCCTCTATCCCAGGCTGTGGAGAACCGTTTGTCCACAGGCTGGAGGTGCCTGTAGCCAAAATGCCTCCACGACCGAACAATCGGTAGGTGAGGCGCGCCACACCCGCGCCACCCGCCTTCGGGTCTTATGCCCGCTCCCACGAGGAGGTGGACTCGTTGCAACAGCGCAGTTCGACAGTCCAGGAGCCGCTCGCCGAGACGGCCCACCGGCCCACGCCGCCGCCCGCCTGGCGGCCGCGGACCGACCCCGCCCCGCTGCTGCCCGACACCGAGCCGCTGCGCGTGCTCGGCACGGACGCGGTGGCCGACGCCGACCCCGCGCTGCTGCGCCGGCTCTACGCGGAGCTGGTCCGCGGCCGCCGGTACAACGCCCAGGCCACCGCCCTGACCAAGCAGGGCCGGCTCGCGGTCTACCCGTCCACCACCGGCCAGGAGGCGAGCGAGATCGGCGCCGCCCTCGCCCTGGAGGAGCGGGACTGGCTCTTCCCGTCCTACCGGGACACCCTCGCGGCCGTCGCCCGCGGCCTCGACCCCGTGCAGGCGCTGACCCTGCTGCGCGGCGACTGGCACACCGGTTACGACCCGCGCGAGCACCGCATCGCGCCCCTGTGCACCCCGCTCGCCACCCAGCTGCCGCACGCCGTGGGCCTCGCCCACGCGGCCCGGCTCAAGGGCGACGACGTCGTCGCGCTCGCCATGGTCGGCGACGGCGGCACCAGCGAGGGCGACTTCCACGAGGCCCTGAACTTCGCCGCCGTCTGGCAGGCGCCGGTGGTCTTCTTCGTGCAGAACAACGGCTTCGCGATCTCCGTGCCGCTCGCCAAGCAGACCGCCGCCCCCTCGCTCGCCCACAAGGCCGTCGGCTACGGCATGCCGGGCCGCCTGGTGGACGGCAACGACGTGGTCGCGGTGCACCAGGTGCTCACCGAGGCCGTGACCCGCGCGCGGCGCGGCGGCGGCCCCACCCTGGTGGAGGCGATCACCTACCGGATCGACGCCCACACCAACGCCGACGACGCCACCCGCTACCGCGCGGACGGCGAGGTCGAGACCTGGCGGGCGCACGACCCGGTGCTCCTCCTGGAGCGGGAGCTGACCGCGCGGGGCCTGCTCGACGAGGAGGGCCGCCGCGCCGCGGCCGAGGCCGCCGAGACGATGGCGGCCGAGCTGCGCGAGCGGATGAACGCCGACCCGGTGCTCGACCCGATGGACCTCTTCACCCACGTCTACGCCGAGCAGACCGCGCAGCTGCGCGAGCAGGCGGCGCAGCTGCGGGCCGAACTCGAAGCGGAGGGCGAGAGCCGATGACGACGGCGACGACCGGCGCGGCGGCCGCCAGGGCGGCCGGCCGGGCCAAGCCGGCCACGATGGCGCAGGCGCTCCAGCGCGCCATGCGCGACGCGATGGCCGAGGACCCGACCGTCCACGTCATGGGCGAGGACGTCGGCACCCTCGGCGGGGTCTTCCGGGTCACCGACGGGCTCGCGAAGGAGTTCGGCGAGGACCGCTGCACGGACACGCCGCTGGCCGAGGCGGGCATCCTCGGCGCCGCGGTCGGCATGGCCATGTACGGCCTGCGGCCGGTGGTGGAGATGCAGTTCGACGCGTTCGCCTACCCGGCGTTCGAGCAGCTCGTCTCGCACGTGGCGAAGATGCGCAACAGGACGCGCGGCGCGATGCCGATGCCGATGGTGATCCGGGTGCCGTACGGCGGCGGGATCGGCGGCGTCGAGCACCACAGCGACTCCTCCGAGATCTACTACATGGCCACCCCCGGTCTGCACGTGGTCACCCCCGCCACCGTCGAGGACGCCTACGGCCTGCTGCGGGCCGCGATCGCCTCCGACGACCCGGTCGTCTTCCTGGAGCCCAAGCGGCTCTACTGGTCGAAGTCGGACTGGTCGCCCGAGGCACCCGCGCGCGTGGAGCCCCTCGGCAGGGCCGTGGTCCGCCGGCCCGGCACCAGCGCCACCCTCCTCACCTACGGCCCCTCGCTGCCGGTCTGTCTGGAGGCTGCCGAGGCGGCCACCGCCGAGGGCTGGGACCTTGAGGTCGTGGACCTCCGCTCGCTCGTGCCCTTCGACGACGAGACCGTCGCCGCGTCGGTGCGGCGCACCGGTCGCGCGGTCGTGGTCCACGAGTCCGGCGGCTTCGCCGGTCCCGGCGCCGAGATCGCCGCCCGGGTCAGCGAGCGCTGCTTCCACCACCTGGAGGCGCCGGTGCTGCGGGTCGCGGGCTTCGACCTGCCCTACCCGCCGCCGATGCTGGAGCGGCACCACCTGCCGGGCGTCGACCGGGTCCTGGACGCGGTCGCACGGCTCCAGTGGGAGGCGGGCAACTGATGGCACAGGTTCTGGAGTTCAAGCTCCCCGACCTCGGTGAGGGACTCACCGAGGCCGAGATCGTCCGCTGGCTGGTGGCCGTCGGCGACGTCGTCGCGATCGACCAGCCGGTCGTCGAGGTCGAGACCGCCAAGGCGATGGTCGAGGTGCCCTGCCCGTACGGGGGCGTGGTCACCGCCCGCTTCGGCGAGGAGGGCACCGAACTGCCCGTCGGGGCACCGCTCCTGACGGTCGCCGTCGGAGCCTCCGCAGCCGCCGGGACGGCCGCCGCGTCCGCGCCGGAGACGGCCGGGGCCGCCTCCGGTTCCGCTTCCTCCGCCGATTCCGCCGTCTCGTCGGAGTACTCGGGCAACGTCCTCGTCGGCTACGGCACGGCGGGCCCCGCGGCCCGCCGGCGCCGGATCCGCCCCCAGGCCCCGGCCGTCGTGAACCCCACGCCGAACGCGACGGCCGGCCCCACCCCGACGGCCCGGGCGACCGCGGTCGCCGTCCCGGCGCCCGAGGGACCGGTCCCGGTCATCTCCCCGCTCGTGCGGAAGCTGGCCCGAGACCGGGGTCTCGACCTGCGCGAGGTGCGCGGCTCGGGCCCCGAGGGCCTGATCCTCCGCGCCGACGTCGAGCGGGCCCTCACCGCCCGCGAGGCGCCCGCGGCACCCGTGGCGCCCGCGCCGCTCTCCGCCGCGTCCGTCGCGGCCGTCGGGGGGCGGATCCCGCTGCGCGGACTGCGCGGGGCCGTCGCCGACAAGCTCTCCCGCAGCCGTACGGAGATCCCCGACGCGACCTGCTGGGTGGACGCCGACGCCACCGAACTCATGGCCGCGCGCGCGGCGATGAACGCGGCGGGCGGGCCGAAGATCTCGCTCCTCGCGCTCCTCGCCCGGATCTGCGCCCACGCCCTGGCCCGCTTCCCCGAGCTGAACGCCACCGTGGACACGGCCACCCGGGAGATCGTCCGACTGCCCTCGGTGCACCTCGGCTTCGCCGCCCAGACCCCGCGCGGACTCGTCGTCCCCGTGGTCCGGGACGCCGGGACGCGGACCGCCGAGTCGCTGACCGAGGAGTTCGCCCGGCTCACCGAGTCGGCCCGGCAGGGCACCCTCACGCCGGCCGACCTCACCGGCGGCACCTTCACCCTCAACAACTACGGGGTGTTCGGGGTGGACGGCTCCACGCCGATCATCAACCACCCCGAGGCGGCGATGCTGGGCGTCGGCCGGATCATCCCCAAGCCCTGGGTCCACCAGGGCGAACTGGCCGTCCGTCAGGTGGTGCAGCTCTCGTTCACCTTCGACCACCGCGTCTGCGACGGCGGCACGGCCGGCGGCTTCCTGCGGTACGTCGCGGACTGCGTCGAACAGCCGGCGGTGCTCCTCCGCACGGTCTGACCGACCGCGCACGCGCCGAACCACTCCGGCCGCATGAATCGGAGTGGTACGGCGCCCGGGCCGTCTCGACAGGAGACCGGCCCAGCGCGGGCGGGCGGCGGCGGACCATACTGCTGGGGTGACCACCGCATATGACGCCGTCGTGCTCGCCGGAGGCGCCGCGAGGCGCCTCGGCGGCGTGGACAAGCCAGGGGTACGGGTCGGCGGCCGGGCCCTGCTCGACCGGGTGCTCGCCGCCTGCGCCGGGGCGCGCCGCACCGTGGTCGTCGGCGCCCCGCGCCCGACGGTCCGGCCCGTCGACTGGACCCGCGAGGAGCGGATCGGCACCGGCCCGGTGGCCGCCCTCGACGCCGGAGCCGCCGCCCTCCGGGACGAGAGCGAGGGCGAGGCCGAGAGCGGGGACAGGGCCGGGACGCCGGCCCCCGACGTCCTGCTCGTCCTCTCCGCAGACCTGCCGTTCCTCGGCGAGGCGACCGTCCGGCGGCTGCTCGACGGGCTCGCGGCCGAGCCGGAGGCCGAGGCCGCGCTGCTCACCGACGCCGACGGGCGCGACCAGCCGCTCGTCGCCGTCTACCGGTCCGGCCCCCTGCGCCGCGAGCTCGACGCCATGCGCCACGCGCACCGCGGCCTCGACGGACTTCCCCTGCGGTTCCTCACCGGCGGACTCCGGACCGTGCGGGTCCCGACGGGGCCTGACGAGCCGTCGGCCTCCTTCGACTGCGACACCTGGGAGGACATCGCCACGGCCCGGGCCCGCATCAGGGACCATGGAGCCGTGCTGGACGAATGGATCACCGCAGTCAAGACCGAACTGGGCATCGACCTGGACGTCGACACCGGCGTCCTGCTCGACCTGGCCCGCGACGCCGCCCACGGCGTCGCCCGCCCCGCCGCGCCCCTGACGACCTTCCTCGTCGGCTACGCCGCGGCGAAGGCCGCCGAGAGCGGCACGGACCCGGCCGAGGCGGTCGCCGAGGCCGCCGGCAAGGCCGCCGCCCTCGCCCGCCAGTGGGCCGCCGAGCAGGCCGAACAGGCCGGGCAGGCCGCACAGGACGAGGCCGGATGACCCCCGGACAACCCGCCACTCCCCCCGCCCCCGCCCCCGCGTCCGAGCGGGGGCACGGGCACCACCGGGCCACCCCCTGGCCCGAGGCACGCGCCCTCGCGGCCCGTGCCGGAGCCAGCGCGGCGGCGGACCGCCCGCCCGTCCGCGTACCGCTCGGGCAGGCGCTCGGCCGGACCCTCGCCGAACCGCTGCGGGCCCTCACCGACCTGCCCTCCTTCGACAGCTCCGCCATGGACGGCTGGGCGGTCGCGGGACCGGGTCCCTGGACGGTCCGCGAGGAGTCCGTGCTCGCCGGGCACTCCGGCGCCGCGGCGCTCGCGTCCGGGGAGGCGGTACGGATCGCCACCGGGGCCCGCGTCCCGGCCGGCGCCACCGCCGTCGTCCGCACCGAGCACTCCCGCACCGGGCCCGTGGCCGGACCGGTGCTGCTGCACCCCCTCCGCGAGGTCGTGCCCGGGCAGGACATCCGCCCCCGGGGCCAGGAGTGCCGGACCGGCGACGAACTGCTGCCCGCCGGGTCCCTCGTCGGCCCGGCGGTCCTCGGGCTCGCCGCCGCCGCCGGCTACGACGAGATCGCCGTGCCGGCGCGCCCCCGGGTGGAGGTCCTGGTCCTCGGGGACGAGCTGCTGACGGCCGGACTCCCCCACGAGGGGCTGATCCGGGACGCGCTCGGCCCGATGCTCGGGCCCTGGCTGACGGCGCTCGGCGCCGAGGTCCTGGCGACCCGGCGGATCGGCGACGACGCGGAGGCGCTGTACGAGGCGGTCACCACGTCCGCCGCCGAACTCGTCGTCACCACCGGAGGCACCGCCGCCGGGCCCGTGGACCACGTCCACCGCGTCCTCGACAAGGCCGGTGCCACCCTCCTGGTCGACGGCGTGAAGGTCC
This sequence comes from Streptomyces hydrogenans, assembly GCF_014656075.1. Lineage (GTDB taxonomy): Bacteria > Actinomycetota > Actinomycetes > Streptomycetales > Streptomycetaceae > Streptomyces > Streptomyces hydrogenans. The sequence goes on from NZ_BNBS01000002.1 coordinate 166,786, forward strand.
GCCCCGGCCACCCCATGCTGCTGGCCCGGCTGGACGCGGGACGCCACCTCGTCGGTCTGCCGGGCAACCCCCTGGCCGCCGTCTCCGGCCTCCTCACCCTCGCCGCCCCCCTCCTGGCCGCGCTGACCACCCGGCCGAGCGCGCCGACTCCACCGAGCGCGCCGACCCCACCGAGCCCGCCCACCGCACCGGCCGAGATCGCCCCACCGAGCGCGCCCACCGCACCGGGCGAGATCGTCCCACCGAGCGCGCCCACCGCACCGGCCGAGATCGCCCCACCGAGCGCGCCCACCGCACCGGGCGAGCCTCTTGCCGCGCCCCTCCGTGACGGTGTCCAGGGCCACCCGCACGACACCCGGCTCGTCCCCGTCGTCCACCGGGACGGGCTCGTCGTGCCCCTGCACTACAACGGCCCGGCCATGCTGCGTGGCATCGCCGCCGCCGACGCGATGGCCGTGGTGCCGCCCGGGGGAGCCGAGCCCGGACGTCGGGTCGAGCTGCTCGCCCTGCCCTGGCCGACCGAGCCGCAGGCCGCGACGGCGACCCCGGTGTCGCCCCCGGCGCCCGCCCAAGGAGCATGTTTCACGTGAAACTTCCCAGCCGTGATGTCATGGCCCGCCATGCCGACGAGAAGGTCACCGGTTCGCGGATCGCGCTCCCCCGCCGGACCGTCGACCCGCTCCGCCAGGTCGGCCGCCGTCTCCTCATGGCCCTCGGGGTCCTGTTCCTGACGGTCCTCATCGTCTACGCGGACCGCGACGGCTACCACGACAACGCCAACGGCACCGTCGACTTCCTCGACTGCGCCTACTACGCGACCGTCACCCTCTCCACCACCGGATACGGCGACATCGTCCCGTACAGCGACTCCGCGCGGCTCGTCAACATCCTGGTGATCACGCCCCTGCGCGTGCTGTTCCTGATCATCCTGGTCGGCACCACCCTCGAGGTCCTCACCGAAAGGACCCGGGAGGAATTCCGGCTGAAGCACTGGAGGTCCAACTTGCGCGACCACACCGTGATCGTCGGCTTCGGCACGAAGGGGCGGTCCGCGATCCAGACCCTCTGCGCCACCGGCCTCCGCAAGGACCAGATCGTCATCGTCGACCCCTCGGGCAAGGTCATCGAGGCCGCCAACCTCGACGGCTTCGTCGGCGTCGTCGGCGACGGCACCCGCAGCGACGTCCTGCTCAGGGCCGAGGTGCAGCGGGCCCGCCAGATCGTCATCGCCACCCAGCGCGACGACACCGCGGTCCTGGTCACCCTGACCGCCCGTCAGCTCAACCGGGGTGCCAAGATCGTCGCCGCCGTCCGAGAGGAGGAGAACGCCCCGCTGCTCCGCCAGTCCGGCGCCGACGCGGTCATCACCAGCGCCTCCGCCGCCGGCCGGCTCCTCGGCCTCTCCGTGCTCAGCCCCAGCGCGGGCACGGTCATGGAGGACCTGATCCAGCAGGGCTCCGGCCTCGACCTGGTCGAGCGCCCGGTGACCAAGGCCGAGGCGGGCCGCAGCGTCCGGGAGACCGACGACCTGGTGGTGAGCGTGCTGCGCGGCCACCGGCTGCTCGGCTACGACGACCCGGCGGCCAGCCCGCTCCAGCTCACGGACCGGGTCATCACCATCGTCCGGGCCGCCCCGGTCACCCCGCTCACCACGCCGCCGCAGGACTGAGCGGACGCGGGACGGGACCGGGAGTAGCCTCGCCGCCATGCATGCGATCACGATTCCGGAACCCGGCGGCCCCGAAGCCCTCGTCTGGGCCGAGGTGCCCGATCCCGTGCCCGGCGAGGGCGAGGTCCTCGTCGAGGTGGTGGCGAGCGCCGTCAACCGCGCCGACGTCCTCCAGCGGCAGGGCTTCTACAACCCCCCGCCCGGCAGCTCTCCCCACCCGGGCCTGGAGTGCGCCGGGCGGATCACGGCCGTCGGCCCCGGGGTCTCCGGCTGGTCCGTCGGCGACGAGGTCTGCGCGCTGCTCGTCGGCGGCGGCTACGCCGAGCGGGTCGTCGTCCCGGCCGGCCAGCTGCTGCCGGTCCCCAAGGGCATCGACCTGGCCACGGCCGCCGCGCTCCCCGAGGTCGCCTGCACGGTCTGGTCCAACGTCTTCATGATCGCCCACCTGCGCCCGGGCGAGACGCTGCTCGTGCACGGCGGGGGCAGCGGCATCGGCACGATGGCGATCCAGCTGGCCAAGGCGGTCGGCGCGAAGGTCGTCGTCACCGCCGGCAGCCCGGAGAAGCTGGCCCGCTGCGCCGAACTCGGCGCGGACGTGCTGATCGACTACCGCACCCAGGACTTCGTCGAGGAGCTCCACCGGGCCACCGACGGGGCCGGCGCGGACGTGATCCTGGACATCATGGGCGCCAAGTACCTGGACCGGAACGTCCAGGCGCTCGCCGTGAGCGGCCGCCTGGTCGTCATCGGCCTCCAGGGCGGCGTCAAGGGCGAGCTGAACCTCGGCGCCCTGCTCGCCAAGCGGGCCGCCGTGATGGCGACGACCCTGCGCGCCCGCCCGTTGGAGGAGAAGGCGGCGATCGTCGCCGCCGTGCGCGAGCACGTCTGGCCGCTGGTCGAGGGCGGCACGGTCCGCCCGGTCGTCGACCGGACGCTCCCGATGCCGGAGGCCGCCGAGGCCCACCGCCTCCTGGAGTCCGGCGCCCACGTCGGCAAGATCCTGCTGCTGGCCCCCTGATACGGACGGAGACGGGCCCGGCGCGCCCGTGGCGCGCCCGGCCC
>NZ_BNBS01000003.1 GCF_014656075.1 Streptomyces hydrogenans
CTCCGTGAATGTTTACCCGTGATCGGGTGACACTCGCGTTGAGCGGGACAGACGGACCGGAATAGGACCCGCTGTCCACAGCGTCCTCGCTGTGTTTTGTTTCAAAGGAACCTCGACCAACCGAAACCGGCTGGACGGGGTATCAACTAATCTGGCGTTGATTTTTGGCACGCTGTTGAGTTCTCAAGGTGCGGACGCTTCCTTCGTTCCTGTTCCCAGGCCCTCCGGGCGCTTCCTGCGTTCCCGACTCTATCAGATCTTTCCGACCCGATTTCCTCGGTGCTTTCCGGTCCCTTTCGCTTTCGCTCCGGGCCCTTCCGGCGTTTCCGACTCTATCAGACCCTTTCGGCGTCCGATTCCCCGTCAGAAGGGGGTTGTCTTCCCGGCTTTCGGGCCGTTCCGACGAGTGAGACTTTAGCGGATTCCCCGCCCCCGATGCGAATCGGGGGGTTTGGATCCTCATTTCGCAAAAACGAACGGAAAGCAGAACGACACGACGAATCGTGATCGTAGGGCTCAGTGGTTCTTGCGGAATGGCCGTCCGGGGCCGACTGGAGTCGGTACTCACGTCGGACAGCTCGGAGAACATTACGGATCGGGCGAGGCCGTGTCAACCCCGGGGGTGGGACGCCACCCCCGGGTGATCACGGACGGAGGCTGGACACGACCTCGGCGGTGGCGGCCACGCCGTTCTGGATCGTGGGGGCCATGCTCGTGCCGGCCAGGAAGAAGCCGAGCAGGGCGCAGACGATGGCGTGGGTGACCTTGAGGCCGCCGCTGCGCAGGTAGATCACGGTCAGTACGAGGAGCAGCACCACCACGGAAACGGAAACGGCCATCGGTCTCACGTCCTTCGTCTGCCGCACCGGAATTGCGGCGTTCGGCGGACAGTGTGGCGGAATGGGCGATCCGTCCGAGGGAACGGCGGGGCGGCCATACGGGTGAGATCCGCGTGGATCATGCGCCGGGGGTGCGGAGGCAGTCCTTCCACTCCACCGTGCGGTCGCACCAGCGGTTCAGGAGGACGCGGTCGTGGCCCACGGCGAGGAGGCCCGCGCCGGTCTCCCGGCGGTAGGACTCGACGGCGGCGACGAGGGCGGCCGTGGTGGAGGCGTCGAGCATCGCGGTCATCTCGTCGCAGACCAGCCAGCGGGGCCTCAGGCTGAGCGCGCGGGCCAGGCAGGCGCGCTGGAGCTGTCCGTCGCTGACCGCGTGGGGGCGGCGGGTCAGCAGTTCGGGGGTGAGGCCGACGGCCGGGGCGAGCTCGGCGACCCGCGCGGCCGCCTCGGCCTTGCGGCCGGTGGCGCGCAGCGGCTCGGCGATGAGGTCGGCGAGGGAGAGCCGGGGGTCGGCGGCCGTGCGGGGCTGCTGGAAGACGACGCCGACGGCGGTGCGCTGCTCGCGCGGGGCGCGGTGGCGCCAGGCGGTGACCTCGGTGCCGTCGAGGACGAGGCGGCCGGCGTCGGGGCGGTGGAGGAGGGCGGCCACGCGGGCGAGGGTGGACTTGCCGCAGCCGCTGGGGCCGAGGAGGCCGACGGACTCGCCGGGGGCCAGGGTGAGGGAGGCGCCCCGGAAGACCGGCTCGCGGGGTGTGTAGCCGGCGGTGACGGCGTCGAGTTCAAGCACGGGGCCGCTCCGGGTGGTGGCAGGCCACGCCGGCGCGGAGGGCCGGGACGGTGGCGCAGAGGTCGGTGGCTCGGGGGCAGCGGGCGGCGAAGGCGCAGCCCTCGGGGAGGTCGGAGAGTTCCGGGGGCATGCCGGGGATGGGGGTGAAGGCGCGGTCGGGGAGGGCGTCGAGGAGACCGCGGGCGTAGGGGTGGGCGGGGCCGGTGGTGCCGAAGAAGCGGTGGGCGGGGGCGATCTCCACGATCCGGCCGGCGTACATGACGGCCACCCGGTCGGCGATGCGGGCGGCGGCGGTGAGGTCGTGGGTGATGAGGAGCAGGCCGCGGCCGTCGTCGGTGTGGCGCCGCAGCTCGTCGGCGGTGCGCTCGACGAGGTCGCGGTCGAGTCCCGTGGTGGGTTCGTCGGCGAGGAGCAGCGGGGCGTCGCCGATGAGGGCGAGGGCGGTGGCGGCGCGCTGGGCGAGGCCGCCGGAGAGTTCGTGCGGGTAGGCGTCGAGGTGGGTGGCGGGGAAGGCGGCGCGGTCGGCGGCGTCCTCGGCGGCCTTGCGCCGCCCGGCGCGCGGGGTGTCGGTGAGGGCGCGGACGGTCTCCTCCAGGTGCGCCCTTACGGTGCGGACCGGGGTGAGGTGGGCGGCGGGGCTCTGGGGGACGAGTCCGACGCGCCGGCCCCGTACGGAGCGGGCGAGGGTCTTCTCGTCGGCGGCGAGCAGGTCCGTGCCGTCGGTCAGGGCCGTGCCGCTGGTCTCCGCGTTGGCGGGGAGCAGGCCGAGGAGGGCGGAGGCGAGCACGGACTTGCCGCAGCCGGATTCGCCGACGAGGGCCAGGCACTCCCCCGCCGCCAGGTCGAAGTCGGCGTCGGTGACGGCGGCGACGGTCCGCCCGCCGCGGAGGCGGAAGCGGACGGTGAGGCCCCGGACGCTGAGGAGGGCGTTCTCGGCGCGTTCGGCGGTGACGGCGTCCAGCGCGCGGGCCACGCGGGCGTTCACAGCATCAGCTCCGATCGGCGGCGGGGGTTGAGGCGGTCGCGCCAGGTGCCGGCGAGGCCGGCTATGGCGAGGGTCGGGAGGATCAGGAAGAGGCCGGGGAAGAGGGTGGGCCACCAGGCGCCGGAGAGGAGGGAGGAGCGGGCGGACTGGACGAGGTTGCCGAGGCTGGCCTGGTGGCTGGGCAGGCCGAGGCCGAGGAAGGAGAGGGCGGACTCGTGCCACATGGCGTGCGGCACCATCAGGACGGCGGCGAGGCCGGCCTGGGGGAGGACCGCCGGCAGGAGGTGACGGGTGGCGACCCGGCGGCGGGAGGCGCCGCCGGAGATGGCGGCCTCGATGTGGGGGCGGGTGCGCAGGGAGAGCACTTCGGAGCGGACGATGCGGGCGGTGGAGAGCCAGTGGGTGACCGCGACGGAGGCGATGACGGGCCAGACGCCGGGGCGGAAGAGGGCGACGACGAAGATGCCGAGGAGCAGGTGCGGCACCGACGAGAAGGCGTCGACGAGCCGCATGAGGGTGCGGTCGGTCCAGCCGCCGAGGGCGCCCGCCGCGGCGCCGACGGCGGTGCCGAGGACGGTGGCGACGAGGGCGGCGACGAGGCCGACGAGGAGCGAGATCCGCAGGCCGTAGACGCAGCGCAGGAGGAGGTCGCGGCCGACGTCGTCGGTGCCGAAGGGGTGCTCCCAGGAGGGCGGGAGGAGCTTCTGGGAGAGGTCGACGGCCTGTTCGTCGAGCTGGACGAGCGGGGGGACGAGGAGGACGGCGAGGACGACGGCGCCGACGACGAGCGCGGAGGTCCACAGGCGGAGGCGGTGGGTGCGGGGGTCAGCCATCGAAGCCCACCCTGGGGTCGGCGAGTCCGTAGAGGAGGTCGGAGAGGAGGTTGCCGAGGAGGACGGCCGCGGTGGCGAGCACGGTGAGCGCGGCGAGCAGCGGGAAGTCGACGGCGGTGGCGGCCTGGACGGTGGCGGCGGCGATGCCGGGCCAGCTGAAGACGGTCTCCACGAGGAGGGCTCCGGTGATGAGCTCGGGGACGCGGGAGCCGATGAGGGTCAGCATCGGGAGCATGCCGGCGCGCAGGGCGTGGCCGGTGAGGACGGTGCGTTCGGCGAGGCCGCGGGCGCGGGCGCCGCGGACCGGGTCCTCGTCGAGGGCGTCGCCGACGCCCTGGCGGACGTAGAGGAAGAACCAGGGGAGCTGGGAGACGCCGAGGACGAGGGCGGGGAGGACGAGGTGGCGGGCGACCTGGTCGGGGGTGACGGTGTCGCTGGCGGTGTCGGTGAGGCCGCCGGCGGGCAGGACGCCGAGCCGGAGGGCGAAGAACCAGATGGCGAGGAGGCCGAGCCAGAAGGCGGGGGCGGCTTCCAGGGTGTAGGCGAGGGCGCTGACGGTCCGGTCGAGGAGGCCGCCGCGGCGGCGGCCGGCGAGGACGCCGAGGAGGGTGCCGAGCGCGATCGCGACGAGGAAGGCGGTGGCGGCGAGGAGGACGGACCAGCCGAGGCGTTCGGTGATGACGTCGGCGACGGGGCGGCGCATGACGGCGGAGTCGCCGAGGTCGCCGGTGACGGCGGCGGTGAGCCATTCCCACCAGCGGGTGAGGAGGGGCTGGTCGACGCCGAGGTTGTGGCGGAGCTGGTCGAGGTTGTCCTGTGAGGCGGTGAGGCCGGCGGTGCCGGCGTACGCCTTGACGGGGTCGAAGGGGGAGGCTTCGGCGACCGCGAAGACGGCCAGGGTGACGCCGAGGAGGACGGGGACGGCGGCGAGGGCGCGCCGTCCCGTCATCCGGGCCATGGCCCCCCAGGGGAGGCGGCGGCTCACTTCTTCGTGCCCCCGCTGTTCTTCGGCTGCCAGGTCTCGACGTTCCACCAGGGGCCGGCGGCGAGGCCGTGGTCGTGGGGTTCGATCTGGGTGCTGAGGCCGTCCCAGGAGTCGTTCACGACGTAGAGGTGGTCGATGTGGGTGAGGAAGGTGTAGCCGGGGTTCGCGACGAGTGCGCGCTGGACGGTGTCGTACGCGGCCTTGCGCTTGGCGGGGTCGTCGGTGCGGCGGCCGTCTTCCAGGGCGCGGTCGACGGTCCCGTTGTCGTACCAGGCCATGTTGTTGAAGCCGTCGCCGGCGAGGGTGGACTTGAGCAGGAGGTACTGGTCGAAGTCGGGGTCGCCGGGGGAGCCGCCGCCGGCCAGGACGGCGTCGGTCTTCATGCGGGGTTCGATGACCTCCCAGGTGCCGGCCTGGGTCTTGATCTCGATGCCGGCCTTGCGGGCGTCGGAGGCGTAGGCGAGGGCGTGGTCCTGGCGGAGCTTGTCGCCGGAGAGGTACCAGAGGGGGAAGGAGGCGCGGACGCCGTTCTTGACGCGGACGCCGTCGGCGCCGGGCTTCCAGCCGGCCTCGTCGAGGATCTTCTGGGCGCCGGCGAGGTCGTGGCGGCGCTCGGTGCCCTTCGCGAACCAGGGGCTGTCGGTGGGGACGGGGCCGTAGGCGGGCTTGCCGGCGCCTTCGAGGATCTTGTCGACCATGGTCTGGCGGTCGACGGCGACGTCGAGGGCGCGGCGGACGGCGGTGTCGCCGGCGACGGGGTTGTGGGTGGGGAGGGTGACCGTGCGGTAGTCGTACGTCTTGGCGGTGTAGGTCTTCCTGCCCTTGTCGCTGCCGAAGCCGGCGGCGAGGTTGGGCGGGAGGATGGCGCCGTCGAGGTCGCCGGCGCGCAGGCGGGTGGCGCGGACGTCGTCGTCCTTGATGATCGCCATGGTGAACCGCTTCACCGCGGGGGCGCCGTTCCAGTACGTCGGGTTGGCCTTGAAGGTGAGCTTCTCGCCCTTGGACCAGCCGGTGAGGACGTAGGGGCCGGTGCCTATGGGCTTGGTGGTGAAGGCGCCGGTGTTGACGTCCTGCCCGCCCGCGACGTGTTCGGGGGCGATGGCGTGGACGGTGCGCTCGGCGAAGGGGGCGTAGGGGTACTTGAGGTGGAAGACCACGGTGTCGTCGCCGACGGCCTCGACGCTCTTGAGGGCGTCGAGTTCGGTGCGGGAGGGGTTGTTGGTCTTCGGGTCGAGGATCGTCTCGTAGGTGAAGACGACGTCCTTGGCGGTGAAGGGGGCTCCGTCGCTGAAGGTGACGCCGGGGCGGAGGGTGTACGTGTAGGTGAGTCCGTCGTCGCTGACGCGGGGGAGCTTCGCGGCGAGGGCCGGCTGGAGCTTCATGTCGGCGTCGAAGGCGAGGAGGCCGTCGAAGATCTTGGAGTTGCCGTCCTTGCCGTAGCCGAGGAGGGGGCTGAGGGTGTCGGGTTCGTAGGCGATGCCGACGACCGCGGAGTCCTTGGGGCCGGAGCCGGCGGTGTCGGCGCCGGGGTTGCTGCAGGCCGCGGTCGTGAGGGCGAGGGCCCCCGTGGCGAGCGCGGCGGTCGCGCGGCGGACGGTTCGGGCGGCCATCGGGTCCACACCCCTTTTTGAAGATTAAATGCTATTGCGAACAGCATGCAATTAAACAGCACGGGTGCGAGGGCGCTCCTGGCGGGGTAGTCCGCCCCGGACATCCACGAGACCGGGAGTGACGATGAGCGAGACGCACCAGGAGAACGGCCCCGGCGTGCTGGGGGCCGCCGAGCTCTTCGACGGGGTGGGGCTCGACTACGAGCGGGCGTTCGGGCGGCTGCCCGCGCAGCTCGCGGCGGTCGACTGGCTGACCGGGCGGCTCTCCCCCGGTTCCCGGGTCCTGGACGCGGGCAGCGGTACGGGGCGGCCGGTCGCCGAACTGCTCGTCGCCGCGGGCCACCGGGTGACCGGCGTCGACGTCTCCGCGACGATGGTGGAGCTGGCGCGGGCACAGGTGCCGGGGGCCCGCTTCGAACAGGGCGATCTGCGCGGGCACACCCCGCCGGAGGGGGGTTACCACGCCGTCTGCGCCTTCTTCCCGCTGCTGATGATGGACCGGAAGGAGCAGATCGGGGCGCTGCGGCGGATGGCGTCGTGGCTGGCGCCCGGCGGGCTGCTGGTGTCGGCGACGGTGCCCGCCGACGTCGAGGGGCTGGAGATCGTCTGGATGGGACGCCGGGCCCGGGTCTCCAGCTTCTCCGCCGAGGCGTACCTGGGGCTGCTGCGGGAGGAGTGCGGCCTGGAGGTGCTCCGTGCCGAACTGTCGGTCTTCCGGCCCGAGGTGGCCGGCGGCGAGCCCGAGGAGCACCTGTTCGTCTACGCCCGCCGCGCGGGCGAGGACGGCTGAGCGGGCGGGGGTCCGGCCGTACGGGGGGCGGCTGTCCCGGCCGCGGAGGCCGGTGCGCACGCGGCGGCCGCCGCCGGCGGGGAGCGCCGAAACGTACGGGGTGGCTGCCCCCGCCGGCGGACGGCGACTCCTAGGGGGGCGGCTGTCCCGGCCGCGGAGGCCGGTGCGCGTCCGGGCGGCTGCCCCCGGCCGTGAACCCCGACTCGTACGGGGACGGGCGAGTCGGCCCCGGACGCACGACGACCCGGCCGGGTGCCGTTCCGGCCGGGTCGTCGTGGCGTGGGTCAGGCGGGGGCCGGGAGGTCCGTCAGGGCGGCGATGACGTCCTGGTGGTGGCCGGCCGAGCCGAGGGCGAGCTGGTCGGCCTTGGCGCGCTTGAGCGCGAGGTGGGCCGGGTGCTCCCAGGTCATGCCGATCCCGCCGTGCAGCTGGACGCACTCCTCGGCCGCGCGGACGGCGACCCCGGAGCAGTACGCCTGGGCCACGGCGACCGTCAGCTCGGCGTCGGCCGCTCCGGTGGCGAGGGCGTCGGCGGCGGCGCGGGCGGCGGCGCGGGCCCCGACGACGTCCAGCCAGAGCTGGGCCATCCGGTGCTTGAGCGCCTGGAAGGAGCCGACCGGCCGGTTGAACTGGTACCGCTCCCTGGTGTGCCGGACGGTCTCCTCCAGGCACCACTCGGCGAGTCCCAGCTGCTCGGAGGCGAGCAGTCCCGCCCCGGCGAGCAGGCCGCGCCGCACCGCCGCCCGCGCTTCCTCGGGACCGGCGAGGAGGGTGCCGGGCGCCGCGCTCGCGTCGACGACGGCGAGGGGGCGGGTGAGGTCGAGCGGGGTGAGCGGGGTGACGGCGGCCTCGGCGGCGGGTACGGCGTACAGGCCGTCGGGGCGGGGCACGAGGAGGACGTCGGCGGCCTGGGCGTCGGCGACGGCCCGCACCGGGCCGGTGGCCTCGAAGGGCGTCCCGGGCGCGGTGGTGAAGGGGACGGCGAGGACGGCGGTGCGCTCCCCCGCCGCGAGTTCGGCGAGGAGGGCGGCGGCCGGGCCGTCGGTGGCGCCGAGGGCGAGCAGGGTCTCGGTGGCGACGACGGCGCCGGTGAGGTACGGGGCGGGGGTCACCGCGCGGCCCAGCTCCTCCAGGACGACCGCGGCCTCCCGGTGGCTCGCGCCCTGGCCGCCGAGCTTCTCGGGGACGAGGAGGCCGGCGGCGCCGATGCCGGCGGCCAGCGCGGACCAGAGGCCGGCGGGGTACGGGTCCCCGGTCTCGATCCGGTCGAGCACGGTTTGGTGCCCGGCGCGGTCGGTGAGCAGGGAGCGGACGGCGTCCCGCAGGGCGTCCTCGGTGTCGGAGTACAGGAGGTCCGGCTCGTGGCTCATCGGGCGAGGTCCTTCCAGGGGACGTCCTTGTCGTTGCGGGGCTCCGGCGGGAGTCCGAGGACCCGCTCGGCGACGATGTTGAGCAGCACCTCGCTGGTGCCGCCCTCGATCGAGTTGCCCTTGGAGCGCAGGTAGCGGTAGCCCGCCTCGCGTCCGGTGAAGTCGACCAGCTCGGGGCGACGCATGGTCCAGTCGTCGTACAGCAGGCCGTCGTCGGCGAGGAGTTCGACCTCCAGGCCGCTGATGGCCTGGTTGAGGCGGGCGAAGGCGAGCTTCATGGCGCTGCCCTCGGGGCCGGGCTGGCCGGCGACGAGCTGCTGGCGCAGCCGCTCGCCGGTGAAGCGGGCCACCTCGGCGTCCACCCAGAGGTCGAGGAGCCGGCGGTGCAGGGCGTGGGTGCGCAGTTCGGGACGGTCGCGCCAGACGGCGGCGGCCTTGCCGATCATGCCGCCCTCGCGGGGGATGCGGGCGCCGCCGATGGAGACCCGTTCGTTCATGAGGGTGGTCTGGGCGACCCGCCAGCCGTCGCCGGTCTCGCCGAGGCGGTGGGCGTCGGGGATGCGGACGCCGGTGAGGAAGACCTCGTTGAACTCGGCCTCGCCGGTGATCTGGCGCAGCGGCCTGACCTCGACGCCGGGGTCGGTCATGTCGCAGACGAAGTAGGTGATGCCCCGGTGCTTGGGCAGGTCGGGGTCGGTGCGGGCGATGAGGATGGCCCAGCGGGCGGTGTGGGCGCTGGAGGTCCACACCTTCTGGCCGTCGACGGTCCAGTCGCCGGTGGCGTCGTCGCGGACGGCGCGGGTGCCGAGGGCGGCGAGGTCGGAGCCGGCGCCGGGTTCGCTGAAGAGCTGGCACCAGACCTCCTCGCCGGTCCACAGCGGGCGCAGGAAGCGGGCCTTGACCTCGTCGGAGCCGTAGGCGAGGAGGGTGGGGGCGGCCATGCCGAGGCCGATGCCGATGCGGCGGGGGTCGTTGCCGGGGGCGCCGGCGGCGGTGAGTTCGGCGTCGACGACGGCCTGGAGGGCGCGGGGGGCGTCGAGTCCGCCCAGGCCGACGGGGTAGTGGACCCAGGCGAGGCCGGCGTCGAAGCGGGCGCGGAGGAAGTCGAGCCGGTCGGTGGTGGCGGGCGGGTGCTCGGCGAGCAGGTCCCGGGTGCGCTGCCGGAGTTCTGCGGCGTCGGTCATGCGCGGGCTCCTTCCGGGAGGACGACCAGGCGTCCGGTGGTGGTGCCGTCGGCGACGCGCTGGACGGCGTCGGCCGCGCCGGCGAAGGGGACGCGTTCGGCGACGAGCGGCTTGACGGTGCCCTTCGCGGCGAGGGCGGTGAGGGTGTCGTGGCACCGGAGGACGGCGGCCGGGTCGAGCCGGGCGTAGAGGCCCCAGTGGAGGCCCATGATCGTGTAGTTCTTCACCAGGGCGTGGTTGAGGGCGGGGGCGGGGATGGTGCCGCTCGCGAAGCCGACGACGACGATGCGGCCCTCGAAGGCGACGCACTTGGCGGACTGCTGGTACGCCTCGCCTCCGACGGGGTCGTAGATCACGTCGGCGCCGCGGCCTCCGGTGGCTGCCTTGACGGCGGCGACGACGTCCTCGGAGCGGCGGTCGATGACGACGTCGCAGCCGAGGGCGCGGGCGACGGCGGCCTTGGCGGGGCCGCCGACCACGCCGATGACGGTGGCGCCGGCGGCCTTGCCGAGCTGGACGGCGGCGCTGCCGACGCCGCCGGCGGCGGCGTGCACGAGGAGGGTCTCGCCCTCCCGGAGGGCGGCGCGGCGGTGCAGGCCGAACCAGCCGGTCTGGTAGCCGATGTGGAGGGCGGCGGCCTCGGCGTCGTCCAGGGCGTCGGGGGCCGGGAGGAGGCCGGTGGCGTCGGCGAGGGCGTGGTCGGCGAAGCCGCCGTGCGGGAGGGCGGCGGTGGCGATGACGCGGCGGCCGTCCTCGGTCTCGCCGCAGATCTCGACGCCGGGGGTGAAGGGGAGCGGCGGCCGGACCTGGTAGTGGCCGCGGCAGAGCAGCGCGTCGGGGAAGTTGACGTTGGCGGCGCGGACCCTGAGGAGGACCTGGCCGGGCCCGGGTTCGGGGACGTCCACCTCCTCGCGGCGCATCACCGCGCCGGGTTCGCCGTTCTCGTGCACTCGCCATGCCTGCATCCGTCGAGCCTCCGTCCGTACCGAGCGGTCGGCCGCATACTAAGCGGTCGCTTGCCTTCGGGGGAACCACTCAGCCGGACTTCTTGGGCCGCGCCCGGACGTGCATCCGCTCGCCCTGCGGTCCGTACAGGCTCAGGAACTCCACCGGACCGTCGGCGGTCGGGCCGAACCAGTGCGGCACCCGCGTGTCGAACTCGGCCGCCTCCCCCGCGGCCAGCACCACGTCGTGCTCCCCCAGGACGAGCCTCAGCCTCCCGGAGAGGACGTACAGCCATTCGTACCCCTCGTGGACCCGCGGGTCCGGCTGCTCGGACGCCTTCTCCTGGATCACCTTGTACGCCTGGAGGCCGCCGGGCTGGCGGGTCAGCGGATACATCGTGCGGCCGTGCCGGACGATCGGCCGGGCCCGCACCCGGGGGTCGCCGACCGGCGGGGCGCCGACCAGCTCGTCCAGCGGGACCTGGTGGGCACGGGCCAGCGGGAGGAGCAGTTCGAGGCTCGGCCTGCGCTGCCCGGACTCCAGGCGGGAGAGGGTGGAGACGGAGATGCCGGTGGCGGCGGAGAGCTCGGCCAGGGTCACCCCGCGGTCGCGGCGGACCCGGCGCAGCCGGGGGCCGACCTCGGTGAGCACGGCGTCGATGCGGTCGTCTTCGGTCATGCGTCCAGTGTTGCAGGAACGGCAAGTTTCCTTGCCGTCGAGGCGGGTCCCGGGTGAGGCTCACGGCATGGACGCACCCCTGGGAGAGAGCATGGACGAGAACGCCTACGAGGTCGTGGTGATCGGCGGCGGGGCGGCCGGGCTGAGCGCCGGGCTGATCCTCGGCCGGTCGCGGCGGCGCACCCTGGTCGTCGACGCGGGCGAGCCGCGCAACGCGCCCAGCGCCCACATGCAGGGCTATCTGTCGCGGGACGGCATGAGCCCGGCGGAGTTCCTCGCGGCGGGCCGCCGCGAGCTGCAGGAGTACGGCGTCGAGGTACGGCCCGGTGAGGTCACGGAGGCCGCGGCGGACGGCGAGGGCTTCGTGCTCGGGCTCGCCGACGGGACCTCGCTGACCGCCCGGCGGCTGGTCGTCGCCACCGGCCTCGTCGACGAGCTGCCGGAGATCGAGGGCCTGGCCGAGCGGTGGGGCCGGGACGTGTTGCACTGCCCGTACTGCCACGGCTGGGAGGTCCGGGACCGGGCGTTCGGGGTCATCGCCGGTGCGACCATGCCGGCCCATCAGGCGCTGATGGTCTCGCACTGGTCCCCCGACGTGACGCTCTTCCTGAACGGCGCCGAGGTCACGGAGGAGGACGCGCGGCTGCTCGCCGCGGCGGGCGTCACCACCGTCGAGGGCTCGGTCGAGGCGGTCGTGACCGAGGACGACCGGCTGACCGGGGTCCGGCTCGCCGACGGGCGGACCGTCGGCCGCGAGGTGGTCTTCGCGGCGGCCACCCGGCTCGTCACCCGCGACGGGGTGCTGCGCCGGCTGGGCGCGGAGCTGTACGAGACGCCCTTCGGGTCCTTCGTGAAGGTGGACGACACCGGCCGGACGAGCGTGCCCGGCGTGTGGGCGGCGGGGAACGTGACGGGCCCGACCGAGCAGGTCGTCAACGCGGCGGGGGCGGGCTACCGGGCCGGCACGGTGATCAACGCCGAGCTGCTGATGGGCGACCTGGCCGCCCGGGCGGACGGGCTCCCCCGCTGACCCCTGCGCCGGTCGGATGAACCGCCCCGGCAGCGGTCGCGTCGCCCGGACGGAGGCCCGAGGATCGGCCATGGTGGCCGGAAACCGGCCCGGAGGCAGGACGACGGAAGGACGGCACCCGCCCATGCTCGGCACCCAGTACACCCACGGCTCCCCCAGCTGGATCGACCTCGGCAGCCCGGACACCACCGCCGCGGCGGAGTTCTACACCGCCGTGTTCGGCTGGGAGTTCCGCTCGGCGGGCCCCGAGGCCGGCGGCTACGGCTTCTTCCAGCAGGACGGCGCGACCGTGGCCGCGCTCGGGCCGCTCACCGAGGAGGGCGCGCGCAGCGCCTGGACGGTGTACTTCCGGACCTCGGACGCGGACACGACCCAGATGGTCACGGCCGCCGAGGGCGGCCGGGTCCGGATGCGCGCCATGGACGTGATGGACGCGGGCCGGATCGCCGCGCTCACCGACCCGGCCGGGGCCGAGTTCGCCGTCTGGCAGCCGGGGTCGGTGAAGGGCCTGGACCGCACCTCCTCGCGGAACACCCTCGTCTGGGTCGAGCTGCACACCCCCGACCCGGAGGCCGCGCTCGCCTTCTACGGCTCGCTCTTCGAGTGGCGATGGGCGTCGATGGACGCGCCCGGAATGACCTACCGGGTGATCTCCACCGCCGAGGGCGACCAGGAGGACGCCTCCTTCGGCGGCGTCGCCGCCCTCCAGGACTCCGGCGAACGCCCGCGCTGGATCCCGTACTTCGAGGTCGAGGACGCCGACGGCACGGCCGACGCGGTGACCGTCTCGGGCGGCACGGTGCTGCTGCCCCCGGCGGACATCCCCGACGTCGGCCGCCTCGCCTGGTTCAAGGACCCCGCCGGTGCCGAGTTCGCCGTCCTGAAGCCGGCGCCGATGGGCTGACCGGCCTCAGGTTCTAGGGTCTGTCTGACCATTGGCGTCGGATCAGGCCGGGTCGTCCGGCGCGTGCGATCGGCGTGCGGCCGGGGCGCCCTCGGATGGGGTCTCCCCTGCTCGAGCGAAGCCGAGAGCTCGGGGAAGGAGCTACTTGGGGGTTTCGGCCGTGCGGCGAGCGTGCGTGCCGGGCGGGCCGGACCCGACGGGAATGGTCAGACAGACCCTAGCGAGGGAAGACCTCGAAGGTCACCGCGGGGCGGCCGGCGAAGCGGGCGGAGGCGCGGGAGGTGGTCGCGGTCATGAACTCCCGTACGTACTCCTCCGGTTCCTGGTCGGTCAGGGCCTCGATGTAGGCGCGGTGACAGAGGAGGGACTCCACCGCGCGCTCCAGGCCGGGACCCGCGTCCACCGCGTGGGTCGGGGTGCTGGACGCCGCGACCGCGACCCGGCGGACGCCGTCCCACGGCTCCAGGCCCCGCTCGGTCAGTTCGGGGAAGATCCAGCGGTTGCCCGCGTCGGAGGCCGCGTCGAGGGTGGCGCGGCCGACGGCGACGTGGTCGGGGGTGTTGCGGGGTGCGCCGGGGCCGTCGCCCCAGCCGTCGCGGTGGTTGAGGGTGACGACGAGCTCGGGGCGGTGCCGGCGGATCGCGGCGGCGATGTCGCGGCGCAGCCCGGTGCCGTACTCGATGACGCCGTCGCGGTGGTCGAGGAACTCGACGGTGTCGACGCCGACGACGGCGGCGCTCGCCCGCTGCTCGCGCTCGCGCAGCGGGCCGCAGACCTCGGGGGCGAGCGTGTCGATGCCGGCCTCGCCCCGGCTGACCAGCAGGTAGACGACCTCCTTGCCGGCGTCGGTCCAGCTCGCGACGGCCGCCGCGCAGCCGTACTCCAGGTCGTCGGGGTGGGCGACGACGGCGAGGGCGCGCTGCCAGTCGTCGGGCAGCTCCGGCAGGTCGGTGGCTTCGGTGTCGATCATGCCCGCAGGATACGGGCGGCGTCCGCGGCGGTGGGGCGGAACGCTCCGGCGAGGATGACGGAGCGTGATTTGTGGCGGGGGCGGTCGGGGTTGAGGCCGCGCCGGGCGGCGAGGGCGACGGCGAGGCGCTGAGCGCGAACCACGGCCGCGACCGGGTCGACGGCGTCGGCGGTGAACAGGGCACCGGTGGACTCGACTTCCTCGCGGAGCCCGGCCGGGACGGGGCCGATGCACCAGACGAGGCTGTCGCGGTCGCTGACGCTGATCGGACCGTGCCGGTACTCCATCGCCGGGTACGACTCCGTCCATACGCGGGCCACTTCGCGGAGCTTGAGGGCCGCCTCCTCGGCGAGGCCGACGGTCCAGCCGGTGCCGAGGAAGGTGAACTGGCCGCGCCGCTCCCAGGCCGCGGGGAGGGGCTCGTACAGGGCGAGTTCGGCGTCGGCGACGGAGGGCGCGAGGTCCTCCCCGAGTCCGGCGCGCAGGAGTTGGAGGGCGGTGGTGGCGAACCGGGTCTGGACGACGGAGCGTTCGTCGGCGAAGGACAGGTCCACGACCTGGTCGGCGAGACGCGCGGCGGGGCTGTCGGGGACGCCGGTGAGGACGAGGGTCGGGAGGCGTCCGGCGGCACCGGCGAGCAGGTCGACGACCTCGGTGGTCGTACCGGAGCGGGTGAGGGCCACGACGCGTTCGTAGCCGCGGCCGAGCGGGGTCGGGTCGGAGGCGGGGAAGGCGTCCGTCTCGCCCGCGCCGAGCGACTCGCGCAGGGCCGCGTAGGCGCGGGCGATCATGTAGGAGGTGCCGCAGCCGACGACGGCGACCCGCTCGCCGGGCCGGGGCAACCGGTCGGCGAGCGGCCCGGCGAGGGCGGCGGCTCGGCGCCAGCAGTCGGGCTGGCCGGCGATCTCGGCGGTGACGTGTGCGCTCATGGAGTCACTTGTAGCGGTCCGGACGGCTGCCGACCATGGGTGATCGATATCCGGTGCTTGGATTTTCACGCGCGGCCGCCGGGAAGGGTGCCGGACCCGGGCATACCGGGTCCGAAGGCGTGCCGCGGAGGACCGGACGGGCCGTCAGAGCTCGTCGCGGGAGAGGGCGAGGAGCCGGTCGAGGACGCGCGGGCCGCCGGCGCGCACCCCGTCGTGCTCGAACTCGTCGGTGACCCAGGTGCGCAGCCCCCGGATCGCGGCGGCGGTCTCCAGGGAGTGGGCGGTGTCGACGTACATGTCGTCGTGGTAGACGGCGGCGGCCACCGGCACCCGGTTGGCGGCGAGCCGCTCGGGGTCGTACAGCGGGGTCCAGTCGTCGCGCCGGGCGAGGAGTTCGGCGGTCTCGCGCAGCGGGCGGAGCGCGGGGTCGGTGGTGAAGTGCCAGGGGTGCACGGTCTCGCCGGTGAGCAGGACGGGCGCCCCGGAGGCGAGCGCCGCGGCGGCGTCGAACTCGGGGAAGTCCGCGCGGACCCGCTCGGCGGCCCAGGCCGTGGGGCCCTGCCCCTGGGCGTAGATGGCCTCGTGGAGGACGGCGTAGAGCGGGTGTCCCGCGTACGAGAGGTGGTTCTGGACCTGCTCCAGGAAGGCGTCGGCGAGGGCGGGCCCGGCGGGGGTGGGCACGAAGGCGCCCTCCAGGAGGTGGTGGAGCTGGTGGGTGCCCTCGCCGGAGCCGAGGAGGATGCCGAGGGACTGGAACGCCTCGACGGTGAGCAGGCCGCCGCCGGGCAGGGTGACCTCGTGCTCCAGGAGGTGGCCGGCGATCGCGCGGACGCGCTCGGCGTCGCGCGGGTAGCGGGCGAAGTGGGCCTCGTTCTTGCGGCGGACGCGCGGGTAGGCGGCGGCGTAGACCTCGTCCGCGGGGGCGTCGAGGGACGGCAGGCCACCGGTGATCAGGACCCGCTCCAGGCCCTCGGGGGCGGTGGAGAGGTAGTGGACGGCGCAGAAGCCGCCGAAGCTCTGGCCGAGGACGGTCCAGGGGGCGCCGCCGGTGAGCCGGCGGCGGATGAGCTCGCAGTCCCTGACGATGGCGTCGGCGCGGAAGTGCGCGAGGTAGTCGGCCTGGGCGGCGGCGTCGCCGCGCAGCGGGAGGGTCTGGCGGTTGGCGGGCGTGGAGCGGCCGGTGCCGCGCTGGTCGAGCAGCAGCACCCGGAACTCGCGGACGGCCCGGCCGATCCACGCCTGCGTGCCGACGAAGCGGCGGGCGCCGAAGCCGGGGCCGCCCTCCAGGTAGACCAGCCAGGGCAGCCGCTCGCGCTCCCGGTCGCCGAGGCCGCTCGCGACGAGTTCGCGGGCGTGGACCTCGATCTGCTCGCCGTCGGGGCGGGCGTGGTCGAGGGGGACGGGGAAGTGGTGGTCGGTGACGACGACGCCGGGCTGGCGGTAGGTGGTCAACGGTGCTCCTGCTGTGCCGATCCTGCTCCGTGCTCCCCCGCCCGCACAGTGGATCACACGGCGGCGCCCGGCGCCGCACCGCCCTACCGGGCCTGCATCACCGCGATGACGTTGCCGGCGGGGTCGGTGAACCAGGCGATGCCGGCCGGGCCGCCCTCGCCGTCGCCCCGCAGGACGCCCTTGTCGTCGGCGTCGAAGTCGGGGTAGCGCTCGAAGGTGGCGCCGCGGGCGACCAGGTCGTCGACGGCGCGGTCGATGTCGTCGACCTCGAAGTTGAGGACGGTGAAGGAGGCCGGGGTGTGGTTCTCCTTGGGGTAGACGAAGACCCGGGCACCGCCCGGCAGGGTCAGGAACAGCATCCGCATGTCCCCGCCCCCGGTCTCCTCCACGGTCAGGCCGAGCCGGTCGCCGTAGAAGTCGCGCGCGGCGTCCAGGTCGTCCACCGAGAAGCTGCTGTACGCCGTCGTCTCGCCGAACATGGCGTGCTCCCTTCCGGGCCCCGGGCGACGGGGCTCACCCTTCCAGGATCCGCCTGTTCGGCGAGGGGCGCCCGGGGCCGGCCGGGGGTCGGCCGGCACGCCCGGGGCGCACGGGGGGCACTCAGGGGGCGATCGGCAGCTGCCGCTTGTGCTCGGTGAGGTCGTAGCGGCGGACGATCGAGGCGTGCGCGGTCTCGGTGACCGGCTTGCCCTCCAGGAAGTCGTCGATCTCGTCGTAGGTGACGCCGAGCGCGTCCTCGTCGGGCTTGCCCGGGTCCAGGGTCTCCAGGTCGGCGGTCGGGACCTTCCAGACCAGGCCGGCGGGGGCGCCCAGCTCGGCGGCGACGGCGCGGACCCGGCGCTTGGTGAGGCCGGTGAGCGGGACGAGGTCGGCGGCGCCGTCGCCGAACTTGGTGAAGAAGCCGGAGACGGCCTCGGCGGCGTGGTCGGTGCCGACGACGAGGCCGTCCCTGGCGCCCGCGACCGCGTACTGGGCGATCATGCGCTGGCGGGCCTTGATGTTGCCGTGCACGAAGTCCTGGTGGTGGGCGTCGCGGAAGGTGACTCCGGAGGCCACGCAGGCGTCGAGGGCGGCGTCGCTGGCCGCCTTGACGTCGACGGTGAGGACCTGGTCGGCGCGGATGAAGTCGAGGGCGGTCCGCGCGTCGCTCTCGTCGGCCTGGACGCCGTACGGCAGGCGCATGGCGTAGAAGACGGCCTCGTGGCCGGCGGCGCGGGCGCGCTCGACGGCGAGCTGGCAGAGCCGGCCCGCGGTGGTGGAGTCGACGCCGCCGCTGATGCCGAGGACGAGGGAGCGCAGCCCGGTGGTGGTGAGGCGCTCGGCGAGGAAGGCCACCCGGCGCTCGATCTCGGCGGCCGGGTCGAAGGTGTCGGAGACCTGGAGCTCCCGGGCGATCTGCTGCTGGCGGGCGATGGGCGCCGGGTCGGTCACGGAAATCTCCTCGTCGAGGCGGTAGGGGCGACGGAACCGACTTTACGGGGTGCCCCGCGGCGCCCGCCGTCGCGGCCTACGGCTCCGGGGCGCAGAGGACCTCGACGCGCTGGACGAGGTTGTTGGCGAAGCCGCCGCGGTTCCAGGGCGCGGCGAGGGGCTGGACGCGGCCGGTGGCGTCGGTGGCGCGGACGGTGAGGTGGCGCAGCCCCGGGGTGGCGGTCCAGGTGGTGCGCCAGGCGGCCCAGGCCCAGGGGTGGGCGGGATCGCGGACGACCTCGGCGTCCGTCCAGGCGGCGCCGCCGTCCTCGCTGAGCTCGACGCGGGTGACGGGGCCGTGGCCGGACCAGGCGCGGCCGGCGAGCGGGACGGGGCCGGGGCGGACGACGCGGGTGCGGGACATGAAGTCGGGGAAGCCGGGCGGGGCCATGAGGGCGCGCGGGGCGATCAGGGTGACGGGTTCGCCGGGCTCGCCGGGTTCCTGGCGGAGGCGGTAGGCGGCGGTCTGCTGGAAGCCGGTGTAGGGGGTGGCCGTGAGGGTGATGTCGCGCAGCCACTTCACGTGGGCCATGCCGTACCAGCCGGGGACGACGAGGCGGAGCGGGCTGCCGTGCTGCGGGGGCAGCGGGGCGCCGTTCATGGCGTAGGCGACGAGGACGTCCCGGGCGGGGTCGGCGGCGGTGACGAGCGGGAGGGAGCGGCGGTACTCCTGCTCGACGCCGCGTTCCACGCCGTGGTCGGCGCCGGTGAAGACGGCCTCGACGGCGTCCTCGGCGGTGCCGGCCTCGGCGAGGAGGGCGGCGAGGGGGACGCCGGTCCACTCGGCGGTGCCGACGGCCTCGACGAGCCAGGGCTGGCTGACGGGGCGGGGGCTGAGGCGGGCGCGGCCGTTCCCGGCGCATTCCAGGGTGACGCGGCGGGTGACGGCGGGCCGGGCCCGCAGGGCGTCGAGGTCCAGGTCGAGCGGGCGGAGCACCCGGCCGCCGAGGGTGAGCCGCCAGCCGTCGGGGTCGGTGTCGGGGATGTCGTAGTGGACGAGGACGTAGTGGAGGCCGGGCGGGGTGAGCTCGTAGCGCAGGGCTTCGAGCGGGAGTCCGTGGTTGCGGGTGGCGAGGGCCAGCTCCTGCGGGCTGAGGCCCTCGTCCTCCCCCGCGACCCGCGCCGGCGTGCTGAGGGCGCCCAGGTCGCCCGGCGTTCGGTCCATGTCCCCATGGTGCGCCGGTGGGCGGGGGGCCGCCCGGTGGGCGGTCAGCCGGTGCCGAGGGCCCGGTCGAGGCCGGCCTGGGGGCGGTCGGTGAGGGCGCGCAGGAAGATCTCCTCGTAGGCGGGTTCGCCGAGGGTGGCGCGGACCCCGGCGGTGTGGTGGGCGTGCAGGGCGCGCAGGCCGGGCAGGCCCCTGCGGGGCTGGCCGGTGGCCCGCCAGTACGCCTCGCCGGTGCCGGAGACGTCGGCGGCGCGGGGGGCGTCGCCCGCGGTGGCGTAGGCGGTGGCGGGGACGTCGAGGCCGAGGGCGGTGCCGAGGCCGGTGCCCGGGGCGCGGGTGCCGGCGAGCATGGCGCGGGCGTGCCGGGCCGCGGCGGCCGGGTCGCCCTCCAGGAGGTCGGTGAGGGCGAGCTGGTAGGCGAGGGCGGTGCGGGTCCAGTGTTCGTCGAGGGTGTCGCAGAGGGCGAGCAGGGCGAGGGCGGCCTCCCGGGCCTCGGCGAGCAGGCCCAGGCCGGTGAGGGCGAAGACGCGGACGAGGTGGCAGCGGAGGGTGGCGGCGGAGTCGGCGGGGCGGCCGCGGGCCGAGCCGAGGACGTGGTCGACGACCAGGAGGGCGGCGCGGGCCCGGCCGGTGGCCAGGGCGAGGAGGCCGGCGAGGGCGGCGGCGTCGAGGGTGAGTTCGCCGGGGCCGTACGGCTCCGAGGGCGCCCAGGGCCGCTCGGGCGGGTGCTCGGTGTGGCGGGCCTCGCGGGCGCAGCGTTCGCTGATCTCCTGGGCGGGGCCGAGGTCGCCCTGGAGGACGAGGGTGACGCCGAGGGCCCACAGGGCGCGGGTGCGGGCGCGGCCCCGGGCGTCGCTGAGGAGGAGGGCCTGTTCGAGGCCGTCGCGGGCCTCGCGGAGGCGGCCGCGGCTGGACCAGGCGAAGGCGACGGAGCCGACGAGGTCGAGGGCGGCGTCGGGGTCGGTGCGCAGGAGGCGGTCGAGGGCGGTGCGCAGGTCGGTGTGGTGGGTGTCGACGGCGTGGTGCCAGTGGAGCTGGCGGGGGCCGTGCCAGGCGGCCCTGCCCTCCGCGGCGAGGGCGCGGAAGTGGGCGGCGTGGCGGTCGGCGACGGTGCCGGTCTCGCCGAGCCGGTCCAGCCAGCCGGCGCCGTACTCGCGGATGGTGTCGAGGAGGCGGTGGCGGCCGGCGGTGTCGGCGGGGCGGACGACGGAGGCGCGGACGAGTCCGTCGAGGGCGGTGGGCAGGGTGGCGGGGGTGAGGGGGCCGCCGGTGCAGACGGCGGTGGCGGTGGCGAGGTCGAAGGGGCCGCGGAAGACGGAGAGGCGGGCCCAGAGGAGGCGTTCGAGGGGGTCGGCGAGTTCGTGGCTCCAGCCGATGGCGGCGCGCAGGGTCTGGTGGCGGGCGGGCCAGACGCGCTCGGGGTGGGCGAGGAGGTCGAAGCGGGCGTCGGGGGGCGCGGTGAGGCGGCTGCCGAGCTGGTCGCGGACGGCTTCGGCGCCCTGGAGGCGGATCTGGGCGGCGGCGAGCTCCAGGGCGAGGGGTATGCCTTCGAGGCGGACGCAGATCTCGCCGGCGGGTCCGGCCGCGGGGAGGTCCTGGCCGGTGGCGGTGCGCAGGAGGGCGAGGGCGTCGTCGCCGGTGGGCGGGAGGGGGTCGAGGAGGACGGTGTGCTCGCCGGGGACGCCGAGGGGGCGGCGGGAGGTGGCGAGGACGGTGAGGCCGGGGGCGGCGTCGAGGAGTTCGGTGACGAGCCGGCCGCAGGCGTCGGCGAGGTGGTCGCAGCAGTCGAGGACGAGGAGGAGGCGGGTCTCTGCGAGCCGGCGGCGCAGGGCGCCGGTGTCGGTGCCGGGGGTGTGGTCGGCGAGGTCGACGGAGTCGGCGACGAGGGCGACGAGGAGGCGTTCGCCGTCGAGCTGTCCGAGGTCGGTCCACCAGGCGCCGTCGGGGTGGCGGTGGCGCACCCGGTGGGCGGCGCGCAGCGCGAGGCGGGTCTTGCCGACGCCGCCGACGCCGGTCACGGTGACGAGGCGGTGCTCCGCCAGGGCGGCGGTGATGCGCTTCAGTTCCGTGCGGCGGCCTGCGAATCCCGGGTTCTCGTCCGGTAGATGTCCACGCACGGGAGCAGTGTCCCTCAACTCCGCGCCGAAAGCTCCCGTGGAATCCGTTCGTTACGGGGCGCGGGGGGCGCGGGACACGGCGCGCGGGGGGGGCGTCACGGGGGCGGGCGTTCGCCGGGGCCGGGGGTGGCGAGGTCGTCGACGGCCTCGGCGCCGACGACGGCGCCGGTGGAGCGCTTGCCGCGGCGCAGCCGGCGTTCGAGCCGGGAGGCGAAGGTGGTGAGGGCGAGGTTGAGGAGGACGAAGAGGACGGCGACGACGGTGAAGCAGGCGATGGTGTTGGCGCCGTAGTTGGCGCTCATGGGGCGGACGGAGGCGAGGAGTTCGGCGAAGCCGAGCATGGCGCCGCCGAGGGCGGTGTCCTTGACGATGACGACGAGCTGGCTGACGAGGGCGGGGAGCATGGCGGTGACGGACTGGGGCAGCAGCACGTACGCCATGGTCTGGCCCTTGCGCATGCCGATGGCCTTGGCGGCGTCGGTCTGGCCGGCGGGCAGGGCGAGGATGCCGGCGCGGACGACCTCGGCGAGGACGGAGGCGTTGTAGAGGACGAGGCCGGTGACGACCGCGTACAGGGGGCGGGTCTCGGGGCTGATGTCGGTGAACTCGGCGTAGGCGGCGTTGGCGAAGAGCATGAGGATGAGGACGGGGATCGCGCGGAAGAACTCGACGACGGTGCCGGCGACGGCGCGCACGGCGCGGTGGTCGGAGAGGCGGGCGATGCCGAGGAGGGCGCCGAGCGGCAGGGCGAGGACCATGGCGAGCCCGGCGGCGATGACGGTGTTCTTCAGGGCGGGCAGGAGGTACGTCTCCCAGACGCGTCCGTCGGTGACGAAGGGCTCCCATTTGGCCGCCTCCAGCTGGTTCTTGGCGTCGAGTCCGGCGATCACCCACCAGGCGACGGCGGCGAGGGCGGCGAGGAAGAGCACGGTCCAGAGGAGGTTGCGGCGGCGGGCGCGGGGGCCGGGGACGTCGTAGAGGACGGTGGCGGACTCGGCCTCGGTCCGCGCCGGGGGCTTCGCCTTCGCCGGGGGCGCCTTCTCGTCGGACGCGGGGACGCGCCTCACCGTTTGACCGCCACCTTCTTCGCGAGCCGGCCGAGGAGGAGGCCGGTGGGCAGGGTGAGGCAGATGAAGCCGAAGGCGAAGACGGCGGAGACGAGGATGAGCTGGGCCTCGTTCTCGATCATCTCCCGCATGAGCAGGGCGGCTTCGGCGACGCCGATGGCGGCGGCGACGGTGGTGTTCTTGGTGAGGGCGATGAGGACGTTGGTGAGCGGGCCGACGACGGAGCGGAAGGCCTGCGGGAGCACGATGATCCGGAGGATCTGGGGGAAGCTGAGCCCGATCGCGCGGGCGGCCTCGACCTGGCCGAGGGGGACGGTGTTGATGCCGGAGCGCAGCGCCTCGCAGACGAAGGCGCTGGTGTAGGCGGTGAGGCCGAGGACGGCGAGCCGGAAGTTGATGGTGGTGAAGCGGTCGGCGCCGAGGCTGATCCCGAGGGTCTGGAAGAGCCCGAGGGAGGTGAAGACGATGATGACGGTGAGGGGGATGTTGCGGACGACGGTGACGTACGCGGTGCCGAAGGCCCGCATGAGGGGGACGGGGCCGACGCGCATGGCGGCGAGCAGCGTCCCCCACACCAGGGAGCCGAGGGCGGACCAGAAGGTGAGCTGGACGGTCACCCAGAAGGCGCCCAGCAGGTCGTAGCCTTCGAGGAAGTCGAACACGGCGGCCGGCTCAGTCGTTCTCGACGATCACACCGATCTTCGGGGCGGGTTCGTTCTGGTAGTTCGCGGGGCCGAAGTTCTTCTCGACCGCGGCGTCCCAGGAGCCGTCGGCGACCATCTTCTCCAGGGCGGTGTTGATCTTGCCCTTGAGTTCGCTGCCCTTCTGGACGCCGATGCCGTAGTTCTCGTTGCTCATCTCGAAGCCGCCGAGCTTGAACTTGCCCTTGAACTCGTCCTGGGCCGCGTATCCGGCGAGGATCGAGTCGTCGGTCGTGAGGGCGTCGATGACGCCGTTCTCCAGGCCGGTCAGGCACTCGGAGTAGCCGCCGTACTCCTGGAGCTGGGCGTCGGGGGCGATCTTCTCCTTGACGTTCTGCGCGGAGGTGGAGCCGGTGACGGAGCA
Source organism: Streptomyces hydrogenans (assembly GCF_014656075.1). Classification (GTDB taxonomy): domain Bacteria; phylum Actinomycetota; class Actinomycetes; order Streptomycetales; family Streptomycetaceae; genus Streptomyces; species Streptomyces hydrogenans. The sequence continues at coordinate 23,176 of NZ_BNBS01000003.1, forward strand.
GAGCTTCTTGTCGTTCAGGTCGGAGGGCTGCTTGATGGAGTCGTCGTCGGCGCGGATCAGCACGTCCTGGTGGGCGAGGAGGTAGGGGCCGGCGAAGTCGACCTTCTCGGCGCGCTCGTCGTTGATGGAGTAGGAGGCGGCGATGAAGTCGACGTCGCCGCGCTGGAGCATGGTCTCGCGGTCGGCGCTCTTGGCCTCCTTCCACACGATCTGGTCGGGTTCGTGGCCGAGCTGCTTGGCGATGTAGGTGGCCACGTCGACGTCGAAGCCGGTGTAGGTGCCGTCGGGGGTCTTCAGGCCGATGCCTGGCTGGTCGAACTTGATGCCGATGGTGATCTGGTCGTCGTCGGAGTGGTCGGCGGGCACCGCGCCGTGGGCGAGGGAGGCGGAGCCGAGGGCGAGGACGACGGCCGTGGCGGAGGCCACGAGGGTCCTGGTGGTCCTGAGCGCGTTCATGGTGATCACCCCGTGGGGGCTCAGTGGTGGAGGATCTTGGAGAGGAAGTCCTTGGCGCGTTCGCTGCGCGGGTTGCCGAAGAACTCCTCGGGGGTGGTCTCCTCAACGATCCGCCCGTCGGCCATGAAGACGACGCGGTTGGCGGCGGAGCGGGCGAAGCCCATCTCGTGGGTGACGACGACCATGGTCATGCCGTCCCGGGCGAGCTGCCGCATGACCTCCAGGACCTCGTTGATCATCTCGGGGTCGAGGGCGGAGGTCGGTTCGTCGAAGAGCATCACCTTCGGGTCCATGGCGAGCGCGCGGGCGATGGCGACGCGCTGCTGCTGCCCGCCGGAGAGCTGGGCCGGGTACTTGTCGGCCTGGGCGGCGACGCCGACCCGGTCGAGGAGCGAGCGGGCCCGTTCCTCGGCGCTCCTGCGGTCCTTCTTGCGGACCTTGATCTGTCCCAGGGTGACGTTGTCCAGGACGGTCTTGTGGGCGAAGAGGTTGAAGGACTGGAAGACCATGCCGACGTCGGCGCGGAGCCGGGCGAGTTCCCTGCCCTCGGCGGGCAGGGGCCTGCCGTCGATGCGGATCTCGCCGCCGTCGATGGTCTCCAGGCGGTTGATCGCCCGGCAGAGGGTGGACTTCCCCGACCCCGAGGGCCCGATCACGACGACGACCTCGCCGCGCCGGATGGTGAGGTCGATGGACTGGAGGACGTGGAGGGTGCCGAAGTGCTTGTCGACCCCGCGCAGGACGACGAGCGCGTCGCCGTCGTCCGGGACGGACCCTTCCGGGACGGGCATGTCACCCTCCTGGCTCACGCCCCCTCGTGCCGTTCCCTCCTCGGTCTCATGCTCCGCCCTGCACCGCCCGGGCGCACGCCGGACGGTGCGGGGCGCCGGGTCAGGAGGTCGCGCTGACGGCGCGGTCGATCAGGTCGCAGATCTCCCGGGGGCGGGAGGCGAGGGAGGCGTGGGAGGCGTCGAGCTCGACGGTCTCGCGCGGGCTCATGCGGGCGGCCATGCGGCGTTCGTTGTCGGGGTGGATCATGCGGTCCTGGGTGGACACCTGGTACCAGCTGGGCTTGGCCCGCCAGGCGGGGGCGGTGACGGCGTCGCCGAAGGTGGAGCCGAGCGGGGCCTTCTGCGTGACCGCCATGACGAGCGCCTCGTCGGCGTCGAGGTCCTGGGCGAAGCTCTCCCGGAAGGCGTCCTGCCGGATCCACAGGTAGCCGTCGGAGTCGGGGGCGATGGCGTCGAAGGCGGCGGGCGGGTGTTCCTGGCTGAGCTGTCCGGGGCTCTCCCCCGCGTCGGGCGCGAAGGCGGCGACGTACACGAGGCCGGTGACGTTCGGGAGGTCGCCGGCCTCGGTGATGACGGCTCCGCCGTAGGAGTGGCCGACGAGGAGGACGGGACCGTCCACCTGGCGGACCATCTTCCGGGTGCGTTCGGCGTCGTCGGCGAGCGAGGTGAGCGGGTTCTCGACGGCGTGGAGGCGGTCGTGGCCGCGGCGGTGGAGTTCGACCACGACCTTCGCCCAGTGGGCGGCGCCGCCCCAGAAGCCGTGGACGAGGACGATGGTGGGCTGGTCTGCCATGACGGTGCTGCCGTTCTCGCTGGGGGATGTGCGGGTCCCGCCCCGGGCGACGCTACGGCCGTCGGGGTGGCCCCGCACGTCCGCCGCCTGCGTTCCGGGCCCGGTGGGCGGAGACTGGGAGCGGAGCCGTACGCGCGAGGAGGAGGGCCCGTCATGAGGAGTCCCGCACCCAAGGTCAGCGCCCTGCCCGCGGAGCACCGCGAGCGGCTGATGGCCTATGCCGAGGACGTGTACTTCGAGGCCGGGGACCGGCTCTTCGAGGAGCAGCGCCACGCGGACCGGTTCTGGATCGTGAAGACGGGCGCGGTGAACCTGGACGCCAAGGTGCCGGGGCGGGGGTCGCCGGTGATCGAGACCCTGCGCCACGGCGAGCTGGTGGGGCTGTCCTGGCTGTTCCCGCCGTACCTGTGCCAGTCGGGGGCGGAGGCGATGACGCCCGTCCGGGCGCACGCGTTCGACGCGACGGCGGTGCGGGCGATGTGCCAGACGGACCAGGAGTTCGGGTCGGCGGTCTACTACTGGGTGGGGTCGATCCTGGCGCACCGGCTCCAGGTGACCCGGGTCCGCCTGCTCGACCTGTACGCGCCGCACGGCAGCGGGATCATGGCCTGAGCTTCCCGCCGCACGGGCGTTGACCTCTCGCGGTGCCGGCCGTACGGTCCGGACGGCCGCCCGCGCGGGCGGCCCCGTACCGCTCCGCCGCCGACGTCAGGAGCACGCCGTGGCCCGGTCCGACGCGAGAACGACACCCGGCCGCCGGAGGCCGTTCGGCGCGGGGCTCGCCCTCGCGCTGGGGGGCGCCGAGATCCTGCTGGTCCAGCGGGCCGGGCCGGCCGAGCTGGGCACGGCGGAGGTCCGGTACGTGGTGCCGCTCCTGATGGTCGTCTGCGGGGTGCTGGTCGTGACCGATCCGCGCCGCCGGCGGCCGTACGCGGTCGTCGGCGTGCTCGCCTCCCTCGCCTCCTGGGTGGCGTCCGACCTGGGCGGCTTCCTCCTCGGGGCGGCGCTCGGGATCCTGGGCGGAGCGCTCGCCCTCGGCGGGGCGCCCGACCCCGCGCCCCCGGGCCCCGGAACGGCCCGGCCGGCCGGTCCGGCGTGATCTCCGCCGCACCCGGCCCGCGGGCCCCGCGACGGGGGCTACCCGGCGGTACGGTGACGTGACCTGGCGACGGGCGGGAGACCCCGATGACAGCACCTGTGAGCGCGCGCGAGGCCCTGGCCCTCGTCTGCGACGACTTCACCGAACTCCCCGCCGCCGAGGGCCCGTCCGCCGGTGACGGGCCGATCGGCTGGCCCGGCTACGACCGGACCCGGGCGGCGGCCGCCGCCCGCTCCGGCGAGTCCGAGTCGGTGGTCTGCGGCACCGGCACCGTCGGCGGGACGCGGACGGTCCTCGTCTCCTTCGAGTTCGGCTTCCTGGGCGGGTCCATCGGCGAGGGCACGGGCGCACGGATCGCCGCCGCCCACGCCCACGCCCGGGCGCACCGGCTGCCCGTGACCGTCCTCCTGGCGACCGGCGGCAGCAGGATGCACGAGGGCATGCGGGCGCTCGTCCAGCTCCAGCGGCTGGCCGGGGAGTCCGCGCGCACCCGGGCCGCCGGGCTGCCCCAGCTCGCGGTCCTGCGCGATCCGACGACCGGCGGCGGATGGGCCACCCTCGGCGCGGGGTCCGACGTCGTCCTCGCGCTGCCGGGCGCGCAGGTCGGCTTCGCGGGCTCCCGGGTCCGGCCGCCGGACGCCGACCCGGCCGCGTACACCGCCGCCTCCCAGCTCGCCCACGGGCACGTCGACGCGGTGGTCCCGGCCGAGGAGCTGCGCGGGGTGCTGGGCCGCTGGCTGTCGCTGCTGACCCGGCCCGCCGAGGGCCGCGTCCCGCCGCCGTACGCGCTGGGCGGCACCGCTCCGGCCGCGAGCGGGCGCGAGGCGGTGGCCCGCGCCCGCCGCCCCGAGCGGCCCCGGGCCGACCGCTACCTCGCCGAGGTCTTCACCGAACGGGCGGAGCTGTCCGGCGACCGCGCGGGCGGCACCGATCCGGGCACCCGGTGCGGCTTCGGCCGTCTCCCGGACGGGCGCACGGCCGCCTACGCGGCGCAGTGCGGCACGGCGACCCGGCCGGCCGGTTTCCGCACCGCCGCCCGGCTGGTGCGGCTCGCGGACCGGCTGGGCATCCCGGTGCTGACGCTGATCGACACCCCGGGCGCCGCCATCGACGCCACCGCCGAGCGGGCGGGCGCGGGGCCGGCGATCGCGGAGCTCTTCGGGGCGGTCGCGGAGGCCCGGGTCCCGGGCACCGCCCTGCTCGTCGGCGAGGGCGGCTCGGGCGGCGCGCTCGCCCTCGCGGCGCCCGGCGACACCTGGGCGACGCCGGACTCGTACTTCTCCGTGATCGCGCCCGAACTCGCCGCGGCCATCCTGAAACGCCCGCCGGAGGAGGCCGACGAGACGGCCGACCGGCTCCGGCTGCGCCCGGAGGACCTGGTCGCCCTCGGGGTCGTACGGGGCGTGGTCGGCGCCCGGCCGCCGGCCGGGCCCGGCGGCTGAGGACGGTGCGGGACCGGGGACCCGGCCGTCGTCAGGCGCTCGGGTCCCCGGCGGTGCGGTGGGCGGTCAGTGGCCGAGCTCCCGCTCGAGTTCGGCCTTGTTCATCTGTGACCTGCCGTGCAGGTTGCGGCGCCGGGCCTCGGCGTAGAGCTGGTCGTAGGTGGGTCCCTGGGCGCCGCTGTGCGAGCGCAGCCCGCCGCGCCGCGAGGAGGACATGTCCTCGGTCGAACTCTTGCTCGCCGTCCTGGACTCCCCCGCCCGGGCGCGTTCCTTGTTGACGGTGCGGGCGGCGATCTCCTCCGCGCGGTCCTCGCTCTCGCCGCGCTCCAGGACGCTCTCCTTGATGTGCTCGTACTGCCGCTCGCGCTTGGCGTCGGATCCGCGGGGCATCGTGCGCTCCTCTCGTTCGGTCATGCGTCGGGCCGTCCGACGTCCGCGCGCCGCCGGGTCCAGCGGAGCACCAGGCGCAGCAGCAGGATCAGGGTCAGCATCCAGGCGGCGGCGAACCCCCAGATCAGGGCCGGGGTCGAGGTGGCCACCGCGAGGACGAGCAGGGTGAGCGTCGCGGCCCCGAGGACCGCGGCGGCCGGGCCGCCGCGGACGGTGATCCGGTGCCGGGGCAGCCGGGGGCGGGGCAGCCGGGGGCGGAGGGAGGGCCGGCGTCCGGCCATGCGCCGGGCGAGGTGGTCGTCGGCGCTCAGCTCCTCCTCGATCTCGGCGAGCACGCGCCGCTCGTACGCGGAGAGCCGGACCTCGTCCATCGCGGGCACCTCCTCCGGTCCGGATCCCGCGCGGGCGGCGGGGTCGTTCCCTCCGGGCGGCTACCCGGCCCGGTCGGGTTCAGACGGCGCGGGCGCCGCCGCTCTCCGCGGGCGGGAAGCGGACCTCGCACCACACGGTCCTGCCCGCCTTCCGCGGCACCCAGCCCCAGGCCGCCGCGAGTCGCTGGACCAGGTAGAGGCCGTGCCGGGACGGGACGCCCGGACGGTGCCCGCCCTCGGGCCGGGGCCCGGCGGACTCCGTGTCGGAGACCTGGAGCCAGACGCCGTCCACGGAGCGGTCGATGCGGAGCTCGTACGGGACTCCCCCGTGCCGCACCGCGTGGGCGACGAGCTCGGTGACCAGCAGCTGCACGTCGATCGCGGCCGTCCTCGCGGCGGGGGACAGCGGCCCGTACCAGTCGCTCACGGCCTGGGCCGACAGCTCGCGCGAGACGGCGGCCGTGCCCGGTCCGCCGCCGAGCGCGTACCGCCGCGAGCCTGTCGTGCGCCTGCTCTCCCGTACCGCCATGCCCCGCGCCTGACCCTGAAGAAAAGGGATAAACATGGAGAAATGCATCAAAATCTCCGTGGTGGGCATCCTCCTCACAAGGACGTTCAACCGAAGGACCGTGACACCTGCCTCCCCTCCGGAGGCGGCGCCGGTCCGGCGGAACCGTCGAAGGACCCTCATGGCCATCGGCCGAGTCGTACACGCCCCCTCCCTCTCCCCCGGGCACGGGCGCACGCCCTCGCCGGCCGCCGTCCGGCGCCGCGCGCTCGGCGGCCTTCCGGAGCCGGAGAACCCCCTGGCGTCCTCCACCGACGACGCCAGGACCCTCTCCGTGGCGCTGTTCCTGCGGCTCCGCGAACTCGACGAGGGCACCCCCGAGCACGCGTACGTGCGCAACACCCTGGTCGAGCTGAACCTGAGCCTGGTGAAGTTCGGCTCCCGGCGCTTCCGCGCGCGTCCCGAGCCGATGGAGGACATCGTCCAGGTGGGGACCATCGGGCTGATCAAGGCGATCGACCGGTTCGACCCCGAGCGCGGGGTCGAGTTCTCCGCCTTCGCGCTGCCGACGATCGTCGGCGAGATGAAGCGGTTCTTCCGGGACACCGGCTGGGCGGTCCGGGTGCCGCGGCGCCTCCAGGAACTGCGGATCGACATGGCCAAGGCGTCCGACGCCCTGGAACAGCGCGACGGGCACCGCCCGGACCGCGCCGAGCTGGCCGAACGGCTGCACCTCACCCCGGAGGAGGTGGCCGAGGGAGAGCTCGCCTCCAACGCGTACACCGCCCACTCGCTGGACGCCCCGGTCGGCGACGAGGAGTCCCGCGCCCCGCGGGGCACCTCGGGCCGGCGGACCGCCGTCGACGAGCCCGCCTACGAGCTGATCGACGACCTGGACTCGCTGCGCCCGCTGCTCGCCCGGCTCGACGCCCGCGACCGGCTGATCCTCACCCTGCGCTTCGGCCAGGAGCTGACCCAGGCCGAGATCGGGCGGCGGATCGGCCTCTCCCAGATGCACGTCTCCCGGCTGCTCGCCCGGATCCTCGGCGAACTCAGGTCGGGTCTGCTGGACGACGACGCCACGGCGGCCGGGACGGCCTGCTGACCTCCAGCCACACCACCTTGCCCGCCACCCCGGGGCCCCGGTCCGAGGAGCCCCAGTCGGACGCCAGCCGGTCGAGCACCATCAGACCGTGACCGCCCGGCAGGGACGGCGAACGCGGGGCCAGCCGACGGGGGTGCTCGGGGCTCCGGTCGGCGACCTCGACCCGCAGGAGCCCGTCCGCGTGCCGCAGGACGAACTCCTCCGGGCCGCCGCCGTGCAGGCAGGCGTTGGTGACCACCTCGGAGACGAGCAGCAGGACGTCCTCCACCCGCTCGCGGGCCTGCGGGCTCGCGGCCGGGATCCAGCCCCAGTCGGCGAGCGCCCGCGCGGTGAAGTCGCGGCAGCGGGAGACCGCGCCCGCGCTGCCGTGCAGCAGCAGCCGGCGGGTCTGCGCGGGGGTCCCGTCGCCCTGGGTCATGTCGCCCTCCCGCACGGCCGGCGGGCCCGTCACTCCGGGTCCCCGGGACGGGCGCCACCGGCCCCGTCGGCGGGGCGGCCGGGCTCGTGGACGGCGGGAGCGTCGGTGGCGAGGGCCTCGCGGACGTCCGCGTACACCCGGAAGACGCGCAGCGCTCCGGTGATCTCGAACATCCGGTCCACCGGGGGCCGCAGCCCCGCCAGGTCCAGCTCCGCACCCGCCTCCACCGCCCGGGCACGGGCCCTGAGCAGCAGGTTCAGGCCGGTGGAGTCGCAGAAGTCGAGACCCGCGCAGTCGACGACGATCCGGGCCGCGCCGGAGTTCTTCTCCAGGGCGGTCCCGAGCGGCTCGACCGTGTCGTGGTCCAGCTCCCCGAACGGGGCGATCACGACGGTCTCCCGCCCCCAGGCGGGCCGCACGTCCACCCTGAACCGGGCCGGCCGACCGGGCGGCGGACCGCTCCCCGGCATTCCCTGCTCGCCGTCCATGCGCACCTCACCTTCCTCAGGTGAGTCCATTTTCTGCCAGTACGTCCCTCTGTGCGAGGAGAGCGCTCCTGACGGGCCGGACGGCGCCCGGGGCGGCGGGTCAGACCGTGACCGGCGGCGGGGTCCAGCGGTGGTGGCGGGCGACGCCGGTGTCGACGCCGTACTCCTTCCTGAGGTGCTCCGGGATCGCGTAGTGCATCACGCGGCCCCTGGTCAGCGTGGAGAGCTCGAAGACCGAGGTGAGGTGGCCGATCCGGTCGAGCGCCCAGGCGGCGAACGGCGACGCGTCCTCCACCGACTCCAGGACGCCCAGCAGCGTCGGCAGCGCCTTCACGGCGGTGTCCCAGCGGCTGCGGGGCACGTCGAGCCAGTCGCCGCAGGTGTCGCCGACGAGGTGGCGGATCAGGGCGGAGACCACCGGGTCGAAGAGGGTGCCCGGGACGACCTCCTCGTACAGGTCGATGAGCTGGCGGGTCAGCACCACGCCCTCCTCCGAGGGGCCCATGTGCCGCACCAGGTAGAGGTCGAGGAAGCGGCGCGCCTCGTCGAGGGTCTTCGGCACGGCCGTCTGGTCGACGCCGAGGATCGCGCCGACGACCCGCCAGGCGTAGTAGTACGCCTCGGCGCCCTCGGTGGACATGTGGACGCCGAGCCGGTGGAGGCTGTCGAGGACGAGCAGGGAGAAGAACATCTGCCCGCCGATCATGTCCTCCTGGCAGATCGGCACCCCCTCGGCGGCCGTGTCCCAGCGGTCCGCGCGGACCAGGTGATGGCGGATGGAGGCGTGCAGCAGCCGGACCTTCTGGGCGGCGGGCGCGAACCGCCCGCCCGCCTCGAAGGCGTCGGGCCGCATCAGGTACGTCGTGAACTGGCCGGTCTCCGCCATGCGCTTGCTCGGGTAGTGCAGGCCGTGGGTGGCCGAGAGCAGCCGGGCGACGCGCGGGACGACGTAGCAGGCGGGCATGGAGGCGAAGGACAGCGCGGTGTTGATGTGGACGTTGTTGTCGGTGAAGAAGAGCCGGGCCTTCTCCATCTCGTTCCAGTCCACCCAGGCGGGCGGGACGGCCGTCGTCTCCAGGTACTCGCGGGCCACGTCCGGCAGGCCGGCGGGCAGCTCCTGGCCGGAGACGGAGACGTACCGCATGAGGGAGTTGAACAGGCCGACCTCGCCGCGTTCGAAGAGGGTGGCGACGACCGCGTCGGCGAGCTCGTCGCCGCTGTGGCGCAGGGCGTCGAGGTCCGCCTCGGTGTACGGGGTGGCGCGGGGGGTGGTCACGACGGGCGCTCCGGGGTCAGGGGGCGGCGGCCCGGCGCGTGCTCGCGGCGGGCCCTGCGGGGTGGGGGACGGCCGGGTGCGCGGGCACGGCGGGCGCCGGGGGTTCAGGAGTGACGGACGGCGGCGCGGTGGGCCAGGTCCGTGAGGGCGCGGTGGGCGGCGGCGGGGAGGTCGAGTTCGTCGAGGGTGCGCACGGCCTCCTCGACACGGCCGGCGATCATCCGCTCGACGCGGTCGGGCGCGCCGAGCGTGGTCATCAGCGCCCGCACCTCGCGCAGCGCGGCGTCGTCCGGGGGCGCGTCCCCGGCGAGGGTCCGGCGCAGCAGCGCCCGCCGGTCGGGGTCCGCGGCCCGCCAGGTCTCGGCGAGGAGCACGGTGGGCCGGCCCGCGCGCAGGTCGTCGAGCGGTTCCTTGCCGGTGCGGGCGGGGTCGCCGAAGAGGCCGAGCAGGTCGTCGCGGAGCTGGAACGCCTCGCCGAGCGGCAGCCCGTAGCGGGAGAGCCCCTCGCGGAGCGCGGCGGGGGCGCCGGCGAGCAGGGCGCCGAGGAGGAGGGGCTGCTCGACGGTGTACTTGGCGGTCTTGTAGCGGATCACCTTGAGGGAGGTGTCGAGGTCGGGGAGCCCTCCGGTGTGCAGGATCTCCAGGGCCTCCCCCGCGACGAGTTCCCTGGCGAGGGCGGCCCAGAGCGGCCTGCCCCGGGAGAGGTACGCGGCGGGCAGCCCGGACTCGGCGTAGAGCCGGCCCGCGAGGGCCACCAGGTGGTCGCCGAGGAGGAGGGCGAGCGAGCGGGCCGCCGCCCGGGGCCGCCGGAGGGTCCCCGGCAGCCCCTCGAAGGCGTGGTGGGCGGTGGGGCGGCCGTGGCGGAGGGGGCTGTCGTCGATGAGGTCGTCGTGGACGACCGCGGCCGCGTGGACGAGTTCCATCGCGGCGGCGGCCCGCATCAGGGCCTCGCTGTCGGGCTGTCCGGCGGCACGCCAGCCCCAGTAGCAGAAGGCGGCCCGGAGGCGCTTGCCGTGCCGGGCGGTGCCGCGCAGCGCTTCGGCGAGCGGGTCGAGGGCGTCGTCCACGGCGAGGAGTTCGGCGGCCTCGTCGTCGAGGAAGTCGGCGAGGACGGCGTCGGTACGGCTCTTGAACGCCTCCGGGGCCCAGACGTCACTCACCGGGGGCACCGGTGGGGGCGGCCGGCTCCCGGGAGGGCGGGGAGGTCTCGCCGGTGTGCCCGCCCGCCGCGCGGCGGGCGGCGGCCTCGCGGGCCAGGACCTCCATGTGCGCCGGGCCGCCGGGGCCCTCCCGGTCGGTGGCGAGGCGGTCGACGGCGAGGCGGCCGCGGGCGCGGAGGTCGGCGGCGGCGTCCTGCGCCAGGTCGGCGGAGTCGGAACGGCCCAGGAGGGAGCGGAGCGATCCGGCGGCGGTGCCGATCGTCTCCACCACGAGGTCGGCGAGACCGGCGGCGAGCAACAGGGCCTTCTCGTCGGGGCGTTCACCTGGGGACGTGCGGTCGGTCATGCCGGCGGACTCCTCGGGAGGGAGGGGCTGGGCGCCCGCTCGGGGCGCGTACCGGGCCAGCATGGACCACGGACGGGGGCGTCTCGGTGGTCCGCTCACTCGTTCAGGTGATCATGGGGGCGAGTTCCGGCCGGAGGGGTCCGGGCGGTGGGAGGCGGGGCCGGCTCCGGGGCCGGGGAGTGGGGCGCGGGGCCCGGTCTCGGGGTCGGGCGGTGGGATGCGGGGCTCGATCCGGGATCCGGAAGAGGGGGAGCAGGGCTCGATCCGGGATCCGGAAGGCTGGATCCGGTGGGGATCCGCGTACGACCCGGCCGACGGCGGCCGGGTCGTGCGCGCGTTCTCAGGACCGTTCTCGCCGCGCGGGCTCACTCCGGACGGGGATCGGCGCGAACCCACCGCCCGGCGGGCGGACGTCCGCGCCGGTCCCCGGGAGGGGCCGGTGCCGGCGGCTGATCCCGCGGGGGCCTACGGGACCCAGTGGTTGCCGGAGACCGTGATCATCACCTGGAGCTGGATGCTCGCGGAGAAGTAGCTGCCGGTCTCGATCGGGGTGGCGACCATCTTGTTCCAGAGCGCGTCGAGCCATGCCTGGCTGCCGGAGTCGGTCATGGCGGCGACGGCGAAGGGGGCGAAGAAGGCGGCCTCGCTGCCGGCGGAGATCTGGGTGCCGTTGAGCTTGTAGCCCATGGCGATCTTGTTCGGGTCACCGCCGGTCTTCGACTTGATCCAGCCGTTGAGCTTGCGGGCGGCGGCCAGGGACTTGGCGTCGCCGCTGGTCACGGCGTCGTCGGCGATGCGCCACGGGGTGCGGCAGGCGTTCCACCAGTACTGGCCGTCGTTGGGGTCCTCCAGGACCTCCCCGGGGGCCGGCTTGGGGCTGGTGTTGGTGTCGACGACGAAGTCGGGCAGCAGGCCGGTGCTCGGGGCGTAGCCGGACTGGAGGTTGGCGATCTGCGTCTGGTGGGCGGTGCGGACGGCGTCCCAGGTGGTGTCGCCCGAGGCGGCCCGGAAGGCGCGGAAGTGGTCGACCATCCAGTCCGAGGTGCGGGAGATGTAGTAGTACTGGTCGCCGGAGCTGGACCAGTCGCCGAGCTTGAGGAGCTTGGTGGTGGCGTTCAGCTCGTCCTTCTTGATGGCGGCGATGTGCTTGAGGGCGAGCGCCTTGTAGTTGTACGTGCCGGTGCTGCCCCACTGCTTGTCGGCGAGGAGCAGGCCGTAGGCGACGTCCATGTCGCCGTCGGTGGCGCCGTCGCCGCCGTTGACGCTGCGACAGTTGACGTCCTGCTCGGCGGCGAGGAGGTCGGGGTTGATCGACGAGGGGTGGTCGATCTTCCACTTGACCAGGCCGTCGAAGATCTTCTTGGCGTCGGGGTCGGCGCCGGCCATGGTGGCGGCGATGACCATGCCGTAGCCCTGCGCCTCGGCGACGTACGGGTGGTCGGCGTCGGGCGAGATGACCTGGTACCAGCCGTTGCCGCAGTTCTGCCGGACGAAGGCGGCCTTCCAGCGGTTGTAGTAGTCGACGACCTTCTGGTCGATGCCGGACTGGGCGCCGGAGGGCTTGAGCGTGCCGGCCGCGTAGGGCTTGAGGTGGCTGCCGAAGGGCACGCCGGGGCCGGTGCCGCCGCCTCCGGTGCCGGTCGGGGAGCCGTAGACCTCGAACTCGTGGAGCGAGTAGCCGTACGGGGTGCCCCGCCCGGTGCCGTACACGCGGACGTAGCGGCCGGTGCCGGAGACGGCGAGGTCGTCGACGGCTCCGTCGCCGGTCGTGGTCGAGTAGACGTCGGTCCAGGTGGTGCCGTCGGCCGAGGTCTGGACGCGGTAGGTCTTGGCGTACGCCGCCTCCCAGTCGAGCTTGACCCGGGAGAGGGTGTGGCCGGCTCCGAGGTCGATCCGGATCCACTGCGGGTCGACGCCCTCCAGGCTGGCCCAGCGGGTGGCGCGGTCGCCGTCCACGGCGAGGCCGGGAGCGAATCCGGAGCCTTCCACAGACGAGGCGGTCGCCGGTTTGCCCGCGGAGACGAGGGCGTCGGCGGCCTCCGCCTCGCTCTCGGGCAGGACGGCGAGGGGCAGGGCCAGCAGAGCGGCGAGTCCGAGCGGGATGACGCTTCGTCGGCGCATGGCAACTCCCTATTCTCTTCGGGGCAATCGCTCGTTAGGAAACGTTCCTAACTATCGGCGCGGCCGAGCGTAGAGAGAGGCGGGGGCCCCGCGCAAGCCCTCTGCGCGGAGCCCTGTCGACAAGACGGGCCTTTCGGCCGCCTGCTGAGTGAGCGTCAGATCCCTGTCCGGAGGCTTCGGTTCAGGCCACCGGCGCGGAGCGCGGCCCGGCGTCGGCGGCGAGGGCGCGGGCCAGGGCGGCGGTGAAGCCGTCGGGGTTGTCGAGCATCATGTTGTGGCCGGCCGCGGGCACTTCGAGGACCGGCACGCCCATCGCCGCCGCCCGCTCCGCCGCCGGGTCCGGCAGGCTCTCCTCCCCCACCAGGAACGCCCGGGGAAGCGTCAGCGCCGCCAGGACGTCGCCCGCCTCCGGGTCGCCGCCCTCGACGAGGGCGACCGCGCTGCGGTGCACGGCCCGCGGGTCGGCGAGCCGCAGCCGGGCCGCGTAGTCGGGCCGGCCCGCGACGGCCAGCAACCTCCCGAACCCGCTCCGGACGAACGCCTCCTCCGACTGGCGCGCCACCGGGCTGCTGAACGCCCCGCCGCCCGCGTACAGGTTGGGCTCCGCGACGACCAGCCGGGCGACGCGGCCGGGCCGGGCCGCCGCGAGGTGGATGGCGACAGCGCCGCCCATGGAGTGGCCGACCACGTCGACCCCGGTCAGGTCCAGGTGGTCGAGGAGCGCGGCCACGGCGGCGGCCTGCCCCTCGGGCCGGTAGTCGAAGTCGGCGGGGCGGTCGCTCAGCCCGTAGCCGAGCAGGTCCACCAGGAGCGCCCGGCCCCCGCCGAGCGCCGGACGGGTGGCGATGTGCGCGAAGTCGGAGGCGGCGGTGCACCCGAGGCCGTGCAGGTACACGCGGACGGGTCCGCCCGGCACGGCGCCCGGGAGGTCGAGCCACCGCAGGTACGCCCGGCGCTCCGGCAGGAACAGTTCTCTCATGGGGGCAGCCTACGAAGGCGGCGGTTCCGGCCCGGCCGCCGGAACCGACAGGGACCTGACAGGCGACCGGATCCCTGCGGTACGGTGACATTCCATGGCATCGAGCACCGCACTCTGGTCCTTCGCCCTCGTCGTGGGCCTCCTCACCCTCACCCCGGGCCTCGACACGGCCCTCATCCTGCGCACGGCCGCGCTCGGCCGCCGCACCCGCGCCTGGGGCGTCGTCCTCGGCATCCAGACCGGCACCCTGACCTGGGGCGCGCTGACCTCGCTGGGCGTGACGGCCCTCCTGACCGCCTCGCACCTCGCGTACGAGATCCTCCGCTGGGCGGGCGCCGCCTACCTGCTGTGGATGGCGGGACGCATGATCGCCGAGACGTTCCGGCGCGGCGGGGCGGGCGCGAGCGCGGAGGTGGAGGTCGGCGGCGCCGACACCCTCTCCGGCGGCTGGCGCCAGGGCACCCTCACCAACCTGCTCAACCCCAAGGTCGGCGTCTTCTACGTCGCCGTCCTCCCCCAGTTCATCCCGGCCGAGGCCCCGCACTTCGCGATGGGCCTCGCCCTGACCTCGGTGCACGTCGTGCTCGGCATGATCTGGTCGACGGTCCTGATCGCGTCCGCCACCGCCCTCGGCACCTGGCTGCGCGGAGCCCGGGCACGGCGCGTCCTGGACCGCGTCACGGGCACGGTGATCGGAGCCTTCGCGGTCCGGCTGGCGGTCGGCGACTGACCGGAGCGGGCCCGCGCCCGATCGCCCCGGCGGCGGGACGCGGGCACGGGACTCGGTCGACGGCTACGCGTACTGCGCAAGCTGGATCAGGTTGCCGCAGGTGTCGTCGAGGACGGTGGTGGTGACGGGGCCCATGTCGACGGGGGGCTGGGTGAAGCGGACCCCGAGCGCGGTGAGGCGGGCGTGTTCGGCACGGACGTCGTCGACGGCGAAGGAGGTCGCGGGGATGCCGTCGGCGACCAGGGCCTCCTTGTACGGGGGGACGGCGGGATGGCCGGAGGGCTCCAGGACGAGTTCGGTGCCGTCGGGGTCCTCCGGGGAGACGACGGTGATCCAGCGGTCCTCGCCGATGGGCACGTCGTGCTTGAGCGCGAAACCGAGCACGTCCGTGTAGAAGCGGAGCGCGCGCTCCTGGTCGTCGACGAAGACGCTGGCCAGGTTGATCCTCATGGGGTGTCCTCCGGGGGTGCGGGGGTGAGCCATCGCGAGACGATGTGCTCCAGCGGTCGGGTGTCGAGGTCGTGGAACTTGTAGCGGCCCTCGCGACGGGTCGTGACCAGACCGGCGGCCTCCAGCACGGCGAGGTGCTGGCTGACGGCCTGCCGGGAGATGGCGAGGCCGTGCCGGGTCGCCAGCCGGGCGCATATCTCGAAGAGCGACTGCCCGCTGCGGTCGGTCAGCTCGTCGAGGATCACCCGGCGCGTCGGGTCGGCCAGCGCCTTGAACAGATCCTCCTCCATGCCGCCACGATAGGCAAGTAGCCACTTGCCTATCAAGCGGGCACGCGGACCCGGATCGGGCGACGGCCGGACCGCTGTCGGACCCTCGGCCTAAGGTGGGGCGGATACGCGCCCGCCCTGACGAGGGAGAAACCTTTGAGCACGGCCAAGCGGAACGGCGCGACGTCGTCCGCCACGCACATCGCCGACCGTCACGAGCTGATCCGCGTGCTCGGCGCCCGGGAGAACAACCTCAAGGACGTCAGCGTCGAGATCCCCAAGCGCCGGCTGACGGTCTTCACCGGGGTCTCCGGCTCCGGCAAGAGCTCGCTGGTCTTCGACACGATCGCCGCCGAGTCCCAGCGGCTGATCAACGAGACGTACAGCGCCTTCGTCCAGGGCTTCATGCCGACGCTCGGGCGGCCCGACGTCGACGTCCTCGACGGCCTGACCACCGCGATCATCGTCGACCAGCAGCGGATGGGCTCCGACCCGCGCTCCACCGTCGGCACCGCCACCGACGCCAACGCGATGCTGCGCATCCTCTTCAGCCGGCTCGGCACCCCGCACATCGGCTCCTCGCGGGCCTACTCGTTCAACGTCCCGTCGGTGAGCGGCGCGGGCGCCGTCACCGTGGAGCGCGGCGGCCGGACGGTGAAGGAGAAGGCGAGCTTCCAGATCACCGGCGGCATGTGCCCGCGCTGCGAGGGCCGCGGCCGGGTCTCCGACATCGACCTGTCCGAGCTCTACGACGACACCAAGTCGCTCGACGACGGCGCGCTGACCATCCCCGGCTACACGGCGGACAGCTGGTACGGCCGGACCTACCGCCTCTCCGGTCTCCTGGACCCGGCGAAGCCGATCCGGGAGTACACCGGGCGGGAGCTGGACACGCTCCTGTACAAGGAGGCGACCCGGGTCAAGGTCGAGGGCGTCAACGTCACGTACGAGGGCCTGATCCCCAAGCTCCAGAAGTCGTTCCTGGCCAAGGACGTCGAGTCGCTCCAGCCGCACATCAGGACGTTCGTCGAGCGGGCCACGACCACACAGGTCTGTCCCGAGTGCGACGGCACCCGGCTCAACGAGGGGGCCCGCTCCTCGAAGATCAAGGGCATCAGCATCGCGGACGCCTGCCGGATGCAGATCAGCGATCTGGCCGCCTGGGTGCGGGAGCTGGACGACCCCTCGGTGGCCCCGCTGCTGGAGTCGCTGCGCCAGACGCTCGACTCGTTCGTGGAGATCGGCCTGGGCTACCTGGCCCTCGACCGGCCGGCGGGCACCCTGTCGGGCGGCGAGGCGCAGCGGGTGAAGATGATCCGTCACCTCGGCTCCTCGCTCACGGACGTCACCTACGTCTTCGACGAGCCGACGGCGGGGCTGCACCCGCACGACATCCAGCGGATGAACGAACTCCTGCTGCGGCTGCGGGACAAGGGCAACACCGTCCTGGTCGTGGAGCACAAGCCGGAGACGATCGCGATCGCGGACCACGTGGTGGACCTCGGGCCCGCCGGCGGCACCGGTGGCGGCACGATCTGCTACGAGGGCACGCTCGACGGGCTGCGCGGCAGCGGCACCGTGACCGGACGGCACCTGGACGACCGGGCGTCGGTGAAGGACGCGGTCCGGACGCCGAGCGGGGTGCTGCCGATCCGCGGCGCGACCGCCAACAACCTGCGGAAGGTGGACGTCGACCTGCCGCTCGGCGTCCTCGCCGTGATCACCGGCGTCGCCGGTTCCGGCAAGAGCTCGCTGGTGCACGGTTCGATCCCGGCGGACGCCGGGGTGGTCTCGGTCGACCAGACCCCGATCCGAGGCTCGCGGCGCAGCAACCCGGCGACGTACACCGGGCTCCTCGACCCGATCCGCAAGGCGTTCGCCAAGGCCAACGGCGTCAAGCCGGCGCTGTTCAGCGCCAATTCGGAGGGCGCCTGCCCGACCTGCAACGGTGCCGGGGTGACGTACACCGACCTGGCGATGATGGCGGGCGTGGCCACCACCTGCGACGAGTGCGAGGGCCGGCGGTTCATGGCCTCGGTGCTGGAGTACCGGCTCGGCGGCCGGGACATCAGCGAGGTGCTGGCGATGTCGGTGTCCGAGGCGGAGGAGTACTTCGGCGCGGGCGAGGCGCGCACGCCGGCGGCGCACCGGATCCTGGAGCGGCTGGTGGACGTCGGCCTGGGCTACCTCACGCTGGGACAGCCGCTGACGACGCTCTCGGGCGGTGAGCGGCAGCGGCTGAAGCTGGCCACGCACATGGGCGACAAGGGCGGGGTCTACGTGCTCGACGAGCCGACCACCGGTCTCCACCTGGCCGATGTGGAGCAGCTCCTCGGGCTGCTGGACCGCCTCGTGGACTCCGGCAAGTCGGTCATCGTGGTCGAACACCACCAGGCAGTGATGGCGCACGCGGACTGGATCGTCGACCTCGGTCCCGGCGCGGGTCACGACGGCGGCCAGATCGTCTTCGAGGGCACCCCCGCCGACCTGGTCGCCGCCCGCTCGACCCTCACGGGCGAGCACCTGGCGCGGTACGTCGGGGCCTGATCGCCGACCCGCCCGGCCGGGGGCCGATCAGGCTCCGGCCGGGCGGACGCGGTCCCGCCGCGCCCGCCCGCCGAGGACCGCCGACGGCGGGAGGAGGGACGGCGGGGCCCTGGCCGCCACCGTCGCCGCCACCGCGCCGCGCCGGCGGTCGGTCCACTCCGCGAGGTGGTGGGCGGTCTCCGGGGGCGGCGGTCCCGCCTTGAAGCGGGCTTCCGCGCGGACCCAGGCGCGCAGCAGGGACGGGCCCGGGTCCGGACGGGCCAGGGCTTCGTCGAGCTCGGGTCCGGGCAGGACGCGGCGGAGGACCGGGAGGGGGCCGGGGCGGCGGGCGGCCGGTTCGACGTCGACACCGTCGGGGCCGGGGGCCGCCGCCGCCGCGACCAGGCCGTCGGCGTGGGCGAGGCTGACGCCGAGACCGGGGCCGTCGGCGAGGTACGGGCGTCCGTGGCCGTCCCGGCCGCAGTCCGGGCACCGCTGGGCAAGGCCGGTGGCCGCCGGGGGGCGGCCGGTGAGGCGGGCGGCGCAGAGGCGGAGCAGGAGGCGGGCGGCCAGGACGTCGTCGTGGCGGGACGGGACGCGGATCGCGGAGAGGCGGCGGCGCTCCCAGGGGGCGAGGAGGTGCGGGCCGAGGCCGGGGGTGTCCAGGACCTCCCGGGTGGTCGCCACCACCGCGAAGGCGCCGGGGGTCACCCGGCGGGCGTGAGGAAGCGTTCCCGGACGCGGGCGAGGGTGCGGAAGTCGTCGATGGTGACCTCCTGGAGGTCGATCGACGTGCCGGAGATGTCCTCCAGGAGGTCGATGAACTCCAGGAAGTCCATGGAGTCGATGAGCCGGGCCTCGATGAGGTCCTCGTCGGCGTCGATCGGCCCGTCGAGGCCGGGGTTCTTCTCCTGGATCCAGGCGGCGACACGTTCCATGGTGCGGTTCTCCACTCCTTGCGGGTCGATGGGGTCGATGGTGGTGACGGTGCGTCAGTCGGTGGCGGCGCGGAGCCGGTCGAGGGCGCGCTCGGGGCCGCCGTGGGCCCGGAGCATGGCGTGCACCCAGCGTTCGAGGCCGAAGGCGACGCAGGCGCTGTAGGCGGGGCCGTGGCTGCCGGCGCGGATGTCGAGGCGCTCGCCGAAGAAGTTGCGGTGGCGGTTGACGGAGGCGATGGCGGTGCCGTCGGGGGCGCTGTACTCGTGCTTGACCGGGTCGAGCGCCATCAGCCGGGCCCGGGAGCCGCCCTTGTCGTAGAAGGGGTCGTCGGCGGTGGCGCGGGTGAGGTCGAGGCCGAGGAGTCCGGCGGTCTCCTGGATGAACTCCCCGCCTCGCTCCAGGTGTTCGACGGCGCCTTCCTTGGTGCCGAGGTAGACGACCTCGCGCATGTGGAAGCCCCAGAGGCGGCGCAGGCCGTCGTAGTGGGTCTCGTTGCGGAAGCAGCGGCCCGCGGCGGAGATCCGCAGGCCCTCCTCGCCGACGTCGGTGCCCTCCAGGGAGAGCAGCAGTCCGTAGCAGGTGGCGGAGGGCAGCAGATAGCCGGTGGGTTCGAGGGGCCGGCCGCCGGGCGCCTGGCCCGCGGCGAGGCTGTCGTGGGCGTCGGGGGCGAACCGGCCGGCGGAGACGCCGAGGTGGGGGAAGTTGCGGAAGTAGTCGAGGCGGGCGAGCCCGTCGGCGGCGAGCAACGGCGGGCCGGTGACCTCGGGGGCGGAGAGCCGTGCGGCGAGTCCGGTGAGCAGGGTGTCGAGGCCGCGCAGCAGGGCGGTGTGCACCGGGTCCAGCGTGATCAGTCCCGGGCCGGGGCTGCGGAGACCGGCGACGGACGGGGTCGTGGCGCTGGGTGTGCTCATGGAACCGTTCCCTCTCGGCGTGGGTGGTCGGTCAAGGGCGTCGCTCGTGCGGGCGCGGCCGGCACCGTCCCCGGGCCGGTATGCGGACGGGGCGGCGGGCGGGGCCTCGCTCGCGGTCGCCGTCGACCGGGGCGCAGCGGTCGGGCCGGGGTCGACTGGTCGGGTCGTTCCGGCGCTGCGCAAGCAGGACAGTAGGCCAGTTCGCCGATGGTTGTCTAGACCAAAGATCGCTGACCAACGGGCCTTCGGAGGGCTCGATTTCAAGCCGTTGTCCGACACGCGGGGCATACCGCCGGGTCACTTGACACCGGCGTTGGTCTACACCAATTCTGTCCCTCGTCCCCCGCGGCTCCTCCACCGTCGCCAGGTCCGCGCCCCCGCTCCCGTCCCGCCGTGCCCCCCGCACCCCGAGCCCGCACGCCGCCCGACTCCCGCCTGGAGGGACCCTTGACGACGACACCCGCACCCGCCCCGCGCCGCCCCCGCACCCCGTATCTGCACCGGGCCGCGACCGAGCGCCCGTACTTCAGCGACGACGGCGAGTCCTACCTCGCGGCGACGACCCTGCGGGAGCTCGAGAAGACCCGCCCGCTGCGGGTGCTCTCCGAGGCGGACTTCGCGCACTGGCAGACGTACGGCTACGTCATCGTGCGCGAGGCGATCCCGGCCGAGGCGGCCCGCCGGCTCCTCGACTTCACCTGGGACTTCCAGGGACTCGACCCGGAGCGGCCGGAAAGCTGGTATGAGGAGCGGCCGCTGCGCTCCGAGCTCGACCAGCAGCTGCTCATCTACGGCTTCGTCGAGGCGTACCACCACCAGCTGCTCTGGGACAGCCGTCAGGCCCAGCGGGTCTACGACGCCTTCGTCGACGTGTGGGACTGCGAGGAGCTGTGGGTCACCCTCGACCGGCTCAACCTCAACCCGCCCAACGTCCGCAACCGCGACCGCGCCCTCATCGAACCCACCGACCGGGGCTTCGACATCGAGCTGCACTGGGACATCGACACCACCCTCGGGGTGCCTCCGCAGCGCGTCCAGGGCATCATCGCGCTCAACGACACCAGCCCCGAGACCGGCGGCTTCCAGTGCGACCCCGAGCTCTTCCGCCGCTTCGAGGAGTGGAAGCTCGCCCAGCCCGACGGCCGCGACCCGATCCGCCCGGACATCGACCGCGCCAAGTACCCCGTCGTCCGCCCCGACCTGCACCCCGGCGACCTGCTGATCTGGAACGGCCTGCTCGCCCACGGGGTGGCCCGCAACACCTCCGAGAACGGGGTCCGCGCGGTCCAGTACCTCTCGATGATGCCCGCCCTGGAGGAGCACGCGAAGCTGCGCCGCTCCCGCGTCGAGTCCTGGCGCCACCTGCGCACCCCCCGCTGGAACCGCACCCTCGTCGGCGACCCCGTCCTGCACGAGTCCAAGCGCTACCCGACCGCCGAACTCAGCCCTCTCGGCTCCCGGTTGCTGGGCCTCACCTCCTGGCACGAGGAGGCCGCCGCCGAGGCGGAACCCGCCGCGCCGACCGGGGAGCCCGCGTGCGCCGCGTCTGCCTGACCCTCCCCACCAACCGGGCCTGTACGGCGACGATCGCGGCGGTCGCCGAGGAAGCGGCCTACGGCGCAAGGGAGTTCGGCGTCGAGGTGCACCTGCTCGTCCTCGACTCCTCGGCCCCCGCCGACCTCGCCGCGCACCGCACCGCGGTCGCCGCGCTGCCCCCGGCCCCCGGCGTCGTCGTCCACCACCTCGACGAGGAGCGGCAGCGCGCCTTCCTGCGGGAGACCGTCGCGGCGGCCGGACTCCCCGGAGCCGACCGGCTGCTCGACCTGATGCTGCCCGCCACCGTCTCGTACGGCGCCTGCACCAACCGCGCCTTCCTGCTGGCCGAGGCCCTGGGCTGCGCCTCGGTGCACCGCCGTGACTCCGACAGCCGCTACCAACTCCACGACGGCGCGCCGGTCTTCCCGATCCGCCACGAACTGGCCGCCCTCGGTCGGCGGGCGGCGGACGTGGCGGGCTCGGTCACCCGCAGCCGGCTCGACCCGGGCTGCGCCGACCGGACCGTCGCCCTCGCCGGCGCGTCCTTCATCGGCGAGCCGTCCGTGGACGTCGCCGAGATCCGGACGCTCGACCCGGAGGCGTACCACGAGGTCGTCGGCCTGTCCGTGCCCGCCGGGCATCCGGAGATCTGGCGCCGGAACCTGATCGACGAGGCGTTCCGGGGCGCCGGCACCACCCCGTTCACCACCGACCTGTCCACCCTGACCCTGGTCAGCCCCACCCGCGTCGACATGTGCAACGTGGCGCTCGGCCGGGAGGTCTACGGCCGGATCCCGCTGCCGCCCGCCACCGACACCATCGGCACCGACTACTTCCTCCTGCACGTGGTGCGGCACGCCCGGCTGCCAGGCGTGCTGCACAACCGGCACATCGTCAACTACTACACGGGCGAACGACGTTCGGACGAAGGCTTCCTCGCCTACCAGCTCCGCTTCGCCAAGTACCTGCTCGCCGCCCCGCGCCTCGAAGCGGTGTACACGGGACTCGCCGCGGCCGGCGACGCGCTCCTCGACACCAGCGGCCGGGTGCGGCCCGACGCCGTCTCCGCCCTCGTCCGCGAGAGCGCCGGACTCGACCCCGCGGCCGACGAGGCCCGGCTCGACGTCCTGGACCGCCGCTACCGCGCCCTCGGCGGCCGGTACGCCACCGCCGCCGCGCTCTTCGCCGAACGGCGCGACCGGATGCTCGCCGAGGCCCGCTCCGACATGGAGGACTTCGCCCTGCTCGTCGACGCCTGGGACTCCCTGACCGCGCACGCGAAAGGCACCGCCGTGAACCACCTCCCCGTCCCCCGGGCCGCGTCCGCCCCGGCCGTGACGCCGTGACGGCCGCCCCCGTCGCCGACGGCGTCACCGGGGCCCGCACCCTCACCGTGCGCTACGCGGGCGGCGGCGCGCGCCGGGGCCCGGTCACCATGGGCCAGGCCAACATGATCCGCTGCATCCTGCGCGACGAGCCCGACAGCATCAACATCCACGACGTGTGGCCGGTCCCCGACGGCACCGCGATGGACGCGGCCCTCACCGCGCTCGCGGAACTCGCCGCCCGCCACGAGGCCCTGCGCACCACCTTCCCGTACGAGGAGGGCGGCGCCGCCCCCGCCGAGCAGGTCGTGGCCCCCGCCGGCTCCTTCACCGTCACCGTCCTCGACCACGACGCGCTCCCCGAGGACCCCGACACCTACGCCGAGGCCGTGGCCCGCTCGGCCCGCGACACCCGCTTCCGCCTCGACCTCGACTTCCCGCTGCGGCTGCGGATCATCGCCCGCGCCGGCCGGCCCGTCCGCGTCGCCCTCGCCGCCAGCCACGCCGTCACCGACGGCAGCGCCCTCGGGGTCCTCCGGGACGAATGGCTCGCCCTCCTGGCGGGCGAGCCGCTGCCGCCGGTCACCGTCACCCCGCTCGACCTCGCCGCCGAGGAGCACACCCCGGCCGGACGGCGCAGGTCGGCGGACTCCCTGGCCCACTGGGAGGGGATCCTGCGCACCGGGCCGCAGGCGATGTTCGCCGAGGACGGCGCCGCCGGCACCGAGACCGACACCCCCGGCCTCACCCTCCGCTCGGCGCGCGGCGGCCGCGCGCTGGCCGGCGCCGCGTGGCGCACCGGCGCCCTCCCCGGCACCGTCCTGCTGACCGCCTGGTGCGTCCTCACCGCCCACCGGGCGGGCCAGTCCGTCTGCGTCGCGGCGGTGCCCACCTCGAACCGCTTCCGGCCCAAGCTCGCGCGCTCGGTGAGCACCCTCTCCCAGGACGCCCTGCTGGGCCTCGACGTCCGGGCGCCGTCGTTCGACGCGCTGCTCGCCAAGGCGTGGGGCGCGGCGATGAACGCGTACCGCCACAGCCGCTTCGACGCGCTCGCCCTGTGGGAGCTGATCGGCCGGGTCACCACCGAGCGGGGCAGCCAGTTCGCGCGCGACGCCGTCTTCAACGACATCAGCGCCCTGCCCAGCACCCTCGCCGGCGCGACGGCACCGGACGCGCACACCCCCGAGCTCGAACTGGCCTGGGGCGAGGCCCAGTCACTGCCGACACGGCTGCTGACCTTCGTCTACCAGACGGAGCCCGTGCTGCGCCTCGCCACCTGGGCCGACCCCGTGCTGTTCCCGCGGCCGGCGGCCGAGGAGCTGGCCACCGGTCTGGTGCGGCTCCTGGAGGCCGTCGCCGAGGCCGACGTCCCGCTCGACGCCCCCGGGCCGCTCACCGAGGTGACCGGCGTGCGCCCGGTGGAGCGCGGCCCGGAGTGGACCCGGGTGGACGGTTGCTGGGTCTCCCCCGCCGCCGTCGCCGCCGCCCTCACCGAGGCGCTGGGCGGGCGGCCCGTCGAGGTCGTGGTGGAGGGCGCCGACGGCGACGAGAGCGGCCGGAGACTCACCGCGTACATCGGCGCGGACGAACGGACCTGGCCGGACGGGGCGTTGACGCCCGAGGCGGCGCACACCGCGCTGATGACGGCGCTGCCGGGGCGGCCCGGGGTGCTGGCCCCGCACCGGTACGTGTTCGTCGAGGGCCCGCCGCGGCACCCCGCCGCGGCGCGGCGGATTCTGAGCGAAGGGACCGGCCGGAGCCGGGAGATGCCACATGACCACCGTTGACACCGCCGCGGCGCACGGGTCCGGGCCGCTGCCCAGCCCCTGGCGGTCGCGTCGCTTCCGGCTCTTCTTCACCGCGCGCAGCGCCTCGCTGCTCGCCGACGGCATGCTGATGGTCTCGGTGACCACCTCGGTCCTCGGCGCCGGGTTCGGGGCCACCGGGGTGGGCTACGCGCTCGCCGCCTGGATGGCGCCGATCGTGCTGCTCATCCTCTTCGGCGGAGTCCTCGCCGACCGGTTCACCCCGCAGGTGATGATGGTCGGCGCGGACGCGGTCCGGGTGGTGGCGATGCTCGTGATGGCGGCGCTGTTCGCCGGGGGCGGCGTACGGCTCTGGCAGATCATGGCCCTGATGGCGGTGAGCGGCGCGGCGACGGCGATGTTCCAGCCGGGGCTCGCGAGCATCGTCCCGCGGGTCGCCGACGACATCCAGCGGGCCAACGCGCTGCTGCGGATCTCCGAGTCGATGGCCACCCTCATCGGCCCGGGTCTGGCCGGCTTCCTGGTGGCCTACTGGGACCTGGCCGGGTCGTTCGTGGTGATCGCGGCGGCGTACGCGGTCAGCGCCGGCGGGCTGCTGCCGCTGCGGGGGCTGGCCTCCGGACGGGACGGCGACGGGGCCGACGAGAGCGACGCTCCGATGTGGCGCAGGCTCGCCACCGGCTGGCACGAGTTCCGGTCGCGGTCCTGGCTGTGGGGCGTCATCTCCCTGTGGGCGGTGTACGGGCTCTTCGTCTTCGGCCCGTCGCTGCCGCTCGGCGCGGCGCTCCTCACGGAGCAGCACGGCGCCACCGGCTACGGCTGGATCGCCTCGGCCGACGGACTGGGCACGATCATCGGCGGCCTGCTCGGCATGCGGGTCAGGCCGCGCCGCCCGCTGGTGGCGGGGGTCTGCGCGATGTTCTTCTTCGCCCTGAACCCGCTGGCACCGGCGCTGGGCTGGAACTTCGCCGTCACTGCCGTCACGGGCATGGTGGCCGGCTGCGGCTTCGCCTTCTGGGGCGTGATGTGGGCGACGAGCGTGCAGTCCCACATCCCGCTGGCCGTGCTGAGCCGGGTGTCGGCCTACGACATCGCCGGGTCGATCATGGTGATCCCGCTGGGCCGTGCGCTGGCGGGCCCGGTGGCGGAGTCGTTCGGCGCGGACCGGGTGCTGCTCTTCTCCTCGGCGGTGTCGTTCGTCCTCCTGGGCGCCATGCTCTGCGTCCCGGCGATCCGGGGCCTCACCCGCCGCGACCGGCCGGCGGCGGACGCGGACAAGGACACGAACGGGAACGGGAACGGGGACGGGGACGGGGACGGGGACGGGGAGACGACGACCCAGTCGATACCGGAGTCGAAGTCGAAGTCGCAGACGGAGACGGAGACGGAGACAGCGCCGGGGACGGCCACGGCGCCGGTGTCCGGGAAGGAGTCGGCTGCGGCGGAGGTGTGAGGGAGCCCCGAGAGCGGCCCCCGTGGGGCGGCGGCCCCGAATCCTCGGGTCCGGCCGGACGGTGACCGTCCGGCCGGGCCCGTGCTGTGTCACCGGCGGGCGGTCGCCGTCCGGCCGCGCCCGGGGCGTGTCACTCCCAGTCGTCCCAGGACGGCTCGGTCTCGTCGTCGCCGAAGAAGAGGGGCTCGTCCCCGGCTGCCGGGGCCGCGACGGCGGGGCGGGCCGCCGCGGGGGCGGGACGGGCGGCCGGGGCCGGTGAGGTGCCGACCGAGCGGGCCGCCCGCCGGTCCGTCGCCCGGGCCGCCGGACGGGCCGGGGTCTCGGCCATCTCGGCCGCCTCGGCCGCCGCGGCCGCCGGCGTGTCGCCGCCGCCCGCTCCGGCGAACTCGGCGAGGGCCTCCAGGACGCCCTCGCCGTACTTGGCGAGCTTGGCCTCGCCGACGCCGCCGACCGTGCCGAGCTCGGCCACGCTCCGCGGCAGGCCGGTCGCGATCTCACGCAGCGTCGCGTCGTGGAACACCACGTACGCGGGCACGCCCTGCTCGCGCGCGGTCGCCGCGCGCCAGGCGCGCAGGGCCTCGAAGACGGGCACGGCCGCGGCGGGCAGGTCGACGGGGACGCGGGACTTGCCGGAGCGGCCGCCGCTCTCCTTGCGGGGCGCCGCCTTCGCGGTCTCCTTGCGCATCGGGACCTGGCGCCGCCCGCCGAGGACGTCGCCACTGGCCTCGGTGAGGACGAGGGTGCCGTAGTCGCCCTCCACCGCGAGCAGCCCCTGGGCGAGGAGCTGCCGGACCACGCCCCGCCACTCGGGGGTGCCAAGGTCGGCGCCGATGCCGAAGACCGAGAGGTTGTCGTGGTCGAACTGTATGACCTTGGCGGTCTTCTTGCCCTGGAGGATGTCGATGATCTGCCCGGCGCCGAACTTCTGGCGCCGCTCGCGGGCCAGCCGCCACACGGTGGACAGCAGCTTCTGCGCGGCGACGGTGCCGTCCCAGGACTCGGCGGGGGTCAGGCACGTGTCGCAGTTCCCGCAGGGCCCGGACTTCTGGCCGAAGTAGGCGAGCAGGCGGACGCGGCGGCACTCGACGGTCTCGCACAGGGCGAGCATGGCGTCGAGGTGGGCGGCGAGGGCGCGCCGGTGGTTCTCGTCGCCCTCGGAGCCGTCGATCATCTTGCGCTGCTGGACGACGTCCTGGAGGCCGTACGCGAGCCAGGCGGTGGCCGGCTCGCCGTCGCGGCCCGCACGGCCGGTCTCCTGGTAGTAGCCCTCGACGGACTTGGGCAGGTCGAGGTGGGCGACGAAGCGCACGTCGGGCTTGTCGATGCCCATGCCGAAGGCGATCGTCGCGACGACCACGACGCCGTCCTCGCGGAGGAACCGCGCCTGGTTGGCGGCGCGCGTCGCGGCGTCCATGCCCGCGTGGTACGGGATGGCGTCGACGCCGTTCTCGGCGAGGAAGGCGGCGGTCTTCTCCACGGAGGAGCGTGACAGGCAGTAGACGACTCCGGCGTCCCCCGCGTGCTCGGCGCGGATGAGGTCGAGGAGCTGCCGGGTCGGGTTGTTCTTGCCGGCGATCCGGTACTGGATGTTGGGCCGGTCGAAGCTGGCGACGAAGTGCCGCGCCTCGTCCAGGCCGAGACGGGTGGCGATCTCCCCGTGGGTGGCCTCGGTGGCCGTCGCGGTCAGCGCGATCCGCGGCACCTTGGGCCAGCGCTCGTGGAGCATCGAGAGGGCGAGGTAGTCGGGCCGGAAGTCGTGGCCCCACTGGGAGACGCAGTGCGCCTCGTCGATCGCGAAGACGGAGACCGTGCCCCGGTCGAGCAGCCGCTGGGCGCCCTCGGTGCGCAGCCGCTCGGGGGCCAGGTAGAGGAGGTCCAGCTCTCCGGCGAGGAAGGCCTGCTCGACGGTCTGCCGCTCGTACGGGTCCTGGGTCGAGTTGAGGAAGCCCGCCCGGACGCCGAGCGCGTTCAGCGCGTCCACCTGGTCCTGCATCAGCGCGATCAGCGGCGAGATCACCACGCCCGTGCCGGGCCGCACCAGTGCCGGGATCTGGTAGCACAGCGACTTGCCGCCGCCGGTCGGCATGAGCACGAGGGCGTCGCCGCCGGCCACGACGTGCTCGATGATCTCCTGCTGCTCGCCCCGGAAGGAGCTGTAGCCGAAGACCCGGTGGAGGACCTCCAGGGCGTCGGAGGATCCGTCGGGGCTCGGCGAGGAGGAGGCGTCGGAAGAAGCGTCGATGAGGGCCACCCGAAAAGCCTATCCGCCCGGACACCCCGCCCGGGCCGCCCGCCGCGACCTGTGGACAACGCGCGTCAGCGGGGTGCTCCGGTCACTCGGTGGGGTGAGTGCGAGCCCTGCCGCCGCCCGTCTCCAGGCTCGCCACGAGGGGGCAGTCGGGCACCGGGCAGACCGCGCAGCCCAGGTGGGCGCGGGTGAGGGGCCCGGGGGCGCTGCCGCGTCCGGCTCACCCCGCCCGGGCGCGGGGCCGCCCGCGTACTCGACCAGGAGCAGGGCGCGGTCGTCGGCGCCCTCGTGGCCGGCAGCAGGCGCGCCTCCCGGCCGAGCAGCAGATCACACAGCGCCACGCAGGGCACGGCGCAGACGCCCCTGCGGTCGACGTGCTCCCCGAGGGGGTCCGACGCCTCCCGGTGGTGTCGCACGTTCCGGCCTCCTCCGTGGGTGCGGCGGCGGGGCGGCCCGCCGTCCGGGCGGGAAGGAACCCACCCTGATGAACGCGGTTGTCGATTGCGGGGTCGAGCGGCCGCCTCTCCGGGGCGATCGGCGCGTACGGCCCGAAAGGGCCGGACGGCCGGGCCGGAGGACCTCCGCTGGGCGGGACAGAGGTCTCGTCGGCGCCGATACTGGGGAGGGCACCCCTCCTCCCCCGAGAGAGGACCGACTCATGTCGCGGAACACCGCGAAGAAGCCGCACCAGCCGGCGAGCGTCACGGTCAAGGGGCGGAACATGCGGTTCCGAACCATCGGGTTCCTGCTGGTCGCGGCCCTCGCCATCTGGTTCATCGCCGCCAACACCGGCTCCGTCACCATCCGGCTCTGGGTTCCGACGGTCACCCTCCCCCTCTGGTGCGTCCTGACCGTGACGCTCCTCGTCGGGGTCCTGCTCGGCCTCTTCATCGCGCGCCGCCGCGCCGCGCGCGACTGACCGCGCGAGCACCCGGCCCCGGGCATCCGACGCTCAGGCGTCCGCCCCCTCGTCCATGGCGGACGAGGGATCGGGGGTACGGCCCGGTTCGCGGTCGTCCTCGCGGGCGAGGAGCTCCAGCAGTCCGGCGATCTCGTGTCCGGCCTCGGCCGGGTGCCGGAACGGGGCGTCCGGGTTCACGCGGTAGCGGTTGCGGCGGCCGTCGGCGGCGCGGGCCCGGGCGAGGTACCCGCCTTGCTCCAGGTCGGCGACGATCGCCTGGACGGTCCGCTCGGTCACCCCGCAGCGGGCGGCCACGTCCCGGAGGCGCATCTCGGGATCCCGGGCGACCGTGAGCAGGACCCGGGCGTGGTTGGTGAGGAAGGTCCACCCCGACTGTCCGCTTCCGTTCTCTCCCATAGGGAGCACCTCCCCTGTACCGGACAGGATCATGCGAGACACGTTTCGTGAAACATTGACGCATATGCCGGGAAGGCAGACACTCGGAGTGAGACATCCCGGTGACGTCCCCCGCGCACGGGCGAGCGGCGCACCCCACGACCGGAGCACCTCATGAGCGGTGAACTCGTCGAACGGGTCCGGACCGCCCTCGCCGACGCCGGCTTCGGCCCGGGCAGTGGACTGACCGCCCAGAGCGACGGCTCGGCGGTCATCGTCTCCTGGCACCCCGACCGGCTGATCCGGCCCACCATCACCGCCCACGCCGACGACCCGGACGTGCACGCCGCCGCCGAGATCTCCGGCATCCGCAGCGCCCTGGACGCCGCCCTCACCAGCGTCTTCCTCGCCGCCGGCCTGGTCCCGCTCAGCCACCCCGAGGGCTTCATCAGCGTCACGGCCGTCCGAGCCGCCTCTCCGGCCGGCTGAACCCCCTCGCCGTTCTCCGGCTCAGGTCTCGGCCCCGCCGGGCGGGAAGCCGTGCGAGCGGGCCCGGAGCACCACCACCAGGACCGGTACGAGCAGGGCCAGCAGCGTCCACGGGAAGGAGCCGCTGCCCGCCGCGTCCAGGAGGACTCCGCCGAGGACCCCGCCCGCGGCCATCGCCACGTTCCAGAGGGTCACGAGCATGGCCTGCGCGCCGTCGGCCTGCGCGCCACCGGCCTCCCCCGCCGCCGTCTGGAGCAGCGTCGGCACACCGCCCCATCCCAGCCCCCACAGGACGGCGGCCAGGTGGACGAAGGCCGTGTGGTCGGCCAGGACCGCCAGCAGCGCGGCCGCCACCGCCACGAGCAGGGTGCCGGCGAGCGTGAGCAGGCGCAGCTGCCGGTGGATGCGGGCACCCACGACCCAGATGCCGAGCAGCGACGCGGCGCCGAACTCCAGCAGCACCAGGTCGGTGCGGTCACCCATGCCCAGGTCGTCGAGGAAGGCGGCCACGTACGCGTACAGGACGGTGTGGGCCAGCACGAAGACCAGCGTCACGAAGAGCACGGCCGGCACGCCCGGAACCCTCAGCGCCCGCATCATGCCCGGGCGTTCGCCCGCCCGCTGGCCCGGCTGGTCCGGGACGGCGGCGGCGATCCACCCCAGCAGCAGCACGGTCAGGCCGGTCATCGCCAGGAAGGCGACCCGCCAGTCGGTGACCTTGCCCAGGTAGGTTCCGGCGGGCACGCCCAGGGAGAGCGCGACCGGGATGCCCGCCATCGCGACGGCGATCGCGCGGCCCTGGAGCCGCTCCGGGGCCAGGCGCCTGGCGTATCCCGCGAGCAGCGCCCAGGCCAGACCGGCAGCGACGCCCGCCACGAAGCGGGCGGCCATCGTCAGACCGTACTCCGAGGAGACGGCGGTGACGGTGTTGGCCGCGGCGAAGCCCGCCATGGAGACCAGCAGCAGCCGCTTGCGCCGCCATCCGGCCGTCGCCGCCGTGAGCGGGATCGCGGTCAGGGCGGTGCCGAGCGCGTACACGGTCACCGTCTGCCCGGTGACCGAGGTGCTGACGCCGAGGTCGCCGCTCATCGCGGGCAGCAGCCCGGCGGGCAACGTCTCGGTGAGGCTGGTGACGAAGACGGCGGTGGCCAGGGCCAGCAGCGCGAGGAGCGGCAGCCCCTGCCGCCCACCGGCCGGGTCGGGGGCGGGCGGGGGCGCTGCGGTCGCTTCGGTCGCTTCGGTCGCTTCGGTGGCTTCGGTCGCTTCGGTCGCTGCGGTCGCTGCGGTCGCTGCGGTCGCTGCGGTCGCTGCGGTCGCTGCGGTGGCTTCGGTCGCTTCGGTCGCTGCGGTCGCTGCGGTCGCGTCGGGCGGCACGGAGTTCGGTGCGGTGTCCGGTGCGGTGCTCATGGGGTGCTCCAAGTCGGTTCGTCCGGAGGGGGCGGGCTCGCCGGTCCGGCGTCGCCGCCCTCCCGGCGAGCCCGACTGTGCGTCAGCTCCCTTCGGAAATCCTTCGGTTCCGCTTCCGGTGCGAGGCCGACCGCCCCCGGAGGCGCCGGCGCGGGGCGGATAGGGTGGCCGACATGCGGTTTGGGGTGCTGGGGCCGGTCGCCGTCTGGGACGACGACGGCGTGGAGGTCGTGGTCCCCGAGGCGAAGGTCCGCACGCTGCTCGCCCTCCTGCTCGCCCACGAGGGCGGGACCGTCGCGGCGGACCGGCTCGTCGACGTCCTGTGGAGCACCCGGCTGCCCGCCCACCCGTCCGGCGCGCTCCAGGCACGGGTCTCACAGCTGCGCAGGGTCCTGGGCAAGGAGCGTGTGGTGCGCCGCCCGCCGGGCTACCTCCTCGACGCACGCCCCGAGGAGGTCGACGCGTCCCGGTTCCGCGCGCTGGTGGCACAGGCCGCCGCCGCACCCGCTCCCGGCGACCGGGCCGCGCTGCTGACGGAGGCGCTGGAGCTGTGGCGGGGCCCCGCGTTCGCGGTCGTCGCGGACCTCGGCCATGCTGGCCCGGCCGCCGCCCGCCTGGTCGAGGAGCGGGCGACCGCCCAGGAGGAACGGGCCCGGGCCCTCCTCGCGGCCGGCGCGGGAGCCGCGCTCGCCGGGGAACTGGCCGGGCTCGTCGCCGCGCACCCGCTGCGCGAGTCCCTGCACGCCCTGCGCCTGCGCGCCCTGTACGCGGCGGGCCGCCAGGGCGAGGCACTCGCCGCGTACGAGGAGCTGCGCGGCCGGCTCGCCGAGGAGCTGGGCGTCGACCCCGGCCCGGAACTGGCCTCCCTGCACACCGCGCTCCTCCGGCACGCCCCGGAGCTCGCCGTACGCGCGCCCTCGTCCACCCCGGACGCCCCGGACCCCTCACTGGTCCCGCTCGTCCCACCGGCCCCGCTCGTCTCACTCATCCCACTGGCCCCGCCGGTCCCCACCACCCCACCCGCCCCGGCCGCGGTTGAACCACTCCCCTCACCCCTGACCCCCCTCATCGGCCGGGACGCCCTGGTCTCCCACGTACGCCGGACGCTCGGAGCGTCGCGGCAGGTGACGCTCACCGGGCCGGGCGGGGTCGGCAAGACACGGGTCGCCGTCGCGTCGGCGCGAGGGGCGGGGACGGACGCCTGGCTGGTGGAGTTCGCCGGCGTGCGGGCCGGCACGGCGGCGGACCTGGCCCAGGTCGTGGCCGCCGCGCTCGGACTGCGGGACGACGCCCGTACGACCGCGCCCGGCACCGCCCCGCTCTCCGCCCTCGGGCACCTGGCCGGCGCGCTGCGCGACCGACGGGGCCTGCTGGTGCTGGACAACTGCGAGCACGTGGTGGACGCCGCGGCCGAACTCGCCGCACGGCTGCTCGCCGCCGCTCCCGGCGTGCGGGTGCTGGCCACCAGCCAGGAGCCACTGGGGCTGAGCGGCGAGACGGTGGTCCCGGTCGAGCCGCTCGCCGCGCCGGACGCGGTGCGCCTCTTCACGGAACGCGCCGCCGCCTCCGCACCGGACTTCCCCGCCGACCCGGCCGCCGTCGGCCCGGAGGACCGTACCGCCGTCGAGGAGATCTGCCGCCGCCTCGACGGCATCCCGCTCGCCCTGGAACTGGCCGCGACCCGGGTGCGCGCCCTGGGGGTGCGGGAGCTCGCCGACCGGCTCGGGGACCGCTTCCGGCTCCTCGCCGGCAGGCGCCGCGGCGGCCCGGCCCGGCAGCGGACCCTGCGCGCGGTGATCGACTGGAGCTGGGAGCTGCTCAGCCCGCCCGAGCGCGTCGTGCTGAGCCGCCTCGCCGTCTTCGGCGAGGGCGGCGACCTGGCGGCGGTCACGGCCGTCGCGACCGGGGACGGCGTGCCCGACGGGGAGGTCTGGGAGCTGGTCGGCCGGCTCGTCGACCGGTCGCTGGTCACGGTGGCCGACGGGCCGTACGGCCCCCGCTACCGGCTGCTCGAGTCCGTGGCGGCCTACGCCCTGGAGCGGCTGACCGAGCGGGCGGAGGCGGACGCCGTACGGGAACGGCACCTGGCCCACTACCTCGACCTGGCCGAACGCGCCGAGCCCGAGCTGCGGGGCCCGGACCAGCGCGCCCGGCTCGACCGGCTCGACGCCGAGGCGGGTCATCTGCGCGCCGCCCTCGACACGGCGCTGAGCCGGTCCGGCGACGGGGTGCCCGCCGCGCGCCTGGCGCGGGCGCTCGCCTGGTGGTGGCTGCTGCGCGGCCGCCTCACGGAGGCCCGGCGCTCCCTGCGGGCGGTCCTCGACGCGCACCCCGACCCGTTTTCGGAACGGCACGAACTCCTGCTGTTGCACCGTGCGTTCGCGCTCCTCACGGAGGGTCGCGACGCCGACGACACTCCGGTCCCGGCCGACGCGTGCGGCCGTCGGGCGCGCGCCGGGTGGCTGTGCGCGTACGGCCTGTTCAGCGCGGGCGCGCCCGAGGAGGCGGAGGCGGTCAACTCCCGCGCGCTGGAACGGTTCGAGGAACTCGGCGACGCGTGGGGCGAGGCGGCCGCCCTGAGCCTGCGGGCCCGACTGGCACTGGACCGGGGCGACCTGGCAGGCCTGGGGCGCGACGGCGCGGACAGTGCCCGGGCCTTCCGCGAACTGGGCGACCGTTGGGGCGAGTTGCAGACGGTATCGGCCCTGGCGACGCTGGCCGAGATCAGGGGCGCGTACGAGGAGGCCGCGGGGCGCCAGCGTGAGGGGCTGCGCATGGCCCGTGAACTCGGTCTGACCGCCGAGGTGTCGGCCCGCCTCTCGGGCCTGGGCCGGCTGGCGCTGCTGGACCGCGACTGGGACCGGGCCCGCGAGCTGCACGGGCAGGCGCTCGCGATGGCCGCCGAACAGGGCCACGCCTACGGCGAGATCCACGCCCGGATGGGGCTGGCGCTCGGGGCGCGGAGGTCCGGCGACCTGGCGGCGGCGGAACACCACCTGCTCCTGCTCCGCGACCGCTTCGCCCAGGCGTCCTCACCGGCGGGCGAACACCTGCGCCACGCCGAGCTCGGCTTCCTCACCGAACTCGGGGGCCGTCACGACGAGGCCCTCGGCCATCACCTGCGCGGCCTCGCGGTGGCCCGCACCCTCGCGGAGCCCCGCGCCCTCGCACTCTCGCTGGAGGGCCTCGCGGGCGCGCTCGCCCCGCACTCCCCCGCCGAGGCCGCCGCCCTCCTCGGCGCGGCGGACGCCGAACGCCGCACCGTGGACGCCCCCCTGCCCACCGCCGAACGCGCCGACGTCGACCGGATCACCGCCGCCCTCCACGCCTCCCTGGGCCCGACCGCCTTCCACACCGCGTCCGCCCGGGGCGCCCTCGCGGGCGGGGAGGCCACCCTCGCCCGCCTGCGCGACCTCCTCACGGCACCAGGCCGTCCGGTCGACCGGGCCCGGGAACGGGATCGGGGGCGAACCGTCCGGGTGCGGCGGGGATCATGAGGGGGTACCGAACACCTCCTCGACGAGACCGGCGGTCATGACGTCGGCGGCGGCGCCTTCTGGAGGCGAGGCGATCGGGTCTCGGGCCGGGACGGGGCCCGAGGAGGGGAGGCCCGCCGGACCGGGCCCGACGCAAGGAGCCGGCGCGAGCGGGCGTCGCGCGAACCGGAGGGACGCGGCACGGAACACCGCGAGACATCGCGACCCCCTCCGCAATCAACTCAGGTGGCCGGCCCGGCAAGCGCGGAGGTGTCGAGCGGCGTACGGGAGCCGCGTGACGGTCCCTCGTGTCCCCGCCACCGCCACCCCGTCAAGCCGTGAAGATCTTTTCGCCCCGCTCCGCCGGTGACACCATGTGCCCCATGACGCACATCGCCAAGGGCGCGAACGCCCCGGTTCCCACCGCCCCGCTGCGGATCGCCGTGGGGCGCCGCCATGTGCCGGGCGCGCCCCTCGTCGAGGCCGCCGCGCTGCTGCTGGACGCGGCCGGAGCCGTGCGCCGGGACGCCGACCTCGTCTTCCGCGGGCTGCCCGCGCATCCCTCCGGTGCCCTACGGCACCTGGGCACGGGCGACGGCGACGGGCAGGTCGCCGAGTGGCTGGAGCTGGACCTGCCGCGCGTCGAGGCGAACGTGCGACGGATCCTGATCGCCGGGTACTGCGACGGCGCCCCGTTCGGCGCGGTCCCCGGCCTGTACGCCCAGGTGGTGGCCGCCGACGGCTCCCCGGTCACGCACTACGACGTCACCGACGCCGCCACCGAGACGGCGTTCGTGCTCGGGGAGTTCTACCGCCGGGACGGCGGCTGGAGGTTCCGCGCCGTGGGACAGGGGTACGACACGGGGCTCGCGGGGCTGGCCCGGGACTTCGGCGGCGGGGCGGCATGGACTACGCCAGGGCCGAACGGGCGGCCGGCCTCCGGCCCGACGCCCCTGGACGGCGTGACGAAGGCAACCGCCGGCCCGATCCCGGAGGCGGGACCGGACGGCACGGGGAAGCCCTTCCCCCACGCTCCGGTGGTCGCCTCGAAGGCGATACCGGGACCGGTGCCCGCACCGGTCCCGACCGGCGCCCCGCCCGCCTGGGGCCCCTTCCTCGACTTCGAGCCGCTCGTCCACCGCGGGAAGGGCGCCACGACGCTCACCGTGGACCTCCCCTTCCCGCCGAACTCCGACCCCGTGATCCTGCAAGCACGCCTCACCGACGGCCACTTCCGCTTCCTTCGGGTCCTGCCCCTGGGCCTCGACGACGTCGACGCCGTGTTCAACAACGACCTGCCCGAGCACCACGGCCGCGCCCTGCTCGTCCCCCCTCCCGCCGGCGGCCCGCTGAAGCTCGAGGTGGCCCACTCCGGCAACTGGGAGCTGACCGTCCTGCCCCTCACCGCCGCACGCCCCCTCACCCCCGGAACGACCCGGGGCAGCGGCCGCGAGGTCTTCCTCCACACGGGCCCGGCGGCCGAACTCAAGGTCAAGGCGTCGGACCGCGGCAGCGGCTGGTTCCGGCTCCACGCCCACCGGGGCGACGGGCCCGGCGCCCTGCGCGAACCCGCCGAACGCCTCGTCCACGCCTGGATCGGCAAGCGTGTCAGGGAGAAGCCCCGGATCCCCGAGGGCCCCCTCCTGGTCGTGATCGACAAGAGCAGGCACCACTGGGAGTTCACGGTGACCCCACTCGCCTGACCAGGGCGGCGGACGTGCGGCACGGCGGGCGCGCGAGGGAGCGGGCCCGCCGTGCCGCACGTCCGACCGGGTCAGCGCACGCGTCCGCGCGGCTTCAGGGGGGTGGCGGGGAGCTCCGGAGCCGACAGCGGGAGACCGCCGTAACCGTGCACCTCGCCGAACCGCGTGCCCTTCTCCCAGTCTTCGCGCGCCTGCGCGATCTCGTCGCCGGACCGCCCGACGAAGTTCCACCACATGACGATCTCCTCCTCGAAGGGCTCGCCGCCGAGGAGCATCAGGCCCGCGTCGGAGGAGGCGCGGAGCGGGAGGGCGGTGCGGCCGCAGCCGAGGTAGAGCATGGAGCCGGGCAGGAGCGGGACGCCGTCGACGTGGACCTCGCCGGACATGGTGAGGACGGCGTACTCGAAGTCCGGGTCGAGCGGCAGTCCGGTCTCGGTGCCGGCGGTCAGGGCGAGGTCGGCGCCGACGATCGGGGTGTACGTGGTTCCCGGCGAGGCCGCACCGTCGAGGGAGCCCAGGATGACGGTGGCGGTGAGGCCGGGCGCGGTCACCGTCGGCAGGTCGGCGTGGTGCTGGAAGTGGGGTTCGACGTGCCGGTGGGCGTCGGGCAGGGCGACCCAGAGCTGGGCGCCGTGCAGCAGCCGGGCGTGCGGGCGGGGGCTCTCCTCGGAGTGGGAGATCGCCCGGCCCGAGGTCATCAGGCCCAGCTCGCGGGGGCGGATCGTCTGGAGGCTGCCGGTGGAGTCGCGGTGCAGGACCTCGCCCTCGTGGAGCCAGCTGACGGTCTGGAGGCCCATGTGGGGGTGGGGCGGGACCTGCATGCCGGGCTCGTCGGCGATGTCGTCGGGGCCGTAGTGGTCGACGAAGGCCCAGGCGCCGACCATCCGCCGGCCGAGGTTCGGCAGCAGGCGCCGCACCTCGGTCGACTCGCCGAGCCGGACGTGTCGGGGGCTGAGGAGTTCGCGTACGGGCTCGGCGACGACGAAGCCGCGGCCACCGCACACGGCGAGCTCGGCCTGGCGGTCGAGATTGCTCATCGGGGATCGACACCTCTCCAGTGGGGGAACCGGGGAATCCGGCGGAAGCAGGGGAAGCAGGAGGAACCGCGGGAAAGCAAGTGGTGGAATGTTCAACTACTCTTCGGTGTTGACGAGGGCGCACCACCCCACAGGGTGACAGATCAGGCACCCCGGAACAGGGAGAGCAAGTGAGCGACACGTACTACGAGTTCGGAACGGCCGCCGACCGCTGGAGCCGCGCGCAGCTGTTCTTCGACGCGAAGGAGTACCAGACCGCCGTCCGCGTCCTGCGCGGCCTCGTCGCCGAGCACCCGGACCAGACGGCCCAGCGGCTGCTGCTCGCCCGCGCCTACTACCACTCCGCCCAGCTGAAGAACGCCGAGACCGAGCTCCGCGCGATCCTGGAGCGCGACCCGGTGGAGCACTACGCCCGACTGATGCTCGGCCGCACGCTAGAGCGCCAGGGCCGCCAGGACGAGGCCGCCCCGCACCTGCGGATGGCCGCGGCGATGAGCGGCGAGCTGCCGTCCTGACGCGGAACTGATACCCCGGCACGGTATGGTCGGGCCCAGGAGGTCCTGATCATGCCCACACCCCGGCCGCGCCCCGGCGAACGAGCGGGAGGTGCCCTCGCGCACCTCCTGCTCGTCGTCGTGCTCGCGCTCGGGGTGTTCATGATGCACTCCGTGGGCCACCCCGAAGGGGACCCGCGCGCCGGGACGCACACCGCCGCGCCCGCCGGGGCGCACGCCGCGGAGTCCGGCGCCACCCACGGGTCCGCTCCCCTGGACGAGGGGCACGCGCCCGGCTCGGGGATGGACATGACCACGCTCTGCGTGGCCGTCCTCGCCGGCTGGCTGCTCGCCGGACTCGTCCGCGCCGCGCTCGGCCGCCGCCCCGACTGGCTCGTCCTCCTCCTCGCGCGGCTGACGCCCGCGCTCGGGCCGCACGCCCCGCCGCGCCGCCCGCCCGACCTCGCCCTGCTGTCCGTCCTGCGGATCTAGGCCGTACCGCCCGCCGCGGGCCGCTCCATGCCGCCCGCGCACCTCCGGTACCCGCCCATGCCCGTACGTACAGCACCCGAGGATTCACCATGCGTACTTTCCGGAAGCGCACCCCCCGCGCCCTCGCCCTGACCGGCGCCGTCGCCGCGGCCGCCCTGCTCCTCGCCGCCTGCGGCGAGGACGACCCCGTGAAGGGGACGGGCCACGGCGGTGCGACCCCGTCGGCCACCGTCTCGGTCGCCGGGGACTTCAACGACGCGGACGTGATGTTCGCGCAGATGATGATCCCCCACCACGAGCAGGCCCTGGAGATGGCGAAGCTCGCCGACGGGCGCGCCGAGAACGCCGACGTGAAGCGGATCGTCGCGGCCGTCGAGAAGGCGCAGGACCCCGAGATCCAGAAGATGAAGGCGTGGCTCAAGGGCTGGGGCAAGCCCGAGTCCGCCGGGATGGGCCATTCGATGGCCGGGATGATGTCCGAGCAGGATATGAAGGACCTCGCCGCCGCGAAGGGCGAGGACTTCGACCGCACGTTCGCCGAGCTGATGATCGCCCACCACGAGGGCGCGGTCGAGATGGCGAGGACGGAGCAGAAGGACGGCGGCAACGCCGAGGCGAAGGCCCTGGCGGGCGAGGTCGTCCGGGCCCAGACGGCGGAGATCGCCGAGCTGAGGAAGATCCTCGACCGGCTCTGAGTCGGGTCCGGTCCCTCGTCCCCCTGTCCCCGACCGTGGTCGGGGACAGGGGCGGGGGCGGGGGCTCTGTCGTGGTCGCGACCGGTCGGGCCAGGGCCCGTTCCCCTGTGGGGCGGGCCCGGCCGCCCGCCCGCGCGCGGCCGCCGACGCTCCCGCCCCTCCCTCCTTCTCTCGGCGAACGAAAGCATGATGATCAAGTACCGCCTTCCCCGGGCCGCCGCCGTCCGCGCCGCGACCGCCCTCGCCCTCACGCTCACCTTCACGCTCACCGCGTGCTCGGCTTCCGGACCCGGCGCATCGGAGCCCGGATCGGCGGGCTCGGACTCCGGGGCCGCGTCCGCGCTCACCCATGTCCACGGCCTCGGCCTCCACCAGGACACCCTCTACGTCGCCACCCACGAGGGGATCCACTCCCCAGGCCCCGGTGGCGCGCCCGTCCTCGTCGGCGAGCGGCGGGACGACTTCATGGGCTTCACGGTCGCCCGCGACGGCACGTTCCTCGCCAGTGGGCACCCCGCGCCGGGGGACGGTGGCCCCTCGAACCTCGGGCTCGTCGCCTCGGCCGACGCCGGGCGCAGCTGGGCGGAGAAGTCCCTCGGCGGCGAGGTCGACTTCCACGCCCTGGACACCGCGCCCGACGGGTCCGTGTACGGCTACGACAGCACCGGCGGGCGGCTGCGGGTCACCCGCGACCAGGCCGCCTGGGAGGACCGGGCCGCACTCCGGGCCCTCGACATCGCCGTGTCCCCGACGGCCCCGGACACCGTGCTCGCCACCACCGAGAGCGGCGTCGCCCGCAGCACCGACGGCGGCCGGACCTTCTCGCCCGGGGCCGGGCAGGTCCTCTCGTACGTCTCCTGGGGCGCTGCCGACGCGCTCTACGGCGTCTCGCCGGACGGGGTCCTCTTCCGCTCCGGCGACGGCGGCACCTCCTGGACCAGGACCGGCACCGTGCCCGGCGGCGGCCCGCAGGCGCTGACGGCCGTCGACGCGCGCCGGCTGCTCGTCGCGACCGGGGACGGGGTGTACGAGTCCCGGGACGCGGGCCGTTCGTTCGTCCGCCGGATGGAGGTGACGGGCGGGAAGGACGGGCACTGAGCGGAGCCCGTACCGGCAGAGCCTCGTACGGGCGGAGCCCCGTACCCGCGGAGCCCCGTACCGGCAGAGCCCCCTACCGGCCGGAACGTGGCCCGGCCGGGCTCCCGGCCCCGCCCGACTCGGCCGGGAGGTCCGGCGGCGGGGGTCAGACCCCGGCGGGCCGCCCGGCCGCCTCCGCTGCGGCCTCGCCGGCCGCGGCCGCCTCGCCGTCTCCGACGACGACCTCGCCGCCCACGACGACCGTCTCCGCGACCGTGCCGGGGATGTCCTCGGGGGCGATCCGCAGGATGTCCCGGGAGAGGACGACGAAGTCGGCGAGCTTGCCGACGGTGAGCGTGCCGCGCTCGTGCTCCAGGAAGTTCGCGTACGCGGAGCCCCGCGTGTAGCCCTCGACGGCCTCGGTGACGGTGAGGGTCTGGCCCGCCGTCCAGGGCTCGCCGCCGGCGAGCGGGCGGCGGGTGACGGCGGCGTGGATGCCGACCATCGGGTCCATCTCGGCGACGTTCCAGTCGCTGGAGAGGGCGAGCACGGCGCCCGCCTCGCTGAGGTCGCGCAGCGGCCATGCCTTGTGCCAGCGGTCGGGGCCGATGTTCTCGGCCCAGTCCTGACCGGGGCCCGCGATGTCGGGGGCGGCGTGCCTGGGCTGCATGCAGGCGACGACGCCCAGCTCGGCGAAGCGCGGGGTGTCGGCGGGGTCGAGGCACTCGACGTGGACGACCTGGTGGCGGGCGTCGCGCGGGCCGTTGACGGCGCGGGCGTGGGCGACGGCGTCGAGGACGGTCCGGATGCCGCGGTCGCCGGTGGCGTGCACGAAGCACTGGAAGCCGCGGGCGTCGAGGCGGGCGAGCAGGTCGGCGAACTCCTCGGGCGGGTAGAAGGTGTCGCCCCGGTGGTGGGCGCAGCCCGCGTACGGCTCCAGGAGGGCGGCGGTGCGGGGTTCGACGACGTCGTCGATGTAGAGCTTCAGCGGGCCGACGCGGAAGCGGTCGTCGGCGTGTTCCCCGGCGGCCGCCTCGAAGGCGTCGAGGTCCGCGTCGGTGGTGCCGCGCGGGTGGAAGAGGGCGGCGACGATCCGGGAGCGGAGCCTGCCCTCGGCACGCGCGCGCGTGAAGAGGGCGAGGTCGTCGAGGGAGTTCTGGGGTTCGACGACGGTGGTGATGCCGAAGCGGATGGCGTCGTCGAGGCTGCGGGCGAGGCGCCCGTACTGCCGGTCGGGAGAGGCCCAGGGGACGCCGAGGGCGCGCAGCGCGCGGTGGCCGTCCCGGGAGAGGCCCTTGACCGCGAAGTCCTTGACGAAACCGGTGGGTTCGCCGGTGGCGGGGTCGGTGACGGCGCGGCCGAAGGGCAGGTCGGTGTGGTCGCGGTCGACGCCGAGGGCGCGCAGGGCGGCGGTGTTGAGCCAGGCGGTGTGGACGTCGTAGCTGAGGACGAGGGCGGGGGTGTCGCCGGTGGCGGGGTCGAGGTCGGCGGCGGTGGGCATGCGGCCGCCGGGGATCGCG
The DNA here is from genome assembly GCF_014656075.1 of Streptomyces hydrogenans. Classification (GTDB taxonomy): domain Bacteria; phylum Actinomycetota; class Actinomycetes; order Streptomycetales; family Streptomycetaceae; genus Streptomyces; species Streptomyces hydrogenans. The sequence goes on from NZ_BNBS01000003.1 coordinate 64,759, forward strand.
GAGTAGTCGAACGCCTCGGCCTCGATCCAGGCGGCGTCGGGGTGGGCGGAGTGCCAGGTCCGCACGCGCGCGTGGATCTCGTCGAGGGTGCGGGCACCGGCGAGCTGTACGCAGGCGTCGTCGGAGCCGAGCCGGACGTGGTTGTGGGCGTCGACGAAGCCGGGCAGGACGAGCCGTCCGGCGGCGTCGAGGACGCGGGTGCCGGGGCCGGCCCAGGCGGCGGCGTCCGCGTCGGCGCCGAGCCAGACGATCCGCCCGTCCCGTACGGCCATCGCCTCCGCCTCGGGCAGCGCGGGGTCGACGGTGTGGATGCGGGCTCCGCTGAGGAGCAGGTCGGCGGGGGCGGGGGCGGTGCCGTTCATGCGGGGTGCGTTCCTTGTCGTACGGGAGGGGTGGCGGCGGTCGCGGGCGCTGCGGGCCCTGCCGGGCGGCCGGGTGCGAGGGCGGGGCGGGGACGGGGACTGGATGGGGACGGGGGCCGGGTGGGGCGGTGGGTACGGCCGGGGCCGGCGGCTGTGGGGCGGCGGGCCGGTCAGGGGGCGGGCCCGGTCAGGGGGTCGGGTGCGGGATCGCGGTGCGGCGGGACAGGAGGACGTACACGAGCGCGGCGACGGGGGCGCCGAGCAGCGTGAGGTCGGCGCCGCCGAGCGGGGCGACGAGGGGGCCGGTCCAGAGGGCGGAGTCGCAGGTGAGGGCGGCGAAGAGACCGCCGGCGAGGAGGGCGGCGACGCCGGCGGGGTGCCAGCCGGAGCGGTACCAATAGGCACCGCCGGGGTCGGTGCGGTGGAGCGCGTCGGAGTCGTAGCGGCAGCGGCGCAGCACCATGTCGGCGAGGAAGACGCCGCCCCAGGGGGCGAAGACGATGATCAGGAGGGAGAGGAAGGAGAGGAGGGAGGTGGTGAAGTCGGTGAGGAAGAGGGCGCCGAGGGAGCCCGCGGCGGTGACGGCGGCGCTGACGGCGAGGGCGCGGGCGCGGCTCCAGGGGATGCCGAGGACCTGGAGGTTGAGGCCGGAGGAGTAGAGCGTGATGACCGAGTTGGTGACGGAGCCGCCGAGGACGAGGGCGAGGAAGACCGGCCGGAACCAGCCGGGCAGCAGGCTCTCGGCGCCGGCGACCGCGTCGGTCATGTCGGTCTGGGTGGCGGCGGCGACGCCCGCGACGCCGAGGGCGACCGAGGAGAGGAAGCCGCCGAGGGCCCCGCTGACGGTGACGGCCCGCAGGCTCGTGGTCCGGGGCAGGTAGCGGGTGTAGTCGGCGGGCATCGGGAGGTACGAGAACGGGCCGGCCAGCATCACCACGAAGGCCAGGCTCCACCCGGCGGCGCCGGGGCCGGTCGCGGGGGCGGAGGTGTCGGCGCCCGGCACCAGGAGGACGACGAGGACGCCGAAGCCGACGGCGAGGACGTACGCCATCCAGCGTTCGGCGAACTGGACGGTGGCGTGGCCCCAGAAGGAGATCGCGAAGGTCAGGGCCAGCGTGACGGCGAGGGCCAGGGCGCGGGGCGCGGCCCCGCCCGACCAGCCGAGGGCGGCGAGGAACGCCTCCAGGGCGAGGGTGCCGACGACGGTGTTGACGACCGTGTAGCCGATGCTGACGACCCAGTTGAGCGCGCCGGCGGGGCGGTTGCCGCGCGGGCCGAAGGCGGCGCGGGAGAGCACCAGGGTGGCGGTGCCGGTGCGGACGCCGCCCAGTCCGGCGGCGCCGATCGCGAGGAAGGCGAGGCCGCCGAGCACGACGACGGCGGTGGCCTGCCAGAAGGAGAGGCCGAAGGCGACGGCGAGGGCGCCGTTGATGACGTAGGTGAAGGTGAGGTTCGAGCCGAACCAGACCCAGAAGACGTCCTTGGCGCTGCCGTGGCGCTCGGCGTCGGGGATGGGGTCGATGCCGTGCTCCTCGACCTGGAAGACCTCGTCCTTGGTGGCGGTCAGGGGTGCCGCCGTCTCGTGGTCGAGCACATCACGCTCCTCTTGAATGACGTTCTAAGTTCTTGAATGGCATTCAAGATGAGTGACGAGTTCCGGCCACGTCAAGACCCCGGCCGGAATCCGGTTAAGGTCGATGCCGAACGCGGTGCCGCACAGGGACGGGGCCGGAGCGAGGGAACGGGGTGCGGCGGCGGTGGCAGGAGCGGCACGGCGGCGCGACGGGCACGTCACCCAGGAGCGGATGCTGGAGGAGGCCATGGCGGCGATCGCCGAGGACGGCCTCGCCTCCCTCACCATGTCCGCGCTGGCCGATCGGCTCGGCACCAGCGGCGGCCACATCCTCTACTACTTCGGCTCCAAGGACCGGCTGCTGCTCGCCGCGCTGCGCTGGAGCGAGGCGGCCCTCGCCGAGGAACGCCGGACGCTGCTCGCCCGCCGGACCCCCGCCGAGCGGAAGCTCGACGACTTCCTGCGGCTCTACCTGCCGCGCGGCCCGCGCGATCCGCGCTGGACGCTGTGGATCGAACTCTGGGCCAGGACCGCCGGAAACCCCGAACTGCGCGACGCCCAGCGGGAACTGGACGCCGACTGGCAGCGCGACCTGGAGTCGCTGCTCGCCGCCGGCGCGGCCCGGGGGCGCTTCGCCCCGCTCGACGCGACGGCCCGCGCCTCCGAACTCCTCGCCCTCCTGGACGGCCTGAGCACCCGCGTCGTCCTCGGCGGCGAGGCCACCGGCCAGGACCCCCGATCGGCCCTGGACGCCGCCCGCGCGGCGGCGGCCCTGCTCGTCCCGCGCGCCTGACCCGGGGCGCGCTCAGCCTCCGGCCGGCTCCACGGGCGGGTCGCAGGCCGGCGCGACCCCGTCGGGGAGCCGGTCGGCGAGCGGGGCGAGACCGTGACGGAGGAGCCCGGCGTGCGGGACCGGTCCGCCGCGGCGTGCGCGGGAGGCGTCGTACGCGTGGGCACGCTCCTCGGGGTTCATGCCGGGTCGGCGCCGTCGCGGTACGCCTCCAGGAGCCGGAGCCAGACCTCGCTCAGCGTCGGGTACGAGGGGACGGCGTGCCACAGCCGGGCGACGGGCACCTCGGCGGTGACGGCGACGGTGGCGGCGTGGAGGAGTTCGCCGACGGCGGGGCCGACGAAGGTGGCGCCGAGGAGGACCTCGCGGTCGAGGTCGACGACGAGCCGGGCCCGGCCGCGGTAGCCCTGGGCGTACAGGCCCGCTCCGGCGACGGAGCTCATCTCGACGTCGACCGCGCGGACCCGGTGTCCGGCGCGCTCGGCCTCGGCCAGGCTCAGGCCGACGGCGGCGGCCTCCGGGTCGCAGAAGACCACCTGGGGGACGGCGCCGTGGTCGGCGGAGGCCGCGAGCGGACCCCAGGGCGCGGCGTCGGAGGCGCCCCCGGCCGCGCGGGCGGCGATCGCGGCGCCGGCGATCCGGGCCTGGTACTTGCCCTGGTGGGTGAGGAGCGCCCGGTGGTTGACGTCGCCGACGGCGTAGAGCCAGTCGGTGCCGGTGACGCGGAGGCTGTCGTCGACGTCGAGCCAGGAGCCGGGTTCCAGGCCGACGGTCTCCAGGCCGACGGACTCGGTGCGCGGGGCGCGGCCGGTGGCGAAGAGGACCTCGTCGCCCTCGACGGTGTCGCCGCCCTCCAGGACCACCGTGACGGGACCGCTGCCGCCGTCCCGTACGACCGCCTCGACCGAGACGCCGGTGAGGACGTCGGCGCCGCGCGCCCGCAGCGCCTCGGCGACCCGCTCGCCGACGAAGGGCTCCATCCTGGGCAGCAGCCCGTCGCCGCGCACGAGCAGGGTGACGTGGGAGCCCAGGGCGTGCCAGGCGGTCGCCATCTCGACGCCGACGACACCCCCGCCGACCACGACGAGACGGCCCGGCACCCGGTCGGCGCTGGTCGCCTCGCGGCTGGTCCAGGGGCGTGCGCCGGAGAGTCCGGGCAGCGGGGGCAGGACGGCGCGGCTGCCGGTGCAGACGGCCACGGCGTGCCGCGCGGTCAGGACGTGGTGCTCGCCCTCGGGGCCGTCGACGGTGACCCGGCGCGGACCCGCCAGGCTGCCGTGCCCCCGGTAGACGCGCACCCCGATCGAGTCCAGCCAGTCGACCTGCCCGTCGTCCTTCCAGTGCCCCACGGTCTCGTCCCGGTGCGCGAAGACGTCGAGCGCGTCCAGGGGGCCGTACACCGCCTCGCGCAGGCCGGGGACCTTGCGCGCGTCGGAGCGGGCCAGGACCGGCCGGAGCAGGGCCTTGCTGGGCATGCACGCCCAGTAGGAGCACTCGCCGCCGAGCAGTTCGGCCTCCACGATCGCCGCGGTCAGACCGGCCGCGCGGACCCGGTCGACGACGTTCTCGCCGACCGGGCCCGCGCCCAGGACCACGACGTCGTACTCGTGCTCGTTCTCCACCGTTCGCGTCATGGGGACCAGTCTGGTGGGTGGGGGCCGGAATAGCGCGGCTCGATAGGCCGTTGTGCGGGACGAGTCCCCAGAGGACCGTGAGGACACCACCGGAGACCGGAAAGGCGGCGGCATGAGCACCATCGAGCTCACCAAGGACAACTTCGACGAGGTCGTGAGCGGCAACGACTTCGTCCTGATCGACTTCTGGGCTTCCTGGTGCGGACCCTGCCGTCAGTTCGGCCCGGTCTACGAGGCGGCGTCCGAGCGCCACCAGGACCTGGTCTTCGCCAAGGTCGACACCGAGGCGCAGCAGGAGCTGGCCGCCGCCTTCGAGATCCGGTCGATCCCGACGCTGATGATCGTCCGCGAGAAGGTGGCGATCTTCGCGCAGCCGGGCGCGCTGCCGGAGGCCGCGCTGGAGGACGTCATCGGCCAGGCGCGGAAGCTGGACATGGACGAGGTCCGCAAGTCCGTCGCGGCCCAGCAGCAGGCCGAGTGACCGAGGCGCACGGCGCACGGTGAGAGCCCCCGCTCCGGCGGGGGCTCACCCGTGTCCGGACGCCTGGCGTTGTCATGCGCCTGGCGTTGCCCGTACGTCTGACCTTGCCGTACGTCCTCCGGTGGATACGGGTACGAGTACGGGTTCGGGCGCGGGGACGGGCGCGGCGGTCAGCGCTCCAGGACCAGGGCCAGGCCCTGGCCGACGCCGATGCAGAGGGCCGCGAGGCCGGTGCCGGAGCCGGCGGCGGCCAGCTGGTGGGCGACCGAGCCGGCCAGCCGGGCTCCGGACGCGCCGAGCGGATGGCCGAGGGCGATGGCGCCGCCGCGCGGGTTGACCACCGCGGGGTCGAGTTCCGGCCACTCGGCGAGGCAGCCGAGGGCCTGGGCGGCGAACGCCTCGTTCAGCTCGAAGGTGGTCAGGTCGGCGAAGGAACGGTCGGCCTTGGCCAGGGCCCGCTGGACGGCGGCGACCGGGCCGAGGCCGAAGAGCTGCGGCTCGATGCCGGTGACGGCGGACGCCCGGATCCGGGCGAGCGGCTCGCGGCCCGTCTCGCGGAGCCCGGCCTCGTCGACGAGGAGGAGGGCGGCGGCGCCGTCGTTGAGCGGGGAGGCGTTGCCGGCGGTGACGGTGCCGCCCTCGGTCCTGAAGGCCGGCTTGAGCCGGCCCAGCGCCTCCAGGGAGGTGTTCTCGCGGACGCACTCGTCGCGGGAGAGCTCCGCGCCCGGGTACGGGACGACCTCGCCGTCGTACAGGCCCTTGGCCCACGCCTCGGCGGCCTTGCGGTGGCTGTCGAGGGCGAAGGCGTCCTGCGCGTCGCGGCCCAGGCCGTGACGGTCGGCGACGAGTTCGGCGCCCTCGCCGAGGGAGACGGTCCACTCGGCGGGCATCCGCGGGTTGGTCATCCGCCAGCCGAGGGTCGTCGAGTGCAGCTGCTGGTGACCGGCCGGGAAGGCGCGCTCGGGCTTCTGGAGCACCCAGGGGGCACGGGACATCGACTCGACGCCGCCCGCGATCGCGACGGAGGCGTCGCCGAGGGCGATGGCGCGCGCCGCCTGGATGACGGCCTCCAGGCCGGAGCCGCAGAGCCGGTTCACGGTCACGCCCGGGACGCTGACGGGCAGTCCGGCGAGCAGGACGGCCATGCGGGCCACGTCCCGGTTGTCCTCGCCCGCGCCGTTCGCGTCACCGAAGTAGACGTCGTCGACGAGGGCCGGGTCCAGGCCGGGCGTCCGGTCGACGAGGGCCTTGACGACATGGGCGGCGAGGTCGTCCGGCCGCACGGAGGCGAGGCCGCCGCCGAACTTCCCGATCGGGGTGCGGACGGCGTCGACGATGTACACGTCGCGGATGCTCATCGGATCTCTCCCGGGTACCGGCGGAACGACTCTGTTCGCCTGGTGAAACAAGTTTCGCGCAACTGCGCGCGCAGAGTCTGGGGCCGCTGGTGCGCCCTGTCAACGGGGGCGGGGCGGGAGCCGGAGGTCGGGGAGGCGGAGGGAGGCGGGGCCTGCCCGGCCGGGGGACCCGCTCTCACCAGGCACGCCCCGCCGGGACCCGCTCTCACCAGGCACGCCCCGCGGGGACCCGCTCACGCCTGGGGCGCGTCCCGCACCAGGGCGACCAGGCCGTAGTCCAGCTCGCGCCCGTCCACGAGCAGGGCCTCCACCGTGCCCGTCTCCGGGTCGACGTCGGCGACGATCCCGTGCCCCTCGTAGATGGGATACCCGGATTCCCCCTCCCGTCCGGTGCGCTCCACCACGGCCGACCGCACCGCGCTGTCGGCGACGGCCGCCCCGCCCCGGTCCTCGACGTGCGCGGGCACCAGCAGGATCTCGTAACGCTTCGGGTGAGTGCTCATGCACCGACGCTAAGCGCTGCGCCTTCCTCCCGCCGGGCGGCACGGCGGGGTCCCACCGGGCGGGTCGAACGGCGTGTGGCGGCCTGCCCGACCGGCTCGGCGGGGACGGGGTCAGGCGACGGCTGTGCCTTCCAGTTCGACCAGCTGGCCGGGGATCGCCAGGCGGGTCACGCCGAGCATCGTGGTGGCCGGCGCCACGCCCGCGGCGCCGAGCCGTGCGGCCAGGACGCCGTAGTGCGGGAAGAGCGCGTCGACGTCGGTGGTGTAGACGTTGAGCCGGACGAGGTGCGCGAGGGGCATGCCGGCCCCGCCGAGCACGGCCTCCAGGTTGTCGAGGCTCAGCGCCAGCTGCGCCCCCATGTCGCCGTCGTGGCGCGGTTTGCCGTCGGCGTCCGTCGCGGTCTGCCCCGAGACGTACAGGGTCCGGGTGTGCCCGGCGACCAGCTCGCCCTGGTTGAAGCCCAGGTCCAGGGACCAGGTCACCGGGTTGACCGCCGTGCGTTCCACTGTCATGTCAGCTCCCAAGCGTTCGTGCGAGGCGAGCGCTTCAGGCGCTCCTCGCGGTTGCTGACGAGGCTTCCAGCGAATCACGACACCCTTGGTCATGTATGTGGCGGGGATGTTGGGGGCGGGACGGTGGGGGCGGGATGGCGGGCCCTGGACAACGGGTCCCGGACGACGGGTCCCTGACGACGGGCATTGGATACGGTCCCCGTATGCGCGCTGATCGTCTCGTCTCCCTGGTGCTGCTCCTGCGGCAGCGCGGCCGGATGACGGCGCCCGCGCTCGCCCGCGAGCTGGAGGTGTCCACGCGTACCGTGCTCCGCGACGTGGAGGCGCTCTCCGCGGCCGGGGTACCGGTCTACGCCGAGCGCGGGCGGCACGGCGGGTTCGCGTTGCTGCCCGGCTTCCGGACCGAGCTGACCGGGCTCAACCACGAGGAGGCGCTCGCCCTGCTGACGGCCGGATCGGGGCGCGGCGAGCAGGTGTTCGGGCTGGGTTCGGCGCTCGCGTCGGCCATGCGCAAGGTGGTCGACGCGCTGCCCGAGGACCACCGGTCGACCGCGAACGACGCGGCCCGGCGCTTCCTCGTCGAGCCGGAGACCGACCTGCTCTCGCGCCGTACGGTCACGGACGAGGTGTCCCGCCCGGCGATGAGCGAGATCCGGCGGGCGGTGCTGGCCGGGCACAAGCTCCGCCTCCACTACACGGCCACGGACCAGCCGCCCCGGTGGCGCACGGTGGACCCCATCGGTCTGGTGACCGTGCGCGACCGGGGCTACCTGCTGGCCATGCGGGCCGGCGCCGACCGCACCTACCGGCTGTCACGGGTGCTCGCCGCCGAGGAGCTGCCCGAACCGGCCGAGCGACCGAGCCGGGTCGATCTCGACGCGGCGTGGCGGGAACGGTGCACGCGCTTCCTGTCCACGGACCACCTCCCCGTGCTCGTACGGGTGCGGCCGGAGCGGCGGGAGGACCTCCTGGCCACCGCGGTGGCCGTCCGCGCGGCGGAACCGGACACGGACGGCTGGCTGCGCCTGGAAGCGACGTTCCAGGACCTCTGGCACGCCGAGTGGGCCCTTTGGCAGCTCGGCACGGACGCGGAGGCCCTGACCCCGGAACCCCTCCGCGCCGCACTCCGCGACCGCGCCGCCGCCATGGCCACCCGCTACGGCGCCCCGTCCTGAGCGGGCTCGGTCCGCGCTGGACCGGCCTGCTCGCGGCGGGCCTTGCGCTGGGCCGGAGGCGCCGGAGGCGCCGGAGCGACTGGTAGGGGCGGAGGGCCCGAGGCGCGCGGTGGGGACGGCGCTCTCGGGCAGAGGAGGGGAATGCCCCACGCACGTCATGCGGTCGCCCTCCGGTCTACGGCGCCCCGCACGGCGCGGTGCGGTGCGGTGCGGTGCCGCGGAGGGCACGCGGCGGCGCGCACGGCCTCGGTCGTGTCGACCGGCACGGCGGTGCGGCACCCACCCTTGCCTCCCTTGGCGTCGGCGTCGGCGTCGGCGTCGGCCCGCAGCGCGCCGTACGTCCCCTCCCGCGGGAGGTGGTGCCGGAACTCCCCGCCGGCGGCGGGGGTCCGCGCCATGAACGTCACCGTGGACAGCGGCTCTCCGGTGCTCGGGGAGGGCGTGCGGTGAGGTCCGTCGCGGAAGAACGCGCCGTAGTGGACGCGCGGGACGGCCTGGTCGCGGTGGCGGACCTCTGTCGTCACGTCGAGGAGCGCCCGGTGTCGCGTACGAGGCGGAACGCCTCGGAGATGTACGCGCTGTCGCCCGGTCGCGCGGGGTCGAGGTGCGCGCGGCGCCGATCCGAACCCCCGCACAGCTACCGGTCGTTGCACGCACGGCGCCGTCGGGCCGGACCGCGAGCGGTCGTTGCACACGCGGCGCCGTCGGGCCGGACCGCTGTCTGCCATCGGTGAACACCGGTCCGGGCGGGCGCGACGGTCATTACCGTTCCCTCGTATGACGACGATCACGACGCGTACGGTGGAATACCCGGCCGACAACCTGACGATGATCGGCCACCTCGCACTCCCGGCCGGTACCGGGCGCCGGCCCGCCGTCCTCGTCGGACCCGAGGGGGTGGGGCTCAGCGATGTCGAGCGCCGCCGGGCCGACGCCCTGGCCGAACTGGGTTACGTGGCACTGGCTTTCGACATTCACGGCGGGCGCTACCTGGCGGACCCGGAGGACATGCTGGCCCGGTGCATGCCGCTGCTCTCCGACCCCGAGCGGATGCGAGGAATCGGTCACGCCGCGCTCGACGTGTTGCGCGCCGAGCCCCGGGCCGACCCCGACCGGACCGCCGCCGTCGGCTACGGCACCGGGGGCGCGATCGCCCTGGAACTCGGCCGTGACGGCGTCGACCTGCGCGCGATCGGGACGGTCAACGCACTCACCACGGGCCGCCCGGGCGAGGCGGCACGCATCCGCTGCCCGGTATGGGCCGGCGTCGGGTCGGAGGACCCGATCATGCCGCCCGCCCAACGGGACGCGTTCGCCGCGGAGATGGAGGCCGCGGGCGTCGACTGGCGCCTCGTGGTCTACGGAGGGGCCCTGCACGCCTTCCACCACCCCTCGGTCGACCACATCGTCCGCCCCGGCGTCGGCTACCACCCACGCCACGCAGAGCGCGCCTGGCGGGACGTCATCGCCCTGCTCGCCGAGTGCCTGCCCGTCACCGACTGATCCGATCGAATCCCGATGCGCGACTCCGCGAGCGGCCCGTTCCCTCGCCTCCAGCGCTACTTCGACCAGGCGGGCGACCAGGCTCCGTCACGGTGTCTCGGCTTGGCGTTCCAGGCCTACGGTCCCCCTCTGAATCCGGCCGGAGGCGGATCGGTGCGTGCGCCGGCCGCGTGCTGATGCGCGGACGCTGGTGGAGTCGACCGAGATGTGCCCTCCACAGGCAGCATCGTTCAGGCAGGTCACGCCACCGAAAGCCGGTCCGCACCCGGTGCGGAATCCCGTCGATGACCTGCCGGTGATCCCGCCACCGGCCACAACGTCTGTTGCCGACCGGCAGGAACGGTCATCGTCGTTCCCCTCTCGGCATCCGTCAGATCACCCCACCCCGCGCCCGGCACCAACGCCCGGGCGGCGGGCGGTCACTCGGTCGGGCGCCCGGCTGACGGGACATGCCAGAATCAGCGGATGGTGCTGGTGGGAGAGTTCTTCCTTGCTGAAGACGACGAGTCGGCAGTGCGGGTAGGGCCGCGCAGGAGCCATGATCTTCCAGCTGTTCCGTGCGACGGCATCTATCCGGATGACGCAGTTCCGAGGTGGGAAACCCTGCTGACCGGGGCGGAGAGTCCGCTCCGGTACGTGGTGCCCATGGCCAACGACGGCTTCACTGTCTTCGCTGTCCCACAGGCGCTCTCGACTGCCTTGGCCGGCGCAGGAGCGGATCAGCTCGGAACCACCGCTCTCACGTGGGCCGAGACCGTCTCCGAGATGGGCGATGAGATCGCGTCGGGCAGTGCCGTCGACCTCCTTGAGCGCCTGTCAGCCCTAGCCATGAGTCGTGCGGGGAGAGGCCCGAGCCTGTACTGCTGGTACTTCGCACCCTGACCTCCCCGTCCCCACCGGACCGAAACCGCACCACCCCGCGGCCCCGGCCCACCCCGCCCCCTCCCACGTTCCTCAGCTCGACTCCCGCACGATCACCCGCGAGTCCAGCAGCGGGCGTCTGCCGGTCGCGTCGGCGGTGCCGTTCACGGCGTCGTCGACGAGGGCGGCGAGTTCTCCGCCCTCGATCAGGTCGATGTGCACGGTGCTCAGGCGGGGGCGCAGGAGGCGGCCGAGGAGGAGGTCGTCGGCACCGATGACGGCGGTGTCGCCGGGGACGTCGACGCCGGCGTCCTGAAGGGCTCGCATGAGGAGCATGGCGTACTCGTCGTTGTAGCCGAAGACGGCGTCGAGGCCCAGCTCGGGCCAGCGCGCGGCCAGAGCGACGGCGGACTCCTCGGTGTACGCGAGGGGCAGGGGCACGACGGTGGCGCCGGCGGCCTCGGCGGCCCGGCGGGCGCCGTCGAGGCGCGGTCCCGAGAACATGCCGAGGCCCGGTTCCTCGGGGACGACGACGCCGATGCGCCGGCGGCCGGTCGCGATCAGGTGCTCGGCGGCGACCTCGCCGACCCGCGGCTGGTCCAGGACGAGGGAGTGGGTGCCCTCGGCCGCGCGGGTCCCGACGGTGATCACCGCCTTGACGCCGGAGCGCCTGAGGATCTCCACGGCCCCGGGCGTCACCTCCACCTCACCCATCGAGACCACGGCGGCGGGCCGCAGCTCCGCCCAGGCGCGGGCCGCGTCCTCGGCGGCGAGGCCGACGCTGCCGTACTGGACGACGGTGTAGTCGAGGCGGCGCAGGGCCCACTGGAGGTCGTTGAAGAAGCCGCTGTAGAGCGGGCCGACGGGCACGTGCGCGGTGGGCAGCAGCACGAGGCGGCTGTGACCGGCGCGCAGGGTGCGGGCGGCCGCGTGGGGGACGTAGCCCAGTTCGCGGGCCGCCTCGCGGACCCGTTCGCGGGTCGGTTCGCTGATGCGGACCGCGGAGGTGTTGTTCAGGACGTAGCTGACGGTGGCCCGGGACACGCCCGCGAGGCGCGCCACGTCGGCGCTGGTCGGCACGGCACGGACGGGAGTGCGGCCCGTGGTGCCGTCGGCGGGCTGTTCGATCGACTGACTCATCGCTTCGGCATCTTTCCAGAACAATCCGGCGCTGGGTCTGGCGGATGGCCGGATATGAGTGCTACACAATGCTGACACGCGTCACTGACACGTGTCACCTATCTGAAATCATCCGCTAACCGCCCCCTCATCGGGCGATCTTCCCTGGAGGGCACCGTGGCCCTTTCCTCCCCCGGGGCCGGAGCCGGTACGGGCTCCGCCTCCGCCGCCGGCCCCGCCGCCGCAGGCACCGACTCCCCCGCCGGCCCCGGCGTCGGCCCCACCCGGACCACCCGCGGACTCCTCCCGCTGCTGCTCCTCGGCAACACCTCCATGTACGCGCTCTACATCGGCGTGCCGGGGCTGCTGCTCGCGCTCCAGATCGAGGCGATCGACCCCGCCGAGAAGGTGGCGAACTTCGGCCTCGTCTCCGGGGTGTCCGCGATCTTCGCGACCGTCTTCAACCCGGTCGCCGGAGCGCTCTCCGACCGCTCGGGGCGGCGCAACCCGTGGATCCTGGCCGGCGGCCTGCTCGCGATACCGGTGATGCTGCTGCTCGGCAGCGTGCACACGATCCTGCTGGTCGCCATCGCCTGGTGTCTCGGCCAGGCGGTGATGAACGTCTACCAGGCGGCGATCACCTCCGTGGTGCCCGACCGGGTGCCGCTCGCCGCGCGCGGCAAGGCGTCGGCGGCGGTCGGCCTCGGTCTGCCGATCGGCTCGACCATCGGCGCGCTGGTCGGCGCGGCCTTCTCGGAGGACTACCGGACCGGCTACCTGGTCTTCGGCGCCGTCGTCGCCGTCACCTCCGTGGTCTTCACCTCGCTCGCCCGCGAGGAGCGGATGCCGCCGAAGGCCCCGATGCCGGTCAAGGAGCAGATCGCGGCCTTCGGCAGCGCCCTGAAGGACCACGACTTCCGGTGGGCCTTCATCGGCCGGGCGCTGCTCGTCCTCGGCTACTTCGCGGTGGCCGGCTTCCAGCTGTACATCCTGAAGGACCACACCGACCTGCCGGCCGGGCTCTCGGCCGAGGAGGCCGTCGCCATCCTCATGCCGGTCAACTCCGTCGCCATGGTGGTCTCCACGGTCCTCGGCGGCTGGCTGTCGGACCGCCACGACCGCCGCAAGCTGTTCGTCGGCGCGTCGGCGGCCCTGGCCGCCGTGGCCCTGCTCATCCCGGCGCTCTCGACGAGCTGGACGGCGATGCTCGTCTTCTCGGTGGTCAACGGCCTCGGTTTCGGCTGCTACATGGCGGTGGACACGGCCCTGGTGACCATGGTCCTGCCGAAGGCGGAGGACGCCGCCCGCGACATGGGCGTCCTGAACGTCGCCAACGCCGGTCCGCAGATCGTGGCGCCCTTCGTCGCCTCGGCGGTGGTCTCGATCGGCGGCGGCTACACGCCCCTCTTCCTGGTGGCCGCCGTCCTCTCGGTCCTGGGCGCGCTCGCGGTCCGTCCGATCCGCTCGGTGCGCTGACCTCCGGGTCCGGTGCGGGCCGCCAACCCGCACCGGACGCGCGGGTTCTGACGTACCGTTCAGACATGGACGAGTCGATGGACAGCTCGATGATCGGACTGCTCGGCCGGGTGACCGGGACGATCGGGCCCGGACTCGTCGGCGAGGTGATCCTGCGGATCCGCGGCGGGGCGGAGCACTTCCTCGCGTACGCCGCGTCCGCGAAGGAGCGGATCGAGGTCGGCACCCTGGTGACCGTGGTGGAACACCTCCCTCCGCGCACCGTCTATGTCACAGCCGTGTACGACGTCTGACACGACGTCCGGCACGACCGTTGAGTGCCGCCCGTCCCGGGCGCACACTCCCTTCACCGGGTCCGCACGGCCCCGGTGAAGGGGGACGTCTTCCCATGGGCATCGGCATTGTGGCGGGCGCCGTCGTCGGCTCGCTCGTCGTCCTGATCGTCCTGTTCAAAATGATGTGGCGCGTCGCGGAACCCAACGAGGCGCTGATCATCTCCGGTTCGAACCACAAGAACGAGGGCCTCGGCGACGGCATGGGGTTCCGCATCGTCACCGGTCGCGGCACCCTGGTGGTGCCCGGCGTGCAGGCGGTGCGGAAGCTGTCGCTGGACCTCAACGAGACCCAGCTGTCCGTCGAGTGCGTCACCCACCAGGGCATTCCGCTCAAGGTCCGGGGTGTGGTGATCTTCAAGGTGGGCGACGACTTCGTGTCGATCGCCAACGCGGCCCGTCGCTTCCTCGACCAGCAGAAGCTGATGAGCGAGCGGGTCCACATCGTCTTCGCCGGTCATCTCCGCGCCATTGTCGGCGGGTTGACCGTGGAGGACATGATCCGTGACCGGGAGAAGCTGACCGGGCAGGCGCGTTCGGCCTGTGGCACGGAGATGGAGAAGCTCGGCCTGATCGTCGACTCGCTCCAGATCCACGAGATCGAGGACCCGACCGGGTACATCAAGAACCTCGCCGCCCCGCACGCGGCCGCCGTCCAGCGCGACGCCCGGATCGCGCAGGCGGAGGCGAACCGGCGGGCGACCGAGGCCGAGCAGCAGGCCGCGGCCCGGATGTCGGAGGCCACCCGCGACAGCGAGATCCTCCAGGCCGGCTACCAGGCCGAGCGGGACCAGGCCAGCGCCCGGGCCCGGCAGGCCGGTCCGCTGGCCGACGCGGCCTCCCGCCAGGAGGTGGTCGTCCAGGAGACGCGGGTCGCGGAGCTGGAGGGCCTGCGCAAGGAGCAGCAGCTCCAGGCGGAGGTCCGCAAGCCGGCCGACGCGATGGCGTACGAGACGCGGACGCTGGCCGAGGCCGAGCGCGACGCCCGGATCTCGGCCGCCCAGGCGAAGGCGCGGGAGACCGAGCTGGCGAGCGCGGCGACGGCCACGGCGACCCGGGTGACCGGTGAGGCCGAGGCGGCGGCGGCGCACGCGAAGGGCCTCGCGGTGGCCGAGGCCACCCGGGCCAAGGGCCTGGCAGAGGCGGAGGCGATCAAGGCGCGCGCGGCGGCCCTCGCGGAGAACCAGGAGGCCGTGGTCGCGCAGCAGCTCGCCGAGCGGTGGCCGGAGATCGTCGAGGCCGGTGCCTCGGCCTTCGGGAACGTGGACCAGATGGTCCTCCTGAACGGCGCCGACGGCATGGCGGAGATGTTCGCCAAGGCCCTCACCATGGGCGGCACGGGCCTCGGCCTCGCGCGTCAGCTGCTCTCCTCCATGGGCCCGTCCGGCACCGACCGCCCGGCCGCCGCCGTACCGCCCGCGCGGACCGGGGACGAGGGGGTGACGACGGTCGAGATCACCGTCGGCGACGACGCGTGACCCCGCGACCCCCGCACGCACACGGTCGGGCCCGGCGCCTCACGGCACCGGGCCCGACCCGTACCCGTTCCTCCGGGTCCCGCGATCAGTTGTGGCCGAACTTCCGCTCCCGGCGGTGGGACGGCTGCTCGATGACGGACCTCGGTGCTTCGCTCGCGGCCGTGGTTCCGCCCTTCTCCTTGGCGGAGGCCGTGTCGCGCTGCTCGTGACCGCCCGTGCGGGCGCCCTTGTTCACCCGGGTCTGCTTCTTGCCCACGATCGTGCCTCCCGTGACGACTGCGACGACGGTTCTCGGACGCGTCCGTGACGCTCTCCGTGTCTCTTCTCAGGCTCGCACGGGAGTACGAAGCGCGCATTACGTGACGGAGCGGGCCACCGGGTCCAGGACACGGTGGAAGGCGGCGAGGGTCGGGGCGCCGGCGGCGCGGTCCAGGACGGCGAAGACGGTCTCGTCGAAGTGGGCGGCGAAGCGGCCGTCGCCGGTCAGCAGGGCCTTGAAGGCTCCGGCCACCTCGGCCGGGTCGTTGCGGAAGACTCCGCAGCCCCAGGCGCCGAGGACGATCCGGCGGTAGCCCTCGGCGGCGGCCGTCTCCAGGACCCGTTCGGCGCGGGAGGCCAGCGCGGCCGGCAGCCGGTGGGCCTGGTCGGGACGGGTGCGGCGGACGACGCCGGCGTTGGGCGCGGGCGAGGTCAGGAAGCCGACGGTGAAGGGGGCGGCGAGCAGGGCCCCGCGGTCGTCGCGGAAGACCGGCACGCGGGGCGAGTGGATCACCCGGTCGGTGTAGAAGGTGTCCCGGTCGCTCCGGTGGTGCTCGTAGTAGGCGGGGGCGCGGAGGAGGGTGGCGTGGAGGGCGGAGGAGCGGCACAGGGCCTCCTCCTGCGCCTGGGCGCCGTTGAGGTAGCCGCCGCCGGGGTTGCGGGCGGAGGCGAAGTTCAGGACGGCCACCGGGCGGCCGGGCTCGGCGGCGGTCATCCGGCGGGCGGCGGCGAGGCTGCTCTCGGCGGTGACCTCGATCCGGCCGGCGCCGTCGGCGGCGGGGGTGACGGGGACGGGGTCGGGGCCGTGGAGACGGGTTCCGGCCAGGGCCGCCGCGAGGTCCTCGTGGAGGGGGACGGTCCGCCCGTCGGGGGCGGTGTAGGAGCCCGCGGCGACGATCGCCTCGGTCTGCCGCGCGATCTCGCGCAGTCGTGCACTCATACGCCGAGGATGATCGTTTCAGCGGGGGTGGGACAAACGGTTTTCCCGCGCTTCCCGTGACGGCCGCTCCCGGGGGTGATTTACGGACGTCCGGGGGCACAGGGGGCGCGCGTGGGGGCGCCGAGGCGCTCTTGCACGCCGCCCGGCGGTGGCTTTAGGTGGAAGGCAGCGGCTCCCGACCGGTGCCGCGACCCGTACGTGGAGGTGCACGGATGGCGCCCAGCGGTACCCCGCGCGGCGGCCCGCCCCTCACCGAGGAGGCGGCGGAGGAGCTGCTGCGCTGCATCTGTTTCAAGACCGGCCCGCCCCGGACCGTGGGCGTGGAGCTGGAATGGCTCGTCCACGATCTGCGCGACCCGAGGGAGCCGGTGCGTCCGCCCCGCATCGCGGCCGCGCTCGACACCGTGCGGTCCCTGCCGCTGGTGTCGTCGCTCACCTTCGAACCCGGCGGGCAGCTGGAGCTCAGCTCGCTCCCGGCCGGTTCCCTCATGGAGTGCCTGGACTCGCTCTCCTCCGACCTGGCGGCTGTCCGCGCGGCCCTGGGTCCGCTCGGCCTGACGCTGAGCGGGTACGGGGTGGACCCCTGGCACGCGCCCCGGGAGCGGGTGCTGCGCGAGCCTCGGTACGACGCGATGGAGATCGCGCTCGGCCGGACGGGTCCGGCGGGGCGGGCCATGATGTGCGAGTCCGCGTCGGTCCAGGTCTGTCTGGACGCCGGGTACGAGGAGCCGGGCCCGCTCGGCTATCTGCGCCGGTGGGAGCTGGCGCACCTGTTCGGCGCGGTGCTCGTGGCCGTGTTCGCCAACTCCCCGCAGCACGGCGGCCGTCGGACCGGGTGGCGGTCCACCCGGCAGGCGCTGTGGGCGGACCTCGACCCGGTGCGGGCGCTGGCGCCCCCGGCGGACGGGGACCCGCGCGGCGAGTGGACCGCGCACGTCCTGGACACTCCGGTGCTGTGCGTGCGCGCGGAGGAGGGACCGTGGCTGGTGCCGGAGGGGCTGACCTTCCGGGAGTGGCTCCGGACCGGCGGGCCGCGGCCGGCCGACGCCGACGACCTGCGCTACCACATGACGACCCTCTTCCCGCCGGTCCGGCCGCGCGGCCACCTGGAACTGCGGATGATCGACGCGCAGCCGGGCGCGGACGGCTGGATGGTGCCGGTGGCGGTGACGACGGCGGTCTTCGAGGACGCCGAGGCGGCCGAGGCGGTGTACCGGGCGGTGCGGCCGCTGGCCGAGCTGGCGGGCCCCGGGCCCGCGCCCCGCAACCCGCTCTGGCTGCGGGCGGCCCGGGACGGGCTCGCCGATCCCCTGCTGCACGCGGTGGCGGTCGAGGTCTTCGCCGCGGCCGGGCCCGCGCTGCGGCGGATCGGGGCGAGCGAGCGGGTGCGGCGCGCCGTCGACGCCTTCCGGGAACGGTACGTGGCCCCCGGGAACTGCCCGGCCGACGAGCTCCAGGTGATGACCTCATGAACGGCGACGACCGCGCGACCGCGGCGACCGACGCCGCCCCGGCGCCCGCGCCCGCCGCCGCGGGGGGCCCCGAGGAGCTGCGGAGCCGGGCGCTGGAGGCCCTGACCGCCGCCCGGGCGCGCACCGCCCTCCTCACGGACTGCGTGGACGACGGCGAACTCACCGCGCAGCACTCGCCGTTGATGTCTCCTCTGGTCTGGGACCTGGCGCACATCGGGAACCAGGAGGAGCAGTGGCTGTGGCGGGAGGTGGCGGGCCGGGAGGCGCTGCGGCCCGAGATCGACCCGCTGTACGACGCCTTCGCGCACCCGCGCGCCGAGCGGCCGGCGCTGCCCCTGCTGCCGCCGGCCGAGGCGAGGGCCTACGCCGCGGACATACGGACCCGGGTGCTGGACGTCCTGGCCGGGGCGCGCCTGGACGGGCGTCCGCTGCTCGACGCGGGCTTCGCCTTCGGGATGATCGCCCAGCACGAACAGCAGCACGACGAGACCATGTTGATCACCCATCAGCTGCGGTCCGGGCCGGCCGTGCTGAACGCTCCCCCGCCGCCGGTGCACCCCTCGGGGCCGCTGCCGTCCGAGGTGCTCGTGCCGGGCGGACCGTTCACGATGGGTACCTCGGACGAGCCGTGGGCGCTGGACAACGAACGCCCGGCGCACCTCCGGGACGTGCCCGCCTTCCACCTCGACACGGCGCCGGTGACCAACGGCTCGTATCTGGCCTTCATGGCGGACGGCGGCTACACCGACCGGCGGTGGTGGCACCCGGAGGGCTGGGCGCAGATCCGTGAACACGGCGTCGTGGCGCCGCTGTTCTGGCGGCAGGAGGGCGGGCGGTGGCTGCGCCGCCGGTTCGGCACGACCGAGCCGGTGCCGGAGGACGAGCCCGTGGTCCACGTGAGCTGGTACGAGGCGGACGCGTACGCCCGCTGGGCCGGGCGCCGGCTGCCGACGGAGCCGGAGTGGGAGAAGGCGGCGCGGTACGACCCGGTGACCGGCCGCTCGCGCCGCTATCCGTGGGGCGACGCCGACCCGGGCCCGGACCACGCCAATCTGGGCCAGCGACACCTGCGGCCCGCGCGGGCGGGCGGCTATCCGGCGGGTGCCTCGCCGCTGGGGGTGCGGCAGCTCATCGGGGACGTGTGGGAGTGGACGGCGAGCGACTTCCTGCCGTACCCGGGCTTCCGGCCCTTCCCGTACAAGGAGTACTCGGAGGTCTTCTTCGGCCCCGAGCACAAGGTGCTGCGCGGCGGTTCGTTCGCGGTGGACGCGGTGGCCTGCCGGGGCACCTTCCGCAACTGGGACTATCCGGTGCGACGGCAGATCTTCGCGGGTTTCCGCACCGCCCGCTCCGCGGAGCTCGACTGATGTGCCGTCACCTCGCCTATCTGGGCGACCCGGTGGCGCTCGGAGAGCTGCTCGTCCGGCCGCCGCACGCACTGCTGCGCCAGGCGTGGGCGCCCCGGACGCAGAGCAGCGGGGTGGTGAACGCGGACGGCTTCGGCGTCGGCTGGTACGCGGACGGGGACCCGGTCCCGGCCCGCTACCGGCGCACCGGGCCGATCTGGGGCGACCTGTCCTTCGCGGACCTGTCCCGGGTGGTGCGCAGCGGGGCGCTGCTCGGCGCGGTGCGGGGGGCGACGCTGCCGGGGGCGGACGGGGAGGCGGCGGCGGCGCCGTTCGCCTCGGGGCCGTGGCTGTTCAGCCACAACGGCGCGGTGCCGGGCTGGCCCGGGGTGCTGACCCCGCTCGCCGCGACGCTGCCCGCGGCGGAGCTGCTTGACCTGGAGGCGCGGACGGACTCGGCGCTGCTGTGGGCGCTGGTGCTGCACCGGCTGCGGGCGGGGCGGGAGCCGGGGGACGCGCTCGCCGAGACGGTGCTGGCGGCGGCCGAGGCCGCGCCGGAGGCCCGGCTCAATCTGCTGCTCACCGACGGCGACCGGGTCGCGGCGACGGCGTGGGGGAACAGTCTGTGGTGTCTGTCGGGCCCCGGCCGGGTGGTCGTGGCCTCCGAACCGTACGACGACGATCCCGGCTGGCGGGAGGTGCCCGAGCGGACGCTCGTCACCGCCTGCCGGACCGATGTCGTCCTCACCCCGCTCAAGGAGTCGTCCGCGTGAGCACGTTCCAGCTGACCCGCACCCTCGCCCCGGACGCCGCCGCCGCCGATCTGCGCGCCGACGTGCTGCACGGGCTGACCCGTTCGCCCAAGGAGCTGCCGCCGAAGTGGTTCTACGACGCGCGGGGCAGCGAGCTGTTCGACGCGATCACCCGGCTGCCCGAGTACTACCCGACGCGGGCGGAGCGGGAGATCCTGATCGCGCGGGCGCCGGAGATCGCGGCGGCGACGGGGGCCCGGACGCTGGTGGAGCTGGGTTCCGGTTCGTCGGAGAAGACCCGGTTCCTGATCGACGCGCTGCTGCCGGGGCTGGCGGCGTACGTGCCGGTGGACGTGAGCGAGTCGGCGCTGACCGGGGCGGCCGAGGCGCTGCTCGCCGACCGTCCCGGGCTGCGGGTGCACGCGCTGGTGGCGGACTTCACGCGGAGCGTCGCGCTGCCGGAGACCCCGGGGCCCCGGCTGGTGGCCTTCCTGGGCGGGACGATCGGGAACCTGCTGCCCCAGGAGCGGCGGTCGTTCCTGCGCGCGGTGCGGGGGATGGCGGCGGCCGGGGACGGTTTCCTGCTCGGCACCGACCTGGTGAAGGACGAGTCGACCCTGGTGGCCGCGTACGACGACGCGGCCGGGGTGACGGCGGAGTTCAACAAGAACGTGCTGGCCGTGATCGACCGGGAGCTGGGCGCCGACGCCGATCCGGACGACTTCGACCACGTGGCCCGGTGGGACCGGGAGCGGGAGTGGATCGAGATGCGGCTGCGGGCCCGGCACGCGCTGACCGTGAAGATCCCCGACCTGGACCTGGTGGTGCCGTTCGAGGCGGGCGAGGAGCTGCGGACGGAGGTGTCGGCGAAGTTCCGTCAGGAGGGGGTGCGGGCGGAGCTGGCCGCGGCGGGGTTCGAGCTGACGCGGTGGTGGACGGACGGGGAGGACCGGTTCGCGCTGTCGCTCGCGACGGCCCGGTAGGCGGCGGGGGCTGAGTCGGCCGGGGTGGGACGCGAACCGGTCCGGTGGGCGTCGGGAGCGGTCGGTGCGCGGTCGGCGTCCGAGGCGCGCTGCCGGGGGACGGCGGCCGGCCGGCGGACGGGGTGGGGCGGGGAGGTCGGGTCGACGGCCCGCTGGGCGTCGGCGGCCAGCAGCTTGCGGTCCGGCCGCCGGCTCGCGGACATCGGCTCCAGGACGCGGATCTCGGCGGCGAGGCCCGGCGTCCGCGCCACCCGCCACAGCGACGCGCCCAGCGGGTCCTCCCCCACGTACGCCGCCGCCCCGGCGGGCCGGTAGGTGATCCGTACGGGCTGGATCCGCGTCCCCGTGTCCACGGCGGCCTGGAAGAGGGCCGGACGGAAGCGGCCGCCGGCCCGCCCGCACCAGGTGGAGCCCTCGGGGAAGGCGGTCACCCGGCCGCCCGCCGCGAGCGCCGCGGCGACCTCGCGCACGGTGCCGGGCAGCCGGCGCAGGCCGTCGCGGTCGAGGAAGAGGGTGCCGCCCAGGGCGGCGAGCGGGCCGAGCACGGGCCAGCCGCGCACCTCCCGCTTGGCGACCATCCGGCCGGGCAGGACGGCGGCCACGACGGGGATGTCCAGCCAGGAGACGTGGTTGGCGACCACGAGCGCCGGGCCGGCGGCCGGCCGGGCGCCGGTGACGGTCAGGCGGACGCCGAAGGCGCGGACGACCGCCCGCACCCAGAGCCGGACGAGGAGGCCCCGCGCTCCCCCCGGCAGCAGGGCCGCCGCCGGGAGGAGCGTGACGCCGAGCAGGACCGTGGAGACGCCCGCCGCGAGCCGTGCGCAGGCGAGCGGCGCGGGTACGGCCCGGAAGGCGGCCGCGGCGGTCTCCGGGTCCGGGTGGGCCGCGCAGCGGCGGCCGGGGGTGCAGGGTGCCGTGGGGAGCCACGGCGAGCGGAGCGGGGCCGCGCCGTTCACGAGGCCGGGGCGAGCGAGAGGAAGTGGCGCAGGTAGCGCGGGTTGGTCCGGCGGAGCGAGAGCAGCACGTAGAGGTCGGCGACGCCGAAGTCGGGGTCGTGGGCGGGGGCGCCGCAGACCCAGGCGCCGAGCCGGACGTAGCCGCGCAGCAGCGGGGGCAGTTCGGTGCGGCCCTCGGGGCGGCGGACGCCGTCGGAGTTCCACAGCTTGTGCGGGGTGACCCAGTACTCCTCCGGGGCGAGATGCTTGGCCTTGACGGTGTCCCAGGTGGCGGCGGCGAGGGAGCCTCCGTCGGCGAGCGGGAGGGAGCAGCAGCCGGCCAGCCACTCGTGGCCGGTGCGGGTCATGTAGCGGGCGAGGCCGGCCCAGATGAGGGCGATGACGGCGCCGTTGCGGTGGGCGGGGTGGACGCAGGAGCGGCCGACCTCGACCAGGTCGTGGCGGAGGGGGGCGAGCCGGGTGAGGTCGAACTCGGTCTCGGAGTAGAGGCGGCCGGCGACGGCGGCCCGCTCGGGCGGCAGGATCCGGTAGGTGCCGACGACCTCGCCGGTGGTCTCCTCGCGGACCAGCAGGTGGTCGCAGTAGGCGTCGAAGGCGTCGGTGTCGAGGCCGGGCTCGGGGCCGTCGAGGCGGGCGCCCATCTCGCCGGCGAAGACCTGGTGGCGCAGCCGCTGGGCGGCGCGGACGTCGTCCTGGTCGCGGGCGAGTCCCACGAGGTAGCGGGGCTCGGGCCGCGGTGCCGCGGCCGGTCCGGTCTGCGCGGGGAGCGCCACGGCGGGCTGGATGCCGGCCGGCACGGGGACGGCGGGGGCGATGGAGTCGGCGAGCGCGTGCGAGAGGGCGGGCATGACGGTCTCCTCCGGCGTACGGAAGGTGAAGGGTCGACGCCGGTCCGCGAGCGGTGCGGCCCGGCCCCTCGTTTCTTCCGCCGCCGACTGGATTCGACATGACCGGCCGGGGGATCGCGGGTGTGGGAAGGCTGAATGCTGCGCGGCGCCCCCTCGGAGCTCGGCCGGGGGCGCCGCGACGGGTCATTCGGCCAGGGTGTCGGTGATGGCCTCGGAGGCGGTGCGGGCCGCCTTCTTGGCGTCCTCGCCCTCCAGGACGGCGGTCATGAAGGGCTTGATGGGGTTGTCGCCCTCGACGCTGGCCCACTGCGGGGAGTTGGGGGTGGCGCGGCCGTTGGCGGCGCCGGCGGCCATGGCGGCGGTGGCCTCCTGGCCGGAGACGACGGAGGCGAGGCCCTTCTTGTTGGGCACGTAGCCCATGGCCCGGGCCAGTTCCGTCTGCCACTTCTCGCCCGCGAGCGCCTTGACGACCTCGAGGGCGGCGGCGCGGTCGGGGGCGTTCTCCGGGATGATCAGGTCGGAGCCGCCGGTGAAGACCGCGCAGGGGGTGCCGGCCTTCTTGCCGGGGATCGGGAAGTAGCCGAGCTTGTCCTTGAGGCCGGGGTTGGCCTTGAGGACGGCGGCGACGGCGCTGGGGGTGGCGACGATCTGGGCGACGTCGCCGCGGGCGAAGACCTCGGCCTGCGGCGGGTTCTGCTCGTCGGCGTTCTTCGGGCCGGAGCCGAGGGACTGGAGGTCCTTGTAGAAGTCCATGCCTCGCAGGGCGGCGGGGCTGTCGAGGGCGCCGGTCCACTCGCCGCCCTTGTCGACGGCGAGCTCGCCGCCCTCGTCCCAGATGAACCCGGCGAGGGTGTACCAGTCCTGGCCGGCCAGGTAGATGCCCTGGGATCCCTGCCGGTTCAGCTTCTCGGTGGCGCTCAGCCACTCCGCGCGGGTGGCGGGCGTCGCGTCGACGCCCGCCTGGGCGAAGAGGTCCTTGTTGTAGATGACGATGCGGTTGGCGGCGTACCAGGGGATGCCGTACTGGGAGCCGCCGATGCTGCCGGGCTCGGCGAGACCGGGCAGCCAGTCCTCGCTGCCGAGGTCGCGGACGGACTCCAGGGTGAGGTCGAAGAGGCGGTCGGTGTCGGCGTACTGGGCGACCTGGGTGTTGCCGACCTCGATGACGTCCGGTCCGCCGCCGCCCGTGATGGCCTCGGTGACCTTCTTGCCGATGCCGGTCCACTCCTGGATGGTGACGTTGAGCTCGACGTCGTCGTGCTCGTCCTCGTACGCCTCGGTGAAGCGCTTCAGGAAGTCCTCGCTGACGCTGTCCCGCATGAGCCATATGTCGACCGTTCGGGTCTCGCCCCCGGCGCCCGGCAACAGCCCGCAGCCCGCGAGGGCGAGTGCGGTGGCGGCAGCCAGCGGGCATGCGAGAAAGCGGTTCTTCACGGAGGTCACCTTCGGTTCAGCACACGGCGGTGCGACATGGGGGGCTGACCCGACGTGGGGGGACCGAACGGGTTGTTCGCGCGGGTATGTGGCCTGGATTCTGGTCTGGACCAACGAAGTGGTCAAGTCCTTGACCATCTCGTTCCCGGATCGGGCGGGGCAATCGGAACGGTTACCCACGGGTACGGGCGAAGGGGGCGGCACCGGCCCGCGCCGTCCCGCCGTGTCGCGCGCCGCCCGGCGCTGGGGCACGGTGGAGTGAGCCCCGCCGAGGGCACCGAGAGGAGTCCGGCCCCCATGTCGAACCACACCTACCGCGTCACCGAGATCGTCGGCACGTCCACCGACGGCGTCGACCAGGCCATCCGCAACGGCATCGAACGCGCCTCGCAGACGCTCCGCGGCCTCGACTGGTTCGAGGTCACCCAGGTGCGCGGGCACCTGGTGGACGGACGGATCGAGCACTACCAGGTCGGCCTGAAGGTCGGCTTCCGGCTGGAGGACGAGGTGGCCTGACCGGCCCTACGCCCCGGGGCGGGCGGTCGGGCACGGTGAGGCGCACGCCGGACCCGGCCGCCCGCCTCCGCGCACGGGGTCCCGGCCGGCCGCCGCGGGATCGCCGGTCCCGCCCGGCAGGCTCCCGCCCCCCTGCGCCCCCGGGCGCAGGCCGCGGATCAGGTCCGCCCCTCCCGCTCCTGGGCCTCCCTCAGCGCCTCGGAGGGGGTCGCCCAGCGGGCGCGGACGACCGGGAAGCCCGCCTCCTCGGCGGCGTCGCAGACCAGCGCGTCGTCGTCGACCAGCATGCGGACGGCGCGCTCGGCGCCGAGCCGCCGCAGGATCTCCACCTTGGTCACCCGCGCGGGCCGGAAGTCGCGGTGCCGCCGCATGTGCAGCGGCCCCTCGGGCAGCCCCTGCGCGGCCAGCCAGGCCAGCGTGTCCCGCCGGCAGCGCTCCGGACGGCCGGTCAGATAGACCACCTCGCACTCCTCGGCGGCCGACCGGCACAGGGCCACGCCCTCGATCAGCGGTGGATCGTCGGGGGCCGCCCCGAAGAAGCCGTCCCAGTCCCGGGGCCTGCGCTCCAGGTGGTGCTGACGGTGGGCGGTGTCGGCGAGCGTGCCGTCGAGGTCGAAGACGGCCAGCGGCCGGGTGTCTCCTGTCACACGGCCAGCCTAGGAGCCGCCACCGACACCCGCCGGGGCGGGGAGACCGACATTGGATAAAATCTCCCGATGCAGGAACACGTCTCCGCTCATGACCCCTTCGTCCGTGTCCGCGACGCCCGCGAGCACAACCTCAGGGGCGTGGACGTCGACATCCCCCGCGACACCCTCACCGTCTTCACCGGGGTCTCCGGCTCGGGGAAGTCCTCCCTCGCCTTCGGGACCGTGTACGCCGAGGCCCAGCGGCGCTACTTCGAGTCGGTCGCGCCGTACGCCCGCCGCCTGATCCACCAGGTCGGGGCGCCGAAGGTCGGCGAGATCACCGGGCTCCCCCCGGCGGTCTCGCTCGAACAGCGCCGCGCCGCCCCGAGCGCGCGCTCCTCCGTCGGCACGGTCACCACCCTGTCGAACTCGCTGCGGATGCTCTACTCCCGCGCCGGCGACTACCCGCCCGGGGCGCCCCGCCTCGACTCCGACGCCTTCTCGCCCAACACGGCGGCCGGCGCCTGCCCGTCCTGCCACGGCCTCGGCCGGATCCACGAGACCAGCGAGGAGCTGCTCGTCCCCGACCCGGACCTGTCCATCCGGGAGGGCGCCGTCGCGTCCTGGCCGGGCGCCTGGCAGGGCAAGAACCTCCGGGACGTGCTCGACGCCCTCGGCCACGACGTCGACCGGCCCTGGCGCGAGCTGGACCCGAAGGACAGGGAGTGGATCCTCTTCACCGAGGAGCAGCCGGTCGTCACCGTGCACCCGGTCCGCGAGGCCGGCCGGATCCAGCGGCCGTACCAGGGCACGTACACCGGCGCCCGGCGGCTCGTCCTGCGCACCTACGCCGACTCCAAGAGCCCCGCGCTGCGGGCCAGGGCGGAACGCTTCCTCACCAGCGCCCCCTGTCCGGTGTGCGGCGGCGGCCGGCTGCGCGCCGAGGCGCTGGCCGTCACCTTCGCCGGACGGACCATCGCCGAGCTGGCCGCGCTGCCGCTGACGGCCCTGGCGGAGGTGCTGGCCCCGGCCGCCGCGCCCGGCGGCCCGGAGACGGCGCGGGTGCTCGCCGAGGACCTGCTCGCCCGGATCGCCACCGTCACCGAACTCGGCCTCGGCTACCTGGGCCTGGACCGCGCCACCCCCACCCTGTCCAGCGGGGAGCTCCAGCGGCTGCGGCTCGCCACCCAGCTCCGCTCCGGACTCTTCGGCGTCGTGTACGTGCTCGACGAGCCGTCCGCCGGTCTGCACCCCGCCGACACCGAGGCCCTGCTGGTCGTCCTCGACCGGCTGAAGGCGTCCGGCAACACGGTCTTCGTCGTCGAGCACCACCTCGACGTGGTCCGGCACGCCGACTGGCTCGTGGACGTCGGTCCGCGGGCCGGGGAGCACGGCGGCCGCGTGCTGCACAGCGGCCCGCCCGAACTCCTCGCGCACGTCGAGGAGTCGGCCACCCGCCGCTTCCTCTTCGACCGCTCCCCCATGCCCGAACGGCCCGCGCTCGCCCCGGAGGAGTGGCTGCGCACCGGCCCCGTCACCCGGCACAACCTGCGCGGGGTGGACGCCGCCTTCCCCCGGGGCGCCCTCACCGCGGTCACCGGCGTGTCCGGCTCCGGCAAGTCCACCCTGGTCGGCGCGCTGACCGGTGAAGGGGGCGACGCGGGACGGATTGTGACGGTGGACCAGAAGCCGATCGGCCGCACCCCGCGCTCCAACCTGGCCACGTACACAGGCCTCTTCGACGTGGTGCGCAAGCTCTTCGCGGAAACGGAGGAGGCGCGGAGCCGGGGCTACAAGGTCGGACGCTTCTCCTTCAACGTGCCCGGGGGCCGCTGCGAGACCTGCCAGGGCGAGGGCTTCGTCTCGGTGGAGCTGCTGTTCCTGCCGAGCACGTACGCGCCCTGCCCGGACTGCCGCGGCGCCCGCTACAACCCGGAGACGCTCCAGGTGCGGCTGCGCGGCCTGACGATCTCCGAAGTCCTCGACCTGACCGTCGAGTCGACGGCGGAGTTCTTCG
Source organism: Streptomyces hydrogenans (assembly GCF_014656075.1). Classification (GTDB taxonomy): domain Bacteria; phylum Actinomycetota; class Actinomycetes; order Streptomycetales; family Streptomycetaceae; genus Streptomyces; species Streptomyces hydrogenans. The sequence goes on from NZ_BNBS01000003.1 coordinate 92,068, forward strand.
CGGACGACACGCAGGCGGCCCGCGCCCTGACCGCCCTGCTCGACGTCGGCCTCGGCTACCTGCGGCTCGGCCAGCCGGCCACCGAGCTGTCCGGCGGCGAGGCCCAGCGCATCAAGCTCGCCACCGAGCTCCAGCGCCCGCGCCGCGCCCACACGCTGTACGTCCTCGACGAGCCGACGACCGGTCTGCACCCGGCCGATGTCGAGGTGCTGGTCCGGCAGTTGCGCGGGCTGGTGGACGGCGGCCACACGGTGGTCGTCGTCGAGCACGACATGGACGTGGCGGCCGGCGCCGACTGGGTGGTCGACCTCGGCCCGGGGGGCGGCGCGGACGGCGGCCGGATCGTCGCCGAGGGTCCCCCGGCCCGGGTGGCGCGGTCGGCCGGCAGCCGCACCGCGCCCTATCTGGCCCGGGCCCTGGGGATCGCCGGAGTCGCCGACTAGCCGGCGCGGCCCGTGGTGGAGCCGAAGCCGAGCCAGGTGTGACGGTTGTTCCACCAGCACCAGCCGACCTTGGGCGCGCCCTTGCGCTCCTTGCCGTCCCGGCCGGTGCCGTTGCTGATCCAGACGGCCGGGGTCCGGGCGTCGAAGGAGCCGTTGGCCTTGCGGAGGCGCGAACCGATGGTCATGAAGCACTTGTTGCGCTCCAGGACCTCGGGCCGCTGGAGCAGCCAGTGGATGCCCTCGGTGAGGACGAGCGGGGTCCGGCCCGCGGCGGTGAGGGCCGGCAGGGCCTCCTCGGGGCTCCAGTTGCCCAGGTGGTCGCCCCGGTCGAGGCCGTGGACCAGGTAGAAGGGCCCGTCGGGGAGCTCCACCCCCTGGGGGGTGAAGGCGTCCACGTCCTCCATGTCGACCACGAGGAAGCCGGGCCTGTCCGCGAGGCGGAGCAGCGGCGTGAGGGCCGAGGCGGGCGCGGCGGCCGGGTGGACGGCGAGGAGGGAGCCCTCCGGGGCGTCGACGGCGGCCTTCTCCGCGTAGGCCCGCAGCGCGTCGGCGTCGACGCCGGTGAGGGCGGGCACCCCGAGCCCGATCAGCCGCTCGGCCTGGTCGGCGAGCGGGGGCAGCGGGAAGGCGCTGGTGAAGGCGGAGGCGGACGGGGTGGTGCGCGGGGCGTCGGGCAAGGTTCTCCTCTGTCGGAACTGCGTCGGCCCGGGTGGAACGGCCCGGGCCGGCGCAGGGTTCCCCGCCCGGGGGAAGTACGTCACCTCACCTTGCGCCGGGCCCGCAGCCACTCCTTGTTCATGGCGGCGATCGACGGCAGCGGGATGCCCTTGGGGCAGGCGGTGGCGCACTCGCCGGTGAGCGTGCAGCCGCCGAAGCCCTCCGCGTCCATCTGGGCGACCATGTCGAGCACGCGGGTCTCGCGCTCGGGGGCGCCCTGCGGCAGCACGTTCAGGTGGTTGATCTTGGCGGAGGTGAAGAGCATCGCCGAGCCGTTCGGGCAGGCGGCGACGCAGGCGCCGCAGCCGATGCACTCGGCGTGCTCGAAGGCGGAGTCGGCGTCCGCCTTCGGCACCGGGGTGGCGTGGGCCTCCGGGGCGGAGCCGGTGGGGGCGCTGACGTAGCCGCCGGCCTGGATGATCCGGTCGAAGGCCGAGCGGTCGACCACGAGGTCCTTGACGACCGGGAAGGCGGAGGCGCGCCAGGGCTCGACGTCGATGGTGTCGCCGTCGCGGAAGGAGCGCATGTGGAGCTGGCAGGTGGTGGTGCGCTCGGGGCCGTGGGCGTCGCCGTCGATGACGAGGCTGCACGCGCCGCAGATGCCCTCGCGGCAGTCGTGGTCGAAGGCGACGGGGTCCTCGCCGCGCAGGATGAGGTCCTCGTTGAGGGTGTCGAGCATCTCCAGGAAGGACATGTCGGGGGAGATCCCGTCCACCTCGTAGGTGGCCATGGCGCCCTCGGTGCCGGCGTTCTTCTGGCGCCAGACGCGCAGGTTGAGCTTCATGCGTAGCTCCGCTGGGTGGGGTGGACGTACTCGAAGGTGAGCTCCTCCTTGTGGAGGACGGGGGCTTCCGGCGTGAACTCCCAGGCGGCGGCGTACGCGTACGCGTCGTCGCGGCGGGCGGCCTCGCCGTCGGGGGTCTGGGACTCCTCGCGGAAGTGGCCGCCGCAGGACTCGGCGCGGTTCAGGGCGTCGAGGCACATCAGTTCGGCGAGTTCGAGGTAGTCGACGATCCGGTTGGCCTTCTCCAGCGACTGGTTGAACTCCTCGCCGGTGCCGGGGACCTTGATGCGGCGCCAGAACTCCTCGCGGATCTCGGGGATCCGGCGGAGCGCGGTGCGCAGTCCCTCCTCGGTGCGGGCCATGCCGCAGAACTCCCACATGACCTCGCCGAGTTCGCGGTGGAAGGAGTCGGGGGTGCGGTCGCCGTCGACGGACAGGAGGAGGTTGAGCCGGTCCTCGGTCTCGGCCAGCACCTCGCGGACGGCGGGGTGTTCGTCGGTGACGGGCTCGGCGGCGGGGTGGCGGGCGAGGTAGTCGTTGATGGTGGCGGGCAGGACGAAGTAGCCGTCGGCGAGGCCCTGCATGAGGGCGGAGGCGCCGAGCCGGTTGGCCCCGTGGTCGGAGAAGTTGGCCTCGCCGATGGCGAACAGGCCGGGGACGGTGGTCTGGAGGTCGTAGTCGACCCAGAGTCCGCCCATCGTGTAGTGCACGGCCGGATAGATCCGCATGGGGACCTCGTACGGGTTCTCCGCGGTGATCCGCTCGTACATGTCGAAGAGGTTGCCGTACCTGGCCTCGACGGCGGCGCGGCCCATCCGGGCGATGGCGTCGGCGAAGTCCAGGTAGACGCCCTGGCCGCCGGGGCCCACTCCCCTGCCCTCGTCGCAGACGTTCTTGGCGGCGCGGGAGGCGATGTCGCGGGGGACGAGGTTGCCGAAGGAGGGGTAGATCCGCTCCAGGTAGTAGTCGCGCTCGTCCTCGGGGATCTCGGCGGCGGGGCGGGTGTCGCCCTTGGCCTTGGGGACCCAGATGCGGCCGTCGTTGCGGAGCGACTCGCTCATCAGGGTGAGTTTGGACTGGTGGTCGCCGGTGCGCGGGATGCAGGTGGGGTGGATCTGGGTGAAGCAGGGGTTGGCGAAGTACGCGCCGCGCCGGTGGGCCCGCCAGACGGCGGTGGCGTTGGAGTTCATCGCGTTGGTGGAGAGGTAGAAGACGTTGCCGTAGCCGCCGCTGGCCAGGACGACGGCGTCGGCGTAGTGGGTGGTGATCTCGCCGGTGATCAGGTCGCGGGCGACGATGCCGCGGGCGCGGCCGTCTACGACGATCAGGTCGAGCATCTCGGTGCGGGCGTGCATCTCGACGTTCCCCGCGGCGATCTGCCGGGACAGCGCCTGGTAGGCGCCGAGGAGGAGCTGCTGTCCGGTCTGGCCGCGGGCGTAGAAGGTGCGGGAGACCTGGACGCCGCCGAAGGAGCGGGTGTCGAGGAGTCCGCCGTACTCGCGGGCGAAGGGGACGCCCTGGGCGACGCACTGGTCGATGATCTCGACGGAGATCTGGGCGAGCCGGTGGACGTTGGACTCCCGGGCGCGGAAGTCGCCGCCCTTGACGGTGTCGTAGAAGAGGCGGTGGATCGAGTCGCCGTCGTTGCGGTAGTTCTTGGCGGCGTTGATGCCGCCCTGGGCGGCGATCGAGTGGGCGCGGCGCGGGGAGTCCTGGAAGCAGAACTGGACGACGTGGTAGCCCTGTTCGGCGAGGGTGGCGCCGGCGGAGCCGCCGGCGAGGCCGGTGCCGACGACGATGATCCGGTGCTTGCGCCGGTTGGCGGGGTTGACCAGCTTCGCCTCGAAGCGGCGGGTGTCCCACCGTTCGGCGATGGGGCCGGCCGGTGCCTTGGCGTCGGCGATCGGTTCGCCGGTGCGGAAGTCGAGGTAGCTCATGGTCAGTTCACCACTCCGGTCATGACGCCGACGGGGACGGCGATGAAGCCAGCGGTCAGGGCGAGCGCGAGGACGTCCGCCGTGCGGCGCAGGAGGCGTTCGCGCCGGGCGTTGCCGACGCCGAGGGTCTGGGCGGCGCTCCAGAAGCCGTGCCGGACGTGGAGTCCGACGGCCAGCATGGCGACGATGTAGATCGTGTTGCCGTACCAGGTGGAGAAGGTGTCGATGACGTTCTGGTAGGGCCTGCCCTCCTCGAAACCGCCGGGGTGCACGGTGCCGGTGGTGAGGTCGAGGACGTGCCAGACGATGAAGAGGGCGAGGATGATCCCGCCCCAGCGCATGGTGCGGGTGGCGTAGGAGGAGCCCTTGCGCCGGTGCGCGTAGCGGGTGGGGCGGGCCTTGAGGTCGCGCCGGCTGAGCTGGTACGCGGAGACGGCGTGCGCGCCGACGGCCGCGAGGAGCACGATCCGGGCGAGCCACAGCCCCCACTCGTGGTGCAGGATCGGGGCGCCCATCACGCGCAGCCAGTGCGCGTAGCCGTTGAACTCCTCCGGGCCGAAGAAGACCTTGAGGTTGCCGGCCACGTGCGCGACCAGGTAGGCGAGCATGATCAGGCCGCTCGCGGCCATCACGGTCTTCTTGCCGATGGTCGACGACCAGAAGCCGCGGGTGGGGGTGCGGGACGGCGGCCGGGCGGGGGCCGTGTCCCGGGCGGACGCCGAGCCCTTCGACGTCGCCGTGTCCTTGCTGGATGCCAGAGCCATGCCCTCGACGCTAGGGCCGAAGGACCCGAGAGGTCCAAGACATGGTCCAGCTGATCTCCATAGGCTGAAGCTATGCGTGTGCCCTAGGCTGGGATCCATGCAGTTCCAGCAGCTCCTCTACTTCGTGGCCGTCGCCGAGACCCGCCACTTCACCCGGGCCGCCGAACGCGTCCACGTCTCGCAGCCCTCGCTCTCCCAGCAGATCAAGGCGCTGGAGCAGGAACTCGGCGCCGAACTGTTCAGCCGGGCCCGGGGCAACATCGCGCTCACCGACGCGGGCGAGGCCCTCCTGCCTCTCGCCCGACGGATCCTCGCCGACACCGAGACGGCCCGCCGCGAGGTCCAGGAGCTGGCCCAGCTCAAGCGCGGCCGGGTGCGGCTCGGCGCGACGCCCAGCCTCTGCACCGGCCTCCTCCCCGACGTGCTGCGCACCTTCCACGACCTGCACCCGGGGATCGAGCTGCTCATCGAGGAGGGCGGCTCGCACGACCTGGTGCGGGAGCTGGCCCGCGGCTCCATGGACCTGGCGCTGGTGGTGCTGCCGCTGCCGTCCCCTTCCCCGGCGCTGACCACGGTGGAGCTGCTCCGCGAGGACCTGGTGGTGGTCTCGGCGGCCTCGGCGCCGCCGCCGCGCCGTCCGGTGCGGATCACGGATCTGCGCGAGCAGCCGCTGGTGATGTTCCGGCACGGCTACGACCTGCGGGAGCTGACCGTGGGGGCCTGCCGGGCGGCCGGTTTCGAGCCGACGTTCACGGTGGAGGGGGGTGAGCTGGACGCGGTCCTCGGCTTCGTGCGGGCCGGGCTCGGGCTGGCCGTCGTCCCGGCCATGGTCGCCGCCCGCGCCGGCCGCGACCTGCGCGTCACCGCGCTCGCCCGGCCGGGCCTGCGCCGCACCATCGGCCTGGCGCACCGCAGCGACGTGGCGCCGCCGCGGGCCGCGCGCGAGCTCCAGAAGCTGCTGATGGCCTCGCGGCGCGGGAAGCCGGGCCCGGACGTCCCGTGACGGAGGGCCTCAGGGTTCGATGAGGCCCGCGCGGATCGCGTACCGGGTGAGTTCGAGCCGGTCGCGCAGCCCGAGCTTCTGGAGGATGTTGGCGCGGTGCCGCTCGACCGTCTTCGGGCTGATGAAGAGCAGGTCGCCGATCTCCTTGGAGGTGTGTCCCTCCGCGACCAGCTTGAGGATCTCCTCCTCGCGCTCGGTGACCGGCCGCTCGGGCAGCCCCGCGCCGGACCGCGCCCGGTCCAGGTAGCTGCGGATGAGCGCGGTCTCCGCGCCCGGGTAGATGAACGGTTCGTCACGCAGCGCCGACCGGCACGCCTCGACGAGGTCCCGGTCGGCGACGGACTTCGGCACGTACCCGTTGGCGCCGGCCCGCAGCGCCTCGAAGAAGTACTCCTCGTTGTCGTACATGGTCAGCATCAGGATCCGCAGCCCGGGCCGGAGCCGGGCGAGTTCGCGGGCCGCCTGGAGCCCCGTCATCCGGGGCATCGCGATGTCCAGGACGGCCAGGTCGAGCCCGTCGTCCCGGCGCGCGGCGGCGACGGCCTCGGCCCCGTCCCCCGCCTCGGCGACCACCTCCAGGTCCGGCTCGGCGTCGAGGATCAGCCGCACCCCGCGCCGTACCAGCGCGTGGTCGTCGACGAGGAGGATCCGGGCGGGCGGGCGTACGGCGGAGGTCATCGCTCGTGTCCAGGAGTCGGGGGCGGGGGCGAGGCCGGAAGCGGGGACGGAGTCGGGGGCGCGAGCAGGGGTGCCGTCGGGGCCGAGGCCGTGCGCCCGGTCGGGGCGGGTGCCGGGATCGGACGCACGGCCGGGGTCGTCTCCGGGATCGGGCCCGCGGCCGGAGTCGGCTCCGGGATCGGACGTGCCGTCGGGGTCGGCGCCGGGGGCAGGTCCAGGCGTACCTCGGTCCCGCCCTTCTCCCCCGCGCCGACCCTCAGCGCGGCGCCGACCAGCAGCGCGCGTTCCCGCATGCCGCCGATGCCGGCGCCCTCGGCGGCGCCGCCCGTGCCGCGTCCGTCGTCGCGGACGAGGAGGCGGGTGCCGCCGTCGGGGGCGGGCCCGAGGAGCAGGGCGACGTGGCCGGCGCCCGCGTGCCGGGCCGCGTTGGTGAGGCCCTCCTGGGCGACGCGGTAGACGACGAGTTCGGTGGCGGGGTCGAGCGCGGGCGCGCCGGGGGCGAGGTGGGTGGTCACCCGCAGGCCCGGGGTGGAGAGTTCGCCCGCGAGGGAGCGGAGCGCGCTGTGCAGGCCCAGCTCTTCCAGGACGCCGGGCCGCAGACGGCGGGCGATCCGGCGGATCTCCTCCAGGCCGGCCCGGGTGGTCTCCTGCGCCTGGCGCAGGTCCGCGCGCAGCTCCTCCGGGGCGTGGTCGGCGGTGTGCTTCAGCTGGAGGAGGACGGCGGTGAGGGTCTGGCCGACCTCGTCGTGCAGTTCGCGGGCGATCCGCTGCCGCTCGGCCTCCTGCGCGGTGAGGACCCGCCCGCTGCTGGTGGCCCGCTCGGCCTCCAGGCGGTCGAGCATGGCGTTGAAGGCGGCGGTCAGGTCCGCGATCTCGCCGCGCCCGGTGACCTCGGCGCGGGTGCCCGGCTTCAGCAGGTCGGCCGTGGCCATGGCGCGGCGGAGCCGCCCGAGCGGGGCGAGCCCCACCCGCAGCAGCGCCGCGTTGAGGACGAGCATCAGCACCAGCCCGCAGACGACGACGATCGCCTCGCCGAGGAGCACCGGGGTGGAGACGGTGACGGGACCGAGGAGCAGTCCCGCGGCGAGGATCAGCACGGCCGCGTTGAGGAGGAAGATCCGTCCGTACAGTGACACCGTCCCGCTCTCCCTGCCTCCGCCGACCCTGCCGGTACCCGCCTGACCTGCGGGGAAGCCTATGCGCCCCTTCATCCTGCGGGGCTTCCGGGGGCCCTGTCCATCCGTGCCGGCACCCATGTGCGAGGCCCCCCGGAGATGGCAGCATGGACCGGCCGCGGCCCCGGACCGCCCGCCCGCGCGGAGGGCCACCGGCCTCCTCGCCGCGCGCCCCCGCAGAGCAGAGACGACACGAGGAGTCCGGGCCGTGCCCACTTCACGGATGAGCTCGACGCCGTTGCCCGGCGTCGGCGTCCAGTACGACCTCACCACCAGAGAGCACCGGCACCTGTCGGTGATCGCCCACCGGGACGGCACCCGCAGCGTCAACGTCTACCGGTCCGACGACCCGGACGCCTGCCTGCAGTCCCTGCATCTGACCGCGGGCGAGTCCGCCGCCCTGATCGACGCCCTGATGCCCTCCCACCACAGCCCGAACCTGCTCCACACCACGGAGCTGGGCCTGGTGGCGGAACGCGTCGAGCTGTCCTCGGTCTCGCACTGGAACGGGCGGACGCTCGGCGAGACCCGGATGCGCACGGAGACGGGCGTGTCGATCGTGGCCGTGCTGCGCCGCGCGGACGCCGTCCCCTCCCCCGGCCCCGGCTTCCGGCTCGCCGGCGGGGACACCCTCATCGTCATCGGAACCCACGAAGGCGTCGACGCCGCCGCCGCGATCCTTGGAAGGGAGTGATCGGTGCATTCGTCCGCCGTCTTCCTCATCGAGTTCGGAGCGATCATCCTCGGCCTCGGCCTGCTCGGCCGGATGGCCGGGCGGCTGAAGTTCTCGCCCATACCCCTCTATCTGCTGGCCGGTCTGGCCTTCGGCGAGGGGGGACTGCTGCCGCTGGGGGCAAGCGAGGAGTTCGTCGCCATCGGCGCCGAGATCGGCGTCATCCTGCTGCTCCTGATGCTCGGTCTGGAGTACACGGCGACCGATCTGGTCACCAACCTCAAGACGCAGTACCCGGCCGGTCTCGTCGACGGGGCGCTCAACGCGCTGCCCGGGGCGGCGATGGCGTTCCTGCTGGGCTGGGGCCCGGTGGCGGCCGTGGTCCTGGCCGGCGTCACCTGGATCTCCTCGTCCGGTGTCATCGCGAAGGTGCTGGGCGACCTGGGGCGCCTGGGCAACCGGGAGACCCCGGTGGTGCTGAGCATCCTGGTCCTGGAGGACCTGGCGATGGCGGTCTACCTGCCGATCGTGACCGCGCTGCTCGCCGGCGCCGGGCTCGCGGCGGGCAGCGCCACGCTCGCCATCGCGCTGGGCGTCGCCGGCCTCGTCCTCTTCGTCGCCGTCCGGTACGGGCGGCTGATCTCCCGCTTCGTCTCCAGCGACGACCCGGAGAAGCTGCTGCTCGTGGTGCTCGGTCTGACGCTGCTCGTCGCCGGGATCGCGCAGCAGCTCCAGGTGTCCGCGGCGGTCGGCGCGTTCCTCGTCGGCATCGCGCTGTCGGGTGAGGTCGCGGAGGGCGCGCACCATCTGCTGAGCCCGCTGCGGGACCTGTTCGCCGCCGTCTTCTTCGTCTTCTTCGGGCTGCACACGGATCCGGCGAGCATCCCGCCGGTGCTGCTGCCCGCGCTGGCGCTGGCCGTCGTCACCGCCGGCACGAAGATCGCCACCGGTTACTGGGCGGCGCGCCGCAACGGCATCTCCCCGAAGGGCGCCTGGCGGGCGGGCGGGACGCTGGTCGCGCGCGGCGAGTTCTCGATCGTCATCGCGGGGCTGGCGGTCTCCGCCGGGATCGAGCCGTCGCTGGGCCCGCTGGCCACCGCGTACGTCCTCATCCTGGTCGTCGTCGGCCCGCTCACGGCCCGCTACACCGAGCCCGTCGCCGGCTGGGTCATCGCCCGGCGAGGCGGCCGGGACGGGGGGCCGGGGCCGGAGCTGGAGCGGCTTCCGGTCGCCGGGCCCGAGCCCGTCCGTCACGAGAGCTGAGCGGGAAGCGCCATGGGGGAGGCAGCGCGGGGCCCCGCGCCGGAGCGGGCCATGCTCGTGCTCGGCGACGACGCCCTGGCACACCGGCTCGCCGCGGAGCTGGCCGAGGTGTACCGGCGGGACGTCGTGCTCGTCACGCCGGGGCCGGAGTCCGCGCCGGGCGGGCCGGGCCGGATCCGGTACGTGGAGGGCGCCGCGCCCGACGAACGGACCCTGCTCCGGGCCGGGTTACGGGAGGCGGAGGCGCTGGCGCTGCTGTACGAGGACGACGAGGTCAACATGCGGGCCGCGTTCCTGGCGCGCCGGCTCGCGCCCGGTGTGCGGCTGGTGCTGCGGATGTACAACCGCAACCTCGGGCACCGGATGGCCGACCTGCTGGACCGGGCGGGCGAGCAGCTCGCCGCCGTCGCGCCCGGCGCCGGTCCCGCGCCGCGCGACGCCACCACCCTCGTGCTGTCCGACGCGGACACCGCCGCCCCCGCGCTGGCGGCGACCGCCGTCGCCGGGACGCGGAAGGTCGTGCAGGCGGACGGGCTGCTGCTGCGGGCCGCCGAGCGGATGCCCGAGGGGCCTTCCGCGCTGGCCGAGCCGGGACTGTGCACGCTCGCGCTGCTGTCGTCGACCACCACGGACCCCGCCGGCGCGTACGGCTCGGACCGCAGCGGGGGCCTCGCGCCCCGGCTGCTGCCGGACGGCGCGGAGGTGCGGGCGGCGGCCGGGCGGATGGCGGTCGTCCTGGAGGCGATCGGGCGCGAGCCCGCCCTCCCCCGCCGGCGCGAGAGCCGGGGCGCCTCGCCCCGCGAGCTGCTGTCGCCGCGGCTGCGGTGGGCGCTCGCCGGGGTGGTCGCGGCCGTGACCGCGCTCACCGCCGCCGCCATCCTCGCCACCGACGCGCACCCGTTGCACGCGGCCTACCTGACGCTCCTCGACCTGTTCTCGATCGGGGATCCGGCGGTCGGCGAGGAGACCGCCCGGCAGGTCCTCCAGCTGCTGGCGGGGCTCCTCGGCCTCGCCCTGCTGCCGCTGCTGATCGCGGGTGCCCTGGAGGCACTGGGCGCGTACCGCAGCGCGGCGGCCCTGCGGCGCCCGCCCCGGGGCCTGGACGACCACGTGGTGCTGCTCGGGCTCGGCCGGATCGGCACCCGCGTGCTGGTCCGGCTCCGCGAGCTGGGGGTGCCGGTGGTGTGCGTGGAGGAGGACCCGGAGGCGCGCGGGATCCCGTACGCCCGGCGGCTTCGGGTGCCGGTGGTGCTCGGCGACGTCACCCAGGAGGGGGTCCTGGAGGCGGCGAAGGCGCACCGCGCGCACGCCCTGCTCGCCCTCACCAGTTCGGACACCACGAACCTGGAGGCGGTGCTGGCGGCCCGGACGCTGGCGCCCGAACTCCTCGTGGCGCTGCGGCTGTACGACGACGACTTCGCCACCACGGTCTACCGCACGCTGCGCGCCGCGCACCCGGACGCGCTCACCCGCAGCCGCAGCGTCTCCACCCTGTCCGCCCCGGCCTTCGCGGGCGCGATGATGGGGCGTCAGATCCTGGGTGCCATCCCGGTCGAGCGGCGGGTGCTGCTCTTCGCGGCGGTCGAGGTGGCGGGCGTGGCGCACCTGGAGGGACGCACGGTCGCGGAGGCGTTCCGGCCCGGCGCCTGGCGGGTCCTGGCGCTGGACACCGGCGCCGGAGAGGAGGAGGGGCGCGCCTCGGACGCCGGCCCCGCGGAGCCCCCGGCGCTGCTGTGGGACCTCCACCCGGGGTACGTGCTCCGCCCCGGCGACCGCGTGGTGGTGGCGGCGACCCGCTCGGGCCTGCCGGAGCTCCTCGGCGGCGCGCGGGCGCCGGCTCCGGGCGCCGTGCCGCCGCAGGGTGCCGGCCAGCCCGGCTGACCCGCTCCGCGCGAGCCGGCCGGGGAGGCCCTTCGGGGCGCCCGAAATCCGCGTGCGGACCGGTCGGGAGGGCTGCGAGCATCGCGGGATGGACCACGTTCTCGAACGCCTGCTCGTCCGGCACACCCTCCGGCTGCCCGTTCCCCCCGGTCCCGCCGGGGACGGCTCCGCCGTCGCCCTGCGGTTCGACGCCGCGCTGCGGACGGCGGGGTTCGCCCTGTCCTCACCGCTGCTGAGGGAGCTGTCCGGCCGGTCCCCCGAGACGGTCGTCGAGCTGGCCCGGTGGGCGCTGGAGGCGGTCCGCGAGCGGGTCGGCGACCACGTCCGGCACAACACGTACTTCCTCGACTTCCCGGCCAACGTCCCCGACACGGGGGAGTTCTGGCTGTGGTGCGTCCTGAAGGGGCTGGAGGACCCGGCGGCCCGCGAGTCGGTCGAGGCGCAGCTGAGCGCCGGGGTGCTGAACCTGCTGACGCTCCCCGCCTACGGGCGCTACCCGCACTCGTACGAGGAACTGCTCGCGGCCCATGAGGAGTTGGTACCGGCGGCCGGGGACCGGCTGACCGTACTGCACCTCGGCGGGCCCGTCGGGGAGGAGCTGGGCGCGCTGTACGGGGCGCTGGCGGGGTCCGTGACCCCGCTGGGCGACGAGCACCTGGCCGACCTGGCGGTGCTCGCCGAACACTGCGCGGACGGGCCGCAGCCCGCGGAGATCCCGGTCCGGGAGATCCGGGCCGTGGTGAACCGGGCCCGGCTGCGGGCCGGCGCGGCGCCGCTGCTCGACACCGTCACGGACGTCCTGCGGCTCGCCTGCGCGCTGGCCGACGGGGACGTGACGCTGCGCGAGCGGACCCGCTTCCGCGGGCTGTCCCGGCCGGTGCGGCGCGCGCTGCTCGCGGGCCTCGACGGCGTGGTGGCGGGGGCGCCGGAGAAGCTGGCCGACGTGGGCCGGCACCGGGAGGCGTGGAAGCGGCTCGGGGAGCGGCTGCACCCGCACGCCTACCCGGCCTGGCCGCACGCCGCCCAGGTGTTCGCGGTCGCCCGGGGCGAGCTGCGGGCGCCGTCGCTGGATTCCCTGACCGAGGCGCTGCTGGCCGCCGGGGACGTGCCGGGGGCGGCGGAACTGCTGGCGTCGGCCGCTCCGGGACGGCTGTTCCGGGGGCTGGACCGGCTGCTGCGCTCGGCGGCGGACGAGGCGGGGCGCGAGGCCGTGCTCGCGGCGGCGGAGCGCGTCGCGCCGCGGGTCGCGGGCCGGGTGGTGCTGTCGGTGCGGGAGCACCTGCAGAACCGGCACATCGGTCCGGGCGCGCCCCGGCGCCTGTTCGTGAACCGCCAGGGGCGGGCGTGGGTGACGGCGGACACCCGCCGCGCCCTGCCCCGGGAGGTCCAGCGGCGGCTCCTCGCGCTGGTGGACGGGGAGACCCGGCGGCGGCTGCCCGCACCCGGGCGGCTGCTGGTCGACCCGCTGATGCTGGACGTGGCGCTGCCGTTGAGCGGGCGGGCCTCGTCGGGGGGCTTCGGGGTGCTGCCGCGCGGTTCGGTCGCGCCGGTCGACGGCGAGCTGCTGCGGTTCTTCATGTACTGGAAGGAGGCGCGGCGGACGACGGACCTGGACCTGTCGGCGCTGCTGCTGGACGAGCGGTACGCGACGGTCTCCTGGCTGTCGTACACGGAGCTGACCACGGTGGAGGGCCGGCACTCCGGGGACATCACCGAGGCCCCGGACGGTGCCTCGGAGTTCATCGAGCTGCGACTCGGCGCGGTGCGCGGCACGTTCGTGGTGCCGCACGTGCACGTGTACGCCGGCGAGGGCTTCGACGAGACGGCCGAGTCCTTCTTCGGCTACATGCTCCGCGAGGGCGAGCAGGGCGGCCGGCCCTTCGAGCCGCGCACGGTCCGGATGAGGTCGGAGCTGCGCGGGCCGGGGCGGGTGGCCATGCCGCTGGCGTTCCGGCGGGACGAGGAGGGGCGGTGGCACGCGCACTGGCTCCACCTGTGCCTGCGGGGCACGCCGACCGACAACCGGGTCGAGGACCACCGGGTGTCCTTGGCGACGCTGCTGCGCGGCGCGGTCGAGCACGCGCCGGTGACGGTTCGTCATCTGGTGGAGCTGATGCGGGAGTCGGGGTCCGAGGTCACGGAGTGGTCCGGCGGCGAGCCGCCGGCCGGGCCGGTGACGTACCTGGGCCTGGCGCGGCCCGAGGGGCTGGCGCCGGGCTCCCGGGTGGTGACCCCGGAAAATCTGCGCGACCTGGTCCCGGCCTGAGTGCTACGGTCGGTCCGGGGGCGAGGCCATGAAGGGGCTTCCTTCTCATACTCCTGATGACATAGCCCCTTCGCTCTCCTCGCCCCCCTTCGCACTTCACGCGTGGGGCCCGGTCCTCGGAAGGACCGGGCCCCACGCGTGTGCTCAGACCGCGTCGGCGAGGACCAGGGAGTGGATGCGGTCCGGGGCTCCGGGGCGGGCGTAGTACCAGCCCTGGGCGGTGTCGCAGCCGAGTTCGCGGAGGCGTTCGGCCTGCGCTGCGGTCTCCACGCCCTCGACGGTGACGGCGAGTTCGAGGCTGTGCGCGAGGGAGACGATCCCTTCGACGATCTTCAGGTCGACGGGGTCCACCGGGTGCTGCTGCATGCCCCGGGTGAAGGAGCGGTCGAGCTTGAGGACGCTGACCGGGAGGCGGCGCAGGTTGGCCAGGTTGGAGTAGCCGGTGCCGAAGTCGTCCAGGGCGATGTCGACGCCCATCTCGGCGAGCTGGCGCAGCGGTTTGAGGAGGTCCTCGTCGGCGCCGATCAGGGCGGACTCGGTGACCTCCAGGCAGAGCGCGCCGGGCGCGAGCCCGGAGCGTTCCAGCACGTCGACGGTGTCGGCGACCAGCCGGGGGTGGTGGAGCTGGGTCGGCGACAGGTTGACGTTGATGCGCAGCGGGGTTCCCGTGGTGGGGTCGTCCAGCTGCCAGGAGCGGGCCTGGCGGACGGCCTCCTGGAGGACCCAGCGGCCGAGCGGCACGATGAGCCCGGTGTCCTCGGCGAGCGGGATGAAGCGGTCGGGACCGAGCACGCCGTGCTGGGGGTGGCTCCAGCGGACGAGGGCCTCCGCGCCGTGCACGGTGCCGTCGTCGAGGTGGACGAGCGGCTGGTACTCGATGAAGAACTCGCCGCGCTCCAGGGCGGTCGGCAGGGCCGTGGTGAGGCCGTGCCGGGTGATGGCGCGGGCGTCGGCCTCGGGGTCGGCGAGCTCGAAGCGGTTGCCGCCCGCGGACTTGGCCCGGTACATGGTGATGTCGGCGCTGCGCAGCACCTCGGCGGCGGTGCGCTCGCCGGCCGGTCCCTCGACGACGCCGAGGCTGCCGCGCACGGTCAGTTCGCGGCCGTCGACGCCGACGGGGGTGGCGAGGGCGGCGAGGATCCGGTCGGCGAGCGCGGTCGCGTCCCGTTCGCCGCCGGTGCTGGTGGTGAGGGCGACGAACTCGTCGCCGCCGAGCCGGGCGACCATCTCGCCGGGGCCGGTGGCGCACGCCTGGAGCCGGTCGGCGACCTCGACGAGGAGCCGGTCGCCGGTGGAGTGGCCGAGGCTGTCGTTGATGGCCTTGAAGCCGTCGAGGTCCAGGTAGCAGAGACCGAAGCGGCCGTCCTCGCCGGCGGGGGCCAGGGCCTTCTCCAGGCGCTCGAAGAACAGCGTCCGGTTGGGCAGCCCGGTGAGGGCGTCGTGGGTGGCCTCGTACCGCAGGCGCAGGTGGAGCAGGCGCCGTTCGGTGATGTCCTCCATGAGCGCCAGCTGGTACTGGGGGTGGCCCTGGGCGTCGCGGAGCAGGGAGACGGTGAGGTTGGTCCACAGGACCGTGCCGTCGCCCCGGTAGTAGGGCTTCTCCACCCGGTACTGCTCGCGTTCGCCGCGCACCAGTTCCTCGTAGAGCCGCCAGACGTGCGGCCCGTCCTCGGGGTGGACCCACTCGCTGACGTTGCGGCTGCGGACGTGGGCCTCGACGCCGCCGAACATGCGGGTCATGGTGTCGTTGATCTCGACGAGCCGGCCGTCGAGGTCGGCGATGCCGATGCCGATGGCGGCGCCGTCGAAGACGGCCCGGAAGCGGCTCTCGGTGGCGTGCAGGGCGATCTCGGCGGCGCTGCGGGCGGAGAGCGCGGAGCGGGCGATGGCCTCCTGCTCGACGCGGGTCCGCTCGCGCAGGGCCGCGGCGTAGCCGGCGGCCATGGCGTGCTGGAGGCGGGCGCAGCGGGCCCGCAGCTCCTCGGCGGTGAGCTCGGGGTCCGTACCGCAGTAGAGGACCAGGTACGAGTCGACCACGCCGAGGCTGCGGCCGAGGGCGTCCGGGTCGGTGCAGTGCGCGTCGACCAGTCCGGCACCGGGCCCGGTGGGCGGGGGCGGTGTCGAAGGGGCGGGCGAGCAGCGCGCCGCTGAGCAGGCGGGCGAGCGGGAGGAGGTGGACCTCGAACTCGGCGCGGGTGAGGGAGGTGGCGGTCACCGGGAAGATGGCACGGCTCCAGATGGTGACGAACCGCCTGAGTCTGTCCTCCGGGCCATCGGCTTCCGCGACGTTGCCGGACGGCTGCGACGGCACCTTCACGCCTTGCGCCCCACACCTGCGAACCCGGAGAAGGCGTACGGATCCTCCTCCTCGGCCGGGCCGTCGGGCCGCCAGAGCGGCATCGGGACCAGGCCGGGCTCGACGAACTCCGTGCCGTCGAAGAAGCGGGCGATCTCGTCCCGGGAGCGCATCACCAGCGGGCTGCGGGTGCTGCGGTAGACGTCGACGGTGCCGCTGGCGCGCTCCTGGTCCACCGGGATCCCCTCGTAGGAGGCGTGGGTGACGATCAGGAGGCTGCCGGGGGCGAGCGCGTCGAGGAGTTCGGCGACGGCCTCGTGCGGCCGGTCGGCGTCCTCCAGGAAGTGCAGGACGGCGACGAGCATCAGGGCGACCGGCCGGTCGGGGTCGATCAGGCCGGTGACCTCGGGGCTGCGCAGGATCTCGGCCGGCTTGCGGAGGTCGGCGGGGACGACGGCGGTGTGGTCGACGCCCTCCAGGACGGCCCGGCTGTGGGCGACGGCCACCGGGTCGTGGTCGACGTAGACGACGCGGGCGGCCGGGTCGGCGGCCAGGGCGACCTCGTGCACGTTGCCGAACGTCGGTATGCCGGAGCCGATGTCGAGGAACTGGGTGACGCCGCCCGCGACGGCGAAGCGGACGGCCCGGCGCATGAACGCCCGGTTCGCCTGCATGATCTTGGGGAGGCCCGGCAGGAACTCCATGGCCTTGCGGGCCGCTTCCCGGTCCACTTCGAAATTGTGCGAGCCGCCCAGATAGAAGTCGTACATACGGGACACGCTGGGTACCGAGATGTCGATACCCGGCGGAGCCCAGGCGGGACGCTCCATCAATGTCTCCAACAAGTCGCCACGGGGGATGCGGCCCGGAGTTCGCGGCCGTGTTCGAGGTGAGGCTACTGATCGGCCGCCGAGAGAGCGAGTAGAAACGGAAATTCGCGGTCCGTTCTTGGTCACACGCCTTTGGCACGTGCGTGCGGAACGAAGAGTTCACGCCTTCAGGCCGTGCAGGTTCACGTGCATATGGTCGTGCGCCGGTTCTCCGGCGGGGTCCCGCACGCCCGTTGGGCGGCCCCGCACCCGGCCCCACCTCGGGGGCGGGCGCCCCGGGGATCGTCCGCCGACCCGGATCGCGGCACCGGGACGGGCCCCTGACAGGGCGACAACCGGACAGTTCTTCCGAACGTCCCCCGCGATGGCCCGCGTCGGCCATTCCATGCCCCTTCTCCCACCCCTTCCACACCTCCGGGAGAGAACCGATCCCCGCGCGGATTAGACCCGACGGCGGCGAAACGTCAAACCAGACATCCGAAGATCCCCACCATCCGGGGAATCCGGCCGCATTCGGCCCCCGGTTCGGCGTCCGTGTGTTCAAGCTCGTCGGCGTGTCTCTGTACGGATCACCCCTCGCGCGGTCGCTGGCGGCCGCCGGACTGGTGTGGCTGCTCGCCGCACCCGTGCCGGCGGCCGCCGACTCCTGCGCCTACGCCACGGTCGGGCCGAACGGCTCACACACCTCGGTGTCGGTGGTCGGCCCCGGTGCGTGCTCCCCGTCGCCGAAGCCCACCCCGCCGAAACACCCGACCCCGAAACCGCCGACCCTGCCCCCGAAGCCGCCCCTGCCGCCCAAGCCCCCGAAACCTCCGAAGCCTCCGAAGCCGCCCGAGCCGACCCTGCCGCGCCCCTCGCCGCTGCGGCCCGGGTCCCCTCCCGAGCTGCCCGCCGCGCCCTCCGCCGTCCGGCCGCCCGCCACCACCCCGGCACCCCGGCCCGCCCCGGTACCCCCCTCCCCCGCGCCCGCCACCCCCGCGCCCGAGGAACCGCCGCCCCCCACGCCTCCGGCCCCGACCCCGCCGCCACCGCCCAGTCCGCCGGCGGCGTCGCCCGCCGCGCCGCCGAGCCCGGTGCCGCTGCCGCACTACCAGCGGACCTCCCGGCCCCAGCCGAAGAGCACGTCGTCACCCGTCACCACGATGCTCCTCCTCACCGCGCCGGCCGTGCTGGCCACCGCGATCCTGCGTCCGCGCTCCTCCCGCTGATCCGGCCCCGAGCCCGTACGCCCCCCGAACCGAACTCCCGCAAGGAAGACCGAGGAACCATGTCCGAATGGCTCGTCCTGACCCTGGCGATGGCCGCCGCGTGCGCCGTCGTCCTGGCCATCGTCGTCATCAACCAACGCCGGATCACCGAGGACGACGACCCCAGCGAGACCCCCGACGTCATCGAGTACATGACGATGATGATCGGCGTGATCTACGCCATCGTGCTCGGCCTCGCCATCGCCGGCGTGTGGGAGGCCCGCGGCGCCGCCCAGGAGGTCGTGCGCCAGGAGGCGCAGGCGATGCACGAGATCTCCGAACGGGTCGAGGTCTACCCGGTGATGGTCCGCGCCCAGATCCGTGCCGACGTCGACGCGTACGTCGACTACGTGGTGAACGAGGAGTTCACGTACATGGCCGAGCACGGCGGGACCAGCCCGGAGGGCGACGCCCTGATGAGCAAGGTGCGCCGCAGCGTGACCGACTACGAGCCCGCCAACGACTTCGAGGGGCAGGCGTACCAGCCGCTGGTCGACCAGGTGATGGTCGCCGACGACGCCCGCGGCGCCCGCGGCCAGAGCGCCGGCGAGACCATGCCGGGAGTCGTCTGGTTCGGACTGATCATCGGCGCGCTGGTGTCGGTCGGGCTCATCTTCACCCTCCAGATCCGGCGCACCGGACGCGAGGTGCTGCTCGCCGGCCTCTACAGCGCGCTGATCGCCTTCCTGCTCTTCCTGATCTGGGACTTCGACGCGCCGTTCGGCCGCGGCCTGGCCGCCACCGCCGCGCCGTTCACCGATCTGTTCCCGCAGGTCACCGACTGACCGAGCGGGCGGGGCTGGACCGTCCGGGGGACACCGGTGCCCCATTCGCGCGTCTGGGATCGCGGCTGTGGTAATGCGCTCCTAGCGTGTCGGGCAACGAGGTGTACGCAGGCTCCACGCGGCCAAACCGCCGCGGCCGGCCCTCGGGACCCGGAGGAATCACCATGCGCGCGATACGTGCCGCGTCCACCGCCCTGCTGGGGGCGGCCACCCTCGCCCTGGCCGCCCCCGTCACCGTCGCCCACGCGACCGACGGTGCGCCCGCGCCGAACCCGCGGGTGCGGGGCGCGCAGGCCCCGGGCGATTTCGTCGTCTCCCCCTCGCTCGTCACCGCCGGAGGGCGGGTGACCCTCAGCGCCCCCGGCTGCTCCAGCACGGCGACGGCGACGGCGGGCATCTTCGACACCGTCCAGATCGCCCCCGGTTCAGCCGTGACCGCCACCGTGGACGCGGACGCCAAGCCCGGCGCCGTGTACACGGTGGCGTTCAACTGCTCGGGCGGGGTGCAGGACACCGTGGACCTGACGATCAGCGGACTGGCCACGCTCTCCCCGACCGCCCGCTCGACCGTGCTGCTCACCCCGCGGGGCGTGCAGGGCGGGATCGGCGGCTCGCAGGCCGGTGTCGGGCCGGGGACGCTGGCGGCCGGCACGGCCCTGGTGCTCGCCGCCGCGGCCGGTACCGCGTACGTGGTCCGGCGCCGCGCGGGCGGGCGCCGGCACTGAACCGGGACGCTCGGGCCCGGACACCCGGAAAGCCCGCCGCCCCCGGATCCCTTGCGGAACACGGGGGCGGCGGGCACAGTCGGCCGACCGGGAGGTTCGGGCCGGTCAGGCGCCCGCGCCGGTCATGCGACGGCGACGGAGGACGAAGACGCCGCCGCCGAGCGCGGCCGCGGCGACCAGGCTGCCGCCGATGGCCATCTCGGTGGAGCTGGGCGCCAGCGAACCGCCGAGGCCGCCCTGGGCGCCGCGGCCCGCGAGCACGCGGAACGGGTGCGTGACGACCCTGGAGTTGTCGCTGCACTTCACGGCCAGGTTGTAGTTGCCGGGCGTGGCGTTGTTGTAGACACGGGCGATCCCGCTGGACAGGCCGTTGGAGTTGACCGAGAGGCTGGTCTCCGGGAAGGCGTTGGACGTGACGGTGCCGCCGTGGCCGCACCCCTTGGCGGTGATCGTGATCGTCGACCCCGCGTGGACGTCGTAGGGGTTGACGGTGACGTTGCTGGGACCGTTGGTGGCGGCGGCCAGGGGGGCGGCCAGGCCGACCGCCGCGATCGCGGTGGCGGTCACCGCCAGAGTGCGTGCAGCACGCATGGTTGAACCTCCAGTGGAAGACGCCCCAAAGCGGTGCTCCGGGAGATTCGACGAGTACGCCTTCCATGACGAACCATCACAACTCGGACACTTCTCTGCACCTCGACACTGGGCCGGTCCGGTGAGCCCCGATGCCGCCGATCGAGTTGCTCCGGGCGCCACAACCGCAGGTCAGGGGCGCGCGAAACGATTGTCCGACGAGTACTCGGATGGGCCAGCGCACCGTCACCCGGGCCGCCCAACGGCGCCCGAGAGCCCCCGGCCGCACGCTTTCTGACGGCCAGTCGGATCCGCGCCTGACGGAGGGTCGGCTCCGGGGGGACACCCGGCTGCGGCTCCCGGCGGCGCGTCGCCACCCGTACGGCGGCGGTGGGCTACCCGTTCGGGCCGTCCGGAGCGCGGGGACGGGGAAGCGCCCTTACCGTTCACACGTCGCCACGAAGGGAGAACCATGCCCCCGAAGGACTTCCGCGTCCCTGAGCGCAGGAGACGTCAACCCTGGGGCGTCCTGGCCCTCGCCATGCTGTCCGGACTCGCGATGATGCGCAACGGCGTGGACATCGCGGGAGGCCCCCCGCAGCCGGCCGCCGCCGCCCGTCCGGTGGCCCGTCCGGTCGTCCCGCCGCCCGCGGAGGCGTCGGCGGGCGTCCAGCCGCTGCCCTTCGCGCCCGCCTCCCGGGTCCGCATCCCGGCGATCGACGTGGCGGCCCCGGTGATGGACGTGGGGCTCGACGCGGACGGCTGGGTGGCGGCCCCTCCCCCGCAGGACGCCAATCTGGCGGGCTGGTACCAGAACGGCATCGCGCCCGGCCAGCGTGGCACGTCGGTGATCGTCGGGCACGTCGACAACAACAGCGGCCCGGCGGTCTTCTACGGCCTCGGGGCCCTGGAGAAGGGCCAGCACGTCGAGGTCGAGCGGTACGACGGACGGGTGGCGGTCTTCGAGATCTACGGCGTCGAGGTCTACTCCAAGCAGGACTTCCCCGGCCCGCAGGTCTACGGCGACACCGGCCACCCCGAGCTCCGGGTGATCACCTGCGGCGGCGGCTACACCCGCCAGAACGGCTACGACGGGAACGTCGTCGTCTACGCCCGGATGGTGGGCTCGCGCTGACCGAGGGCGGACGGAGGGCCCCGGGGGATCCCCCCGGGGCCCTTCGCGCGCGACGCCGGCCGGTCAGCGCCGGGGCACCGTGACGGTGTATCCCTCGTCGAGGAGCGCGGGCAGGTAGCGGCGGAGCGCGTCGACGCTCTGGGACCGGTCGCCGCCCGCGTCGTGCGAGAGGACGATCACGCCGGGCCCTGCGCCGTCCAGGACCCGGCGGACGATGGTGCCGCTGCCGGGTTCCGTCCAGTCGAGGGTGTCCACGGACCAGGCGAGCGGCTCCATGCCCAGTTCGGCGCCGATCTCGAAGGAGTGCCGGTTCCAGGCGCCGTACGGGGCCCGGTACCAGAGCGGCGCGGCGCCCAGCGCGCGCTCCACCACCTCGCTGGTGGAGCCCAGTTCGTCGCGGATGCGGGAGGGCCGGAGCTTCGGGACCAGCGGATGGGACCAGGAGTGGTTGCCGACCACGTGTCCGTCGTCGGCCATCTCCCGCAGCAGGTCCTGGTTGTCCACCGCCATCTCGCCGCAGACGAAGAACATCGCCCGGCAGTCGTAGCGGCGCAGGGTGGCCAGGATGGCCGGGGTGTAGCGGGGGTCGGGCCCGTCGTCGAAGGTGAGGACCATGGAGCGGCCCACGCCGGTGAGCGAGAGGAAGGGGCGCTGCCGGACCGGCGGGAGGGCCCGGGGCCGGACGGCGGGGGCGTACGCGGTCATCGGCTGGAGCCGGTACGCGGAGGGGCGCAGCCGGGGGGCGGCGGCCGGCGGGCCGGCGGCGGGTCCCGCGGCGCCCGGCGGGCCCTGGGGCGGGGACGCGGCGGAGCGGCCCGCGCCCGCTCCTTCGCCGAGCCGGTCGACGGCGAGGGCGCCGGCCGTGACGGTGGCGCCGAGGGCGGCGGCCAGACGCAGCACCGACCTCCGCCCGGGCAGCTGATCGTTTTTCATGACCAATGGTTCGTACGGGGAGGGTTCCGGGCCGCTCACCGACACCGGGCCGCCGTCCGATTGCACCCGATGGGCCGATACCCTCGAAGGGTGAGCGAACACCAGCCCCATCGGTTCGAACGGGGCACCGACGGCCCCAAGGTGATCATGGCGGGGGTCGACGGCTCGGAATCGTCGCTGCGCGCGACGGCGTACGCGGCCGGGCTGGCCCGCTGGCAGAACGCCCTGCTCGCGCTCGTCTACGTCCAGCCGGTGATGGCGGCCGGGGCCTCGCTGGGCGCCCCGGTGTCCGGGACCACCGAGGAGATAGCCGAGGGGCTGGTGGAGGAGATCCGCACCTCGGCCGAGCGGGTGAAGGACCTCTGGCAGGTGCGCTGGGAGTTCCGCACCTTCAAGGGCGACGCCTACGCGGGGCTGGTGCGCGCGGCGGAGGAACTCAAGGCGGACGCCGTCGTGGTGGGCGTCTCGGAGTCGGCGGGGCACCGCTTCGTCGGCTCGGTGGCCGTGCGGCTGGTGAAGGCGGGCCGCTGGCCGGTCACGGTCGTGCCCTGACCGGCCGGCGCGCTCATCGTCCCAGGGTCAGGCCGTCCTTGTCGGCGCCCCGGCCGAGGACGACCTGGCGGATCGTCTCGCGGATGCCGGGATGGCGCGGGTCGGAGCCGTCGGCGGCCCCGAGGTTGACCACCCGGCCCCGGCCGGTGTCGAACCACTGGGGCACGAACTCGGCCTTGGTGACCTCCCAGCGGGCACCGGGCTCCCCGGGCGGCGCGAAGGTGAAGCGCCCGATGCTGCTCTGGTTGCCCCGCGGGTCCTGGGCGCCCTCGTGGTTGATCATGTCGCCGGCGATCTGGTCGCCCATCCCGTAGATCACCCAGGTGCCGTTGACCTTCTCGTACGCCTGGGGCACGTGGGCGTGCGTGCCGACGATGAGGTCGATGTCGGGGCGGCCGCCGGTCCGGGAGGCGGTGAGGGAGCGGGCCAGGGAGAGCTGGCGCTCGTCGGGCGCGGTCTGCCACTCGGAGCCCCAGTGGACGCTGACCACGACGACGTCGGCGCCGGCCGCGCGGGCCGCCCTGGCGTCGGCGAGGACCTTGGCCTCGTCGAGCAGGTTCACCGCCCAGGGCCGTCCCTCGGGGAGCGGATAGCCGTTGGTGTCGTAGGTGTAGGCGAGCTGGGCGACGGTGGCGCCGCCGGCCTTGAGCAGGGTGGGTCGGGCGGCCTCGGCGGCGGTGCGGGCCGAGCCCGCGTGCCGCACGCCCGCCGCGTCGAGGGCGTCGAGGGTGCGGCCGAGGCCGGCCGCGCCGTCGTCGAGGGTGTGGTTGGAGGCGGTGGAGCAGGAGTCGTATCCGGTGGCCGCGAGCGCGGCGGCGACCTCGGGCGGGGACTTGAAGGCGGGGTAGCCCGTGTAGGGCCCGCCGTCCTTCCCGTACACGGTCTCCATGTGGCAGAGCGCGAGGTCGGCGCCGGAGACGACCGGTTTCACGCCGGCGAGCATGGGGCGGAAGTCGTATCCGCCGTCGCCCGCGTCGGCGGCGGCCCGGCGGATGATCGAGTCGTGCGGCAGCACGTCGCCGGAGGCCACCAGGGTGAAGCCGGCCGGCTTCGGCGCCGGGACGGCGGGGCGGGGCGCGGTGGAGCCGCCGGACGAGCCGGCGGGTGAACCCGCGGGGGCCGGTGCGCCGCGGTCCGCTCCTCCCTGGCCGCACGCGGCGACGAAGGCGAGCCGCGCGCCGGCGGCCGCGGCGGAGACGGCCCGGACGGCCCGGACGCGCGCACGGCCGGGTCCGATACGTCTGGGTCCTGTGGTCATGAGGACTTCCACCCCGATCATCGGAAGAACATGTGTTCTGCCGAATTGATCTCCCGTACGGCTCCGAGTCAAGGGACCGGGCCGCCCCCCGGCCGAGAACCCACCGCATCGGACGCAGGAACGCCGTCCGACCGTTCGCCGTGCCATTCGCCGCTCGTTACGACCGTTCGTCGCAGACAGCTGTCCGCTCCCTGTCCCCTTCCGCCCGGATGCGTTCGTATACGGCGCGGACGACGCACCGCGGAGCGGGCGGGGAAGGGTGGCAACCATGACGACGGCGACCGCGACCATGACGACGGCGAGCGCGAGGACGGCGACCGTGACCGTGACGACCGACGAGCACCAGCTCCAGGAGCTCCAGCGGGAGCACGGCCCCGCCCTGCTCTCCTTCCTCCTGGGGCTGACCTACGGGGACCGTCAGCGCGCCGAGGACCTGGTGCAGGAGACGCTGGTCAGGGCCTGGCTCCACCCCGAGGCGTTCAGCGGCGCCTACGACTCGATGCGGCCCTGGCTCTTCACCGTGGCCCGCCGGCTCGCCATCGACGCCCGCCGCTCCCGGCTGGCCCGCCCGGCCGAGATCGGCGACGGGGTGCTCGCGGTGACCCCCGACCCCTCGGACGCCACCGAGTCCGCGGAGGCGGCGCTCGACGTCCGGGCGGCGGTGCGCGGACTGAGCCCGGAGCACCGGGCCGTGCTGGTCCGGCTCTACTTCGACGGGCTCACCGTCAACGAGGCCGCCGTCGACCTCGGGATCCCGGCCGGCACGGTCAAGTCCCGTTCCCACTACGCCCTCAGGCAGCTGGGCCGCTCGCTGCCCGGCTACCGGCCGCGGCACGGCTCCATTGCCCGCCCCCGGGCGGCGGCCGCACAATGACGCCGTGACGCACACCGACGCCGTGACACCGCCCGAGACCGCTCCGCTGACGACCGCCGCGGCCGAGAAGATCCTCGCCGACAACTTCGCGCCCTGGGTCCTGGACCTGGGCCTCACGGTCGACTCGCTCGACGGCCACGAGGCCGTCCTCCGCCTCCCCTGGTCCGACCGGCTGGCCCGCGAGGGCGGCGGGCTCTCCGGCCAGGCCCTGATGGCGGCGGCCGACACGGCCACCGTGATCGCCGTCTCGGCGGCCCGCGGCGGCTTCGTCCCCATGACGACCGTCCAGCAGTCCACCAGCTTCCAGCGGGCGGTCCTCGGCGCCGACGTCCTGGTCCGCGCCCGGCTCACCAAACTCGGCCGGCGGATGGCCTTCGCCGACATCACGATGACCGCCGAGGGCACCGCCGAACCGGCCGCCCACGCGACCGCGGTCTACGCCCTGCTCGGCTGACCCCCGCTCCCGACCGACTCCGCGACCGCATCGGCGGCGCGGAGTCGCGGGGGCCGCGCCGCCCCGCCGGACGGGAACCCCCGGGGGTCTATACACTCCATGTATACGCAGTGCGTATAGTCGCTGCCATGGCCGCACCGACCCACACCCCGCCCCTGCCCCGCCTGCTCAAGGCCGCCGTCGTCACCGCGCTCGCGATCGGGGCCGCGCACCTGATCCTCTCCGACACGCTGCGGTTCGCCCTCGTCGCGGAGGCGTCCGCCGCCCTCGGGTCACCGACCGGATACGGCACCGCCCAGGTCTTCACCACCGCGCTGTTCAACACGGCGCTGGTCATGCCGATCGTGCTCTGGACCGGGATGCGACTGAGCGGCGAGCGGCGGCTCGGGGCGATGGTCCTGGTGGGGAGCGCGGGGTGGATCGTCGTCGTCTGGCGCGGCGTCGACGGCCTGGACGACTCCTTCGGGGCGATCCTCCCGCTGCGCCCGCTCGTGCTCCTCGTCGGGGTCACCGCGCTCGCCTCGCTCCTGCGACGGCGCCCCTCCCCCGCCCCGTCCGCCCCTCGCGCACCACAGAACCCGTCCGCACCGATCCGGCCGGGGAACGTATCCGAAACCACACCGGCGAGTTGAGCAAAGCGGCCCACGCGGACGCCCCGAGCGGAGGAGGCTCTGCTCCGGGTCCCGAGAACCGCGGGGCCCCGACGTCCGGGAGAAGGTGGGAGCGTTGCCGCCCGAGAGCACGAACGGCGCCGGCCGCAGGAGCGGCGGGGGCCTGGCCGTACCGATGGCCTGGCTGTGCGCCGAGTACCTGGCCGACCAGTACCTGACCGCGGCCGGGCTCGCCGAGCCCGGCTCGCTGGAACACCGGGCCTCCCTGCGGGCCCTGACCCTCACGGTCCACCTCTCCGGGGAGCCCGCGCCCGACGCGTGGCTGCGCCGCACCGCGCACGAGGCGGGCTGGCCGGACTGGGTGGCGGAGCGGCTCGCCGCCGAGGAGGCCGAGGACCCCGACGGGGCCGACCTGGCCCTCGCGCGCGCCGCCTGGCGGGCCCTGGAGGAGACCTGGGTGCACGCCACCGACCTGGACGGCGTGCCGGGAGCGGGACCGCGGCCGACGGTGGACGAGACGGCGCGCGCCTGGCTGCCCGCCTGGCGGTTGGGCCTGCCGCTCGCCCATCTCGCCGTCTGGCTCTCCTGATCCGTCACCGCGTCCGCGAAGGATGCACCCCCGGACGGTACTTGGGGAAACGCGCGGTCACCTTCATGCCGGCGCCCACGCCGGTCTCGATGACCAGTCCGTGCTCCGGCCCGTACACCTGGCGCAGCCGCTCGTCGACGTTGGAGAGCCCGATCCCGGAGCCGCCCGGGTGCTCGCCGCGCAGCACCGCCCGCAGCCGCTCGGGGTCCATGCCGACGCCGTCGTCCTCGACGGTGACCACGGCCTCCGCGCCCGCGTCCCGGGCGGCGATGGTGACCCGGCAGCCGCGCTCCCGGTCCTGGAGGCCGTGCTTGACCGCGTTCTCCACCAGCGGCTGGAGGCAGAGGAAGGGCAGGGCGACCGGCAGCACCTCGGGAGCGATCTGGAGCGTCACCTTGAGCCGGTCGCCGAATCGGGCGCCGGCCAGCGCCAAGTACTGCTCGATCGCCCGCAGTTCGTCGGCGAGCTGGGCGAAGTCCCCGTGGCGGCGGAAGGAGTAGCGGGTGAAGTCCGCGAACTCCAGGAGGAGGTCCCGGGCCCGCTCGGGGTCGGTGCGGACGAACGAGGCGATCGCGGCCAGGGAGTTGAAGATGAAGTGCGGGGAGATCTGGGCGCGCAGCGCCCGGATCTCCGCCTCCACCATCCGGGTCCTGGAGCGGTCCAGCTCGGCCAGCTCCAGCTGCACCGAGACCCAGCGGGCCACCTCCGTCGCGGCCCGGACCAGCACCGCCGACTCCCGGGGCCCGTAGGCGACGAGCGCGCCGAGGACGCCCTCCTCGCCGGTGAGCGGGGCGGTCACCGCCCACCGCAGGTCGCAGCCGGGGTCGGCGCACCCGGTGGGCGCGGAACGGCTGCGGCCGGTCTCCAGGGTCCCGGCGGCCAGGTCGGGCACGCCCCCGTGGTGGTGCCCCTCCCCGGGGCCGTCCCAGGCGAGGACGGCGGTGCCGTCGGTGAGGCAGAGGGCCTCGGTGCCGAGCAGCGAGCGCAGCGGGCGGGCCGCCCGGCGCGCGGTCTCCTCGGTCAGCCCGGCGCGCAGCGGCGGCGCGGCGAGCGAGGCGGTGTGCAGGGTGTGGAAGGTGGCCCGCTCGACGGGGGTGCCTAGGTCGAGGTCGGCTGCGCGGCCGCCGCGCGGGGCGGTGAGCCGGCCGAGGACTACCCCGGCGGCGAGGAGGACGGCTCCGGCGGCGCTCGCCGCCGCCCACACGATGCCGCTCACCGGCGTGCCTCCTGCGCGGGTACGGGGGCGGTGAACCGCTCCGGCAGGTGCAGCCGGGCGAGGGTGGCGGCGGTGCCGGCCGGGACGGTGCGCGGGGTGGCGAGCGAGACCAGCACCATCGTGAGGAAGCCGAGCGGCACCGACCAGACGGCGGGCCAGGCCATCAGGGTGTGCGGCCAGCCCGCCGGGGCGAGTCCCGCCCGGGTCGCCATGACGGCGGCCAGCGCGGAGCCGCCGCCGAGCAGGAGGCCGGCGGCCGCGCCGGGCGGGGTGAGCCGCCGCCACCAGATGCCGAGGACGAGCAGCGGGCAGAAGGAGGACGCGGAGACGGCGAAGGCGAGCCCGACGGCGTCGGCCACCGGCACCTTCGAGGCGGCGACGCCGACCGCGAGCGGGACGGCGGTGGCGAGCGGCGTCGCCAGCCGGAAGTGCCGGACGGCGCGGGAGGGCAGCACGTCCTGGGCGAGGACGCCGGCGACGGACATGGTGAGCCCCGAGGCGGTGGAGAGGAAGGCGGCGAAGGCACCGCCCGCGAGGCAGGCCCCGAGGACGTCTCCGAGCGCGCCGCCGAGGATCCGGTCGGGCAGGACGAGCACGGCGGCGTCGGCGGAGCCGGTGAGGGCCAGCTCGGGGGCGTAGATCCGCCCGAGGGCGCCGTACAGCGCGGGCAGCAGGTAGAAGGCGCCGATCAGGCCGAGGACGACGAGGGTGGTGCGCCGGGCGGCCCGCCCGTGCGGGCTCGTGTAGAAGCGCACGGCGACGTGCGGCAGGCCCATCGTGCCGAGGAAGGTGGCGAGGATCAGTCCGTACGTGGCGTACAGCTGGTGCCCGTCCCGGCCGCCGGCCAGCGGCTGGGACCAGCCGAGGGGATCGGCCCCCTCCGCGCGCCGCTCGGGGACGGCGGTGCCTGGCGGGAGGGCGAGGACGGTGCCGCCGCCGACGTGGTGGGCGCCCGGGTCGAGGGTCACCGACCGCTCCTCGTACCGGACCGCGTCCACGGTCCCGGTGACGGTGAGGGTGAGCGGGGCGTCGAGCGCGATCCGTACGGTGTCGGCGACCCGGACCACGGTGTGCTCGCGCAGCACGGCGGGGGCGTCGAAGCGGGCCCGGGGCGCGCCGTCGCCGTACCAGGCGGCGACCAGGAAGAAGGCGGGGACCAGCAGCGCGGTGAGTTTCAGCCAGTACTGGAACGCCTGCACGAAGGTGATGCTGCGCATGCCGCCCGCGGCGACCGTGCAGGTCACGACGAGGGCGACGAGCAGCCCGCCCACCCAGTCGGGGGCGCCGGTGAGGATCTCCAGGGTCAGCCCGGCGCCCTGGAGCTGCGGCAGCAGATAGAGCCAGCCGATGCCGACGACGAAGAGGCTGGCGAGCCGGCGGACCCGCCGGGACTCCAGCCGGGCCTCGGCGAAGTCGGAGAGCGTGTACGCGCCGGAGCGGCGCAGCGGGGCGGCGACGAGGACCAGCAGCACCAGATAGCCGGCGGTGTAGCCGACCGGGTACCAGAGCATGGCCGGGCCCTGGACGAGGACGAGCCCGGCGATGCCGAGGAAGGAGGCGGCGGAGAGGTACTCGCCGCTGATCGCGGCGGCGTTGAGCCGGGGCCCGGCGGTCCGGGAGGCGACGTAGAAGTCGGAGGTGGTGCGGGAGACGCGCAGGCCGAGGGCGCCGATGAGGACGGTGGCGAGGACGACGGCGGTGACGGCGGCGACCGCGTAGGTCTGGTTCATGCGGGGTGCTCCACCGGCTCCTCAGCGCTCGACGAGGCCGGTGAAGTCGCGCTCGTTGCGCTCGGCCCGGCGGACGTACCAGTGCGCGACCCCCCAGACGACGGGGTAGACCCCGACGCCGAGCGTCGCCCACACCAGGGCCTCGGGGGCG
Source organism: Streptomyces hydrogenans (assembly GCF_014656075.1). Taxonomy (GTDB): domain Bacteria; phylum Actinomycetota; class Actinomycetes; order Streptomycetales; family Streptomycetaceae; genus Streptomyces; species Streptomyces hydrogenans. The sequence continues at coordinate 121,608 of NZ_BNBS01000003.1, forward strand.
GGCAGCGCGAGGAGCAGCGGGAGGGTGCCGACGAGCAGGGCGAGCGCGCCGAGCGCGGTGAGGGCGGCGCGGAGCTGGCTGCGCATCAGCGAGCGGACGTAGGTGTGGCCGAGGGTGGTCTGCTCGTCGATCTCGGACCGGGCGGGCGGGTGCGGCGCCCGGGGCCGCAGCCGCGGGGCCGCCCGGTCGCCGAGGGCGGAGGCGTGGGTGACGGTCTCGCGCCGCGGCCGGCGCGGCTGGGGGTGCTCCGGCATCGGCGTCGCTCTCTGACGGGCGGGTGGGCCCGTGGAGTGTAAGCGGACGGGACGGAATGCCGGTAGGGGTGTCCGGTCAGCCGCCGGCCCGGCGCATCAGCAGGTCACGGAGGTGGCGGGCGTGCCGGCGACTGACCGCGAGGTCGGTGGAGCCGACCCGCACGGAGGTGGCGCCGCCGTCGAGGCGGAGTTCGTCGACGCGGTCGAGGGCGACGAGGTGGCTGCGGTGGATGCGGACGAAGCCCCGGTCCGCCCAGCGCTCCTCCAGGGTGGAGAGCGGGATGCGGACGAGGTGGCTGCCCTGGTCGGTGTGGAGGCGGGCGTAGTCGCCGTGGGCCTCGACGTAGGCGATGTCGTCGACGGAGACGAAGCGGGTGACGCCGCCGAGCTCGACGGGGATCTGCTCCGGTGCGGCGGCCGGGGCGGGCGCCGCACCGGCGTGGACCAGCTCGTGGACCCGGCGCACGGCCTCGGCCAGCCGCTCGCGCCGGACCGGCTTGAGCACGTAGTCGACGGCCTTGAGGTCGAACGCCTGGAGCGCGAAGCCCTCGTGGGCGGTGACGAAGACGACGAGCGGCGGGCGGGCGAAGCCGGCCAGCAGCCGGGCGACGTCGAGGCCGGTGAGGCCGGGCATGTGGATGTCGAGGAAGACGACGTCGACGGCCCCCTCGCCGTCGGGACCGGAGTCGAGCGCGCGCCCGATCCTGCGGAGCGCGGCGGTGGCGTCGCCCGCGCCCTCGGCGGTCCGCACCCGGGGGTCGGCGCGCAGCAGGTAGAGGAGTTCCCCGAGAGCGGGCTCCTCGTCGTCGACGGCCAGTACGCGCAGCATGCGCGGGAGCCTACTTCAGGTGCGCGCGGTGCGGTCCCGGCTACTTGAGCAGCCGGGACATGCGGCGGTCGGCGAGGGGCTTCCCGCCGGTCTGGCAGGTGGGGCAGTACTGGAGGGAGGAGTCGGCGAAGCTGACCTCGCGGATGGTGTCCCCGCAGACGGGGCAGGGTTCGCCGGTGCGGCCGTGGACGCGCAGCCCGCTCTTCTTCTCGGCCTTGAGGCGACCGGCGGCCAGGCCGTGGGAGCGGTCGAGGAACTCGCGGAGCGCTTCCACCTCGGGCAGTTCGGGCATGCCCCCACCCTGCCGCACGGGGGCGGGGGTCGCGCGGCGGACCGGTGCGGTGGGGTCCGGTGGGTCGGTGCCGGTGGCGGTTCAGTCCGTGACCGCGAACTCGCACCACACGCACTTGCCGCCGCCCCGGGACTCGACGCCCCAGGTGTCGGAGAGCTGTTCGACGAGGAGGAGGCCTCGGCCGGAGACGCCGGCCTCGCCCGCCTCGCGGCGGCGGGGCAGGGCGCTGGAGCGGTCCTCGACCTCGACCCTGAGCCGCCGCTCGGGGCCCGGCAGGACCCTCAGGGTGACGATGGCGCCGCCGTCGGTGTGCATCAGCGCGTTGGTCATCAGCTCGTCGGCGACGAGCTCGATCTCGTCGGCGCGGGAGGCGGCGCCCCAGGCGCGGACGGCGGCCCGGATCATGTGGCGGGCGGCGCTGAGGGCCTCGGGGTCGCTCTGGGCGACGTGCTGGCGGAAGCGGCCGCCGGTGGGGGCGTACGCGCCGAGGCGGCGCAGCAGCAGGATGGCGACGTCGTCCTCGCCGCCCCGGTCGGCGACGACGTCGCAGAGCAGGTCGGCGAGCCGCTGGAGGTCGGAGGGGCCGCGCCGGACGAGGGAGGAGAGCCACTCCAGGCCCTCGTCGAGGTCGGCGCCGGGCTTCTCGACGAGCCCGTCGGTGTAGAGCATCAGGGTCTGGCCGGAGTCGAGCTCCAGGGTGGTGACGGGGTAGTCGAGCCGGCCGAACTCGGCGGAGAGGCCGAGCGGGAGCCCGCCCTCGACGGCGACCCGGCGGCAGCTGCCGTCGGCCTCCCGGACGAGCGGGTCGACGTGCCCGGCGCGGACGACCTGGATCACGCCGGTGGCGGGGTCGGCCTCGGCGTAGGTGCAGGTGGCGAAGCGTTCGGTGTCGAGTTCGTGGAGGAAGACGGAGGCCCGGGCCATGACGGTGGCGGGGGTGTGGCCCTCGGCGGCGTAGGCGCGCAGCACGATCCGCAGCTGGCCCATGACGGCGGCGGCGTGGGTGTCGTGGCCCTGGACGTCGCCGATGACGGCGCCGACCCGGCCGCCGGGGAGCGGGATCACGTCGTACCAGTCTCCGCCGATGTCCCGGCCGAGGCGGGCGGAGCGGTAGCGGACGGCTATCTGGGTGCCCGGCACGTCGGGGATCCGGCGGGGCAGCATCGCCTGCTGGAGCCCTTCGGCGAGGTCGTGCTCCTGCTCGTACAGCATGGCCCGCTGGAGGCTCTGGGCGATGCTGCTGCTGAGCGCGACGAGGAGCGTCCGCTCGTCCTCGCTGAAGCCGGTGCGGTCGCTGTAGAGCAGGCCGAGGGCGCCGATGGGGCGGGCCTGGGCGATGAGCGGGAGGTAGGCGGCGGCGGTGATGCCGAGGCCGCTGATGTGCGGCCACAGGACGGGGAAGGAGGCGGCGAAGTCCTCGGCGGTGTCGATGAAGCGGGGCCGCAGGGTGCGGATCACCTCGCTCATCGGGTACGGCTCGTCCACCCGGGTGAAGCGGGTGCCCGGGACGAAGGCGCCGTCGGGTCCCTCGGCGACGAGGTGGATGCGGCCGGCCTCCAGCAGGCCCATGACGAGGCTGGCGGCGCCGAAGTGCTCCAGGGCGTGCGAGTCGTTGAGGAGGTCGATGACGTCCTGGACGGTGCGGGCGTAGGCGAGGGCCGCGGTGGTGCCCTCGACGACCCCGGCGCGCTGTCTGCGGCCCTCGTCGAGGCCGAGGCGGGCGGCGGACTCGGTGAGTTCGTGGGTGGCGTCGCGGATGACGCCGACGATCCGGACGGGGCGGCCGTCCGGATCCCGGTAGACGAGGCCCTGGGTGTGGGTCCACTGCTGGGAGCCGTCGCGGCGGCGGATGCGGAAGTACGCCCCGTACTGGTCGCTGCCGTCCTTGAGGGCCTGGGCGACGAGGGTGTCCAGCTGGCGGCCCTCGTCGGGCAGGACGCGGCTGCCGAGCGTCTCGGGGTTCCCGTCGTACTCGTCGGGCTCGAAGTCGAAGACGTCGAGGGCGGCCTCGTCCATCACCATGACGCCGGTGGCGAGGTCCCAGTCGAAGCCGCCCATGCGGAAGGCGGCGCCGAACGCGCTGAGGATCGGCGCGGCCGCGCCGCTCCCGACCCGTGCCGTGTCCGGCCGGCCCGCCGTGTCCGCTCCCCCGCTGCCCGCGCTCATGGGGCCACGCTAGGGCCGGCGGGGTCCTCGCGCACCACGAAGATCTTTCAGCCGGCGAACGTGTCGGGCTGGGTGGGCCCGGGTTCGACGGGGAGCAGGTCCTCGGGGAGCGGATAGCCGCCGTCCGGGTCCGCGCGGGGGTCGGCGTACGGGTCGGTGTACGGATCCGCCGGCGGTTCGGCGTACGGGTCGACGGGGGCGTCCGGGTCGGGGTACGGCTCCGAGGGCGCGTCCGGAGCGGTCGGGGTGTCCGGGGTGGTGGGGGTGTCCGGGGCGGTCGGGGTGTCGGGCGCGTCCGGGGTCGTCGGGGTGTCCGGGACGGCGGGGGTGTCGGGCGCCGCGGGGGTCTTCGGCTCCACCGGGGCGTCGGGGGTCCGCGGGCCGGCGGGGCGCTCCGTCGGGGGCCGCGGGGTGCCGGGGTCGTCGGGGTCCTCGGTGCCGGTGTCCGGGGTGACGGGGTCGCTCAGGGCGCAGGTGTCGGGGTCGCAGTCGGGGACGGTGTCGGGCTTGCGGTCCTCGTCGCCGTCGCTGCCCGCCTTGCGCTCGATCCAGCTGTCGTCGGAGACGTTCACGATGACCAGGCTGGTGACGACGGCGGTGGTGGGCTTCACGATGATGACCCGGTCGGGGTCGAAGCCGGTCCAGGGGTCGCCGTGGTGGACGGCCCCGGAGACGCTGACGGGCGTGCGCAGCGGGTTGCCGCAGGCGCAGCGCACGCGGGGCGCCCCGTAGGGGTCGACGAGGACGGCGGTGCCGGCCTGGAGGACGGACTGGAAGGCGGAGGCCCGGCCGTCCCGGAAGCCGTGGTTGGTGACGCGGGTGTCGGCGCGGAGCACGACGGGCGTGAGCTCGCGCAGCCAGTCGGCGACGCCGCCCTCGGGGATGCCGGCGGCCTCGGCGAAGGCGCGGAGCTTGGCGGGTTCGGCGGCGAGGTAGGCGACCTGCTGCTCGACGTCGCAGCTGCCCTCGGCGCGGGTGCCGCCGTAGAGGCCCGGGGTGGAGCCGGTGACCTCGCGGATGCCGGGGGCGCTGACGGGCTCGGCCCCGGGGTCGGCGTCCTGGAGGGCGCGCAGTCCGGCGCCGCGGGCGGTGGAGGCGGTGAAGGGGTCGGGGCCCTGGGCGGCGACCGGCTGGAGGTGCACCTCGTGGGCGGCTCCGAGGGCGGCCCGGCCGCCCGCGCCGCCGGATTCGCCGGAGGAGCACCCGGCGAGGAGCAGGGCGGCGCCGAGGGTCGCGGCGAGGACGGCGCGGCCCTGGCTGCGGGCGGCTCCGGGGACGGGGCGGACGGCGGCGGGGTTGCTCCGCGTCCGGCGCTGCGTGGGGCGCACGTTGCTTCTCCCGGTCGTCACGGATGGGTTCCTCCTGTTCTGTCGCAGCCGGTGACGGGCCGCAAGCGGAGCGCGTCCGACCGGGCGGGGAACGCGATCTCGACCTCCCCCTCCCCGGACCCCGTCTCGGTCCGAGGCGGGGCCTCCGTCTCGGCTCGGGCCGGGGGGCGACACCACGGCTCACACGCGGTCGCCGCGTCCGCCCGGCCCGGCGGAGTCGTCTCCACCCGACCTCGGGCCACCCCCTCGACCGACAGGCGTCACCGCCCCAGGACTTGAACGCGTTCAACGGAGGCCCTACGCTCGAACCCGTCACCGTTGAACGCGTTCAAGTCGGGGGGTTGGATGCCATGACCACGCTGTCGGCCTTCGTGGTCCCGGTCGTGACGGTCGGGATGCTCTGGGTCGTGCCGACCGGGCTCGGTCTCGTCGAGGGGCCCCGGCCGCCGGGCTGGGACCGGCTGCGGCGGGCCTGGCCGCTGCTGGCGCTGCCCGGGGCGGTCTCGCTCTGGCTCCCCCGCTCCGGCACGGCGACCGCGCTCGCGGCCTGCTACGCGCTCGCCACCCTGGCGCTCGCCCTCCAGGCCCCGGCCCGGCTCACCCTCACCCGCTCGCTGCGGCCCGGCGAGATCGCCGTCCTCACGGCCCTCGTCTCGCCGTCCGTCGCGGGGCTCGCGCTGGTCGCCGAGCGGGCCTCGTACCCGCTCTTCGGCTTCGAGCTCGACCTGCTCGCGCTGACCGTGCCGCACTTCCACTTCGCGGGCTTCGCCGCCGCCCTGGTCGCCGGGCTGCTCTGCCGGGCCCCGGCCGAGGGGCCGCTGGCCAGGACCGCCGCGCTCAGCGTGCCCGCCGGAACCCTGCTGGTGCTGGCCGGCTACTTCGTCGACGACTGGGCCGAGCTGGCGGGCGCGGTCGTCCTGACCGCCGGGATGGCGGCCGTCTCGGTGCTGACCCTGCGCGAGCGGCGCGGCCTCGCCGCCGACCCGGCGACCCGGGCCCTGCTCGGCGTCTCGGCGCTGGTCCTGGCCGTCACCATGGCGCTCGCGCTCTGGTGGGCGGCGGGAGAGGCGACCGGCCTCCCGCACCCCACGCTGACCTGGATGGCCGCGACCCACGGCCTCGGCAACGCGCTCGGCTTCGCCGTCTGCGCCCTGCTCGCCCACCGCCGGCTCCGCACGAAGCGCACCGCGGCCGCCGCGCCCGCCCCTCACCCCGCCCCCCTCCCGCGAACGGAGCTCCCGGCATGACCCGCATCCTCGGCGACCTCGCCCCGCGCCGTACCCTCACCTACCGCGAGACCGGCGCAACCCGCACCCCCGACGTCCTCCCCGCCGGCTACCACCACCTGCGCCACAGCACGCCCGTCGGCCACGGTCCCGCCGACTTCCGGACCGCCGCCGAGGCCGTCACCACCTGGCGGATGCACCGCGCCACCGGCGCCCGCGTCCGCTCCACGGCCGGGCGCGCGGCCCCGGGCGTCACCCTGGAGGTCGGGCTCGGCGTCGGCCCGCTCGCCTACGGCGTGCCCTGCCGGGTGATCTGGGTCCCCGAGGAGGAGCACCGGGGCGGCTTCGCGTACGGCACCCTCACCGGGCACCCGGAGTCCGGCGAGGAGTCCTTCCTCGTGGAGCTGGAGCCCGACGGCACGGTCCGCTTCACGGTGACCGCCTTCAGCCGCCCCGCCGCCTGGTACACCCGGCTCGCCGGGCCGGTCGTCCCCCGCCTACAGCTCGCCTACGCCCGCGCGCTCGGCCGCGTCCTGACCCGCCTCGTCGCCGAGGGCTGAACCCGGGCCGATACTGGAGGCGATGGAGTGGTTCACCGCGCCCGAGCTGTGGATGGGCCGGACCGTCTTCCAGCGCGGCCTGGCGGTGCTGTACTGCGTGGCCTTCCTGTCGGCCGCCCTCCAGTTCCGGGCGCTGATCGGCGAGCGCGGCATGCTCCCCGTACCGGCGTTCCTGCGGCGCACCACCCCGCGCCGCTCCCCCTCGCTCTTCCACTGGCGCTACTCGGACCGGCTCTTCGCGACGGTCGCCTGGTCGGGCGCCGCCCTCGCGGCGGCGCTCGCGGCCGGCGCGGGGGACGCGGTGCCGCTTCCGGTCGCCATGGCGGCGTGGCTGGTGCTGTGGGGCCTCTACCTGTCGATCGTGAACGTCGGGCAGACCTGGTACGCCTTCGGCTGGGAGTCGCTGCTCCTGGAGACCGGTTTCCTCGCGGTCTTCCTCGGCAACGACGACGTCGCCCCGCCCCTCCTGGTCCTCCTCCTGCTGCGCTGGCTGCTGTTCCGCGTCGAGTTCGGCGCCGGCCTCATCAAGATCCGCGGGGACGCCTGCTGGCGGAAGCTCACCTGCCTCTACCACCACCACGAGACCCAGCCGATGCCCGGCCCGCTGAGCTGGTTCTTCCACCGGCTCCCGCGCCCCCTGCACCGCGTCGAGGCGGCCGCCAACCACGTGGTCCAGCTCGGCGTGCCCTTCCTCCTGTTCACCCCGCAGCCGGTGGCCTCGGTCGCGGCCGGACTGATGATCGCCACCCAGCTGTGGCTGGTCCTGTCCGGCAACTTCGCGTGGCTGAACTGGCTCACGATCGTCCTGGCCGCCTCGGCCCTCGACCTCTCCGCCCTCACCGGCGACCACCCCCGCCCCGACCCCCCGCTCTGGTACGTGGTCCCGGTCCTCGCGGTCACCGCCCTCGTCCTGGTCCGCAGCCACCGCCCGGTCCGCAACCTGCTCTCCCGCAACCAGGCCATGAACCGCTCCTACGACCCCTTCCACCTGGTCAACACGTACGGCGCCTTCGGCACGGTCGGCCGCGTCCGCGACGAGATCGTGGTGGAGGGCACCCGCGACGAGACGCCCGGCCCGGACACGGCCTGGCTCGCCTACGGCTTCAAGGGGAAGCCGGACGATCCGCACCGATGGCCCCGGCAGTACGCGCCGTGGCACTTGCGGCTCGACTGGCTGCTCTGGTTCGTGGCCCTCTCGCCGTCGTACGGCGCGCCGTGGTTCGACGGCTTCGTGCGGCGGCTGCTGGCGAACGACCGGGACCTGCTGAGGCTGCTCCGGCACAACCCGTTCCCGGACGCCCCTCCGACGTACGTCCGCTGCCGTCTGTACCGGTACCGCTTCACGACGTGGCGCGAGCTCCGGGACACCCACGACTGCTGGCACCGGACCTACCTCCGGGACCTGACCCCACCGACACGGCTGCGCACCCCGCCCGCTTCCTCGCCCGCCTCCTGAGCCCGGACGGCCTTCGCCCCGGAAGCGACCGGCGAGCTGACGGACTGCCCGGGCCCTCCTTGTCGGCGGGATGGGGGGTACCTACCGTGTGCCGTTTGGCCTTCCGGGCTCCTGACGACACGTGCGAGGTACCAGGATGAGACGGGCAGTGCGCCGCCTGGCGGTGCTGTTTTCCGCGCTGTTGGCGGTGATGGCCATGACACCCGCGCAGGCCCAGGCGGTGGAGAGCCGGCCCGTGCCCGTGACGGCGAGCGACAAGTACGCGCTGCGGTCCGTGGGCGCCGGCAACCTCTACGTGTCGGTGGAGATCTCCAAGACCGGCAGCGGGGAGGCCATGCTGCGGGCGCGCACCTCCGCAGCGTCCCTCGCCGACCTGGGGTCGTGGGAGAAGTTCACGCTGCACACCGACGACAAGGGCGTGACCACCACCCTGCGTTCGGAGGCGAACGGCAACTACGTCACGACCGAGCGCGGCTACACGGGCGGCTACCAGAACCTGCTGCGTGCCCGCGGCACCACCTCCGGCGACTGGGAGAAGCTCCAGCTGGAGAAGCAGGCCGACGGCACGTACGCGCTGAAGGCCGCCACGAACGACGGCTACCGGTACGTGACCGCCGAGGTCCAGGACCCCGGCGCGGACGCGGGGCTGCTGCGCGCCCGCGGCACCTCCGTCGGCTCCTGGCAGAAGTTCCAGCTCGTCCACCTCGGCGAGGAGAACGCGAGCGACCTCGGAGGCCGCCCCGCCCCCGCCTCCCCCGCTCCGGCCGCCGACTTCCGGGTGATGTCGTGGAACGTCTGCGCCAACCACAACTCCGCCTGCGGCAACCACCGCGTGGAGGGCCCGTCCCTGGGCGCGCAGATCACCGGCCGGATGGGCACCGACGCGGAGGCGCGGACGTACCGCGCGGTCTTCCTCCAGGAGATGTGCGAGTCGCACGCCAAGCGCATCGAGACCGCCCTGGAGGCGAAGACGGGCACCGGCTGGGACGTGCGCTTCGCGCCCATCAAGTTCACCGTCGACGGGTCCTCGCTGGAGGCCGCTCGGACCTGCGACAACGCCGGTTCGTCGGGCGCGTGGAAGGACCGGGGCTCCTACGGCATCGGGCTCGCCCTGCCGGACGCCAACGAGTGGTACCACTCGTACGACCTGCCGTCCCCGCAGAACAGGACCGTCGACGGCGTCTGGCAGCGCATGGAGCAGCGGGCCGGCCTGTGCGCCGTCCTGCCGGCGCAGGCCCTGCAGTTCTGCACCGCCCACTTCAGCGCGGGCCTGCCGACGGACGACGCGGACGGCACCAAGCGGGCGGAGCAGGCCGCGGAGCTGCAGCGGATGGTCCGCTCGTACACCATGCCCGGCTACCGGACGATCTACGGCGGCGACTTCAACGCCGTCCCGCCGGACTCCGCCTCGCCGGACACCCCGAAGGACGTCCTGGCGTCCGCCTACGCGGCGGACGAGGAGTGCGACGAGGGCCTGTCGAGCACGCGGCCGCGTGACGGCCGGTCGACGAAGCCGCTGGCGACCCGCAGCATCAAGATCGACTACCTGTTCGGGCCTCCGTCGGGCACCGTCGTGTCGTGTGCGGTGACGACGGACGCGGGCGAGTCGGACCACTATCCGATCACGGGCCGCTTCAGCTTCTGAGCGGCGGACCGGACACGGCGGTGCCCCCGGCCGGGAGGGCCGGGGGCACCGGGGTCGTACGGGCCGTCGTCGTGCGGCCCGGGCGACGCCTCGCGTGGGGGCAGCGGTCAGTCGATGCCCGGCAGGATGTGGGGCTCCGCGAGGTCGTCCTCGTAGCCCGCGAGGCGGATCGGGGCCGAGCGGGCCCAGACTTCGAGGCTGCCCAGCTCGCCGTTGCGCCGCTGCCGTTCGGAGGGTTCCGACGGTCGGGGTTCCTGCTTCGTCAGTTCGGGTGTCACCGCGCACTCCTTTGTGTCGCGTCAGATGGGGGCATGGGGCCGGTTCGGTCGCGGTGGCGCCGTTCTGGGGCGGGACCGCGGCCGAGGTGAGTGGCCAGTCCCCTGGAAGGCCGTGGAGCGGTGTGTCGCTCCGGTGGCCGTCCGTGGGCATCAGAGTAACCAAATGAGCGCGCCCGCGCTCTACCGGGCTCCAAAGTGTGACGCGTTCGGGTGACGAAGACCGAAAGAGCGCCCTTCCGGAGGGGAAGGGCGCTCTCTCGCGGTGCGTGCGCGGCGGGGGTGAACCCGCGGGCTACCACTTGCCGGGGGCGTAGTCCTTCATGAAGACGCCGTACAGGTCCTCGCCGGCCTCGCCGCGGACCACCGGGTCGTAGACGCGGGCGGCGCCGTCGACCAGGTCGAGCGGGGCGTGGAAACCCGCCTCGGCGAGGCGCAGCTTCTCGAAGTGCGGACGCTCGTCGGTGATCCAGCCGGTGTCGACCGAGGTCATGAGGATCTTGTCGGCCTCGAACATCTCCTGGGCGCTGGTCCGGGTCACCATGTTCATGGCGGCCTTCGCGGCGTTGGTGTTCGGGTGCCCGGCGCCCTTGTAGCCGCGCGAGAAGACGCCCTCCATGGCGGAGACGTTCACGACGTACGCCCGGCCGCTCGCCGCCTTGGCGGCCGCTTCGGCCATCGACGGGCGCAGCGCGCTGATCAGGATGAACGGCGAGGTGTAGTTGCAGAGCTGGGTCTCCAGGAGCTCCACCGGGGAGATCTGGTCGATGGTCTGCACCCAGGTGTTGGAGTCCACCACGTCCGGCAGCAGACCGCCGGCGTCGATCGCCGTGCCCGCCGTGTACTGCTCCAGGCTCGCGTTGCCCGCGACCAGGGCGAGGTCGGCGACCTTCTGGGCGTCGAGGCCGCTGGTGCCGACGGGCAGCGCGGCCAGGCCGTCGACGGCACCGGAGTTGAAGGCGCCGATGACGTGGTGGGCGGGCAGCTCGCCGGCGGGCAGCGGAGCCGTCTCGCCGTCGACCAGGGCCGCGTACGCGGAGGGCAGCCGGCGCACGGTCTGCGTCGCGTTGTTGATCAGGATGTCGAGCGGGCCCGCCGCGGTGACCTGCTCGGCGAGGGCCACGGCCTGCGCCGGGTCGCGCAGGTCGATGCCGACGACCTCCAGGCGGTGGATCCACTCCGCGGAGTCCTCCATCGCCTTGAAGCGGCGGATGGCGTCCTTGGGGAAGCGGGTGGTGATCGTGGTGTGCGCGCCGTCGCGGAGCAGCCGCAGCGCGATGTACATGCCGATCTTGGCCCGGCCGCCGGTGAGCAGGGCGCGCTTGCCGGTGAGGTCGGCGCGGACGTCCCGCTTGGAGCGGTTGAGGGCCGCGCAGTCCTGGCAGAGCTGGTGGTAGAAGTAGTCGACCTCGACGTACCGGGTCTTGCAGGTGTAGCAGGACCGGGGGCGCTGGAGTATGCCCGCGATCCGACCGGCCTCGGTGACGGAGGAGGGCAGGATGCCCTCGGTCTCGTCGTCGATGCGCTGGGCGGAGCCGGTCGCGGTGGCCTCGGTGACCGCCCGGTCGTGGGCGGTCTTGGCGGCCCGGCGGTCCTGGCGGCGGCGCTGCTTGACCGTGCGGTAGATGCCGGCGGTGGCACGGCGGACGGCGATCGCGTCCGGGTGGTCGACGTCGATCTTGTCGAGCTCGTCGAGCACGCTCAGGCAGACGGCCAGGCGCTCGGGGTCGATGCCCGGCCCGTACTCCTGGGTTTCTTCAGTCACCGTCATGGCCTTCGTCGTTCCTCGATCGCTCGCGGGCGGGCGCGCTGCCGCCGGGGGTCGTGAAGAAGCAACTTTACGGAGCCGGGGCCCGCCGCTCCAAACCCGTTCCCGGGGCGTGGTCGAACACACAGTCGCCGCACAGGCCTCCGGAGGGGCAGCGGTAGTAGAGACAGCAGCTGGTGCGCCGCAGGGCGGGGCCGCGGACGGTGCCCGCGAGGTCCGGGTGGTCGAAGAGGCCCCGGACGAGGGCGGCGGCCCGCTCGGCGGCGTCGGGACGGTCGTGGGCCCGGGCCCAGCGGGTCAGCTCGCGCAGGGCCCCGGCGAGGGCCGACCCGGCGTTGCCCCAGAGCAGCCGGGGCGAGATCCGCCCGTCCCGGGCGAAGGCCGCGTGCAGCGGGACGAGGTGCGCCTCCTGGACGGTCTCGCGGAGCGCGGCGACCGTGGCGGGGCGGCCGGCGTCGCCGCCCCACCACAGGTCGTCGGGGGCGGAGAGGGCCGGGTCCCAGTGCAGCTCGGCGGGGTCGAGCGTGGGGACGCGACCGTGCAGGGCGGCGGGGCCGAGCGCCGTCGACCAGAGCCGGGCGGCGAGTCCGAGGTGGGCGACGGAGGCGCCGACGCGCCGCTCGGGCGCGCCGAGCCGGGCGGCGACCCGGTCCACGCGCGCGTGGAGGGGTGCGTCGCCCTCGGCTCCTCCCCGGTACAGCAGGGCCAGGGGACGGTGGTCGCCGCCGCCGGGCGGCGGGGCGGTCCGCAGGGCGAAGAAGCCGCCGACGCCGGACGCGGCACCCGTCTCGGGATCCACCGGTTCCCCCTCGGTCTCCCCCGCCGGCACGGCCCGGCGGTGCGGGGTTCACCGTATCCCGCCCCCGCACGGGGATCTTCCGGTCCAAAGTGGACCGGCCGGGGTGGCGACTGGCTCGGGTTCTGGATCACCGCCCGGCCGGCGGGACCGTACCGGGGTCGTACCGGTACCGCTTCACGCGACCGTTTCACCCCCTTTCCCCCCGCTCTGACCTGCGGTGGCGTACGCCTCCGGGTGTACGGAACGGCCGCGTACTGCGTCGGCGGTACCGGTGAATGCCTTCCCTGGTCTGACGACGGGAACGGCCGGGAGAGCGATCGTGGAGGGTATGAGTCCCCTCCTGCTGTCCGTCGTCCTCTCGCTGGTCTCCGCGGTCGCCTACGCGGGCGCGGCCATCGTGCAGGAACGGGTCGCCGCGGCCGCCACCGGTCCGACCTACGCGCCGCTGCGCAATCCGGTCTGGTGGGGCGCCGTGCTGCTCAACGGGCTGGGCGCGACCCTGCACGTGGTCGCCCTCGCCTACGGGCCGCTCAGCGTGGTGCAGCCGCTGGGCGCGCTCACCATCGTCTTCGCGCTGCCGATGGCCGCGCTGTTCGTGCGGCGCCCGGCGGGGCGGCGGGCCTGGCACGGCGCGCTGATGGCGACCGCCGGGCTCGCCGGTCTGCTCAGCGTGACCAACGGCAGCGAGGGCCGCACCCCCGACGCCGGGGAGCGCTGGCTGCTGGCCGGCGCCACCTTCGCGGCGGTGGCGGCGCTGTTCGTGCTGGCCCGGCTCGCCGGACGGACCGCGCTGCGCGGGGTGGCGCTGGCCGCCGCGGCGGGCGTGGCCTTCGGGGTGGCGTCGGTCTTCACCAAGGCCGTCGCGGAGGAGTGGACGGCGGACGCGCCGCTCGCCGAGTGGGGCTCCGCGCTCGTCCTGTCGGCCCTGGCCGTCACGGGCCTGCTGCTCTCCCAGGCGTCCTACCGGGGAGCCGGCCTCGCCGCCCCGCTCGCCACGGTCACCGTCGTCAACCCCGTGGTGGCCGCCACCGTCGGCCTCACCCTCTTCGGCGAGGGCTTCCGGTACGGGGCGGCCGGCACGGTGGCGGCGCTGGTCTGCGGCGCGGTCGCGGCGGGCGGCCTCGTCGAGCTGACCCTGGACCGCCTGGCCCGCGGCGGCGGGAACGGGCCGGGCGCGGCCGGTCCAGGCGCGGGCGGCGCGGGCTCGGACGGGTCCTCGGCGTCGGGCGGGGCGGCGGGCACGGACGGCTCGGTGCGATCAGACGGGCGGATGGCGTCGGGCGGACGGACGGGAGCGGGTGGACGGACGGGATCAGATGGAGACGCCGCGCGCCCTGAGGTAGGCGAGGGGGTCGATGTCGGAGCCGTACCCGGGACCCGTGCGCACCTCGAAGTGGAGGTGGGGTCCCGAGCTGTTGCCGGTCGATCCTGAGCGCCCGATGCGCTGGCCGCCGGTGACCCGCTGTCCCTCGCGGACGGAGACGGCGGAGAGGTGGGCGTACTGGCTGTAGCGGCCGTCGTCGTGGCGGACGACGATCTGGTAGCCGTACGCGCCGCCCCACCCGGCGGAGACGATCTTCCCGTCGGAGACGGCCTTCACGGTGGTGCCGGTGGGCACGGGGAAGTCGACGCCCGTGTGGTAGCCGCTGGACCAGGAGGAGCCGGGCTTGCCGTAGCGGGTGCCGATCTCGGCGGAGACGGGCGCCGAGTAGCGGTCCTCGCGGGGCGCGGCGGGCTTCGGCTTGCTCTGGGGCTTCGGCTGCGGCTTGGGCTGGGGCTTGCTCGCCTGCTGCGGCTTCGGGGTCGACGGCTTGGGCTTGCTCTGGGGCTTGGCCGGTGCCGTCTGCTGGGGCTTCTGCGCGGCCTTGACCGGAGGCTTCTGCGCCGTCTTGACCGGGGGCTTCGCCGAGGGGGTGCGGTCGGCGGCGGGCCGTACGGCCGGGGGCTTCGTGGCGGGGGCCTGGGTCGCCGGGGGCTTCGCGGCGGGAGGCCGGACGGTCGGCGGCTTCGGGGACGCGGACGGCTCGGCGGCGGGCGGCGCGGGGGTCGCCGGGCGGGCGCTCGGCGGGGCGGCGATCCTGAGGGTGAGGCGCTGGCCGGGCAGGATCAGGTCGGGGTCGTCGCCGACGACCTTGCGGTTGATCTCGTACAGGCGCTGCCAGCCGCCGCGGACCCGCTCGTCGCGGGCGATCTCGGAGAGCGAGTCGCCGGGCGTGACGGTGTACATCTCGCGGATGGTCGGCACGGTCGTCGGACCGGGCTTCGCCTGCGGTTCCCGCGGTAAGGCGCGCTGCGTGGGCAGGGCGGCGGGCCGTACGTCGTTCCCGCCGCCGGAGGCGTCCGGCGCGGGCCCGCCGCGGGCGAGTCCGGCGCTGCTGCCGCAGGCGGGCCAGGCGCCGGGCCCCTGGCCCTTGAGGACCCGCTCGGCGACCGCGATCTGCTGGTCCTTGGAGGCCAGGTCGGCGCGGGGCGCGAACTCACGGCCGCCGTAGGCGACCCAGGTGGACTGGCTGAACTGAAGGCCGCCGAAGTAGCCGTTCCCGGTGTTGATGCGCCAGTTGGAGGAGGACTCGCACTTCGCGACCTTCTCCCACACGTCGAGCGAGGCCGCCTGGGCGGCTCCCGCGCCGATGAGGGGCAGCGCGAGGCCGGCCCCTCCGGCGGTGACGGTGAGCGAGGCGCGGTTGATCCGGCTCGGCTGGTGGCGGCGGTGACGTCCGCGTACGGCCATGGGCCCCCCTTGAACACAGCGACAGCGGTCCAAGTTACGGGGGTCGCACGCTGTGTGACAAGCCGGATGCGGAAGTCCGCCACGAAGGCGGACTCCCCTACGTCACCGGTCCGTTGGCACTCCGCACGGTCCGCGGCCGTGCCGCCCGGCGGGACCGGGCTGCGGCTGCGGTTCCGGAGCGGGTACGGGCCCTCCGGGCTGCGGACGGCCGGGCGGCGCGGGGTCGGGCGGCACGGGCACCGGGTTCGGCGGCGGCACCGGCGCCGGCGAGGGTTCGGGCGGCGGGATGGGCGAGGGCGGCAGCGGGTCGGGATACGGATGGGTCATGACGGACCTCCCGGTCGACGGCCCCCTCGGTCTTCCCCCCTTCCACCTTCCAGGGTGGCACCGCCCGCGCCACTCGGGGCGGCCCGGACGGCGGACGGTTCACCAGAGGCCGGGCGTGGCCGCCAGCTGCCGCTTCGCGGCGCGGACCACCTCGGCGGCGGCCGGCGGGGCCTCGTCGGGATGGCGCGCGGCCCACTTGGCGGCGTACGGGCAGAGCGGCACGACGGGCACGCCCTCGCGGGCGGCGATCGCGTAGAACTCGCGGACGAGCGCGCCCGCGATCCCCCGCCCCTCGTGGTCGGCGTCGACGACCGTGTGGACGGCGACGAGGGCGTGCGGCTCCTCGTCGAGGGCGAAGTAGACGATCACGCCGGCGAAGACGTCGTCGACGTACGCCTCCAGCCGCCCCTTCTCCCGCACGTCACGGATGACCGGCTCGACCGCCCGCTGCTCTGCCACGTCGTACGCTCCCTCGCTCAGACGACCGCCGGCACCGCGTGCGGCGGACGCACCGTGTCACTGCCCGGCACGGGCGCCGAGGCGTCGGCGCCCAGCTCCACGATGCGGTTCGCGCCGTCGACGTGCACGACGCGCGGCACATGGGCGCGGGCCTCGGCATCGTCCATCTGGGCGTAGCTGATGAGGATGACCAGGTCTCCGGGGTGCACCAGATGCGCGGCGGCACCGTTGATCCCGATGACACCGGAGCCCCGCTCGCCCTCGATGACGTAGGTCTCCAGCCGGGCCCCGTTGGTGATGTCGACGATGTGGACGAGCTCGCCGGGCAGCAGATCGGCGGCGTCCAGCAGATCGGCGTCGACCGTGACGGACCCGACGTAGTGGAGGTCCGCCTGGGTGACGGTGGCGCGGTGGATCTTGGACTTGAACAGAGTACGCAGCACTTGGGACTCCTCTGAGACGGCTCCCTGCCTGCTTTGTGCAGGTCAAGGGCGGTCTCGACCCTACACCGGGACGCGCCGAGCGATGTTTGTGAGGAACATCGCTTCGGTCGGGTTAAACAGCTTCCCACCTGGGCTTTCCCTTAGCAGCGGCGCCTGTTGGAGCGACCGTCCCAAAACGCACGGGGACTCTTGCTGACCCGATGCTGACTTACCTGACAACCCAACAGGCATGCGGCAGGTCCGCCTGCGCACACGGGCAACGTGCGCCTACCCACCACCGACCTGCCAGGCACCGACATCGTTCCAGTTCAGGCACGGCCCCTTCGGTCATCAGCCGGTCGACGCTCGACCGCCTCGGAAGTCGGCTCGCTGCCTGCCGCCGGCCCGAGACCCCGCGGCGGTGTGGAACCGCACCACCAGGCTCGTCACCGCTGCCACCGCAGCCGCCGCCGGCCATAGGAATGCCGAAACGCATCACGGAGGCGGCCTGGGGCTGTGCCAGCGCGCGCTCGTTTTGACGCCCGTGCTTCGCCGTCGTACGCGACCCGCAGTGTCCGAGACCGCCCCCCGCCGCCTCCTGCGGGCCGGTCACTCGTGGGGCACGCGGATCGGGCTGCTCAGCGCCGACCGATACCTCCCGTACGGGCTGGTCAGGGAGAGGCGAGCCGCGTCCCTCAATCGCCCCAGGACGGCCCTGGCGGCACCCGCTGAGAAGAGCCACTGGGTGGCGCTGACGGGAGCGTGAGCATCCAGGGGCTTCGCCGGTGCATTCGGATCACGCGGAGCAGCGCGTGATGATGCGCGGGCGGGCGATCTCGGCGAGACTCGGCGGGAGTTCCTCGCCGCGGAGGAGGCACTCGATGGTCGAGGCGACCGCCGCCGCGCCTTCGACGGGGTCCAGGTAGGTCGTGGTGAGGGCCGGGCGAAGGGCCGCGCCGAGCGGATGGTTGTCGGTGCCGATGACCGCGATGTCCTCGGGGACGCGCAGGCCGGCGTCGGCGAGCGCCTGGAGGAGGACGAGGCCGAATTCGTCGTTGTAGGCGTAGACGGCGTCAGGCCGGGATCGCGGGTCGCGCCAGAGGGCCACGGTGGGGGCGAGACTGTCGGTCGTCAGGGCGCAGTCGACGCGCTGGACAGGGACGCCCGCCTTCCCCGCGACCGTCGCCACGGCCTCGAAGCGGTCGCGCGCGAGTTCGGCGATGTCGCCGCCGGGGACCAGTCAGGCGAGGCGTCGGTGGCCGCGGTCCAGGAGGTACCGGGTGGCGAGTTCCGCGACCGAGACGCTGTCCACGAGGACGGTCGGCGCGTACGGCACGGGGCGGCGGGCTTCGAGGAGTACGTGGTCGACGCCCGCCTTGCGGAGGAGTTCCACAGCCTCCTCGGGGCAGCGGTCAGCCGCGACGAGGACAGCTGCGGGGCGGTGCTCGGCCCACCGGCGCGCCCCGGAGACTCCGCTCGCCTCGCGGTCGCCGTGGATGAGCAGGGTGAGGCCGCGCGCGGTCAGCTCCCGGTCGAGGATCTCCAGGTAGGAGGTGCGGGCCGGGGAGAGCGGCAGGCGCGGCATCGGGGACAGCACGATGTCGCTGCGGCCCGCCCGGAGCATCCGCGACGACCAGGGCGAGTGAGAACGCGGCCGTGGTGGCGCCGGTGGACCAGCCGCTGTCGGCGGTGATCTGCGGGTTCAGGACGGGGAAGGCGTAGTAGACGATCCCCAGCTGGTGATCTGGGTGGCGCAGAGCGCGGGCAGGACGGTGCGGGGCCGCGACCGGTTCCCTGCTCCGCGGGCGTGAAGTTCGGTCATCAAAAGGTCAGCGGCATCCGCCGGCGGCGACCGGTTCACCCGCCTCGCTGTCGGTGGTGGGGGCCGGGCCGGCGCAGCAGGTGCTGCCCTGTTGCTTGGGCAGGGTGTCGGCGTCGGCGTCGACGACGTACACCTCCCGTGGTTCGCGGCCGGGGCCGTGGACCCACACCTCGTCCTGGAGGGCGTAGCAACAGGTGGTGTCGTTCTCCTCCGCCGTCGGCAGGTCGGCCTCGCCCAGGCGGGCCGTGGCGGCGTGGACCGCCTCGGTGGTGTCGATCTCCACGCAGAGGTGGTCCAGGCGGCTGTCCTCGTTCTCGGCGCCTTCGACGAGGACGAGCTTGAGCGGCGGTTCCGCGAGGGCGAAGTTGGCGTAGCCGTCACGGAGCTCGGCCGGTTCGGTACCGAAGAGCTTCGTGTAGAAGGCGACGGATGCCGCCGGGTCGGGAACGCGCAGGGCGAGCTGTACGCGGGACATCGTGTTCCTCCAGGTGTGAGTGGGTGGGCGGGTGGGACGGGCGGGGTCAGCAGCCGACGGAAGCGGCCGGGGCTCCGACGCCGATCCGGAGCGCCGTCGGGGGCGCGCAGCAGCCGCCGTCGGTCGTGGTGTCGGCGGGCTGGTCGAAGAGGCCGGCGCCGCCGCAGACCCCGGTCTCGGGGAGGACGAGCTCGACGCGCTCGGCGGACTCGCGGTCACCGGCGATGGCGGCGATGGCGGCGATGGCGGCGATGGCGGCGACGGCGACGGCGGCGGCGGCGACGGAGCGGACCTGCTCGTAGCCGGTGAGGGCGAGGAAGGACGGAGCGCGGCCGTAGGACTTCATGCCGACGAGGTAGAGGCCCTCCTCCGGTTGTGTCAGCTCCTTCACGCCGTGCGGGTAGACGGTGCCGCAGGAGTGCTGGTTCGGGTCGATGAGCGGGGCCGGCTCGACGGGGGCCTGGAGCCGCTCGTCGAGCCCCGGGCGCAGTTCGTCGAGGAACGTCAGGTCGGGACGGAAGCCGGTCAGGACGATGACCTCGTCGACGGGGTCGAGCCGACGGCCGTCCTCGGCGACCAGGACGCGGCCGGACGGGGCGGCGTCGCCCCGGGGCACGGCACGGAGCGTGAGATCCGCCGTTCGGGCACCGGTCGGTTATAGCTTTCGGGAGCAGGGCGTCGATGCCCTTCCGCACCCGACGTGAGGGCTCTCCACCGTGACCGGACACACCCCCGAACCCACCGAGGGCCCGAGCGGGCCGGAGCCCCTCGGCGAGGCCCGCTGGCCGATGGCGATGGCCGTCGTCACCGCCATGGTGCTGACCGTCCTGCTCCCCGACGCCCTCCGTCTGGCGCCCCGCTGGTTGATCCCGGCCGTCGAGGGCCTGCTGCTGCTCGCGCTCATCGCCGGCGACCCCGGCAGGATCGACCGGCGGTCGACGGCCCTGCGCACGTTGTCGATCGCCCTGGTGGGCGTTCTCGCGCTCAGCGCCGTGTGGTCCACGGGGCAGCTGGTCGACGACATCCTCGGGAACGGCGAGGAGACCGCCTCCGCCACCAGTCTGCTGCAGTCGGGCGGCACCGTGTGGGCCTGCACCGTCCTGGCCTTCTCCCTGCTGTACTTCGAACTCGACGGCGGCGGGGCCGCCGCCCGCGCCCACCGGCTCCCCCGTGCGCCCGCGCTCGCCTTCCCCCAACAGCTCAACCCCGAGCTGGCGAGCGCCCACTGGCGGCCGCGCTACGTCGACTACCTCTACCTCGGGCTGACCAACGCCACCGCGTTCAGCCCCACCGACGTGATGCCCCTGGCACCCTGGGCCAAGATCGCCATGGGCGTTCAGTCGCTCGTCTCGCTGCTCATCCTCGGTCTGGTGGTCGCCCGCGCCGTCAACGTCCTCGCCTGAGAACGGGCACCCTCGCCCCCCCTGCGCCCGTCGCCGGCGGCTGTTCGGGCGATTCTCCGGGAACGCCCTGCGGCTCATGCCGACCGAATGCCGACTTACCTGATGAGCCGTCAACCAAGCGAGCTTCTCCGCCCGTCCACACACCACGGACCTGTCGACACCGATGTCGCGCCGGTTGACGCAAGACGGCACCCTGGCCCGCCGGCCGGTCCGGGGTCGATCCTTGGCGGCTCGGATCGCCCCTCGGCCTGGACGGGCTCTCTTTCGAGACGATCGAGTTCGAGCTGCCGGAGGAGAGTCCGCTGGTCCTGCACACCGACGGGCTGATCGCCGGCCGCACCCGGGACGTGGGCCGAGGACTCGCCACGCTGCACGACGTCCTCGCCTCGGCGCCGGACTCGCCGGAGGAGACCTGCGACCGGCTCCTGGCCGCACTGCTGCCCGGCCGCCCCGCCGATGACGTCGCTCTGATCGTCGCCCGGTCGCCGGAGTCGTCCACACCCTCGGCCCGGGCGTGAAGGGCGACTGGACGCCCGGACAGCGCGTGATCCTCCAGGCCTGCCTCGGCTGTCCCGGCTGTCCCGGCTGCCTGCGACGGATGACGTGCCACCGGCCGCTCACCCGCGGCCTCGACCACGACGGCGGCTGGGCGCAGTACGCGATCGCCCGCGAGCACACGTTGCCGCCCGTCCCGGACGACCTGCCCTTCGACCGGGCCGCGATCATCCCCGACGCGGTCTCCACCCCGTACGCCGCGATCGTGGGCACCGGCGCGGTCCGCCCCGCCCGGTCCGTCGGCATCCGGGGCGTGGGCGGCCTCGGCGCCCACGCCGTCCGGCCGGCCCGGATGGTCGGCGCGGCCCCGGTCCTCGCGATCGACCCGCTGCCGTCGGCCCGCGAGCGAACCCTGCTCTTCGGCGCGGACGTCGCCCTCGTCCCACTCGCCCCGGACTTCGCGGAGGCGGTGCGGGAGGCGACGGCCGGGCGCGGCCTCGACGTCGCCTTCGACTTCGCCGGCGGGGGCGGTGGCCGGCTCGCTCCGCACGCGCGGACGAACCGCCACCGCCCCCGTCGCCCGAGGACCGACGACACCCGTCAGGCGCCCTGCCCGCTGTCCGGTGCCGCGACCATGCCGGCCACGATCACCGTGTCGAAGACGGACGCGGTCGGCTCGTCGGCCGCCACCGTCCGGCGCGTCTCCCGCGACATCGACAGCGCCCGGCCTCCGACCCACGCACCGGGAACACCGAACCCCGTGCGTGTGAGCGTCCGATCCGGAAGCTCGCGGCACGCCGAGCGAACCATGCGGAAGAGGCTGTCCGGATCATGCCGGACAGCCTCTTCACTCGTTACCCGCCCGTCCGGATCACTCCTTGCTGCTGGTCAGCCACAGACCGAGGGCCGAGCCGACGAAGACGACGCCCGAGCCCACCGAGGCCAGGACCCTGGTGGTGCCGGTGTAGTCGGCGAAGGTGCTGACGTAGACCGCGACGGCGGTGGAGATGGCGAGCAGCAGCCAGAGTGCGGGCCTCATGGGGGTTCCTCCTGAGTGTGTCCCCGACGTCCCCCCGAGGGACGGCGAGAGCGGGTCGTTTACGTCGTCCACTCTCGCCGCCGGCCCCCTGTCGGCACATCGGGTCCTGCTCCCGAACCGCAGGTGTAGCCCGCTACACCTGCGGGGTGGGGACGGCGACCGCCGTCACTGTCCGTGCGCGCGAGGTCATGCCTTCAGGTAGGCGAGGACGGCGAGGACCCGGCGGTGGCCGCTGTCGCTGGGGGGCAGGTTCAGCTTGGCGAGGATGTTGCCGATGTGCTTGCTCACCGAGCGCTCGGTGATGAACAGGGTGGTCGCGATCGTCGGGTTGTCGAGGCCCTGGGCCATGAGGCTGAGGACCTCGCGTTCACGCGGGGACAGCGCGTCCAGGGGGTCGCGACGTGTCATGAGCTGGGAGACCACGTCGGGGTCGAGCGCGGTGCCTCCGGCGGCGACCCGCTCCAGGGCCTGCTGGAACTCCTCGATGCGGGAGACCCGGTCCTTGAGCAGGTAGCCGACGCCGGAGGCGCCCTGACCCAGCAGCTCGGCGGCGTAGCTCTCCTCGACGTACTGGGACAGGACGAGGATGGGCAAGCCGGGCATCAGCCTGCGGGCCTCGATGGCCGCCCTCAGGCCCTCGTCACGGAATCCGGGGGGCAGCCGGACGTCGAGGACGGCCGCGTCGGGCCGGTGTTCCAGCAGCGTGGGCACCACCTCGGGACCGCTCCCCACGACGGCGACGATCTCGTGGCCGACGTCCTCCAGCAACAGAATCAGGCCCTCGCGGAGAAGGACGTTGTCCTCCGCGATCACGATCCGCACGGCAGTACCACCTCGATCATCGTTCCGGAACCGACAGGGCTGTCGATCCTCGTCGTACCGTCCAGGGCGGCGACGCGCTGGCGTACGCCGTCGAGTCCGCTTCCCGCGCCGGCGCCCGGCACGGCGCCGCCACGCCCGTCGTCCTGGACGAGGACGCGCAGGCCGGTCCGTTCGTACCGGAGGGACACCCGGGCCTGAGCCGCTTCGCTGTGCCGGGCGATGTTGGTGAGGGCCTCGGCGACCACGAAGTAGGCGGCGGCCTCGACGGCGGCCGGCGGACGGCGGACGGGCTCGGGCAGGTCGAGGGCGATCGGGATCGTCCGTCCAGCGGCGAGCGAGCGGATCGCGCCGTTCAGTCCGCGGTCGGAGAGGATCGGCGGGTGGATGCCGCGGATCACCGTGCGCAGCTGGACGAGTGCCTCGTCCACCGTCGTCCTGGCGTCGAGCATGAGCTTCCTGGCGCTCTCGGGGTCCTTCTCGAACCGGCGGTCGGCCAGGCCGAGCCGCATGGCCACCGCGACGAGCTGCGCCTGGGTGCCGTCGTGCAAGTCCCTCTCGATCCTGCGGAGTTCCGCCTCGTGCGCCTGGAGCGCCCCGGCCCGGGAGGCGGTCAGCTCCTCGATCCGGCGTCCGGAGCCGGTCCAGTTCCCCAGCAGCATCTCCGCGACGCGGGTCTCCAGCAGGGCGGCGGCGGGGGCGAGCCAGAGGAAGAGGAGGACGAAGATCCAGACGCAGACGGCGGACAGGACGATCGCCTGCAGCCAGGTCGTGAGGGGGGCGGCCAGGAGGGTGAGGGTGCCACTGGGGAGGGTCCACCACCACATCGGGATCGAGAGGGTCAGCAGGAGGCTGAAGAGGGCGCCGAGGACGAGGACGGGCAGGATCAGGCCGACCATGCCGTGGAGCAGCATCCACGCCACGTCCTTGCCGGTCCCGGAGGATCGCAGCAGCTGGAGGGTCTGCCGGCGGGCACTGCCCCGGAGCGTCGGGTACGGGCGTCGTACCGCCCGGCCGAGGCGTCGTTCCGTGCGGCGGCGCTCGGCGTCGGCGAGGGACCGCAGGGGGCGGACCGCCCAGGGCAGGACCGGCGCGACGATGAGCGCGACGGCGACCAGAGGCAGCAGCACGTAGCCGGCCAGGGCGGGCAGGGCGGTCGTGAGGCCGCCGAGGACATACCGCGTGGAACGCAGGCTGTGACGTGCGCGTGCCTTCAAGTCCATGGGTCACGACGGTACGTCACGGTTGATCCCTTGTCATAAGTGCCCGCTCCACCTTCGTGGTGGAGCCTGCTACACCCCCGGAGCGGGGGGCCGACCGCTGCCGGCCGCCCCTGTCCCGAGCCTAGTTTCGAAGCCTGATCATGACCGACCAAAGGCATCGAAGGGCCACATCATGCGACGGACGACGACGAACGGGGGCACACCGTACGCCGTGTCCCTGGACCGGGTCTCCAAGTCCTACGGCGACGTGACCGCGCTGGAGCAGGTGAGCTGGGGGTTCCGCACCGGCAGCTTCACCGCGATCATGGGCCCGTCCGGCTCGGGCAAGAGCACGTTCCTGCACTGCGCGTCCGGTCTCGACCGGCCGACGAACGGGTCGGTGCGGCTGGGCGACGTGGACATGGGCGGGCTGCGCGAGGCCGAGCTGACCCGGCTGCGCCGCGAGCGGATCGGCTTCGTCTTCCAGGGCTACAACCTGATGCCGTCGATGGACGTCGAACGGAACATCACCCTCCCCCTGTCGCTCGGCGGCAAGAAGGCCGACCGGCAGTGGCTGACGGAGATCGTCCACCGGGTGGGCATGGCGGGCCTCCTCAAGCACCTCCCGGCACGGCTGTCGGGTGGCCAGCAGCAGCGCGTCGCGGTCGCCCGGGCGCTGGTGACGCGCCCCGAGATCGTCTTCGCCGACGAGCCGACGGCCGCGCTCGACCCGAGGTCGGCCGGGCACGTCCTGAAGCTGTTGCGCGAGGCGGTCGACGAGATGGGGCGGACCGTCGTCCTCGTCACCCACGATCCGGTGGCGGCCTCGTGGGCCGACAGCGTCGTCTTCCTCGGAGGGGGCCGGATCGTCGACGAACTGACCGCGCCGTCCGCGGAGGCCGTCCTGGCCCGCTGGGACTCGCTGTGAGGCGCGGGATCGCCGCGGGCGTGGCGGCGGCGCTGCTCTTCGCCGCCGCGCTGACGGGCGCGTTCGGCGTCCTCCTGGAATCGGCGCTGCGGGCGCACGGGGCGGTCGACCGCTACGCCCCTGCCGTGGCCGTCGTCGCCGCGAGCCAGCGGGTCGAGAAGATCGTGGACTCCGGCGAGTCCCAGCGCACGGAGGTCAGACCTCTGCTCGAACGGGCCCGGGTGTCGATCGCCCCGGCCGAACGGCTGGCGGAGGTGCCGGGGGTCGTCCGGGTCGTCGCGGACGTGTCCGTGCCCGTGGTCACCGCGGACGGCACCGTGCTCACCGGTCGCGGATGGGAGTCGACCGCGCTCGGCCCGGTCGACCTGCGGTCGGGTCGTGCCCCGCTGGCGCCGCACGAGGTGGCGATGGCCGCCGGGAGCGGCGCGGAGGTCGGGGACACCGTCCGGCTGCAGGCGGGCGGCCGTGCACCGGAGTCGTACCGGGTCAGCGGGCTGGTCTCGGGCGGTTCGGGGGCGGACGGCGCCGGCCGTGCGGTCGTGTGGTTCGGCGACCGGACGGCGCGGACGCTCGCCGGCCACCCCGACCGGGCCGACGCGCTGGTGGTCCTCGGGGAGGACGGCACGTCCTCCGAGGCGCTCGCGGCGGCGGCCCCCGGTCTGCTGGTCGCGACCGGTGCCTCGCGCGGAGACGTCGAGAACCCGGGGGTGGCGGCGGCGCGGCTCGACCTGATCGGGGTGAGCGCGTCGATCGGCGGCATCGCCCTGCTGGTCGTGCTGCTGATCCTGACCGGGCTGCTGGACATCTCCGTACGGGACCAGACCCGCGAGCTCGCGGTGATGCGCGCCATCGGCGCCACCCCCCGGCAGGTGCGGCGGCTGATCGTCCGCGGCACCCTCAAGGTCGCCGTGCCCGCCGCGTTCCTCGGCGGCCTGGGGTCGCTCGGGCTCGGAGCGGTCCTGCACCGCTTCATGGCCGATCACGGTGTGCTCCCGCAGGAGTTGTCGCTCGTGCTGGGTCCGCTGCCCGTCGCCGGCACCGTGCTGCTGACCGTGCTCACCGCGGTCGGCTCGGCCTGGCTCGCGGCCCGGCGCGTCTCCCGCGTCCGGCCGGTCGAGGCCCTGGGCGAGGCGGCGACGGAGCCGGCGCGGCTGCCGCGTTGGCGGATGGTCACCGGGCTCGTCTTCCTGGCCGTCGGACTGGGCGCGGCCTCCACGGCGCTCGCCTTCGGCGGGCAGATCGCCAGGGCGGCCATGGGCGGACTGGCGCTCACCCTGATCTGGGCCGCCGCGCTGCTGGGGCCCTGGATCGCGCGGGCCGGCATCCGGGTCCTGAGCCCTCCGCTGCGGCTGCTCTTCCCGGTCCCGGGCCGGCTCGCCGCGGAGACGGCCTCCGTCGCCGCCGTCCGGCTGGCGTCGGTGATCACGCCGATCGCGCTGGCGCTCTCCTTCGGGGCCGGCCAGCTCTTCGTCCAGAACACGGCCGTCAACGCCACCCGCACCCAGTCGGCCGCCGGTCTGCTCGCGGACCACGTGCTCGTCGCGGACGGTCCGGGCGTGCCGAGCGCGGCGTACGAGGAGGTGCGGAGGATGCCGGGGGCGGAGGCGGTGACGGCCGTCAAGCGCACCACCGTCGTGAAATCGGTCGGCGACCAGCTCCAGTCGCTGCCCGCGCAGGGTCTCAAGGGCGCCCTGTCGAACCTGGATCCGGGCGTCACCTCGGGTTCGCTGGCCGATCTGCGCGGCGACGACACCGTCGCGGTCAGCTCGAACGTCGGCGACGCCGACGACCTCGGCGAGACCATGACCCTGTGGCTCGGCGACGGCACGCTGATCCACCCCCGGGTGGTCGCCGTCTACGACCGCGGGATGGGCTTCGGCGACGTGCTGCTGCCGCACGGCCTGGTCGCCGAACACGTCACCGACGGCGGTCACGACGACTACCTGCTGGTGAAGGGGGACGCCGGTCTCCGGCCGGTGACCGAGCGGCTCCCCGGGGTACACGCCACATCCGCGTCCGCGTACGGCGCGGCGCTGACCGAGCAGGCACGGAGTCAGGGGCTTCCGGGGCTGATGGCGGTCGCGGCCATCGCCCTGTTCACCCTGATCGGCGTGGTGACCACGCTGGCCGTCGCCACCGCGTCCCGCCGGCGCGAGCTGTCCCTGCTCCGCCTGATCGGCGCGACGCGCCGCCAGGTCCTGTCCATGCTGCGCCTGGAGACGCTGCTCGTCCTCGGGACGGGCACGATCGTCGGCACGCTGGTTGCGGCCCTGACCCTGCTGACCTTCGCCCTCGCGGTGACCGGGCTGCCCGCCCTGTCCGTCTCCCCCGCCGTCTGCGCCGCGATCCTCGGCGTGGTCTGCCTGGCGGGCATGTCGGCGGTCATGCTGCCGGCACGGCGGCTGGTACGGCGTCGCGGCTCGCCCCGGATCGAGTAGGAGGCCGCGCGCCCCTGGCGCGCCCGTCTTCGGACGGGGGCACCACAGGGGCTCCGTTCCTTCGTGCTCCACGACGATCACAGGCCGGGTGCCCGCTTCCTACCGTTCACCCATCACCCCGGACGGTTCCCACGGCACGGCGGGATCCGACGGCGGATCCCGCCCCCGCCCTTCCACTTCCCCGCCCCTCGACGACGAGCGGCTCTCTGTTTCGGAGGCACTTCCATGAATTCCGAGGATCTGCGCGAACGGCTCGCCGAGGTGGCCGTGCGGCACGGCATTCCGGGCGCGAGCATCGCCGTCCTGCACGGCGACGAGGTCACCGAGGCCGCCTACGGCGTGCTCGACCGGGACTTCGGCTACCCGGTGACCACCGACTCGGTCTTCCAGACCGGATCGATCACCAAGGTGTGGACGGCCACCCTGATCATGCAGCTGGTCGACGAGGGACTGCTCACGCTGGACTCCCCGGTCGCCGACCACCTGCCCGGCTTCCGGGTCGCCGACGCACACACCTCGAAAACCGTGACGGTGCGTCAACTTCTTTGTCACACAGGCGGGTTCGAGGGTGACATCTTCTCCGACCACGGCCCCGGCGACGACGCCGTCGAGCGTTTCGTGGCGGCGCTGCCCACCCCCGCCCGGCAGCTCTTCCCGTCCGGCGAGATGTTCTCGTACTGCAACAGCGGCTACGTCGTCCTCGGAAGGATCATCGAGGTGCTCACGGGCCTGACGTGGGAGGCGGCCCTGCACGAGCGGATCGCCGCGCCCCTCGGGATGACCCATGCCGTCACCTCGCCGGGCCGGGCGATCCGGCACCGGGTGGCGATGGGCCACGTCTCCGGACCCGACGGCGAGCCGGTGAAGGCGCCGTTCTGGGAGATGCCGCGCTCCAACGCCCCGGCCGGCGCCACCCTGACGCTGACCGCCCGCGACCAGCTGCGCTTCGCCCGGCTCCACCTCGCCGACGGCCTGGCCCCCGACGGCACCCGGCTGTTGAGCGAGGAGTCCGTCGCCGCGATGCGACGCCCCGAGGTCGTGGTCCCGGGCGCGGGCCGGCTGGGCGACCACTGGAGCCTCGGCTGGGAGATCTTCGACTGGGAGGGAGGTCCGGTCATCGGCCACGACGGCGGCACCATGGGCCAGACCGCCCTGCTCCGTGCCGTCCCGGGCAAGGACGTGGCGGTGGTGATCCTCATCAACGGCGGTGAGTTCTTCGGCCTGCACGGGCTGGTCACGGAACTCCTCGCCGAACTCGCCGGGGTCACCGTCCCCCCGATGCCCACGCCGCCCACCGCACCTCCCGCGGTCGACCCCCGGTACTTCGCCGGACGGTACGAGTCGGTCACCCAGAGGGCAGAGGTGACCGAGACCGAGGACGGTCTCCGGCTCGTCCTGTGGCCGCTCGGCCCCAGCGCGGAGCTGCACGGCACCGACCCGCTGAGCGACCTGACGATGGTCCCGCTCGACGCGCACACGCTCATCGGCACGGCGCAGGAGAACGGCGAGTTCCCGACCGTCACCTTCCTCGGGGACGGCGACCGGGCCGAGTACCTGCACGGGACCCGTGCCATCCCCCGCGCCTGACCGACCGCACCGCACCCGGCCACCGGCCCTTCCGCCGGTGGCCGCCCGGGCCGGCCACCGCGCCGGCCCCAGCACACCGCCCCGCCCCGCCCGGCCGACGGGCTCCAGGTCCGTCATCAGTAAGGAGACACACCATGACCTCACCGAGGAGGGCCGCCGGACGGCGCGAGCGGGTGGCCAGCGCGCTCGCCGTGGTCACGGCGACAGCGCTGATGTCCACCTCCTGCGGCGGCGGGGCGTCCGCCGACGGGGCGCGGACGGTCACCCTCGCCATCCGCACCGACCCGGGCAGCCTCAGTCCCCTCGGCACCGTCGACAGCACGGCGCTGATGATGAACCGGTTCGCCTATGCGACCCTGGTGCGCCTCGCCGCCGACGGGTCGACGACCGCGGGGGCGGCCGAGAGCTGGTCGGTCCGCGACGGCCGCGCACGCTTC
Source organism: Streptomyces hydrogenans (assembly GCF_014656075.1). Classification (GTDB taxonomy): domain Bacteria; phylum Actinomycetota; class Actinomycetes; order Streptomycetales; family Streptomycetaceae; genus Streptomyces; species Streptomyces hydrogenans. Next base: position 150,790 of record NZ_BNBS01000003.1, read on the forward strand.
GTCCTGCGGCCCGGGCTGACCTGTGAGGACGGCAGTCCGCTCACGGCAGCCGACGTCGCCGCCGGATACAACCACGTCGCCGACCCCGCGAACCGGTCTCCGCTGCTCGGTCTCGCCGTGCCCGCGAACGCGGGGGCGAGGGCCACGGCGGACGAGTCGACGCGGACGGTCACCGTCACCACCTCGGGCTCGGCCCCGTTCCTCGTGGAGATGGCCCGCATGCTGCCCCTGGTGTGCCGGAAGGCCCTCACCGATCCGTCCCGACTCTCGCGGGCCACCGCCGCCACGGGCGCCTACCGGCTCACGGAAGCCGTCCCCGGCGACCACTACACGTACGTGCGCCGGACGGATCCGGCCGGGACGGGCTCGGCACCGGCGGACGTCGCCGGTCCCGAGAAGCTGGTGTTCAAGGTCGTGGCGGACGAGTCGACGACCGCCAACCTGCTGCTCGGCGGGCAGATCGACGCGGGCCAGGTCAACGGGCCGGACGCGGAACGGCTCATCGCGGCGGGCGTTCCGTGGAAGGGCACCCGGACGCCCACCGGCCACCTGCTCTTCCACGAGTCCGCGGCCCGGCCCACCGCCGCGCAGGCCGTTCGGCGGGCCCTGGTCGGCGCCCTCGACCTGAAGCGGATCGGCTCCGTCGCCACCGGTGGCACCGGAACGTTCGCCACCAATCTCGGGGAGACCCCGCCGACCCCCTGCACCGGCGACACCGTGACCGGGAACGTGCCGCCGCACGACCCGGCGAAGGCCGCGGCCGAACTGACCGGTGCCGGCTGGAAGAAGAACGGCGGCGTCTGGGAGAAGGCCGGCCGGCCGCTCTCCGTCACCCTGGTCCACCCCGTCATCGCCGGGCCGCAGGTCACGGCGGCGGTCGAGCTGACCATCAAGGAGTGGAACGCCTTCGGGGTGAAGGCCACCGCCGAGCCGGTCGACGGCTCCGGCCTGCTCGCCGCGCTCTCGCGCGGTGACTGGGACGTGGCCTGGAGCCCGATCAGCGTGCCGCTGCCCGACCAGCTGACCCGCTTCTTCGACGGCCCTCCCCCGCCGGCCGGCAGCAACCTCGGCTCCGTGGACAACCCGGACTACCGACGGCTGGCCGCCGAGGCCGCCGCCCGCCCCGGCCGGGCCGGCTGTCCGCTGTGGAACCGGGCCGACGCCGCACTGATCCGGCGCACCGACGTCACCCCGTTCGCCGACAGCACGGTCCGGACCTTCGGCAGGGGCATCCGCTTCGAGGTCGACGGCGGCGGCATCGTCCCCGACAGCCTGCGCAAGGGGTGACGACATGAGGAAGACCCCTGTTCCCCACGACCCCGCGGACACCCGGCCCGCCGCCGCACCGGCTGGAGCCACGGCCGGGACACCCCGGGCCGCCGCCACCACGGCCCGGAGCGGCGCGGAGACGAACCCGGTCGACGCGACGCCGGCCCGGCCCCGCCGCACCGCGCCGGGACCGTGGACCGTCTTCGCCCTGCGCCGTACGGGACGGCTCGTCGTCTCGCTCGCGGCCCTGGTCACCGCCTCCTTCGCCATGATCCACCTGATCCCGGGCGACCCCGTCCGCACGGCGCTGGGCCCCACCGCCGACCCGGCGCTGGTCGAGGCCCGCAGACAGGCGCTCGGCCTGGACCGGCCGGTGCCGCAGCAGTTCGCGCACTACCTCGCCGAGCTGTTCCAGGGCCGGCTCGGCGAGTCGATCGGTGCCGGGCTCCCGGTCTCCGACGTCATCGCCGCCCGCCTGCCGGCCACGCTGTCACTCGCCCTGCCGGCCTTCCTCGTGGTGGTCCTGGCCGCCGTCCCCGGCGGCATGTGGGCCGCCGTCCTCACCCGTGACGGGCGCCGTCGCCGAGGTGAGCTGGCCTTCGGCTCGGTGACCGGCGCCCTCGCCGCCGTGCCCGAGTTCCTGCTCGCCGTCGCGCTGGTGGCCTGCTTCGCGGTCGCCTTCCCCCTCTTTCCCGTGGCCTCCCGCGGCGGTCCCGACTCCTACGTGCTGCCCGTCGTCGCGCTGTCCGTCGTCCCCGCCGCCGCGCTCGCCCGGATCGTCCGGGTGGAGACGCTGCGGGTCCTGGGCGAGGAGTACATGCGCACCGCGTACGCCAAGCGGCTGCCCGCCCGGCTGCGCTATCTGCGCCACGCCCTGCCCAATCTGCTGGCCTCCTCCCTGACCGTCGGCGGTCTGACGCTGATGGCGCTGCTGACCGGCACGGTCCTGGTCGAGAACGTCTTCGCGTGGCCCGGCCTCGGCACCACGATCGTCCAGGCGATCACCGAGAAGGACTATCCGATGGTCCAGGCCGTGGTCCTTGTCTACGGGGCGGCCGCCCTGCTGATCACCTTCGCCGTCGACGTGGCCGTGGCCGTCGCGGACCCCCGATCCACCGTCCGAGGGAGCTGACGATGTCGTACGCATGCCGACTCCGGCACGCCCTGCGCACCCCCGTGGGGCTGACCGCCCTCACCGGCGTCCTGGCGCTCGCCCTGGTCGCCCTCCTCGGACCGGTCGTCCTGGGCCCCGCCGCCGAGCGGGTGGACACCGGGGCCATGCTCCAGGGGCCCGGTGCGGCCCATCCGCTCGGCACCGACAACCTCGGCCGGGACATCGCCGCCCGAGTGGTGGTGGCGACCCGGCTCACGCTCGGGCTCACACTGGCCGCGACCACGATCGGCGTGCTCGGCGGCCTGCTCCTCGGCGTCGCGCCGGCGGTCCTCGGCCGTCGCGCGGGGCGTGGGGTGACGGCGTTCGTGGGTGTCCTGATCAGCTTCCCCGGTCTGCTCTTCGTCCTCTTCCTCGCGACCGTCTTCGGCGTCGGGGCCACGGGCGCGGTCCTGGCCGTCGGGCTGGCCATGGTCCCGCCCGGGGCGCGGCTGGTGCAGAACCTGACCGCTTCCGTCGCCGGGTCGGAGTACGTGGCCGCGGCCCGGATCCTCGGGGTCGGCCGACTGCGCATGGTCACCCGTCACCTGCTGCCGAACATCGCCGAACCCTGTCTGCTCTTCGCGGCCCAGGCCGCGGCGGGCACCCTGGTCGCCTTCTCCGGGCTGTCCTTCCTGGGACTGGGGGTGCAGGCGCCGTCGTACGACTGGGGACGACTGCTCGGCGACCAGCTGGACCGGCTCTACCTCAACCCGGTCGCGGCGCTCGCTCCGGGCGCGGCCGTGGTCCTCACCGGGGTGGTGTTCGCACTGGTCGGCGAGGTGTTCGCCCAGGCCGGCCGCCCGGTGCGGCCCCCCGCCGGCGGTGCCGTGGCGGCGCCGGGTCCCGCGCCGCGGCCGGCCCGCCCCGACGGGGCCCTGCTCCAGGTGCACGATCTGCGGGTCACCTTCCCCGATGGGCGGCGGCCGGTGCGCGGCGTCTCTCTGAGCATCGGGGAGGGCGAGGCGATCGGTCTGGTCGGCGAGTCCGGCTCGGGCAAGAGCCTGACCGCGCAGGCCGTGGCCGGCCTGGTGCCCTCGCCCGGCCTGGTGGAGGCGGGCACGCTCCGCTTCGAGGGCCGGGACCTGCTCGCCGAACGGCCCCGCGGTACGGCCCTGGCCATGGTCTTCCAGGATCCGATGGCCTCGCTCAACCCGGCGCTCAGCGTCGGCCGGCAGCTGTCGGAGGTCGTCGAGGTCCACGAGCGGGCCGCCCGCTCGGCGGCCTGGGCCCGCGCCGTCGACCGGCTGCGCGCGGTCCGGATCCCCGACGCGGCGCGCCGGGCGCGGCAGCGGCCGCACTCCTACTCGGGCGGCATGCGCCAGCGGGCCGTGATCGGCATGGGTCTGATGGGCACGCCGCGGCTGATCATCGCGGACGAGCCCACGACCGCGCTGGACGTGACGGTCCAGCGGCAGGTGCTCGACCTGCTGGGCGAGGTCCGGCGGGAGTCCGGGGCGGCCCTGCTCCTGATCTCCCACGACCTGGCGATCGTGGCCGGGGTCTGCGATCGGGTGCTGGTGATGTACGCGGGCCGGATCGTCGAGGACCTGCCGGTCGCGAACCTGGCGGGGCGGGCCGCGCATCCGTACACCCGCGCCCTGATCGGGGCCGTACCGACCCTGACCACCGACCGGGACCGCGAGCTGGCAACGATCCCGGGCCGGCCTCCGGAACCCGCCGACGCACACCCGGGCTGCCCCTTCGCCGCCCGCTGCGCGCACGCCGACGACCGCTGCCGCACCGACGCCCCGGAGCTCGTCCCGCACGGGACGGCCGCCCGTGTCGCCTGCTGGCACCCGCTGACCCCGGCCGCTCCCGGCCCGGGCAACCCGATCCCGGAGGTCCGGGACGCGTCCACCGCCCAGGAGGCCACCGCATGAGTTCCCTCGAACTCCGACAACTGCGGGTCCGTTACGGCCGCTTCACCGCCGTCGACGGCGTCGACCTCATGGTCCCCGACGGCGGGATCACCGGCCTGGTCGGCGGCTCGGGGTGCGGCAAGTCCTCGCTCGGCCGCGCCACGGTGGGACTGGCGCCCATCACAGGGGGCCAGATCCTCGTGGACGGCACGCCCGTGGCCCACCGGCCCCGCCGTGGCCCGGTGCAGCTCGTCTTCCAGAGCCCGTACGCCTCGCTCGACCCGAGGATGTCCATCGGCGCCGCCGTCGCGGAGGCGCTGCCGCCGTCGCGGTGGTCGCCCCGGCCCGGGGCGACCGCGCGGGCCCGGGCAGCGGAGGCGGCACACTACCTGGAACTCGTCGGGCTCGATCCCGGCCGGGCGTCCCTCACCCCGGGAGAGCTCTCCGGCGGCCAGCGGCAGCGCGTCGCGCTGGCCCGGGCGCTGGCGGCCCGGCCCGGCGTCCTGGTCGCCGACGAGATCACCTCGGCGCTCGACGTCTCCGTCCAGGGCGCCGTGCTCAACCTGCTGCGCCGTCTCCAGCGGGAACTCCGCTTCTCCCTGCTCTTCATCTCCCACGACCTAGCGGTCGTCCGCTACCTGGCCGACCAGGTGGCCGTGATGGACCGCGGCCGGCTCGTCGAGCACGGGCCCGCCGACCGGGTCCTGCACGCCCCCGGCCACGCGGTGACCGCGTCCCTGCTGTCCTGCGTCCCCACCCTGGAGGAGAACCCGTGACCACGACCAGGCCCCTGCGCGTCGACGACCTGTACCGGTTCGCGATCCCCGACCAGCCGGCACTGGCGCCCGACGGCAGCCGCGTCGCGTACACCCTGACGACCCAGGACGCCGGGCTCGACCGGCCGGTGCGTTCGCTGTGGCTCGTCGCCACCGGCGGCGGGCCGGCGGGCCCCGCTCCCCACCGCCTCACCTCCGGGCCGGACGACCACACCCCGAGCTGGTCCCCGGACGGCACGACCCTGGCGTTCCTGCGCGGCGGGCAGCTCCATCTGCTCCGCCTCGACGACGGCGAGGTCCGCCGGCTGACCGAGCTCGACCACGGCGCGGCGATACCCGTGTGGAGCCCGGACGGCTCGCGGATCGCCGTCACCGCCGAGGTCCACCGCCAGGCGCCGGACGAACCCGTCGTCGTGGACCGCCTCGGGAAGGTGGACGGGCAGGGCATGCGCGGCACCGCCCGCACCCAGCTGTTCGTCGTGGAGACCGCCTCGGGCCGGGTCACCCGGCTGACCCTCGGCGACTTCCACGTCACGGGTACGCCCGCCTGGTCGCCGGACGGCACCCGACTGGCCTTTCCCGCCGTCGTCGGCAGGGACTACGACCTCACGGGGGCCGTCGCCGCCCATGTCGTCGACGCCTTCGGCCCTTCGCCCCTGCCGACCCCCGTCGGGCCCGCCGCCGGACCGGTCCGCGCGGTCGCCTGGCGTCCGGGCGGCGACGCCCTGCTGCTGACCGGCCGCACCGCCCACGGGGCCGGCCACGAGTCGCTGCGGCTCCAGCCGCTGGACGGCTCGGCGCCCACGGCGCTCGCCGTCGGACTGGACCGCAACGTCATGCCCGGCGGCTCGGGCTATCCGGGCGCCCTCCCCCAGTTCCACGGCTCGAAGGGCGAGAGCGTCGTCTTCTGCGCCCGGGACCGGGGCGCCACCCGGCCGTACCGGCTGCCGCTGGACGACGGACCCGGCCTCGGGAGCGCCGCGGCCGTGGAGCTTCCGCTTCCCGCGGGCAGCGGGGTGTCGGGCTGCTCGGTCGCGGCGGGGAAGGCAGCGCTCGCCGTGGCGGACGGCGCCTCGTACGGGGAGATCGCGCTCCTCGACCTGGAGACCGGCGCACTCGCCCGGCTCACCGCGCACATGGCCGGGGCGCTCCCCGAGGTGACGCTCGCGCCCGTCACCGAGCGGGAGTTCGTGATCTCGGACGGCACGCGGGTGCACGGTCTGGTCACCCGTGACCCCCGGGCGCCCGCCGGCGGGCCGCTGCTCGTCGACCTCCACGGCGGTCCGCACAACTGCTGGGCCCCGCACGCCGACCCCGTCCACCTCTACCACCAGGAGCTGGTCAGCCGCGGCTGGACGATCCTCGCCCTCAACATCCGCGGCAGCGACGGCTACGGCGAGGACTTCCTCACCGCCGCGGTCGACGCCTGGGGCGAGGGCGACGAGCGCGACGTGCTGGAGCCGGTCGGGGCGCTGGTCGCCGAAGGGCTCGTCGATCCGGAGCGGATCGCCCTCACCGGCTACAGCTACGGCGGCTACCTCAGCTGTTGGCTCTCCGCCCGCAGCGACTTCTTCGCCGCGGTCGTGCCGGGCGGTCTGATCGCCGACCTGCCGTCACTGGTCGCCACCTCCGTGGAGGGCCTGGAGATCGCGCACGAGGAGATCGCGGACGCCGACCGGCGGCGGGAGCTCTCCCCGCTCGCCCACGTGGACGCGGTGCGGGCCCCCACGCTGATCCTGCACGGTCTGGCCGACGACGTCTGCCCGGCGGGCCAGGCCGAGCAGTGGTTCCACGCGCTGCGCACCCGCGGGGTGACCGTCCGGATGGTCCTCTACCCCGGCGGCTCGCACCTGTTCGTCCTGAACGGCCGGCCGTCGCAGCGTGCCGACTACTGCCGCCGTGTCGTCGACTGGGTCACCGGGCACACCCTCCGCCCCTTCGGCGGCCCGATCCCGCACGCCGCTTCGGCCCCCGAACCCGCCGGCTCCCGCTGACCTCCGGCACCCGCCCGCCGGGCTCCGCTCTCACCGGCGCCCGGCCCCCGACTCTCGGCGCTCCGCGTCGCCCTGACGCCGACTCCGCCGAGTCCGGAGCCGCCCCCACGAGGGGCACCGGCTCCGCCCCGTACGGACCCCGCCCCATCCGGCCGGCCTCCGCACGGCCGGTCGCGGCCCTCCGCCCCACCAGGCAAGGGAGCCGCAACCGGCACCTGCCCTCCGCGGCGGCACACCACCCGCGCCACGCACACCGTCCGCGCACCCACACGAACCGCGCCACCCACACGAACCGCGCGCCCCTCAGGAGTTCATCGTGACCGCGAAACCGACCGTCCCTCCCGACACGGCCCACTGGACCGCACGTCTGACCGCACTCGCCGCCCGCCACTCGGTGCCCGGAGCGGGTCTGGGCATCTGGTACCAGGGGCGGCGGATCGAGGCCGCCGCCGGCCTCGCCAACGCCGGTGCCCGGATCGATGCGACCACCGACACGCTGTGGCAGATCGGCTCCATCACCAAGGTGTGGACCGCCACGGCCGCGATGGGTCTCGTGGACGAGGGGGCCCTGACCCTGGACCGCCCCCTCGTCGAGGTCATGCCTGAGCTCCGCCTCGCCGACGAGCACCTGACCCGGAGCGTGACGCTGCGGCATCTGCTCGCCCACACCAGCGGCATCGACGGCGACTACTTCCCGGACACCGGCCGGGGCGACGACTGTCTGGAGCGGTACGCGGAACTGCTCGCCGACCTGCCGGCGTGTCATCCGCTCGGCGCCACCATGTCGTACTGCAACGCCGGATACACGCTGATCGGCCGGGTGATGGAACGGGTCACCGGAATCCGCTGGGACGCGCTGATGCGGGACCGGCTCTTCCGGCCCCTCGGGCTCACCCACACCGCGACCCTCCCCGACGACGTCCTGCGCCACCGCGCCGCCACGGGACACTACGGCGACCCGCCGCAGGTCGTCGCGGAGTGGTCGATGGCACGCTCCACGGGCCCGACCGGTCTCATCTGCTCCACCACCGCCGACGTCCTGGCCTTCGTCCGCCTCCACCTGGACGGAGGCTCCACGGGGGACGGCACCCGGCTGCTCAGCGGCGACTCCGTGCGGGCCATGCAGACCCCGCAGGTCGAACTGCCCAGTCCGTACCCGGCCGGCCGTGCCTGGGGCCTCGGCTGGGTGCTCGGCGAGTGGGACGGACTCGCGACGTACGGGCACGACGGCAGCACCATCGGCCAGAGCGCGTACCTGCGGGTGCTGCCCGAGGTCGATCTCGCGATCTGCCTGTTCGCGAACGGCGGCAACGCCGGCGCCCTGTACGCGGAGCTGTTCCGGGAGATCGCCGACGAACTCGCGGGCGTGTCCATGCCGGCTCCCCTGCTCCCCGCCGAAACCCCGGCCGACGTGGACCCGGCCGACGTGACGGGCGTGTACGAGCGCAGCTCCACCCGGATCGAGGTTGTCGAACGGGACGGCGGGCTGCTGCTGCGCGACCGTTTCACCGGGATCCTGGCCGGTCTGGCGGAGCGGCCCGAGACCGAGTATCCGCTGCGCCCCCTGTCGCCCGGGACCTTCGTGGCCCGGCGCCCCGACGACGGCGGCTGGATTCCGGTCGCGTTCTTCACCCTGCCCGACGGCTCGCGCTTCGTGCACCACGGCGGCCGTGCGACCCCGAAGGTGAGCTGAGATGAACCCCTCCACGGCCCGGCCCCGCACTCCCGCGCGCCCGCGCTCCGCCTCACCCGCCGCCGTCGCCCGGCTGCGGGCCCGGCTCCCCGAGATGATCGACGACGTCGAGGCCCTCGTCACCGCGGAGTCCCCGACGTCGGACGTCGACGCCGTCGCCCACTGCGCCGCCGTCCTGGCCGCGCTCGGCACCCGGCTCACCGGCCAGTCCCCGGAATGGCTCCAGGACACCGGCAGGCCGCACCTGCGCTGGCGCTTCGGCAGCGGCGACCGGGTCCTGCTGCTCGGTCACCTCGACACCGTCTGGCCGGTCGGCTCCCTGGCCACCCACCCCTTCGCGGTCACGGACGGCGTCCTCACGGGGCCCGGCTGCTTCGACATGAAGGCCGGTCTGGTCCAGCTCTTCCACGCGCTGGCGAGCCTCGACGACCTGGACGGGGTCACCGTCCTGGTCACCTCCGACGAGGAGGGCGGCTCCGCCGACTCCCGCGGCCTGATCGAGGACGAGGCCCGCCGCACGGGGGCGGTCCTGGTCCTGGAGGCCGCCGAGGACGGGGCGCTGAAGACGGAACGCAAGGGCGCCTCCCTCTACGACCTGACGATCACCGGGCGCGCCGCCCACGCCGGCCTGGAACCGGAGCGGGGCGTCAACGCCACCACGGAGCTGGCCCATCAGGTCCTCGCCGTCGACGGCCTGACCGACCACACCGCGGGCACCACCGTGACGCCCACCGTCGCCGGCGCCGGCACGACCCGGAACACCGTGCCCGACACGGCGTCCCTCCAGATCGACGTCAGGGCACGGACGAAGCGGGAACAGCTGCGGGTCGACTCCGCCCTGCGCGGTCTGGCGTGCGCGCTGGACGGCGCCCGGCTCACCCTCACCGGCGGCCTCAACCGGCCCCCGCTCCCGGCCCGTTCGTCGGCCGGCCTGTTCGGCCTGGCCGAGGAGCTGCACACGGCGCTCGGCCTGGGGCCCTTGCGGGGCGCGGCCGTCGGAGGCGGCTCCGACGGCAACTTCACCGCCGGTGTCGGCACCCCCACCCTGGACGGCCTGGGCGCGGTCGGCGGTGGCGCGCACGCCGCCGACGAGCACGTCCTCGTCGCCGAACTCCCGACGCGTGCCGCGCTGCTGGCCGCGCTCGTCGACGAGCTGTGCGGGCGGTCGTGATGGCCGGCTCGCACACCGCTCCCTCGACGGAACTGGGGCCCGCCCTGCTGTTGGCCGAGCGCGCCGCGCTGGCCGCCGGGGTCACCCTCCGCGAGCTGCACGACCTGGACTCCATGCGCGAGGCGCGCGACCTGCTCCACCGTGTGTGGCGCCCGGCTCCGGACAACCCCGTGATGACTCCGGAACTGCTCCTGGTGCTGGCCCACTCCGGCAGTTACGTCGTCGCCGTCGAGCAGGACGGCCGGATGATCGGCACGTGCCTCGGGCTGCTGTCCACCGCAGGGCTCCACTCCCACATCGCCGCCGTCGACGTCGGGGCCGTCGGCCGCAGCATCGGCTTCGCGCTCAAGCTCCACCAGCGTGCCTGGTCGCTCGCCCGCGGCATCTCCACGATCACGTGGACGTACGACCCGCTGGTCAGCCGCAACGCCTACTTCAACCTCCGCAAACTCGGCGCCGTACCCACGGAGTACCTTCCGAACTTCTACGGCGCCATGCGGGACGGCGTCAACGCGGGCACCGACTCCGACCGGCTGCTCGTGCGCTGGGACCTCACCGCCGGGCAGGCCCCCCGTCCCACGCCGGGCAGCGGGCGCACCGAAGAGCCGCCCGTGGTGGCCCTCGACATCGGCCCCGACGGCCACCCCGTCCGGGGCGGGCGGCCCGGCGACCTGTCCGGGCGGACCGTCCTGGTCCGCGTCCCGCCCGACATCGAGGCGCTGCGCGCCGGCGACCGCGCGGTCGCCGGCGCCTGGCGCCCGGCCGTGCGCGACGTCCTCGGCGGCCTGATGGCCGACGGGCGACACACCGTCACCACCTTCACCCGGGACGGCTGGTACGTCCTGTCACCACGTCTGGAGTTTGACGCATGAAGATCCTCGGAGCGGAACTGCGCCGGATCGCGATGCCCCTGGTCTCGCCGTTCCGGACGTCCTTCGGCACACAGACCACGCGTGACCTCCTTCTGCTGCGGATCGAGACCACCGGAGGGGACGGCTGGGGCGAGTGCGCCACCATGACCTCCCCGGTGTACTCCTCCGAGTACACCGCCGCCGCCGCGGACGTGCTGCGCCGCCACCTGCTGCCCGCCCTCTTCACCCGGCCGGAGGTGACCCCGTGGACGGTCGCCCCGGCGCTGGCCTCGTTCAAGGGGCACCGGATGGCCAAGAGCGCGGTGGAGATGGCTGTCCTGGACGCGTGGCTGCGGGCCCGCTCTCTGTCCTTCGCCGGGTGGCTCGGCGCCACCTCGGACCGGGTTCCGGCCGGCGTCTCGGTGGGCATCATGGACTCGGTCCCCGAGCTGCTCGACGCGGTCGACGGATACCTGGAGGAGGGCTACCGCCGCATCAAGCTCAAGATCCAGCCGGGCTGGGACGTCGAGCCCGTGCGGGCCGTGCGGGAACGGTTCGGCGCGGACGTGCCGCTCCAGGTCGACGCCAACACCGCGTACACCCTGGCCGACGCCCCCCATCTGGCCCGGCTGGACGAGTTCGGCCTGCTCCTGATCGAGCAGCCGCTCGACGAGGAGGACATGCGCGCCCACGCCCTGCTCGCGGAGCAGCTGCGCACCCCGGTCTGCCTCGACGAGTCGGTCGTGTCCGCCCGCTCGGCGGCCGACGCCATCGCCCTGGGCGCGTGCGCGGTCGTCAACATCAAGCCCGGCCGGGTCGGCGGCTATCTGGAGGCCCGGCGGATCCACGACGTGAGCGCCGCGCACGGGGTGCCCGTGTGGTGCGGCGGCATGCTGGAGACGGGGCTCGGCCGGGCGGCGAACGTCGCGCTGGCGGCCCTCCCCGGCTTCACCCTTCCCGGCGACGTCTCGGCGTCGGACCGCTACTACCGCACGGACATCACCGAGCCGTTCGTCCTGCGCGACGGGCACCTCGACGTGCCCGACAGCGCGGGGCTCGGAGTGACGCCCGTTCCCGAGCTGCTCGCCGACGTCACCGTGTCGACCGAATGGATCACGCCATGAGCACCGTCCTCACGGCCGTCGCCGCGCGCCGGGCGATGGAGGCCGTCTTCGCGGAAGCCGGGGTCCGGGGGCACCTCTTCGCCCGGGACATCGACGGCCGGGCGGCCGTCGGCCTCGACGAGGACGCCCCCGTCGCGGCGGCTTCGGTCTTCAAGATCCCGATCGCCCTGGCGTACGCGTGCGAGGCGGAGGCCGGCCGGCTGGACCGCGCCGAGCGCCATCCCGTGCCGCTACGGTTCCGGGACGGCGGCATCGGCACCTCCGGCTGCGTGGACGCGGTGGAGATGAGTCTGCGCGACCTCGTCGGCATGATGCTGACGATGAGCGACAACGCCGCCACCGACGTCGTCCTGCGCCAGGTGGGTCTCGCCCGGGTCAACGGGCTCCTCGCCGCTCTCGGCCGCCGTCGGACCCGTCTGGTGGGGGGCTGCTCCGACCTCGTCGGAGCGCTGCTCGCCGACCTCGGCGTCGCCTCCCTGGCCGAGGCGCAGCCCGTCCTCGCCGCTCTGCCCGCCGAAGAGGTCACGCGGTTGTCCGTGTGCGACCCGGGCCGTACCACCCGGTCCACGGCCCGCGACACGGCCGACCTCCTCACCCAGATCTGGCGGGACGAGGCGGGCCCGGCCGCGGCCTGCCGCGAGGTGAGGGAGGTGATGGCCCGCCAGATCTGGCCGCACCGGCTGGCGTCCGGATTCGGCGACGGCTACCGCGTCGCGGGCAAGACGGGCACCCTGCCGGGCTGGCGCAACGAGGCCGGAGTCGTCGAGCACCCCGACGGCGGCCGTTACGCGGTCGCCGTGTTCACCCGGGCCGCGAGGCCACGGGAGCTCGATCCCGCGGCGGACCGGGCCATCGGGCGGGCGGCCCGGATCGCGGTCGACGCGCTGCGGGCCCCGGTGGCGGCGGGACGATGACCACGGCCCCGGTCGTCCTCGGGCGGGTCCTGGCCGATCTCGGGTCGACCCTCGTGGAGCTCGCCGCCGGCACGCCCGACCCGTCCCGTCCGGTGTCCGGCGTGCTGATCCACGATCCCCTGGAGGAGCCCGCGCGATGGCCGGGTGCCGTCGTCCTCGGCGTCGGCGTCGCCGGCTCCGACTCGGTCGCCGCGCTGACGGAGCGGGCGGCCGGGCTCGGCGCGGCGGCGGTCGTCGTCCGGTCCCCGGTGGCCGTCGACGAGACGGTCACGGCGGCCTCGGACCGTACCGGCGTGCCCGTCCTCGGACTCGCCCCGGGCGCCTCCTGGGCCCAGGCGGCCGCGCTGCTGCGCGGACTGCTGGCCGTCGACGACTTCGCGGACGAGGACCCCGGCGGCGCGCCGTGGGACAACCCGCTCTCGGGCGATCTGTTCGCCCTCGCCAACGCGATCGCCGCGCTCCTCGACGGTCCGGTCACGGTGGAGGACCGCGGGGGGAAGGTCCTCGCCTTCTCCAGCCGTCAGGACGAGGGCGACCCGGCCCGGATCACGACGGTCCTGGACCGTCAGGTGCCGGCCGACAAGCTGCGCGACCTGGAGGCCCGCGGCGCCTTCCACGCGCTCTACCGCAACGAGGGGGTGCTGTACGTCGACGGTCCGCACGACAAGCCCCGGGCGGCGATCGCCGTCCGGGCCGGCGGGGAGATCCTCGGGTCCATCTGGGTGATCATCCGGGATCGCCTGGGCCCGGACGGCGAACGCGCACTCGCCGAGGCCGCGAACGTCGCCGCGCTGCATCTGCTGCGTCGCCGGGCCGGTGAGGACGTCGGACACCGGTTGCGCGCCGACCTCGTGGCCACCGTCCTGGAAGGGGGCACCGCCGCGCCCCGGGCCGCGGCCCGACTCGGGCTGACCCACCAGCCGGCCTGTGTCCTGGCACTCGCCGTGCTCGGCGACGACATCGCTCCCGACCTGCTCGCCACGGGCCGTCGCGCCGCGGAGGCACTCGCGCTTCACCTCTCCGCGGTCCATCCCCGGGCCGCCACGGCGTACCTCGGCGACGTGACGTACGCCGTGCTGCCGGGCAGCGCCGAGGAGACGGCCACACGCGTGGCCGACGCGTTCCTCTCCCGGGTGGGCAGCAGGGTCCCGGCCGTCATCGGAATCGGCCGACCCGCCGCCGACCCGAGCGATCTGCCCCGCTCACGCGCCGACGCCGACCGCGCCCTGCGGGTGCTCACCGCCACCGGCACTCCCCACCGCGCCGCCGCGCTCAAAGACGTCTACCTGCCCTCCCTGCTCCTCGACCTCGCCGACCAGGTCCACACCGACGCCCACCCGTCCGACGATCCCGTCACCCGTCTCCGCGCGTACGACGCCGAGCACCACAGCGCGCTCACCGAGACGCTTGCCGCCTGGCTCGACAACTTCGGCGATGTCATCGCCGCCTCCGCCGCGATCCATGTCCACCCCAACACCTTCCGCTACCGCCTCAAACGCCTCGCGCAGGTGTCGGGCTTCGACCCCGGCGACCCGGCGGCCCGCTTCGAGGCCATGCTCCACCTCCGCCTGACACCGCCCACCCCTCCAGGAGCGGCTCCGTCCCGTCCGGCCCCACCCGCACGCCACCAACGGAAGGGGCAGGGGGAGACGGATGACACCGGGCCATGACGTGGTCGATCCGGACAGCGCGCGTGGCCCGAACGCGTTCGGTGAGGTACCCGCCGCTCAGGCGACCGGCCACGGTGACGCTCCGCGGCCCGAATCCGTCGAGAAACACGGCCACTCAGGCAGCGAAATCCTGTCGGCTAGGACTTGTCCGGCCGATCATGTGCGGAGCCAGATCGCGACGGCCGCCGCGGTGGCGGTGCCGAGGAAGACGTAACCGCGCTTGTCGTAGCGAGTGGCGACCGCCCGGAACTGCTTCATGCGGTTGATCGCCCGCTCGACGGTGTTGCGCTTCTTGTAGCGGTCCTCGTCGAAACCGGGCGGCCGTCCACCGTGTGTGCCCTTGCGCCGGCGGGCGGCCTGGCTGTCACTCTTCTCCGGAATCGTGTGGCGGATGCCCCGCCGTCGCAGATACTCGCGAACGGGTCCGTTGCTGTAGGCCCTGTCGGCCGCAAGGCTGTCGGGCTTCTTGCGTGGTCGCCCCAGGCCCGGTCTGAGGACTCGGATCTTCTCCAGCACCGCGATGAACTGGGTGCAGTCGGCTCGCTGACCTGGTGTGACGATCAGGGACAGCGGACGGCAGCGGCCGTCCGCGCTGAGGTGAAGCTTGCTGGTAAACCCGCCGCGCGAGCGGCCCAGGCTCTCGCCTCCAGCACCACCTCCACCAGGCGGGCGTGCAGACTCTGCCACGGCGCTTCGTCCTGATGTTCTCGCTCTTCGACCCCCTTTGAGCCGGGCGCCGGCGGTGGGTCGGTGCGAGCGCCCGCCGCATGCTGATGCGCCCCCACGATGGTGGAGTCGACCGAGATGTCCCAGTCGATCTCGCCTGGTGCATCGGCTGCGGCCTGGACCTGCTGAAGGAGACGTTCCCAGGTACCGTCGGCCGACCACAGGCGGTGGCGTTCATAGACGGTCTTCCATGACCCAAACCGTTCGGGCAGGTCACGCCACTGCACTCCGGTTCGCACCCGGTGCAGGATCCCGTCGATCACCTGCCGGTGATCCCGCCACCTGCCGCAACGCCGGTTGCTGACCGGCAGGAACGGCCGCAGCCGTTCCCACTCGGCATCACTCAGATCACCCCGCCCCATGCTCCATTCAACGGCTGGAGCACGCTGGCCGTCACGTGGCCGGCACGACACCTTCGCGCTGGGCGTTCCTCGGCCTGGAAAGAAAGATTCGGCGGGTCGGCAGGTCGATCTCCGTGACGACGACGGTGATCTCCTCTCCGGCCTCCAAGTCCTCCACTGGACTCACTGCGGGCCGACCGTCGATCTCTCTGGAGGGGACCAGCCCGACGAACCCGTCTCCGAGCTCGACGAAGACGCCGATGGGAACTGTCTTCTCCACAGTCCCGCGGATTTCCTGACCCACCGTGCGGTCGGCGAAAGCCCGCAGGGGGTCGGGCTCCAGCGCCTTCAAGGACAGCCTGGCCTCCGCGTTGTAGGTGTCGAACTGGAGGAACTCGCACGAGACCCGCTGGCCTACGTGAACG